>DATBIM010000078.1:0-6001 GCA_036556905.1 Candidatus Methylomirabilota bacterium
ATGGCCACGGCGACCCCGGCCGCCAGCAGAATCAGCATGGCTGGCAGGTTAGGTCGCGTCAGAAGGGCGAAGGTGAGCACGGCCGCAGCAACCGCCACCACCGGGTCCCGCGCCATCATCTTCACGCCTTCCAGCATCAGCGTCAGGCCGAGCCCGAGCACGAGGCCGTAGATGACTGGCCGCCCGGCCAGACGCGCCACGCGCGTGGCCACGCCGGTGAGCCCGAGGACGAGCCAGAGCCCCCCGGTGAACAGGCCGCTGGCCCAGATTGCGCCCGGCGTGACGAGCCCGGGCTGGCTCACCGCCACCGCGGCAATGGCCTTCATGGGCTGGACCGGCATCGGCGTGCGAAACCAGAGGCCGGCCGCCACCATCAGGACCCCGAACGTGGTGAAGACACCGGCCGGATCCATCCGGTTGACGGAGACGTACCCGAGCACGAAGGGGATCAGCGTGCCCAGGTCGCCGAACGCGCCGTTCAGCTCTCGCAGGTCAAACCGGTTGCTGGTGATCCCCATCGAGCCGGGCGCGGCAGGCGACGAGCCTAGCCAGTCCTTGGCGGCTACCCGCCGAGCAGCGCCAGCGCGATGCGCTCGGGTGTGATCGGCGTCTCGGTGATCCTGACACCCGTCGCGTCCTCGACGGCGTTGGCGATGGCCGCCGGCGCCGGGACGATCGGCGGCTCGCCGACGCCGCGGGCCCCGAAGGGCCCCGACGGGGACGGCTTCTCCACGATGATCGTCTCGATGTCCGGCAGGTCGGCGGCGGTCAGCTTGCGGTAGTCGAGCAGGCTCGGGTTCATGAGCCGACCCTTGTCGTCGTACATCAGGGCCTCGGTCATGGCCATGCCCAGGCTCTGCACGGCGCCGCCCTGCATCTGGCCTTCCACGCCGATGGGGTTGATCGCCTTGCCCACGTCCTGGACGACCACGAAGTCGTGGACGGTGACCTCGCCGGTGTCGGGGTCGACCTCGATCCGCGCGAGCTGAGCCGCGAAGCCCGGGGCCTGCTGGGAGAACGCCGGACGGCTCACGCCAAGCACCGGCTGCACCTTGGACATGTAGAGGTTGCCCTTCTTGCCGATCTGGGCGAGCGTGATGCCACGGTCGGGCATGCCCCGCACGCTCACGCGCCCATCGATGAGCTCGAGATCCTGGACAGCAGCCTCCAGCTCGGTAGCGGCGATCTGCAGCGTCTGGCGGCGGGCATCCTCGGCCGCCTGAAGCACCGCCGTGCCGACCGTGTAGACCGTCTTGCTCCCGGCGCTGAGCCCGGTGACCGGCGCGACGTCCGTGTCGCCGGTGGTAATGCGGACCTTCTCGATGTCGACGCCGTAGGCCGAGGCGGCGATCTGGGCCAGCGCGATGTTGGTGCCGGCGATGTCCACCTGGCCGGTGAGGACACTGACGGTGCCGTCGGGGTTGAGGCGCACCGTGGCCCCGGTCGGCTGGAGGCCGCCGAGCCAGCCGCCGAGCGCCAGGCCCGTCCCGCGCAAGCCATGGCCATTGCCACCGCTGGCCTTCCACTCGGCCCGGCTCTTCCAGAGTGGATGCTCGGCGATGCGATCCAGCACCTCCCGTCCCCCGTTGCTCTGCCAGGGCTGACCGTTGGCCATCGGATCGCCCTCGGCGATCAGGTGGCGCCGCCGGAACTCGACCGGATCGAGCTGCAAGGCGCGAGCGAGCTGCTCCATGTGCGAATCGATGGCGAAGATCGTCTGCGGCGCGACGGGCGCCCGGTAGGCGGCGATGCTCGGCTTGTGGGTGAGCACCTCGGCGCCGCGCACCTCGAAGGCTGGCCACTTGTAGAGGCTGGCCAGGAAGACCGCGCTCACCGCCAGGACGGCGCCGGAAAAGGCGCCGGCCTCCAGCACCGTCTCGGCCTCCAGCGCCTTGAGCGTGCCGTCCCGCTTCACGCCGGTCTTGAGCCGGATGATGACCTGGGGCGCGGGGTTGCCGGCTTCCAGCTCCTCGCGCCGGGTCATCACGTAGCGCACCGGCCGGCCGGTGGCCTTGGCCAGCAGCGCGGTGATCGGCTCGCAGAGCGCGCGGATTTTGCCGCCGAACCCGCCGCCGCACTCCATCGGGATCACCTTGATCTGGTTCTCGGACATCTCCAGCACGTCGGCGACTTCGGAGCGGGTGTTGAACGAGCCCTGGGTGCTCGCCCACAGCGTGAGGAACCCCGTGCGATCCCATTCGGCGAGCACCGCGTGGGGCTCGAGATAGCCCTGGTGCACCATCGGGACCCGATACGTCTGCTCGAGGATGAAGTCGGACTCCGCGAAGCCCTTGGCCAGATCTCCCCGGTGCAGTCGAGACTGCTGGGAGACGTTGGCGGCCTTGGGCGGCGGCGCATCGGCCTTGGCCACCGTCACCGCTCCGTGGGCCATGGCCTCGCTGGTGTCGGCCTCGGTGCCGGCGTCGGCGACTGGAGGTGCGCCGACCTGCATGGACTTCAGCGGATCCACGGAGGCCGGGAGCACCTGGTACTCGACGGTGATGAGATCGATCGCCTCCTCGGCAATGGCTAGCTCGTCGGCCGCCACCGCCGCCACCGGCTGGCCAACGAAGACGACGCGATCGATGGCCAGCACCGCGTGCGAGCGCGTCGGCGCCTTCTTCTTGAGCTCGGGAATGTCGGCCGCGGTCAGGACCGCGCGCACACCGGGCAGGGCCCGGGCCCGGCTGGTGTCAATCCGCACGATGCGGGCGTGGGCGTGAGGGCTACGCAGCAGCTTGGCGTGGAGCAGGCCGCGGGGCTGCAAATCGGCCACGTACTGCACGCGGCCCGTGACCTTCTCCGGCCCGTCGGGCCGGGGGATGGCCAGTCCTACTCCTCGGACATCGCGCGTCGTCTTCTGGGTCATGGTCTCACCTTGCCGCCGCGGTGGCGGCTTCGCTGATCGCGGTGATCATCGTCGTATAGCCCGTGCACCGGCAGAGATTGCCGGCGATACCGTAGCGAATCTCCTCGGGAGTCGGACGCGGGTTCTCGGCAAGCAGCGCCGCCGCGGCCATCAAGACTCCGGGGATGCAGAATCCGCACTGGGGCACGCCGTGGCGCACGAAGGCCTCCTGCAGCGGATGCAGGGCGCCCAGTCGGCCCAACCCTTCGATCGTGCGTACGGTGCGGCCGCGGGCCTGGATCGCCAGCATCAGGCAGCTCGCCACCGGCTTGCCGTCGACGTGCGTCGTGCAGGCGCCGCAGTCGCCGGTGCCGCAGCCCTCCTTGGGTCCGGTCAGGCCCAGCCGCTCGCGCAAGGCATCCAGCAGCGTGTCCCAGGGCTGGACCAATACCTCGACTGCCTCGTCGTTCACCGTGAAGCTCAGGGCCTGCTTGGCCACGTCGTGGCTCCTCTCCGCTCAGCTCCGCGCTCGCGCGAGCGCGGTGGTCAATGTCCGTCGCGTCAGGACGCCGACGAGATGTCGGCGAAACTCCGCCGACCCTCGCTGATCGCTGATCGGTCGCGCCGCTTCCGTCGCCAATCCCGCCGCGCGCTGGATGAGCTCGGTCGTGATCGGTCGCCCTTCCAACGCCTGCTCGGCGGCCGTCGCCCGGAGGGGAATCGGCGCCACGGCGGCGAGCGCGATCCGGGCCCGCGCGCAGACGCCATCCGACAGCGTGAGCTGCGAGGCGACGCCGACTACGGCGATGTCGAGCTCGCGCCGCGGCGTGTGCCGCAAGTAGTTCCCCCCGCTCCGCGGGCCGGGAGCCGGCATCACGAGCTCGAGCAGTAGCTCGTCGGGGGCCAGCACGGTGCGCCGCACGTCGGTGAAGAATGAGCTCAGGGGCACACGGCGCTCGCCCCGGGGCCCGGCGATTACCGCCTCGGCCTCCAGGGCCAGCAGCGGCGGGGCCATGTCGGCCGAGGGAGCGGCATTACAGAGGTTGCCGCCCACCGTGGCGAGATTGCGAACCTGGACGGAGCCAACGAGGGCGCCGCTCTCCGCCAGCGCCGGATAGCGCGCCCGCACACCCTGATCCAGCTCGAGCTCTCGCGCCGTCACCGCGGCGCCGACCCGGAGCCCCCGTCCGCCATCGAGGTCGATGGTCCGCAGCCGGGCCACCCGCGAGAGGTCGACCACATAGCGTGGCGCGAGCAGTCCGTTCTTGAGTTGGGGCAGCAGATCGGTGCCGCCCGCCAGGAGCTTCGCCTCGGGTCCGTGCGCGGCGAGCGCGCGCAGGCAGTCTTCGACATTGCCGGCCTGGATGACCTCGAATCGTTTCATGGGCCAGATCCTAGCCTCTCGAGGCCCTCGGCGCCACTCGTCAGAAGCCGGAGGCGTTGCCGGTTGGTGACGACGGTCAAAACGCGCGGCGCTGCTGGATGGCCGTCAGCGCCCAGCTCACGAGGAACACCAGGGTCAGGAGCAGGACGGCCAGCGCGATGGCGACGTCGAAGTTGCCCTTGCTGGTCTCCAGCACCATGGCCGTCGTCAGCGTCCGGGTCTGGCCCTTGATGTTGCCGCCGACCATCATGGACGCGCCAATCTCCGAGATGATGCCGCCGAACCCCGCCATGACGGCCGCCAGCATGGGCAGGCGCGCCTCCCGCAACACCACCCAGATCATCTGGCGCCGCGATGCGCCCAGGCCCAGGAGCTGCAGGCGGAACATCTCGGGCACGTTCTGCACGGCCGCCAGCGTGATCCCGGTGACGATGGGCGACGCGATGACAGCCTGGGCGATGACGATGGCGGTCGGTGTGTAGAGGATCTCCCAGGCCCCGAACGGCCCGCTCCGCCAGAGCAGGATGGTGACGAAGAGCCCCACCACCACCGGGGGCAATCCCATCCCGGCATTGACGCCGCTGACCAGGAGCGTGCGTCCGGGAAACCGCGTGAGCGCCAGCACCACGCCCGTCGGAATTCCGATCACGAGGGCCAGCCCGGTGGCGGTGGCCGAGACCTGGAGCGACAGCCACAGGATCGCCCAGATCTCGGGGTCGGCGCCGAGCAGGAGCCCGAGGGCCTGCCGGAACCCCTCGAGGAGCAGGTCCACCGCCTAGAAATCCTCGTCCTTCTTGCCGGCGATGGGGACGAACAGCGGCTGGCCGTACTTGTCCACCCCGAACGTCTTGATGACGGCCTGCGTCTCGGGCGCCAGCATGAAGTCGGCGAACGTCTTGCCGCCCCTGGCGTTGACGCGGGGGCCGTTGGCGGGATTGACCTCCATGACCGAGTAGATGTTGAGGAGCGGCCGATCGCCCTCGACCATGGTCACGAGCTTCACCCGCTTGCTGAAGGCCAGCAGCGTCGCCCGATCTGTGAGCGTGTAGGCCTGGCGATCGTCGGCGATGCCCAGCGTGGCGCCCATCCCCTGGCCTGACTCGATGTACCAGGGCGCGCCCGGAGTCACCCTCGCCTGCTTCCAGAGGTTGAGCTCGAGGGTGTGAGTACCCGACTTGTCGCCGCGCGAGACGAAGCGCGCGCCAGCGGCCGCGATCTTCTTGAGCGCCGCGAGCGCGCTCTTCTCGCCCTTGATCTTCGCCGGATCGCCTTCCGGGCCGATGAGGACGAAGTCGTTGTACATGACGAGGCGGCGATTGTGCATCTTGCCGTCGGCCACGTATTTCTTCTCCAGGCCCGGGGCGTGGGCCAGCGTCACGTCGGCCTCGCCGCGCGCCGCCAGGGCCAGGGCCTGCCCGGTGCCCACCGAGATCGTCTTGACGCTCAGGCCCGTCTGCTTCTCGAACAGCGGCACCAGCACGTCGAGCAACCCCGAGTCCTGGGTGCTGGTGGTGGTGGAGAGGATGACGATGTTCGACTGGGCCTCCGCTAGTCCCCCGAGGCTCAGCACCAGCGAGAGCAGCACGGTCGTTACGCTCAGGCGATGCATTTCGCACCCCTCGGCCAGCAGACGCTGGCGCTTTTCGGTTCCCACTTGATACTCTGTGCTGGATTACATATCTGCTTTTTAAAACATAATCAACCCCTTTCCTGCTCCGCCCCCTTCTGCGGCCGGGGACTTGGCCGGGCGGTGGAAGTCGTATCATCCG
>DATBIM010000079.1:0-32945 GCA_036556905.1 Candidatus Methylomirabilota bacterium
CCGGCTCAGAGCGCCGACGCGTCGAGCAGGTCCACGAGGTTGTTGACGTTGACCCAGCCGCCCCGCGTGTACACGACGCGGAGGGCCCGGCCGGCGGCGAGGACGCGGCCGAGGAGGTCCGAGAGCGATGCGCCGGCGAGGCTGCCGTCGGCGCGGGCCCCCGCGATCGCCTCGCGGAGCCAGTCCGCGCCGTCTCGCCCGACGTGGAGGAGCCCCATCCACACGCCGTGGCTCTCCGCGGGCTGGACGTCGCGGCCGACGGCGATCAGGCTCACGCCCTCGAAGCTGAAGCGGCCGGTGTCCGGCCGGTCGCACCGGACGCGGTCGGGCTGGTCGGCGCCGGCCAGCGCGCTGTCCACGGCCAGGGTGATGCCGGTGCCCGCCTCTTCGAGGAGGGCGTGGACGATGTAGCGCTTGACCACGATGTCGCCGAAGGCGACGAGCGTGTTGGGAACGAGCGCCGCCTCGGCCAGCGCGAGCGACCACGCCTCGCCGGTGGCCGCAAACTCCGGGTTGTCCACGAAGCGGGCGCCCGGCACGTCGACCGCGTCGGCGCGATAACCGCGCACGACCGTCGCCGAGCGGCAGCCGAAGTGGGCGAGGTCGTCAAGGAGGCGGGCCAGGATCGGCCGGCCCTGGACGCGCAGCATCGCCTTCGGCACCCGCTCGGTGAGCCCGCCGAAGCCGGCGCCGGCGGCCGCGGCGAGCACGATGGCCGAGGGCGAGGGGGTCCGGCTCGCGGGCAGGTAGCGTTCCTCGGCGGCCTCGAGCTCCTCGTCGCCCTGCAGGCGGAAGACCTCGGCCAGCGGTGCCACCTGAGGCTCGACGTTCAGCAGCGACTCGTCGGCGACGATCTGCCGCGCCGTCCCCTGCATGGCGACGATGGCCGCCCGGAGCAGGTGGTTCGCCCAGATCACCACGCTCACGCCCCGGGCGCGGAAGTCGGCGGTGGGCGTGCTCCAGTACTTGGTCGGCACGAGCACGACCGGCGCCCGGCCGCCCCACTCGGCGATGAACGCGAAGATCTCCGCCGGGCTCGAGGAACGGCTGTGGATCAGGATCGCGTCGGCCCCGGCCAGGTGGTAGGCTTCCGCCCGCCGGATCGCCTCGGCGAGACCCCAGCCGGCGATCAACGCTTCCACCCGGGCGACGAGGACGAAGTCCCCGTCGGTCTGGCTGTCCTTGCCGGCCTTGATCTTGCCGCAGAACTCCTCGATCTCGGCGAGCGGCTGGCGCTCGGCGCGCAGGAACGAGTTCGTCTTTGGGAAGAGCTTGTCCTCGATCGTCACGCCCGCCACGCCGACCTGCTCGACCTTCCGGACCAGCCGCCGCATGTTGTTGAAGTTGCCGTAGCCGGTGTCCCCGTCGAGCAGGATGGGAATCGTCGTGGCCTCGGCCATGAACGCGACGTGGTCGGTGACCTGGGACCACGATAGCTCGTTGTTGTCACGGACCCCGAAGGCGGCCGAGACGGTGAGCCCGCTCGCCCAGATCCCCTCGAAGCCGGCCTCCTCGACGATGCGCGCGGAGAGCCCGTTGTGGGCCTCCATGAGGAAGGCCATCTCCCGCCGGGCAACGAGCCGCCGGAGCGCCGTCGTCTTGCGCAAATCCATGCCGCTAACGCCGCCGCTCGGCGGGTAGCACGCCGAGCTCCTCGACGCTCGCCGCGAAGGCCGCCACCACGCCCTCGAGATCGGTGGGCGTGAGCGTCCCGATGTTGGCGACGCGGAAGGCGAAGGTCCGGAGGTCCCCCTGCCCGGCGTAGATGATGTAGCCGCGCCGCTTCATCGCGTCGTGGAGCGGGTCGTAGGCCAGCCCGGGGGGCAGCCGGAACGTGGTGAGGATGCTCGAGCGGGCGCCGGCGGGCACAAGCACCTCGAAACCCAGCCGACCCATGCCCTCGCGCAGGACGCGGGCGTTGGCGGCGTACCGCGCGATCCGCTGCCCCACGCCCTCGGCCTCGAGCTCGAGGAGCGCCTGCTCCATCGCGTGCAGGACCTGGACGGCCGGCGTGAACGGCGTGTTGTCCTGCTCCTGGGCGGTGTAATGGGCGTGAAGGTCGAGGGCCACGCTCCGCGGGGGACGGCCGGCGAGGGCCGAGAGCGCGGATCGGCGGGCCAGCACGAAGGCAACCCCCGGCACCGACTGCAGGCACTTGTTGGCGCTCGCCGCGACGAAGTCGAGACCCTCCTGGGTCACGACGAGCGGCTCGCCGAAGAGCGAGCTCACCGCGTCCACCACGACGCGGCAGCCCCGCCGGGCGGCGGTGGTGACGACCTCGCTGAGAGGGTTGAGGAGGCCTGTGGTCGTCTCGTGGTGGACGAGGGCCACGTGGCTCACCTCGGGATGCGCGGCCAGTTGCCGGTCCACGTCCGTCGGGGAGGCCGGCGTCGTGAAGTCGTAGCTCAAGGTCACCGCGGGAATCCCGTGGGCGCGGGCCATGCGCGCCATACGCTCGCCGTAGACGCCGTTCTGCACGACCAGCACCGACCGGCCCGGCTCCACCGCCGCGCCGAGGGCGGCCTCGACGGCGGTCGTCCCCGAGCCCGTCAGGAGGACGGCGGCCCAGTCGCCCCCGGCCCCGGCCAGGCGCACCAGGCGCTCCCGGCAGCGGCGCATCAGCTCAAAGCACTCCGGCTCGCGGTGGCAGAGGTCGGGCATGACGAGGGCCTGGCGCACGGTGTGCGTCGTGTTCGCCGGACCGGGGTTGAGGAGGACCCACTCGCGCTGATTACCCTTCATGAGCTATCCGAGTAGCCCCGCCTGGCAGAAGAGTCAAGTGCTGGGTGCGCGAGGAAGGCGCCGGCGTTGGCTTCGTGCCTTCTCGTGCCGTCTTAGAGGGGAACGCAGGTATCGTGGGATAACTGGCTGTCGCATCGCGTCTTTTCGACGCGTTGTCTTCCTGTCGCTGTCCAGTGAAAATGTCCCCCTAACTGTTCAGTGAAAATGTCACCCTCGCTTGGCCGCGTTCACGCGGCGTTGGCGCGGCGAGAAGGTGGTGCGCCAGGGATGGCTCGGGACGGAGGGGGACGTGGCGCCGGGGTGGGGATGATTTACGCGGCGACGGGGGATACCGGGATAGCCACCCCCGGAGCGATCGCGCAGCTGAGCGCCACCTGGGCGCTCGCCGTTGGGCGCGGAGGTCCCGCCTGCCGGCCCGGGAGCGGTGCGCGGTGAGCGCATCGTGTGCCTCAGGGCGACGACCGCGGCCTGCAGTTGCCGGCCCCGCGCGCGCTGCGCCTGCTGGGCGCGTTGGCGATCGCGGCCGGGATCGCTCCGGGGCGTGAGCACGAAATGGGGTGCAGGGGCCGGCTGCGCGGCAAGGAGTGTGTCCTGATAGAGGACGACGAGACGGCCATCGAGGAGCTCGCGGACGTCGACGCGACAGCCGGTGTAGGAGCGGCCGTGGGGGCCAGGCGGGATCTGCAGCCAGCGAGCGCCCAGCCGCACAGTGTTGTCGCGGGCCACGACCCGCGTGTAACGGCAGCCCAGGATGCGATCGAGATCGCGCGGCGCCGGCCGCCACGCGGCCGTCGGGGCCGCCGGGGCCCGGCCGAAGCGATGGATGAAGGCGGGCAGGAACTCGGGCAGGAAGGCGTTGGCCTGCTCGAGGGTCGTGAGCGCGCGCTGGCGCAGTTCGCTGACGAGGCGATCCTGCAGCGTGCCCCAGAGGCGTTCGATGCGGCCCTTGGCCTGCGGGGACTGGGCGGTGATGAATCCGATGCCCAGCGCTTGCAGCATGCGCCCGAAGTGGGTGGGGTCTTGCTGGCCGCGGAGTTCCTCCGCGAGCGTCCAGTGGTGATCATTGCGCCGGAAGAGGCTGAGGCGATCGCCATAGAGCGTCACGGGGACTCCAAATTGCCGGCACGTCTGCCCGAGCACAGTGGTGTAGCCGTGGAGATCTTCGGTCGGCCGAAACCAGAGGGCGAGGGGGATCGAGGTGGCATCGTCGATGAGCCCATGCAGGGCGGCCGTGGGGCCGCGGTCCTCGAACCAGGCGAAGGGGCTCGCGTCGAGTTGCACGAGCTGTCCCATCGCGGGGGCCCGGGGGCGCCGGCTCCGGTGCTGGGGGGCCCGGCGCCGGCGATGGGGCGGCCGGCCGAGCGCCAGTCGAATCCGGCGCACGGTCGCCCGGCTCACCGGCAGGGCGTGGAGCTGCTGCAGCTTCTCGGTGAGGTGGACGTCGTTGAAGCCGGCGTAGGTCGTCGTCATGAGGGTGACGACCTGGGCCCGGAGAGTGGGGAGGACCCGCCGCGGCGAGGGCTGACCGCGGCGGCGATGTACCAGGCCGCGCAGGCCCTCACGACGGACGCGGGCTTTAAGCCGTTTGAACTGCCGTACGGTAAGGCACAACGCCCGGGCGCCCTCCTGGTTCGTGATCTTGCCGGCCAGGGCGGCCTTGACCAGGCCAGCGCGCGGCACTTCCTTCCCGCTCATCGTGAAAGTCTCCATGAGGGGATGACATTTTCATGGAGCAGTTAAGGGGTGACATTTTTATAGAGCACCAGCATCGACGCGTTGTCTTCCTTGACCCTCCCGGCCCCGCGGGCTAGTCTCCCACCACCGTCCCCGACGTTCACCGGTTCAGTTGCGGGAGGCCCGGCATGAAGTGTCCCCGACGCCACGCCGCTCGGCCATCGCGAGGCCATCACGATGGTGTCACAGGAGCACACGTATGAACCGAGCACGGATGAGCGGAAGAGAAGATCTGGAATACGAGATCCGCGGTGCCGGAGAGCCAGTCGTGCTGGTGCACGGCGCCCTCATCGCGGACGCCTTTGCCCCGCTCCTGGCAGAACCGGTGCTGACCGAGCGGCATCAACTGATCCCGTATCACAGGCGTGGGTACGCCGGCAGCACGCACTCGACTGGTCCGTCGAGCATCCAGCAGCAAGCGGCGGACTGCCGGGCCTTGATGCGGCACCTCGGCCTGCCGCGTGCGCACATCGTCGGGCACTCGTACGGCGGCGCGATTGCGCTGCAGCTCGCTCTGGACGCCCCCGAAGCGGTCCATTCCCTCACGCTGCTCGAGCCAGCGCTGCTGCTGATTGTCCCCAGCGCCCAGCAGTTTATGGAGGCGCTGGGTCCCGTGGTCCAGATGTACGAGGCGGGTAACACGACGGGGGCAGTCGACAGCTTCCTGCAGGCGATGGTGGGCCCGGAGTATCGCAGCGTGCTGGACCGCCAGGTGCCCGGCGCCTTTGCCCAGGCCGTGGCCGACGCCGACACATTCTTTGGGATTGAATTACCCGCGCTCCCGCAGTGGAGCTTCACGCGGGCGGATGCGCGGCGCATCACGCAGCCGGTGCTCGCCGTGCTTGGGGGAGACAGTCATACGCTCTGGCCAGGCTGGGTAGAGGTACACCAACTGGTGCAGACCTGGTTGCCCCAGGCCGAAGCCTTCGTGCTCAAGGGGGCCACACACGGGTTACAGATGATGGACCCCAAGGGCATGGCGGAAGAGCTGGCCAGATTCTTCGCACGTCACCCACTGCCGGCTCGCCCTTGAGCGTGTGAGGGCAGTGCGGTGGGCGAGGTGACTCCCCATCGTCAGAGTGAGGAGGCGCACATGCCGGTCGTGAAGGGGTTCAGCGCGCTGAAGGATCTCCCGGAGGAGAAGGTCACCGACAAGATCCGCCGCCGTGTTCTCGCCGGCGAGAAAGAGATGGTCGTCTGGTGGTCGATGAAGGCGGGCGCCCATGCCGCCGCCCACAAGCACCCCCACGAGCAGGCGTTCTGGGTGCTGTCGGGGCGGATGGACATCCGTATCGGGGACGACAAGCGCGCCTGCGTCGCCGGCACGCTCGGTGTCATCCCCGGCGGCATGGAGCACGAGGCGTGGTTCCCCGAGGACACCGAGGTCGTGGACGTGTTCGCGCCCCCGCGCGAGGACTTTCTGACGGGTGAGGCCCCAGCGTACATGCGTCAGGGCTAACGCCAGGAGGGAAGTCATGACACCTTCGAGAGCACGGTGGGGAGTGGTCGGCGTGGCGCTGATGGTGGGCGCGCTCGCGAGCGGCCTGGCCGGCGCGCAGCCGCCGGCGGCGAAGGGATGGGTAAAGGGCAAGGGGTACGGCTGGATCTGGGGACCGAACGACGAGATCGGCGCGCTGAACGCCATCACGCCGCAGAAGGTCATGGCGGCGCTGGCGATTCCGAAGCAAGGCCGAGTGTATGACCTGGGCGTCGCCTACGACCGGGCCTCGTTCCAGTGGGCCGGACACTCGCCGGCCGAGGTCATCGCGTTCCGCACGCCCGAGGGTATCAAGCGCCAGAAGGACCTGGGCTTCATGCAGGGAAAGAACGATCACTGGCACTCCAACGCCGTCTTTATCAGCGATAACGTCGGGACCCAGGTGGACAGTCTCTGCCACATCACCAAGGGTAGCGACAACGTCTGGTACAACGGCTACCAGGAGGCTGAGTGGGGTGGCAACTTCGGCCCCCGGAAGGCCTGCGCCGACAAGATGCCGCCCATCGTTACCCGCGGCGTGCTGATCGACGTCGCCGGAGCGAAGGGCCAGGTACCGCTGCCGTCGGAGTACGAGATCGGCCCCGACGAGCTCCGGGCCGTGCTGGCGAAGCAGGGCGTGGACGTCCAGCCGGGTGATGCGGTGTTCATCCGCACGGGCATCATGTCGCTGTGGGGCGACTACGGCCATGACAAGGCGAAGCTCGCGCCCCACGACTCGGCGGGCATCAATCTGGCGGCGGCGAAGTGGCTCGTCGAGGAGAAGGGCGCCGTGCTCATCGGCGCCGATACCTCGGGGCTCGAGTGCACGGGGAAGTGCTGGAAGCAACCCCGGGATTTCTATCCGGCCCACGTGTACCTGCTCGTCGAGCAGGGCGTGTACATCGGAGAGTTTCACCACCTCGAGGATGTGGCGCGCGACAAGGCCTACGAGTTCCTGTACATGGTCAGCGTCAACAAGCTGCGCGGGGCGACCGCAGGGTTCACGCTGCGGCCACTGGCGATCCGGTAACGGTCACCATCGCGACGACGATGATGGCCACGCAGGAGGACGTGATGAGCCGAGCCGATATCACCGCAGTGAATCGACTGTTCGAAGAGGCCGTCCGGAAGGGCGATGCCGAACGCATTGCCGGGCTGTACACTCCCGACGCCATGGCTCTGCCCCCGGACGGGCCCGTGGTGAAGGGGCGGGACAACATCAAGCAGATGTGGGCCTCCGCAATGAAGCAGATGGGGCTGAAGGACGCCAAGCTCGACACCCTGGATCTTGAAATCGCCGGCGACGCGGCCCACGAAGTCGGCGAGGCCACACTGAGCCTGGAAACTGAGCCGGGCAAGCGGCAGACCGCGGTGGTGAAGTTCGTGGTGGTGTGGAAGAGACTGAACGGTCAGTGGCGAATCCATCGGGACATCTGGAACGCAAAAGGGACCTAGCCGGCGCCCGACCGCGCCATGGCCCCCAGGATGACGACGCGAGCGCGAACCGCCAGGTCCAGTCCGATTCGAAACATCGTCCCGGATCGGCTGGACTTGCGGGACCGACCCTACATGCCGGTCCTCCACACGCCACCCCAGCCGACCATGGCTCCGACGCGGCGGCTGCCGATCCTCGATCAGGGCGATACCAGCGCGTGCACGGGATTCGCGCTGGCCAGCGTCGTGAATTTCCTGCTCCGCGAGCACCGCGACCCGAAATCCCGACCGATCTCGCCCTTCATGCTCTACTCGATGGCTCGCCGCTACGACGAATTCCCGGGCGCGACTGCGGATACGGGGTCGAGCCTCCGGGGAGCCATGAAGGGGTGGTACCGGCATGGCGCCTGTCTGTTCGACCTCTGGAAGACCCTCGACATGCCCCCGCCGGTGGCGACACCGGCGCGGGACTGGTGGCTGGACGCGGCCCAGCGCCCACTCGGCGCCTACTACCGGGTGGACACGCGCTCGGTGACCGACATGCACGTGGCCCTGAACGATGTCGGTATCCTGTACGCGAGCGTCGTCTGCCATGCGGGCTGGCTCACGTTCGGTGGGGGGACAGCGCGGAAGTATTGGACGATCCCCCGTGAGAAGGTCCAGCCGGCCGACGGCGGGCACGCCTTCGTCATCATCGGCTACACCCCGGAGGGGTTCATCATCCAGAATTCCTGGGGGACCGACTGGGGGACCGGTGGACGTGCGATCCTGACCTACCCGGACTGGACCGAGAACGCGATGGACTGCTGGGTGGCCCAGCTGGGGGTCGCCACCGAGCAGCACCTGGAAATCGCCCGGTCGCCCTCGCTGCGGGTGGATCGCGGCCGCGTCCAGATCGCCGCGGATGTCAATCTCCGGAATCGCGAGCTCTCCCCGTTCATCCTCAACATGGAGAACAACGGGCGCCTCTCGGCGAGTGGAAGCTTTCGCACCCAGAAGACCGACGTCCAGGCGCTGGTGAGCTTCCACGTCGGCGAGGCCCGCAAGACCTGGAACCTGAAGACCGCGGAGCCGACAGACGTCGCCATCTACGCACACGGCGGCCTCACCGACGAGGACACCGCGGCCGCGACAGCGGCCCGCTGGATTCCCGCGCTCTACGAGGCCAGAATCTTCCCGATCTTCCTCATGTGGGAGACCGATCTCTGGTCCACGCTCAAGAACAGGTTGGAGGACCTGGTGCTGGGCCTGCCCAGACCGACGGGCGGGCTGATCGATCAGCTGGCCCGCTTCTGGAACCAACGCCTGGAACGGCTCCTCGCGCCGGCCGGATCACTGATCTGGGGTGAGATGAAGCAGAATGCCGATGCCATCTCCAGGCATCGCGAGGGCGGCGGCGTCGTCCTCTACGAGAGCAGCAGGAAGTCGCCGTGGTTCACCCGGACACCGGTCCGTCTGCACCTCATCGGCCACTCGGCGGGCTCGATCGTGCACTGCCACATTGTCGACCAGCTCGCCGGGCTCGGATGGAAGTTCGACAGCGTGAACTTCATGGCCGCCGCGGCGACGGTCGACCTCTTCCGGCGGACCCTCTTGCCGCGCATCAAGGAGGGGACGGTGAAGCGGTTCCACTCATTTCACCTCAGCGACTCGGCCGAGCAGCAAGATGCGACCTGCAAGCCGATCCTGGGTTATGGCCGGTCACTGCTGTACCTCGTCTCCGAGGCCTTCGAGGGGGGCGTGCGCACCCCCATTCTCGGGATGCAGACGTACTTCGATGCCGATGTGGTGCCCCTGAACCTGCCCGGCGTCAAGGCCTGGATCGCGCCCGGCCCCGCCACCGCCAGCACCACCCACGGCGGGTTCGACGACGATCGGGCGACCATGCAGTCGATCATCACGCTCATCAAGGGGTCGGCGGGTCAGGGCGGGATAGTGAACAGGCACTAGCGCGCACCCTTCCCGGCCGTCCCCCGCTGCATCTCTTGGTCCATCCGGGCGGACATCTGTCTCATAGTGGATGGGACAGAGAACACGCCGGAGGGCCCCGATGGACGACGCGAGCAGCGCGCTGAGGCAACGCCTGGATCGGATCGAACGCGAGCTGCGCTGGTGGAGATGGGTGGGCTCGCTGGCCCTGGGCCTCATGGCGATCCTCACGCTGGTCAGCGCGGCTCCGAGCAAGCCGCCCGACCAGATCCGGGCCAAGCGCTTCGTCGTCGTGGACAAGAAGGGCCGCAGCCTGGCCGAGCTCTACGGCTCGGAGTCGCTGTCGTCGTCGGCCCACCCGGTACTGGCGATGTACGGGGCCAAGGGCCGGACCGCCGTCGAGCTCGGCGTGTTCGTCGGCGAGATGCCGCGCCTGGCGTTCTGGGACAAGCAAGGCGTGCCGCGCGGCACGTTCTTCGTCGGGGGCGAGACCGGCGCCGGAATGATCGTGCGTGACGAGAAGGGCACCGAGCGGGCCATCCTCGACACGGCCGGTCTGGAAGTGCGTGACGAGCAGGGGCGGAAGGGCGTCGTGAGCGCCACCGCTCTGCACCTGCACCGTGACCAGCACAAGTGGGGCCGGGTCGAGCTGGACGCGACCGGGCTGCGTCTGCGGGACGAGCGCAACAGCGACCGGGTCGTGGTGGGAACGACGAAGCTGGACGAGCTCAGAACCGGGGTGACCCGGGAGCGGTCGCTGTCCTCGCTGATGCTGCTGGATCGGGACGGCAAGGTCGCCTGGAAGGCCCCGTAGGGCTCTGCGCAGACCTCGTCGCCGTCGGTGCTAAGATGGCGGCGGCCATGCCTTTCCCGACCGGTCCGCGCTCCGGGTGACGCTCGGGAGGTCGCACCTCGTTCCCGTCGCGATGTTCTTCAGCACGTTCGCGTGGTCCTTCGTCTACGTGAGCTTGCCCTTCCACATCCAGGCCATGAGCACGGGTGACGCCGCCGCCACCCTCCGCTGGACGGGCTGGATCCTCGGTATCTCGCCGCTGGTCACCGTGGTGATGTCGCCGGTGTGGGGCTACTACGCCGAGCGCGGCGATCCCCGGGCCCAGTACGTGGGCGTGGAGGTGGTCCAGGGCATTGGCTTCTTCGGCATGGCGCTGGCCCGCACCCTGCCCGAGCTGTTTCTCGCCCGTGTCGTCCTGGGCGTCGTGGGCGCCGCCTCCACGTTCGCGTTCGTCATCGCCGGTCGTGCGGGATCGACGAGCGCCGTGCGCCGTCAGTTCGCTGCCGTGCAGTCGGCGATGACGGTGGGACAGGTGATCGGGCCGCTGGTCGGAGCTATCGCCGCCGCGCGCGTGGGCTTTCGCGCCTCGTTCGTGTTCGGGGGCGTCATCCTGCTGGCCTGCGCGGCGCTGGTCCGCCTGGGGGTGCCGGCGACACCACCCGGCCTGGTTCCGCGCCGCGCCGGCCGCGGTGCCCGGGCCGGCGAGATCATCGCGGTGGCCCTGATCGTCCTGGGCGGCAACGTCCAGATCTTCTTCCTGCCCGCCATCCTGCCCGAGGTGCTGCCCGGCCTCGGCGTCGAGGGGAGCCGGACCCTGGAAGTCGGCGGCTTCCTGATCTTCGCCTCCGGTGTGGCAGCCGCCTTGGGGGCCCTGGCGGCGCCCCGCCTGGGTGACCTCGGGCGCGAAGGCCCGGTGCTGGCGGCCCTGCTGATCATCGCCTCGGTCCTGGTGGCCGCCCTGGCAGCGGCGAGCGGGGTGTGGCCCTATGGGGTGCTGCGTTTCCTCCAGGTGCTCTGCATCGCGCCCGTGTTTCCGATTCTGGTATCGCGCATCGCCCCGCGCGCCGGCGGGCAGGCAATCGGCGTGATCAACTCGGCGCGGATCGGCGCCGCCTTCGTGGGCCCCGTCCTGGCCACGACGGTGCTGCCCTGGACGTCGCCGTCCGGGCTCTACGTTCTTCTCGGCGCCGTGGGCCTGGCCTGCGTCCCGCTGTTCGGCAGCCGGGCGCTGGGAATGCGCGCAGGATGAAGAGGGCCCGGCTATGAGCAGCCGCCCCCTGGTCGATGTCCGTCTCGAGGACCTGCGTACCCAGACCGGTCAGCCCCCGCACCTCCACGACATCTCGGTGCACATCCGCTACGGGGAGTTCTTTTCCTTTCTCGGCCCGCCCCACTCCGGCAAGAGCGCGGTGCTGAGGGCGATCGCCGGGTTTCTTCCCGTGAGCCGAGGGCGCGTGCTCGTGGACGCGCAAGACGTCGGCCACCTGCCGCCGGGCCGGCGTGGCATGGGGTTCGTCTTCCACCTCGGCGCGCTCTGGCCGCACCTGACCGTCTCCGAGCACGTGGAGTTCGGCCTCCGCCAGCAAGCGCTGGCGGCCGCCGATGTCGCCCGACGTGTCCAGCTCGTCACCCAGCGACTGGGCCTGGCCGATGTGGTCGATCGCTGTCCTGACGCCCTGCTGGTGCACCAGAAGCGGCGACTGGCCCTCGCGCGCGCGCTGGCGGTCGAGCCGCGCGTGCTGCTGCTCGACGAGCCGCTGGCTCATCTCGATCCCATGCCGCGCAAGGCCCTGCGGCTGGAGCTGGCCCGTCTGCACCGTGACCTCGCGGTGACCACGATCTGCGCCACCCGGGACGCCGCCGACGCGCTGGCTCTCTCCGACCGCCTCGCCGTGATGGAGGGGGGGCGGGTGCTGCAGATCGGGGAACCCGAGGAGCTCTATCGGCGGCCGGTTGACCGCGCGGTGGCCGCGGCCCTGGGCCCGGCGAACTTCGTGCCGGTGCAGGTGATCGAGGTGCGCGAGCTCGGCGTCGTCGTCGAGACCGAAGGTGGCGACCGTCTGCCCGTCACCGGCGTCGGGGCCTTTCGGCAGGGCAGCCGGGGCTACCTGGTGCTCCGCCCCGAGACGCTCTCATTGGTGGAGGCGGCTGAGGCCCGCCGCCCCGGCATCCCGGGCAAGGTCGCCCTCCGGGTGTTCGAGGGCTCGCGCTACCTCTATGAGATCGACATCCGGGGCAGTGTCGCGGTCAGGGTCGAGCTGCCGGCGATCGAGACCACGATCTTCCGACTGGGGGACCGGGTCCGCGTGGAGGTCTCGAGCGATACGGTGGTGCTGCTGCCGGCCTAAAGCTCGTACGTCTTGTCTTGCTCCACGAGCATGAGGCGGCCGCCGTCGATCCGTGACAGCTCCTCGGAGATCTCCTGCTGGAATTGCGGCTTGATGTGGAAGATCCAGACTGGAATGTCGGGCGGCAGCTTGTCGATTTCACGGCGAACCAGGTCGGGCGTGAGGTGGCGGGCGGTGTCGGCCAGATCCCGGAGCCGGTTGGGGAAGGCGCACTCCAGGATGATGGCGCGGATCCCGGTGAGACCACGGGCCGCTGTCCACAGGGCCTGGGTCGGGCCGGTGTCGCCCGAATAGATGAACCCGCGGGAGCCGTCGTGGACGATGAATCCCGTGGCTGGCACCGTGTGGTTCACGCCCACCGGGGTCACCCACAAGTCTCCCACGCGCTGCTCCGCTCCCTCTACGAGCCCCCGGTACTTGATGATCGGAGCCTGCGGCGAGGGAATCTGCGCGAAGTCCGGCCACACCACGTTGTTGAAGACCGACGTCCGCAGCGCGTGCACGACCGGCTCCACGGCGGCCACGCTGAGGGGCCGCGTGGCGCTGGTGCAGGCCAGCGTCTCGGTGAGGAACGCCAGTCCGGCGATGTGATCGAGGTGGGAGTGCGAGACGAGGACGTGCTCGACCTCGAGCTGCTCGGAGACATCGAGGGCCCCGGTGACGGTACCGGCGTCGACCAGGGTGTGGTCATCCACGAGAAACGCCGAGGGCCGTTGGGTCACCCCTTCGGCCCCGTAGGCGCCGAGCACGCGGATTTTCACTGCCGATAGGGTAGCATAGGTCTTACGTGTCCTCCCGCATGCTCACGCTGCGCACCGTCCTGAGCGGGCTGAGTGCCGGCCTCCTCGCGGTGGGCGTCGCGCTCACGGGTGCGCTGGACCTGGCCGAGCTCGGCATGCTCGACCGGCTGTTCGAATGGCGGGGACCGCTCCGCCCCGCCGCGCCGATCGTCATCGTCAACATCGACGAGGACTCCTTCGATGAGCTGGACATGGCCTGGCCCTTTCCTCGCGCACTGCACGCCCGGCTTCTCGATCAGCTGGGGGCGGGGCGGCCGCTCGCGATCGGGCTGGACATCCTCTTCCCCGAGGCCTCGTCGCGCGGACCCGAGGACGACGCGGCCCTGGCCGATGCCGTGGCCCGGGCCGGCAATGTCGTCCTCGCCGCCGCCATCACCCACGTGTCCGAGGGATTCTACGAGAAAATCGATCTCAACGTACCCCTGCCGGCCTTCCGTGAGGGCGCGGCCGGGGTGGCTCCGGTGAACGAGCACCTCGACGAAGACGGCCGGCTTCGACACGCCGTCCTCCACCACTGGCTGGCCGACCAGCGGGTCCCCAGCTGGGACCTCGCGCTGTACCGGGTGGTCGAGCGTGGCGGCCTGGCGGTGGCGCCCCTGCCGGAGGCCGACATCGTGCCCATCAATTTCCGGGGGGGCCCGGGGACGTTTTCCTGGGTGTCCTATCACCGGGTGCTGTCCGGCGAGGTCCCGTCCGAGCTCTTCCGGGGCAAGATCGTCCTCGTGGGCGCCACCAGCCCCGCGCTTCAAGATGTATTCTCGACGCCGTTCGGCCGAGCCCGGCGGATGCCCGGGGTGGAGATCCACGCCCACGCTCTGGACATGCTCATCCACGGCGATCACTTGCACGCCGTGCCCCGGTGGGTGAGCCTGCTCGCGGCGGCCCTGACTGCGTTCGGAGCCACCTGGCTGGCCACCCGGCTGCGAGCGCTGCGCGGCCTGCTGGCCGCGCTCGCCCTGGGGGCGACGCTGGCCGCCGGGACCTTCGCGCTGTTCGCCCTGGGTGGGGTCTGGTTCCAGGCCGTATCCGTCACGCTGGGCCTCGTGCTGGGTTACGGCGCGACCGTGATCGACAGCTTCGTCCGCGAACAGCGCGAGCGACGGCGGCTGGCCCAGTTCTTCTCGCCAGCCGTGTTGCGCGAGATCGTCCGCCAGCGGAGCGACCGCGCGCTCAGCTCACGGCGCCGCCTGGTGACGGTGCTGTTCTCGGACATCAGGGGATTCACCTCGATCGCCGAAAAGGTCGAGCCCGAGCAGGTGGCGGTTCTGTTGAGCGAGTACCTGACCGAGATGACCGAGGTGGTGTTTCGTCATCACGGGGCGGTGGACAAGTACATCGGCGATTCGATCATGGCCCTCTACAACGCCCCCTTCGAGGACCCCGACCACGCCGCCAACGCGGTGCGGACGGCGCTCGAGCTCCAGGAGCGGACGCTGGCCGTCTCGGCCCACTGGGAGGCCCAGCTGGGCGTGCCGATCCGCATCGGCGTCGGGATCAGCACTGGCGAGGTGGTGGTGGGAACGCTCGGCTCGCGACAGCGCCTGGAGTACACCGCCATCGGGGACACGGTGAACCTGGCCTCCCGCGTGGAGGGACTGACCAAGGAATACGAGGCGAGCATCATCGTCACCGAGCCGACGCACGCGTTGGTGCGCGACCGGTTCCTCGTTCGCGAGCTGGGCGCCGTGCCGGTCCGGGGCAAGACGCGCCCGGTCCGGATCTACGGGATCCTGCCCGCCGATCTGCGTAAGTATCCCCGGGCCGCGCTCGACGCGGCGGCCACGCTGGCGGCGGTGGTGGACGGTCGGGCCTGGACGGTGCGGACCCGTGACGTCAGCGAGGGCGGTCTGGCCGTGCTCGGCTTGCCTGCGTCCCTGGCGCCGGGCACACGGGTCGAGATCCGCTGCGAGGGGGGCACGCTGCCCCGTCCGCTCGTGGCCGAAGGGGTCATCGTGTGGCGTGACGGCGAGGCCGCGGGCCTCGAGTTCACCGCGCGGCCGATCGACGTGGCGTTGCCGGGCTCCTGACGGTGTGTTAAGAAACACAGCATGAGCGGCGCTGACGGCTTCGACTATCCGACGATGGCGCGCGCGCTGATCGTGGGCGACAAGGACACGGTCGCGGCCAAGACCCGGGAAGGCCTGGAGCGCGCGATGGACCCCAAGGACCTCATCTTCAAGGGGCTGATCCCCGGGATGGATGTGGTCGGCGAGAAGTTCCGGCGCAACGAATACTACGTGCCCCAGGTCCTGCTCTCGGCCCGCGCCATGTACGCCGGCCTGGACCTCCTCAAGCCGCTGATCACGGCCAGCGCCCGCCCCGATGACAACCTGGGCGTGGTGGTGATCGGCACCGCCCAGGGCGACCTGCACGACATCGGCAAGAACCTGGTGGCCATGATGCTCGAAGGGGCCGGATTCAAGGTCGTGAACCTGGGCCGGGACGTCGCCCCCGAGAAGTTCGTGGCGGCGGTACAGGAGCACGGCGCCAACATCGTGGGCATCTCGGCCTTGATGACCACCACCATGCCGGCCATGAAGCGGACCATCGACGCCCTCATCAAGGCCGGGCTGCGGGACGGCGTCAAAGTGATGGTCGGCGGCGCGCCCGTCAGCCAGGCCTTCGCCGACGAGATCGGCGCCGACGGCTACGCCAGGGACTCCACGCTCGCGGTGGCCAAGGCCAAGGCCCTCTGCGGCGTGGGCGCTCGGGTCGCACCGTGAAGGCCCGGGGCTGGGAGGTCACCGAGCGGATCCGGCGCGGCGACGTCCTGATCTTCGACGGCGGCTACGGCACCATGCTCTTCGCCGCCGGCCTCCTCAACGGCGCCTGCCCGGAGCTGTGGAACGCCACCCATGCCGAGGTGGTGCGGGGGATCCACCGGGGCTACTTCGAAGCCGGCAGCGAGATCGTGGAGACCAACACGTTCGGGGGCTCCCGACTGAAGCTCAACGAGTACGCGCTGGGCGACCGCACGGGCGAGCTCAACGCCAAGGGCGCCCGGCTCGTCCGCTCGGTGGCCCCGCCGGGCGCCTACGTGGCCGGCTCCATCGGCCCCACCAGCCGGCTCCCCGCCGAGTACGAGCCGCTCGGGGACACCACCGACGAGGAGTATTTCGAGACCTTCAAAGAGCAGGCCGCCGCCCTGGCCGAAGGCGGCGTGGACCTCTTCGCGGTGGAGACAATGATGTTTCCCCAGGAGGCCGTGGCCGCCATCCGCGCCTGCAAGGCCGTGGCCGACCTGCCCGTCATGGCCACGATGTTCTTCCAGTTCGAAGAGCTGCACGACCGGGACCGGACCATGTGGGGCGAGAGCCCCGCGGACGTCGCCCGGAATCTGCTCGGCGCCGGGGCCGACGTGGTGGGCATGAACTGCGGGCGAGGCCCCGATCGGGCCATCGTCATCATCCGCGAGATGCGGGCGGTGACCGACGCGCCGCTGGTGGCCTACCCCAATGCCGGACTCCCCATCACCACCGGCGACAGCGTGACCTACGAGCTGGGACCGGAGGCGATGGCCAAGGACTACCCGGCGCTGCTCGACGCCGGGTGCAACGTGGTGGGCGCGTGCTGCGGCTCGAACCCCGAGCACATCCGTCTGATTGCCGAGGTCGTGCGCAGCCGCAGGGCGGCAGGCCGCCGGTAGGCGGCGGCGCCCGAGGCGAGCGGTGAAATGGGCCGAGGTCGTGCGCAGCCGCAGGGCGGCAGGCCGCCGGTAGGCGGCCGCGCCCGAGGCGAGCGGTGATCCTCGCCGACCTTCCCCTGGCCATCGATCCGGATGAAGTGCTGCGCTTCCAGGGCTACAAGCGCGGCATCGACGTGCCCGGACCCGACGTTCGGGCGCTCTTCGATGAGGCGCTCGCGCTCGGCCGGCGGCTCATCACGCCCCGGGCGGCCCTGCGGTGGGTGACCCTTGATGGCCAGGACGACGGCAGTCTCAGGGCCGAGGGCGTCACCCTGACGATCCCCGACATCCGGCGCCACTGGGGCGCGGTCCGGCAGCTCGCCGTGGCCATCGTCACCATCGGCGACGCGCTCGAGCGTCGGGTCGCCGAGCTCTGGGACGCGCGGGAGCTGCCCCTGGCCGCGATGCTGGACAGCGTGGGATCCGGGGCCGTGGAGAGCCTGGCCGAGTACGTCAACGATCTGCTGTGCCAGGAGGGAATCGCCCGCGGTGTCAAGGTCACCAACCGCATCAGTCCCGGCTACGGCGCCTGGGACGTGGCGGAGCAGGCCTTGCTGTTTCGTCTCTGCCCCGGCGCGCCGGTCGGGGTGCAGCTCAACGAGGCGTGCTTCATGACGCCCCAGAAGTCCATCTCACTCCTCGTCGGGGCCGGGCCTCATGCCCGCGTCGACCACTACTTCAGCCAGTGTGCCCGTTGCTGGATGGCCGATTGTGCGTACCGGCGCGTGCCCGCGCGCCGCACGGTGCACCGGACGTGAGGGCGCCGCATTGCGGGTGGTGTGCGGCCTGTGCTACCGTCCGCGGACGCCATGAGTGACAACGTCGCGCTGGTCCGCGAGGGCGCGATCGCCACCATCACGCTGAACCGTCCCGACCGCCGCAATGCGCTGAGCGACGCCATGCTGACCGAGCTGGCGGCGGCCCTCGGCGAGTTGCGCGACGACGCGGCCTCGCGGGTGGTCATCGTCACCGGCGCCCCACCGGTGTTCTCGGCGGGCGCCGACGCCCCGCTGCGGCGGGGGATGTCGGAGGAAGAGCGCCGGCAGGCATTCGGACGGCGGCGGACGCAGTTCCGTCGGCTGTTCGAGCGGGTCACCACGCTACTGGAGGGCCTCGAGCAGACGACGCTGGCCTGCATCAACGGCCATGCGGTGGGTGGTGGCTGGGGGCTCACGCTGGCCTGTGACTTTCGTATCGCCGCCGCCGAGGCCGAGTTCTGGATCCCCGAGGTCGACCTGGGGGTCCCGCTGGGCGTGGCGTCCACGACGCGCTTCGTTCGCCTGGTCGGCCCCGCCCGAGCCAAGGAGATCATCATGGAGTGCCGGCGCTACACGGCGGCGGAGGCCCGCGGGCTCGGCCTCTTGCACCGTGTCGTCCCCGGCGACGCCCTGGCCAAGGAGACGCGGGCCGCCGCCGAACGGCTTGCCGCCAAGCCCTTCCGGGCGCTGGCCGAGGTCAAGGCTCGGATCAACGCCATCGCGCGCACCGGCATCCCCGAGGTCAACGCGATGACCGAAGGCTTCCTCGACCGCGAGTGATCCTCGCCGGGCTCCGCGTCCTCGACCTCTCGCGGGTCATCGCCGGGCCCTACTGCGCCACCCTGCTCGCCGACCTGGGCGCCGACGTCGTCAAGCTCGAGCGGCCCGGACGGGGCGACGACCTGCGTCACTGGCGCGGTGGCGCGGGGATGAGTCCGGTCTACGCGGCGGTGAACCGCAACAAGCGCTGCGTGGCCGTGGATCTCCAGCATCCGGAGGGCGCCCGCCTGGCGCTGGCGCTGGCCCAGCGGGTCGACGTCGTCGTCGAGAACTTCCTGCCCGGCGTCGCCGAGCGGCTGGGCGTGGGCTACCAGGCGGTGAGCGCGCAGAACCCCGCCGTCGTGTACGCCTCGGTCACCGGGTTCGGCCAGACGGGACCGTACGCGCAACGGTCTGGCTACAACACGATCGCCCAGGGCATGAGCGGACTCATGGCCCTCACGGGGATGCCCGGACAGCCGCCCACCAAGGTGGGCGGCTCGGTGGCCGACCTCGCCGCAGCCTTTCTGGCCTTCGGGGGCGTCTGCGCCGCGCTCGTCCAGCGCTTTCGCACCGGGCAGGGGCAGTACCTCGACGTGAACCTGCTGGCCTCGACGCTGGCTCTGCTGCCCGACCCGGCGGCCCAGTTCTTCGCCTCGGGCGGCCTTCGCCCCCCGCGCGCCGGCAACCGCAATCCCAACCTGGCGCCGGCCGAGGCTTTTCGCACGAAGGACGGCCACCTCAACGTCGTGATCATGAACCCCGATCAGTGGGGACGCTTCTGTGATGCACTGGGTGACGGCGCCATGGCGACCCACCCGGACTTCGCCACCAACGATGCACGGGTGGCCCATCGCGAGGAATTCCGGGCTCGAGTGGAGCGCGCCCTGGCCGGCGAAGACACGGCCACCTGGGTGGCTCGCCTGGAGAAGGCTGCCATCGCCTGCGGCCCCATCTACGAGTTCGACGAGGTCTTCGCGGATGCCCAGGTCCGCCACCTGGGGCTGGTGACGGAGATCGACCAGCCCGGCGTGGGACCGATGCGTATGCTGGCCTTTCCCTACCGCCTGTCGGCCGGGCCGGTGGTGGTTCGCCGCCCCGCGCCGCGCCTCGGCGAGCACACGGACGAGGTGCTGCAGGAGCTGGGAGTTCCGGCGGCCGAGATCGAGCGTCTGGCCGGGGCCGCCATCGTGCAATTGTGAAAGGGCACGCCTGCTGAGTCGGTCCCCCGCAATCTGATAGGATGCGGGGCATGCGGCGTGACACGATCTTCCTGGTCGGCTTCATGGGCGCCGGCAAATCAGTATGCGGTCGCCTGCTGGCCCGACGGCTCGGACGCTGCTTCGTCGAGACCGACGACATGATCGTCGCCCGCGAGGGCCGCTCGATCCCCGAGATCTTCCGCGGCGACGGCGAGGAGCGCTTCCGGAGCCTCGAGGCGGACATCCTGACTGCGCTCCGCCTGAAGACCGGCGACGTCGTCGCCACCGGCGGCGGCTTTCCCTGTCGGGCGGGCCGCATGGAAGCCCTGCGCGAGCTGGGCACCGTGGTCTGGCTTCGGGGGCGGCTCGACGAGCTCTGTGAGCGGGCCCGGCGCAGCGGCGAGCGTCCCATGCTGGCCGGGCGCGCCCCCGAGGACGTCGAGGCCCTCTACCGTGCCCGCGAGCCGTACTACGCCCAGGCCCACCTCAGCGTCGACACCACGGGCCTGGGGCCGGACCAGGTCGTCGCCCGCGTGCTGGCCGCGCTGCGCGAGGCCGATGCCGCACGCGTTTAGCCGCCGGCTCGCCGAAACCCCGCTGCTCTGTGACGGCGCCATGGGCACGCTGCTCTATGCGCGCGGCGTGCCCATGGACGCCTGCTTCGACCTCCTCAACGTCAATCGCCCCCAGCTCGTCCAGTCCGTCCACCGCGACTACCTGGCCGCCGGCGCCGACTGCATCGAGACCAACACCTTCGGCGCCAACCGCTTCAAGCTCGCGGTCCACGGCTCGGCCGGCGAGGTGCGGACGATCAATCTCAAGGGAGTGAAGCTGGCCCGCGACGTCCGCGAGAGCAGCGGGCGCGACGTGTTCGTGCTGGGCTCCCTGGGCCCGCTGGGCAAGTATCTGGCGCCCCTGGGCACGGTGACGGCCGAGGAGGCACAGGCGGCGTTCCGCGAGCAGGCCGAAGCGCTGCTGGAGGGCGGGGTCGACGGCTTCGTGGTGGAGACGTTCTCCGACCTGGCCGAGATCACGCTGGCGATCCAGGCGATCCGTTCGGTGAGCGATCTACCCATCGTCGCCCAGATGGCGTTCACCGATGAAGGCGTGACCTTCACCGGCCGAACCGGGGGCGAGGTGGCGCGGGCGCTGCGGGGGCTGGGCGTGGCCGCGCTGGGAGCCAACTGTTCGGTAGGCTCGAGCGTCCTCTACGAGGTGCTGGAGCAGATGCTGCCCGAGGCCGGTGGCACACCGCTGGCGATCCAGCCCAATGCCGGCTTGCCCAGTCGCGTCGACGAGCGCCTGATGTATCTCTCGTCACCGGCCTACATGGCGGAGTGGGCGGGCCGCATGCTGGAGGCGGGCGCGCGGATCGTGGGCGGCTGCTGCGGCACGACGCCGCTGCACATCGCGGCGATGCGCGAGGTCGTCGATCGGCGGACGCCGGTGCGCCGGCCGGACGCCGAACCGGCGATCAGCGTGCGCGCGCGCGAGGTCCTGGAGAGCTCGGGCCTCCGGACGGCCAGCCCCCCCACGCTGCTCGGCCGCAAGCTCGACGCCGGCGACTTCATCGTCACCGTCGAGCTCGATCCGCCCCGGGGGCACAGCGTTGAGAAGCTGATTCAGGGGGCCAAGCTCCTCAAGGAGCGCGGGGTGGAGGTCGTGGACATCAACGATGGCTCGCTGGGCCGGGTCCGCATGGCCGTGCTGCCCACCGCGATCCTGGTGCGCGAGGCCACCGGCCTGGACATCAATATGCACTTCACCTGTCGCGATCGGAACCTCATGGGGATCCAGGCCGACTTGCTGGGCGGCCACGCGCTCGGGATTCGGAACATCCTGGCCATGACGGGTGATCCGCCGCGGGCCGGCGACTACGTCAATGCCACCGCGGTCTTCGACGTCGACGCCGTCGGCCTCATGGAGATCCTGCGCCGCATGAACGAGGGGCAGGATGCCACCGGCAACGGCATCGGCGAGCCGACGAGCTTCTGCTACGGGGCCGCCCTGGATCCGTCGGCGCCCGACCCGGGCCGCGAGATCGAGCGCTTCCAGCGCAAGGTCGCGGCGGGGGCGCGCTGGGTCCAGACCCAACCAGTCTACGATCTGCAGGTGCTCGATCGCTTCCTGGAGCGGGCGGGAGGCTCGCCGGTGCCCGTGCTGGTCGGCGTGTTGCCGCTGCACAGCCTGCGTCACGCCGAATTCCTTCACAACGAAGTGCCGGGGATTACGATCCCCGAGGCGGTGCGGACGCGGCTGAAGTCCGCCGGCGAAGGCGCGCGGCGGCTCGGGGTCGAGATGGCCCAGGAGCTCACGCAAGCGATCCGTCGCCGGTACGCGGGCGTGTACCTGATGCCGTCGTTCGGCCGGTTCGAGGTCGTCGCCGAGGTGCTCGATGCCCTCCACTGAGACTCCTGAACCCCTCGATCTGGGGGCGCACACAGCGGCGCAGGCGATCCGCGAGGGCCGGCTGTCTCCCGTCGCGCTGGTGGAGGCGTGCCTGGCCCGGATCCGGGCCCTGGACGGCGAGGTGCGCGCGTGGGTCCACCTCGACGAGGCCGGCGCGCTGGCCCGGGCCCGCGAACGGGAGGGCGAAGCCCGGGCCGGGCGGTTCGTCGGCCCCCTGCACGGCGTGCCGGTAGGGATCAAGGACATCATGGATGTCGCCGGAATGCCGAGCACGGCTGGCGCGCGAGCCTGGGCGCATCGGCGCCCGTCCACGGACGCGACCTGCGTGGCCCGACTGCGTGCCGCCGGGGCCATCGTCCTGGGCAAGACGGTGACGACGGAGTTCGCCTACCGCGACCCGTCGCCGACCCGCAATCCCTGGAACCGCGGCCACACCCCGGGTGGCTCCTCGGCGGGCTCGGGCGCCGCCGTCGCCAGCCGGATGATTCCCCTGGCCCTGGGCTCCCAGACGGTCGGCTCCGTCCTGCGTCCCGCCGCCTACTGCGGGGTCGTGGGATTCAAGGGCACCCACGGCCTCGTGCCCGTCGACGGCGTGGTGCCGCTCGCCTGGTCGCTGGACCACGTCGGCGTGTTCGCCCGCGCGGTGGAGGACGTGGCGCTCGCCCTCGGCGTTCTGATCGATCGCGCCATCGAGCCGGTCTCCATTCTCCGACCGCGGCTGGCCCTGGCCCCCGCCGCGCTGGCGGCGGCCGAGCCGGCCACCGCCGCGCACGTGCGGGCGGTGGCCGACCGCTTCGCCGCCGCCGGCGCCGAGATCGTCTCCGTCACGCTGCCCCCGTCGTACGCGATCGGCCGAGAGGCCAGCGCCATCGTCCTGGAGGTCGAGGCGGCGGCCTACCACGAGGAATCGTTCGCGGCCCACGGCGGCGAATACGGTCCCGAGATGGGGGCGCTGATCCAGGCCGGCCTCAAGCGCGGCGCCACCGAGTACGCGCGCGCCAACCAGCGCCGCCTGGCCTTTCGCGACGAGATCATGCCGCTGCTCGCGGCTCACGACGCGCTGATCATGCCGACGGCGCCGGCGCCGGCCCCCCCGGGCCTGGCTTCCACCGGCGACGGCTCGTTCTGTGCCCCGTGGAGCAACGCCGGCGTACCCGCCATCACGCTGCCGAGTGGGCTGGCCCCGTCCGGGCTGCCGTACGCGATCCAGCTCGTGCAGGCGGCCGGCGCGTCGCTCCGGCTGCTCGCGGTGGCGGCCTGGTGTGAGCGCGTGCTGAATTTCAGGGCGCGACCGGCGTTGTGATGCAGAGGGAGACAGCAACGACGCAGCTCGATCTGAAGATCGAAGGCGGGACCGTGATCGACGGAACGGGCATCGCCGGCGGACGCGCCGACGTCGGGATCCGGGACGAGATCATCGTGGCCGTGGGAGATCTGTCCCGGCACTCGGCCGGGCGCACCACGCCGGCCGTCGGGCGCGTGGTGGCGCCCGGCTTCATCGACATGCATTCGCACTCGGACTGGCGCCTGTGGGAGAACCGCCGCGCGGAGTCCAAGATCCGCCAGGGCGTGACGACCGAGGTCGTGGGCAACTGCGGCTTCTCGCCGGCCCCCGTCTCCACCGAGCACCTCGAAGAGCTCCGCGGCTTCGCGCTGCACCTGCCCCGCGGCCTGGACTTTCGCTGGCGCTCGGTGGGTGAGTACCTGGACGCCTTCGACGCCGAGGGCACGGCCCTCAACGTCATCCAGCTCGTCGGCCACGGCACGCTCCGGGTCGCCACCATGGGCTTCGCCCGGCGGCCCCCGAGCGAGCGGGAGCTCGCGCAGATGCAGCGGCTGCTGGGGCAGGCCATCGAGGACGGCGCCTGGGGTCTCTCGACCGGCCTCATCTATGCCCCGGGTTCCTATGCGACGACCGACGAGGTCGTCGCCGTGGCGCAGGGGGCGCGGCGACGGGGCTTCTATGCCAGCCACATCCGTGGTGAGGGGGCCACGCTCCTGGCTGCGGTGGAAGAGGCGATTCACATCGGGCGGGAAGCGGACCTGCCCGTGCAGATCAGCCACATCAAGGCCGCCGGCCGCCCGAACTGGGGCCAGGTGGGCCAAGCCCTGACCCGCATCGACGCCGCGGTCGGGGAGGGGCTGGACGTGGCCGCAGACTGCTACCCGTATACGGCGTCCAGCACGAGCTTACGGACCCTCCTGCCCGACTGGGCCCTGGAAGGCGGCATCGACACAATGCTGGCCCGCCTGCGCGATCCCGAAGCCCGCCAGCGCATACGACGTGATGTCGAAGCGCCCGCGAACGGGCAGGGCCTGCTGGATCGGGTGGGCTGGGAGAACGTCATGGTGGCGTACTGCGCCCGGCGAAAAGACGCAGAGGGTCGACGGCTCAGCGAGCTGGCACTGGCGCGCGGACTGGATCCGTTCGACGCCGCCCTGGAGCTCATCGCCGACGAGGGCGGCCGTGGCTACATGATCCTCTTCCAGCTCGACGAACAGGACGTGCGGCGCGCGCTGCAGCACCCCCGGGTGATGATCGGCTCCGACGGCTCGGCCCTGGCACCGAGCGGCCCGCTGGGCGAAGGCAAGCCTCACCCCCGCAGCTACGGCACGTTTCCCCGCGTGCTCGGTGAGTATGTGCGGGAGCAACGAGCCCTCTCGCTGGCCCAGGCCGTCCACAAGATGACGGGACTGCCGGCCCGGCGCCTGGGCCTCAAAGACCGCGGCATCATCAAGGTGGGCGCCCGGGCCGATCTCGTTGTCTTCGATCCGAAAGCGGTCGCCGATCGGGCCACCTATAGCGACCCTCATCGCTACCCGACGGGCATCGGGGACGTGATCGTGAACGGCCGGTTCGTGGTGCGGCAGGGGGAGCACACCGGCAGTCTCCCCGGTCGCCTCCTCCGTCTACCATGATTGCCACCGGAGCCACACGCACCTCGACCAGCCCACCCACGGTTCAGGGCGGTCCCGCGCCGTCGCTACAATGACATCGGCCGATGTCGTCAGCGAGCTGGGGGCCGGTGCGTCCATGGACGAGGGGCTCCGCCGCGCGCTGCGTCGATTGCTCACGCTGACCGGCGCCGTGGCCGGCGCGTTGGCCTTCCGTCCCGAGCGCGGCGATGCCGTTCTGGTCACCGCGGTGAGCGGCCGCGTACCCGGTAACGTCGGAGACTGGCTCGGGCAACGCCTGGCCGGGACGCCGGCGCGCGGGCGGGGGCTGACGCGCGTGGCGCTCGCCGGGGTGCCCGGTCGGCCGGTACTCTTGCGATCGCCACTCGGACCAGCCCGCCAGGCGCGGGCCGAGCTGGCGCTGCTCGGACGCCTGAGCCGGGCCACGCTGCCTCGCGATCTGCCGGGCGAGCTCGGTCGCGCCATCGAGCAGGCCTGGCGTCACTACCGTGGTCTTCTGCGCATGCGGGTGTCCACGGAGATCGCGCGTCTGGGCCGGTCGGGCGAGCCACTCGACGCCGTCTATCGCGCCTTCGCCGAGGGCGTGGCCGGGCTCGTGCCGTTCGACTCGATCGGCGTCTCGCTGATCGATGCCGAGCGCCGGGAGTTCAGCATCGTGGACCTGCCGGCGCGCACGCTCGGCCTGGGCGGTCGGCGGGACGCCCGCATGCCGCTCGAGGGGACGCTCCTTGCTCAGGTGGCCGCCAGTGGCGCGCCGCTGCGGGTGGATGACCTGGCCGCGGCCGCGGTGCCCCCGTTGAGCCGCGAGGCCCTGGCCTCCCGCGGCTATCGCTCGGCGCTGCTGGTGCCCCTGGGGTCGCGGGGGGCGGTGGCCGGTGGCGTGACGCTGACGTCACGCCGCGTTGGCGCGTTCGACGACACCGACGTCGAGGTGGTTGCCGGGCTGGCCCTGCCGCTGGCCGCGGCCATCGAGCAGCGGCGTCTGCACGAGGAGAGCCGGCGGCACGCCGACGAGACGCACGCGCTGCTGCAGGCCGGACGCGCGGTCACGGCGAGCCTGGACGTCCAGGAGACGATCCGTGTGATCCTCGACGAGGCCCGACGCGTGCTGGGCGTGGAATCGTGCAGTGTGGCGACACTCGACGCGGCCAGCGGCATCCTGACGATCGTGGCCAGCCTCGACCTGCCGTCCGAGATGCTGACTCAGATCCAGCTGCGGGCCGGTGAGGGCATTACCGGCCGGGCCGTCAGCGAGCGGGGGCCCGTGCAGAGCGCTGACCTGTTCACCGACCCCCGCGTGCACTATCCTGACATTCCCCGCCGCACCCGATTTCGCTCGATGCTGGCGGTGCCGCTCCGGGTAGGCGAGCGGATCATCGGCACGGTCAGTGTCTTCCGTCGCGATGTCCATCACTTCTCGGCTTCTGAGGAGGATCTGCTCCTGGCCCTGGCCGACCAGGCCGCCATCGCGCTGGAGCACGCGCGCCTGTACACCCAGCTCGAGGGGATGGTGGCCGAGCGCACCCGGGAGCTCGACACCCAGAAGCGCTTCGTGGAAGTGGTGCTGGAGACCCTGCCCCTGGGCGTCTTCGTCCTCGACGCGGAGCTGCGCGTGATCCGCGCCAACCGGCATGCGGCCCGGGTGCTGGGCGGCGGCGAGCCGATCGGAGCGCGCCTGCCCGAGCTGGTGCCCGCCGAGCGGGCCGTCGCCGTGGGAGATCTCGCCCGCCAGGTCTTCGCCGAGCGCCGGGTCGCGGTGGTCGAGGAGGAGATGACGATCGCCGGCGAGGTCAAAGTCCTGCGTCTGACCGCGGCGCCGATCGAGCCCGCGGCCGGCCACCTCGTGCTGCTGGTCGAGGACGTCACCCTGGCCAAGCGGCTCGAGCGCCAGATGCTGCTGACCGAGCGCCTCACCACCACGGGGCGGCTGGCCGCCGGCGTCGCCCACGAGCTCAACAACCCCCTGGCCACGATTGCCGGTTGTGCCGAATCGTTGCTGGCCCGAAGTCGCGAGGGCCAGCTGACCGAGCTGCCGGCGATGGATGAGTTCCGCCAGTACCTGGCTCTCATCGAGGAAGAGGCCTACCGGTGCAAGGAGATCACCGGCAGCCTGCTCCACTTCGTCCGGGAGCCGGGCAGCCGACGGGCCGATACCGACCTCAACACCCTCGTCACCAAGACGATCGAGCTTCTCTCACACCAGTCCCGCTTCAAGGACCGCCGGTTCGCCACCGCGCTCGATCCCGAGCTGCCGATGGTCACGGTCAACGAAGGACAGCTGCGCCAGGTGTTCCTGGGCATCGCGGCCAATGCGCTGGAGGCCATGGCGGGCGAGGGGACCCTCCATCTCCGCTCCCGGCGGCTGCGCGACGAGGTGGAGATCGAGTTCGAGGACGAGGGGCCCGGGATCAACGAGGAGCTCCTTGCCCGTATCTTCGATCCGTTCTTCACGACCAAGCCGCCGGGCCAGGGGACAGGCCTGGGGCTGGCCATCGCCCAGGGCATCATCACCGATCACGGCGGCCGCATCGAGGTCACCACGCGGGTGGGCAAGGGTTCCATCTTCCGCGTGGTGCTGCCGGCGTGACCCGGCCCATCCGCGTCCTGGTGGCCGATGACGAGCGGAATCTTCGCGAGCTCGTCGTCCGTGAGCTCGGCCGCCGCGGCCACGAGGTGGACGGGGTGGCCGACGGCGTGGTCGCCCTCGAGCGGATCGCCGAAGGCTCCTACGACGTCGTGGTGCTGGACATGAAGATGCCCCGCAAGGAGGGAATCGAGGTCCTGCGCGAGCTGGCGACCACGCCGGAGTCGCCTCAGGTCATCGTGATGACGGGATTCCAGGAGGTCTCCACCGCAGTGGAGGCGATGAAGCTGGGGGCCTACGACTATCTCACCAAGCCGACCAGGATCGAGGAGCTGGACATCCTCGTCCGCAAGGCGGCCGAGAAGAACCAGCTCCTGCGCGAGAACGTGGCCCTCCGGGCCCACGCGCCGGGCGCGGAGGCGCCGGCCGGCATTCTGACCCGCAGCCCCCGCATGCAGGAGGTGCTGCGCATGGTAGAGCGGGTGGCGCCCACGGACTCCGCGGTGCTCGTCCTCGGGGAGAGCGGCACCGGCAAGGAGCTGGTGGCTCGGGCCATCCACGAGCGCTCCCCCCGGGCCAGCCGGCCCTTCGTGCCCATCCACTGCGGGGCCCTGCCCCGGGAGGTGCTCGAATCCGAGCTGTTCGGCCACGAGAAGGGCGCCTTCACCGGCGCGCTCAGCGCCAAGCCCGGGCTGATCGAGCTGGCCGACGGGGGCACGCTGTTCCTCGACGAGATCGGCGAGATGGAGCCGGAGAGCCAGGTCAAGCTGCTCCGCATTCTGGAAAGCCGCACCTTCTTCCGCGTGGGCGGCACCCGGCCCCGCCGGGTCGATCTCCGGCTGGTAGCGGCGACCAACCGGGACCTCGCCGAGGCGATGAAGGTGGGTGAGTTTCGCCAGGACCTCTACTATCGGATCAACACCATCACCGTGCCGCTGCCCCCGCTGCGCGAACGTCCGGAGGACGTGTCCCTGCTCGCCCGTCATTTCGTGGAGGCCAACGCCGCCTACGGCGCCAAGCGGCTCGGTGCCGCCGTGCTGGCCTGCCTGGAGGCCTACGCCTGGCCGGGTAACGTGCGAGAGCTCGAGCACGCGATCGAGCGCGCGGCGATCCTGGCCAAGGGTGAGGAGCTCCAGCCCGAGGATCTGCCGCCCGAGATCGCGCGTGGCGGTGCGGCGACGGCGCCTCCGGCGGCCGGGAGCCTGGAGGCCATGGAGCGGCAGCACATCGTGAGCACGCTGCGTGAGGTGGGTGGCCACCGGGGCAAGGCCGCGGCCCTGCTCAAGGTCGACCCCAAGACCCTGTACCGGAAGGTCCTCGCGTACCGGATCACGCCCGAGGAGTGGAAGTAGCCGGGGACCAATTAGGCGATCCCCCAGGCCTCATGCTACGTTCGGTCGTAGATGCCGGAGCCCGAACGCCAGCTGGGCCTGGTCGTGGACGACGATGCCGACATGCGGGCGATGCTCACCGACTACCTGGTCATGTCGGGATTTGAGGTGCGCCAGGCGGCGAACGGGCTCGAGGCGTTGCTGCACGTCAAGCGGGAGCGTCCGCGAGTGATTCTCCTGGACCTCCACATGCCCCGCCTGGGCGGTCTCGACGCCGTCCAGCGCATCCGGGCGTTCGATCGCACCACCAAGGTCATCGTCGTCACCGGGGACCCGGATCCGTCGCTGCACGACCGTGCCCTGAGGCTGGGCGCCAGCCTGGTGCTGACCAAGCCCCTCGATTTCTCCGAGCTGGACGCGGCCATCGGGCAGCTGCCGGCGCCGCCGCCCGCCGCCCCTGTTGGTGAGCGCCCCGCGGCGCGGATCGCATCTCCGCCGCAATCGACCGCGCCGCCGACCGCCCCTGGCGGATTGGTCCTCATCGTCGATGACGATCCCGAGCTCCGGGCCGCGCTGGAGGAGCTCATGGGCGCGCGCGGTCATCGCGCCCAGGTCGCCGGCGATGCCATCGCCGGGCTCCGTCTCGTCGGCCAGGAGGCCCCGGACGTCGTCCTGCTCGACATCGAGATGCCCGGGATGAAGGGCTCCGACGCCCTGCCGGCCATCCTCGCGCTCGCTCCCAACACGAAGGTGATCATGGTGAGTGGGACATCCAACACCGACATCGCCAGACGATCCCTCACGGCGGGCGCCTTCGACTACGTGGTGAAGCCCATCGACCTCGGGTATCTCGCCCAGAGCGTCGACACGGCGCTGTCGATGCGGCGAGCCGGCCTGTAGCCGCGTCCATGGATTCTCGTCCCTACCGCGTCATCATCATCGACGACGAGCCCGCTCTGCTCAGTGTCCTCAAGGAATACATCGAGACCCGGCGGGGGCCGGAGGAATGTGTCGTGGAGACCGCCCGTGACGGATCGGCCGGGCTCGATCTCCTCGTCCGTCACCGCCCGGATCTGGTCATCCTCGATATCGACATGCCGGGGCCGAACGGGATCGTCGTGCTCAGGAAGATCCGCAACCTCGATCCGACGATCCCGGTGGTCATGCTCACGGGAAAGGCCGACGCCGCCCAGGCCGGTGAGACGCTCAAGGACGGCGCCGTCATGTATGCTCCCAAGCCCCTGGACTTGCGCTACCTCGACCACCTGCTCGCCCTGTACTGCGCGCCCTCGGGCTGAGGTCGCCCCCCGGCCAGGCATCGCGGCGCTTGCGCCCGGGTAGGACCTGTGTAGACTTGAGATCGTCTGCCGGCACGGCTGGACCTCGCCTCCGACGTTGCTCTCTTCCGTCCACGGGGCGTGTCGGATCGGTGTGGGAAGAGAGTCGAGGAGGTGCACGTATGGCGGCAAAGCTCTACATCGGGGGCCTTTCCTACTCCACCACCAGCGAAGCCCTTCGGGAGTTCTTCGCGCAGTCCGGAAATGTGGTGTCGGCGACCGTCATCACGGATCGCTTCTCCGGGCAGTCCCGAGGGTTCGGGTTCGTCGAGATGGGCACGGCCGAGGACGCGCAGAACGCGATCTCACAGCTCAATGGCCGTGAGCTCGACGGGCGCCGCATCGTCGTGGAGATTTCCAATCCCCAGGCACCGCGCACGGGCGGTGGCGGCGGCGGTGGCGGTCGACCCGGGGGTGGTGGTGGCGGTCGTCCCGGGGGTGGGGGGGGACGCAAGCCGGGCGGCGGCGGGGGGCGCGAGAGCGGTTACGCGCACCGGCCTTCGAAACCGATCAAGTGGTAGGCGTGCGCCAGCGCTGAGCTGCTCCGGAACCGTGGTGCCACCCCACGTGAAGCGGGGAGGTTTGGAGGGGGGCCGTCGTTGGGCCCCCCTCCAAGCTAACAGAGGGAAATTCGCCGACTACCCAGTGGAGAAGATCCGCTCGTAACGACCGTACTCCCGCGCGGCGTTCATGAACCAGCGCACGATATCCGGGTTCGAGCGCGGCGGGATCTCGCACGACGTGGACAGGATGAAGGCGGAGTGCCGCGCCGCGCTGTCGATGCAGCGCCTGACCTCGGCCTCGATCTCCTCCCGGGTCGCCCGCTCGAACTTCGTGGCGTCCACGTTCCCGATGGCGACCGCCCGTCCTCGGGAGACCTGCATGAAGCGCTCGAGCTGGTCGACGTAGAGGGCGGGATCGGCCTGCTGATCCAGGTCGAACGAGATCGTGGTGAAGCCGCACTGGATCAGGTCTTCGTAGATGGGGTACGTCGTCCCGCAGATGTGCGTGGTCACGCCCACCTTCTTGGCCTTGAAGTGTTCCGCCAGCTCCTTGTGGTAGGGGGCGACGAATTCACGGTAATTGTCCGGTGAGATGAGGCTGATGGAGGCCGTGGGCTCCGAGAAGCTGAGCCCGATCCCCGTCTTGACGATCGCGTCGCCCCAGAGCTTGCAGAAGTCCGTGGTGACCCGCATCAGGTCGTGGATGAACTGCGGGTCCTCGAAGGTGTCGAGCAGCATGGTCTCGGGGTTCCGCATGAGCATGGCGATGGTCCACGGCCCCACCGCCACCGCGCCGATGGCCGTCGGCGGCTTGGCCTTGACCAGCGCCTCGCACTGCTCGAGGAAGCCGGGCAGCCGGGCCGTCCGGTAGGGGTCGGGCATGGTCACCCTGGCCAGCGCGCCTTTGTCCTCGGCCAGCACATGGGCGTCGATGGACGGCACGACGTAGTCGGAATACTTGACCCGGCACCCGAACGCTTCCGCCTCTTTGGCCAGATCGTTGTAGGCCAGCACCACGTCCGGCTGATACCGCTCGTAGTAGTTCAGCATGGCCTTGATGGCCTTGCCCGGGCTCGTGCAGTACTCTTCGATGGACAGGCCGTCCAGCGTGCCCGCGAAGGAGGCCACGATGGGATAGGTGGGCACGCCGTCGGCAAAGGTCCGCTTGTAGGCGGCCACGACACGGTCGCGAGGCGAGTAGGTGGCTCGGCCCTGCTCGGCATCCCACACCCGATTGGCCTCCATGTACTTCGGGGGCAGCTTGGCCTCGTACTCCATGAACTGGGTGATGGGATAGCGGATCCCCCCCGCGTGGGTGCCGCGCAGGCCCTCGAGGATCTCCTCCATCTGGTTCCAGGGGATGGTGAAGGCCATCTCGTGATCCTGGGTCTGGCCGAAGATCCGATCGCCGGAGCAGGGCAGGATCACCTGGGGACGATCGGTGCGCATGGTGGTGACGATGATCTCCGAGCAGTCGACGCGCCCGCCGAACGCGGAGGTGACCTTGCCGCCCTGCTTCCACAACGCCGCCTGCACCAGCCGCATGACCTGGGCGGGATTGGCGTAGATGCACACCAGGTGGGGCTCGAAGGTGGCGCGATCGAGCGGCGCTACCAGCAGCGTGGCAAACTCGCCGGGCCCAAACCGATCGACCGCGGCTTCCGAGCGCTGGCCCGCCTCTTTTGTCTCCGTGTACATGCCCTCGCAGAGCGTTCCCGAGGCGTGCAGGTGGGTGGGCTTCTCGAAGCCGAGCGCGGCGATGCCCAGCGAGCAGATGTGATCCTCGCGTGTGAGCGCGATCGTCCAGCCGTACCGCCGCGCCATGTCGATGACCTGGCAGTTCATGCTGAGCTTCTTGAAGTCCCGCGCCGGGCGCCGCGCGCGCTCGGGGATGGCCTCCCCGGCACGGAGCATGCGAATGGCCACGGGAAACGTCTGGGGCCGGATGTAGAGCTGGAGGGCCTGATCCGCGCTCTTCACGTCGATCATGGGCTGAGCCTACTACGCATGTCTCCAGCGTGGTACAGCGTTTGCCTCGAAGCACGCCCGTGCGGCACGCATTGACCCTCGCGCTGGGACTCCTGATCGGCCAGTGGCTCGCGTTCAGCGGCATCGACTCGCCCGCGGACGTCTACCGGCTGGCCCGGGACGCGGGCGCGCGCGCCGACTGGGGCGAGGCTGCACGACAGTGGAGTTATGCGGTT
>DATBIM010000080.1:0-38761 GCA_036556905.1 Candidatus Methylomirabilota bacterium
GTCCACGGGGATGGCCCGGGCCCCGGATCCGAGGCGATGCAGCTCGGCGACGGCGGCGCGTGACTTCGCCGCGTCTCGCGCCGCGACGACGACGTGCGCGCCCGCGGTCGCCAGGCCCCGAGCCATGCCGAGGCCGATCCCACCATTTCCTCCGGTCACGATCGCTACCTTGCCCTTGAGATCGAACACGTCAGGCCTCCTTGTAACGAGTGCCGCGAGTCCGGCTAGTTCCGAGGGTGGCCGGCCCTAGGTGCGACGTGGCTGCGAGTCCCGAGTCCGGCTCGCTCCGAGGGTGGTCAGGCCTCCTCCAGGATCATCGAGACCTCGGCGCCTCCCCCCGGGGGGTTGTCGAAGGCCAGCGTGCCGCCGTGCAGGCGCGCGATTCGCTCGGCCGTCACCAGCCCCAGCGTGGGACGCCCGTTCTCCGGCGAGACGGCCAGGCGGATCATCGCTCGTGGGTTGGTCGTCCGCAGGCCCGGCCCCCAGTCGCGCACGACCAGGGCCACTCGCCCGGCCTGGACCGTCCGGAAGCTTACCTGAGGTCGCCGGCGGCCCGGTCCGGCCGCCTCGGTGGCAGCCAGGGCGTTGCGCACGAGGTGAGCCACCGCGGGGACCAGGAGGTGCTCGTCGCCGCGGATGGCGGGCCAGGGGCCCTCGGCGACGCTCACGCGCCCGGCCGCCTCGGCTTCGACCACCCGACGAGCCAGAACGCCGAGGTCGAGGCGAGTCGGTGACGCCAGCTCCAGGGCAATGACGGAAAAGGCGGCGGGCAACAGCAGGGCCAGCCGGCTCGCTTCCTGCTGCATGGCCTCCAGGCTCTGCAGCGTCGCGGCATCACTGTGGCTGAGCCGCTTGAGCACCTCGAGGTGCATCGTCAGCGCGTTCAGGGGGCCGCGCAGATCGTGCAGCAGGCGGTCGAGATCGTCGGGGAACGAGCCCATCAGGTGGTGCGCGCCGACTTCACCGCCTGAATGCCGTACTTGGCCAGCTTGTTGTAGAGCGTCTTGAGGCTGATACCAAGCAGGGCGGCGGCCCGTCGCTTGTCCTGATGGGTTTCCTGCAGGGCTCTCTCGATGAGCTGCCGCTCCATCTCGCGAATGGGCACGATCGGTCCGCTGGGGCCCGGCCGCGCGGGCTCGGTGGTGCGCAGGACGTTGTCGGGCAGGTGCTCGGTGCCGATCAGCCCACTTCCGCCGAGGACCACCGCCCGCTGGATCACGTTGCGCAGCTCCCGCACGTTGCCGGGCCAGCCGTAGCGGTCCAGGGTCTTCTCGGCCTCCGGGGTCAGCCCCCGCATCTGACGGTTGTCCTGGCGGTTGAACTCCTCGATGAAGGTGCGCACCAGCAAGGGGATGTCCTCCTTGCGTTCCCGAAGGGCAGGCAGACGGATCTGGAAGACGTTGAGCCGATAGAAGAGGTCTTCGCGGAGCTGGCCCTGGGCCATGGCGTCCGCGGGCGCCCGGTTCGTCGCCGCGAGCACCCGCACGTCGACCTGAATTTCGACCTTGCCGCCGACCCGTCGGAAGGTGCCCTCCTGGAGCACGCGCAGCAGCTTGGCCTGGGTGGAGTTGTCCATCTCGACGATCTCGTCGAGGAACAGACTGCCGGCATCGGCCAACTCGAAGCAGCCCAGCCGTCGCTCGGTGGCGCCGGTGAAGGCCCCCCGCTCGTGGCCGAACAGCTCGCTCTCGATCAGGGTCTCGGGGATGGCCGCACAGTTGATCGCCACGAAGGGCTTGTTGCGGCGGTTGGACAGGTCATGGATGGTCCGGGCCACTAGCTCCTTGCCGGTGCCGCTGTCACCGGAGATCAGCACCGGCGCCGTGCTGGTGGCGGCCAGCTCGATCCAGCGGTAGACCTCCTGCATGCCCTTCGACTGCCCCACGAGCTGGCCGAAGCTGCCCTTCTGGCGGAGCTGGTGGCGCAGGAGGCTCACCTCCCGCGACAGCGATTCCTGCTCGATGGACTTCTCCAGCAGCACCTGCAGGCGGGTGGCATCGACCGGCTTGGTCAGGTAGTCGAAGGCGCCGTGACGCATCGCCTCCACTGCGCTCTCCACGGTGCCGTGCCCGGTCACGACCAGTACGATGGGGGGCCGGCCGGTCTCCTTCAGCTTCTGCAACAGCGTGAGCCCATCCATCTCGGGCAGAACGAGGTCGGTGAGGACGACGGCCGGATGCCGGGTCTCCACGAGGCTGAGGGCCTTCTCGCCGGAGGCGGCCGTTTCCACCTCGTACCCCCATTGGCCCACGAGACGCGCCAATCCCTCGCGCTCGGCCGGCTCGTCGTCAACGACGAGAATCCTGCCGCGTCTGGTCTGGTCGCGTCGCGTCGGACTCACGGTCTCATCACCAATCATTCGCAAGGTAAACAGCGCCCCTGGTGGTGTCAACGGGCCCAACCGGGGAAAGGCAGATGACGTGCCAACTCCAAGGAACATCGACTTTACACGGAGTTCGGTGACTAGAGTGCTGGCCGATCCCTGGCGCGACAGCGTTTGAATTGAAATTCTTACCACCAAATCAGGGAACTTTTTTCAATCCCGGTGGCGCGAGCGCCCGTCTAGCGGGTCCTCGTGTACTCGTAGTCCTCACGCTCGCCGTTGCCCACGCGCAGGTGGGGCTGGAAGGGAGGACGCGAGCTGTTCAACCGGGCATGCGCGTCGAGGGCGGCCTGACTCGCCCACCGCTCCAGCAGCGCCAGCCGGTCGGGGTTCACAACGCTCTGGAACACCTCGAACTGCTCGCACCCGGGTTCCTTCATCACCTCGGCGCAACGTGTCCGGAAGGCCTGCGCGAGCTCGGAGCCTTTGCCCGGTGCTGCGGTGATCGTGACGACGAGTCGGATTGCCATCGGGGCCTCTCTTTGTGGGTTGACGCCGGGCCTGCCCGAACAACCACCGGCTGGGGACGAAAGTAGCGCGAGCCGGTCGAGCACCGCAAGCGGCGGTCAGCCGAAGTCGTGCGAGGGGACCCCGCGTCCGGGCCCGCGCAGGGGCTGCACGCGCCGGGCCCGGACGGAGACGACGCCGTCTTGCATCTGGACGAGACCGTCCACGACGAGGTAGGGAGCAGCGATGAGGGTCAGCCGTTGCCGGCCGAAGAGCTGGGGCGTCACAATCACGTTGGCGATCCCCGTCTCGTCCTCCAGGGACAGGAACACGAAGCCCTTGGCGGTGCCGGGGCGCTGCCGCACGATCACGCTGCCGGCCACCCGCACGGCCCGGCCATGGACGAGCCGGGACAGGTCGCTGGCGCGAACGACCCCTTGACGGGTCAGCGTGGAACGGAGCAGCGCCAGCGGATGGGGTCCGAGCGTGACGCCGGTGCCCGCGTAGTCCTCATCCAGGCGCTCGGCGACGCTCATCTCCCGGAGCGGGCTCGGGTCGGCGGGCGGCTCGGCCCCGGCCAGTAGCCCGGGAAGCACGGGCCGGGAGGCGTGCCAGAGCGCGGCCCGCCGCGTCCCGTTCAGGGCGTCGAGCGCGCCGGTGGCGGCCAGCGTCATCAGCTCGTCCCGCGCGAGCCCCGATCGCCGGGCGAGATCGGCCAGCGAAACGAAGGGACGCTCGCGGCGCGCCGCGACGATGGCGCGGCCCGCGCTCTCGCGCAGCCCCTTCACGTAGCGCAGGCCCAGCCGGATGCTGGCCGCTTCCATCGTGCACGGCCAGTCCGAGCGGGTGATGTCGATGGGCTGGATCGTGAGCCCGTGACGCTGGGCGTCCTTGACGATCGTGGCGGGGTGATAGAAGCCCATGGGCTGGTTGTTGAGGAGCGCGGCGTAGAAGGCCGTCGGGTGGTGGGCCTTGAGGAAGGCGCTGGCATAGGCCAGCAGCGCGAAGCTGGACGCGTGGGAGTTGTGCACCACGACGTCGTTCGCGAGAAAATTGTGATCGCCTTCGATCTCGAGATCATAGGTTTCTCGGAGACCAACTGGCTCGATCACCGTAATTCGATCCCAATAGAGATGGGACCCCGCCAGTCGGGTTAACTCTGGCGACCCAAAGTACCGGGCCAGCCTGGCAATGACCCATCGACGGTATCCCCGTTTCGTCGTGTCCGGAGAGCTGAGTGCCCGCGTGGAAAGACCAGTACCGGCCGTGACGTCCATCCATCGCGCGGACCGGTGTCGACGTTCTTGATCGATGATGGTCTTCACGATGACCGGGATGATATCTCGGGACATCCTGGCGTCAGGGCCCGACCCCGCCAATGCCTGTGTCATCACACGCTTGCTCGCGTCCAAAAAGCGGCGACCGATGTGGCGATAGAATCGCTTCAGGCTTCCCCGGCCCGTGATCGTGACGACGAAGCTGGTGACTTGACGGTCTCGATACTGGCGGTGACGGTCGTAGATGCGGGAGACGATGCCGAGACGGAGCAGGAGGTGCTGGACTTCTTCGGCCAACTGGCGCGATACCGTGTCGTACGAGGCATGCCCCCTTCCCGAGACACAACCATCGCCTTCCCACAGGCGAGCGAGTAGCAGTCCGAGGTCGGCCGGGTGAAGCTCGAACACCTCCTCAGGCAGGCGCTTAGTGCGCGCATTGCACCCCCAGAGACCGAGCTGCTTCGCCCACGCCACTGCTCCAATCGGCCGCGAAGGATCCTGGCGACGGACGTGAACGCTGTAGCAATTTCGACGTCGGGCAACGGTGGCTCGCGTGTTATCGAATTGCTCCACGGCACTCACGAACTCGGCACAGTACTGATCATCAGTCGTGTAGAAATACATCGTGCTCGGATGGCATAGATTACCTTCGGCAATGAGGTCAGCAAGGACGATCAGGTGATGGCGAGGCCAGCGTTTGCGTCCCACCGACGGTAGTGCCCGCGCGGTGGCGATGTGATCTCCGACGCGCAGGGTGGCCAGCGCCCGCCATCCCATCGCCGTGAGCAACGGATGTTCGGCCGTGGCCATCACTTCCCGGCCCAGGGCGGTGCCGACGCGATAGACCATTCGGCGTCCGCTGACCCTGGCGTTGAGAATGCGGCGCCGTCGCAAACTGAGATCTTCGGTGCACGCCACGGTGTGTTCGGCCCTGACTCGGCCCGTCACGACATCCTCGATTTTTACCCAGCGCCCGGTGTCGGCGTCGATCACCCGTGTCTCGCCAACAACACACTCGGGAAACCCGTACAGCGCGAACGAGGTGATGGCGTGCGCGATCTGGTCGGCGGCGACACCGGTGATGCCCCGGGCGGCCATGCCGGCCCGGAGCCTCTGCTCTACCTCGGCCATCCGCCGCTCGCTCCGCTTGAAGCCGAAGGCCCGGCGAAGCTCCTCGGCTTCGGCGCCGGTGAAGCCGGCGACCGCCATGGCCATGCGGAGCAATTGCTCCTGAAAGAGGGGCACCCCCAGCGTCCGCTTGAGGATCGGCTCCAGGCTCGGGTGCGGATAGCTGACGGGCTCGCGTCCGCGCCGCCGCCGGATGTAGGGGTGGACCATGTCACCCACGATGGGGCCGGGGCGGATGATGGCGACCTGCACGACGAGGTCGTAGAACCGCTCGGGGGTGATGCGGGGCAGCGTGGCCATCTGGGCCCGGCTCTCCACCTGAAAGACGCCGATCGTGTCGGCGCGCTGCAGCATGCCGTAGACGGTGGCATCGTCCGCCGGCAGGTGGCCCAGATCGATCTCGCCGCCGGTCTCGCGCACGAGCTCGATCGCCTCCTGGAGCACGGACATCATGCGCAGGCCGAGCAGATCGATCTTGATGATGCCCAGCGCGGCGCAGTCGTCCTTGTCCCACTGGATCACGACGCGCCCCAGCATGGTGGCGGGCTCCAGCGGCACCACGTCGTCGAGCCGCCCGGCGGCAACCACCATCCCGCCCGAGTGCTGGCCGAGGTGGCGCGGCAAGTCTTGTAATCGCGTCCACAGCGCGGCGAAGGCCCGGATACGGGGGTGGCGCGGATCGCATCCCGCCTCGGCCAGGTGCCGGGTGAGGACATCGTCCGGGTCCTGGTACCCCCAGGTGGGCGCCAGGCCGGCCAGACGATCCTGGAACTCGGCCGGCAGCCCGAGCGCTTTGGCCACCTCGCGTGCCGCGCTGCGGCCCCGATACGTGATCACGTTGGCGGTCATGCCGGCGCCGAGCCGTCCGTAGCGACGGTACACGTACTGGATCACCGCCTCCCGGCGCTCGACGCTCGGCAGGTCCAGATCGATGTCGGGCCACTCCCCACGCGCGTCGGAGAGGAACCGCTCGAAGAGCAGATCCATGCCGACGGGATCGACGGCGGTGATGCCCAGCGCGTAGCAGACGGCGCTGTTGGCCGCTGAGCCCCGCCCCTGCACCAGGATGTCGTGGCTGCGGCAATACTCGACGATGTCCCACACGATCAGGAAGTAGCCGGCGAGGTCGAGTCGACCGATGACGTCGAGCTCGTGGGCCACCTGCTTCCGGGCCCGCGCGAGCAACCGTCCCCGGCCGTAGCGCTGCCGGACGCCGCAGTCGACGAGCCGGCGCAGGTGGGCCTGGGCGCTCTCGCCGGGAGGCAGCGGGTAGTCGGGGAACCGATAGCCCAGGTCCTTCAGCGTGAAGCCCAGCCGCAACGCCAGCTCGCCGCTCTGCTGGACGGCCTCGGGCAGGTCCCGGAAGATCTGGGCCATCGTCGGGCCGTCGCGCAGCCCCCGCTCGGCGTTCCGGCCCAGCCGGGTGCCGGCGTGGTCGAGATCGGTCTTCTCGCGGATGCAGGTGAACACATCGGCGACGGCCCGCCCGCCCGGCCGCGCGTAGAGGGGCTGGTTGGTGGCGACGAGGGACACCCGGGCGCGCCGGGCCAGCGCCACCAGCGCCTCCAGCACCCGCTCCTGGGTGCGGTCGAAGTGGCGCTGCACTTCCACGAAGCAGCTCGCGCGCCCGAAGATCGCGACGAGCCGGTCGAGCCAGGCCTGCGCCCTCTCCGCGCCCTCGGCGGCCAGGCGTCGCGCCAGCGGGCCGTGGACGCCGCCAGTGAGACAGACGAGCCCCTCGGCGTGGGTGGCAAGGTCATCCAGGGTGGTGACGGCCTGGCCCTTGGGGGCGCCGAGCTTCATCCGGGTGATGAGCCGGCAGAGGTTGCGGTATCCCTCCTGGTCCTCGACGAGCACGGGCAGGCGGGAGCCGTCGTCGAGGGTCAGCTCGCTACCCACCACGGGCTTCACGCCCGCTCGCACGGCCGCCTGGTGGAACCGGGCCGCGCCGTAGAGCCCGTCGCGATCCACCAGGGCCAGCGCGGCCAGCCCCCGGCGCGCCGCCTCGGTCACGAATGTTTCCGGCTGCTCGGCGCCCTCGAGAAAAGAAAATGCGGACTGCGCGTGCAGCTCGACGAACATTTACAGGGCACGGGCGCCCGGGCTTCGCCACGCCCGTGCCCCGCCGCAATGACAGTCACCGATCATCATTTCACCCGCTCTGAGTCCCGACTCCACCTGCACTGCGGCCCGTGCCCCGCCGCAATGACAGTCACCGATCATCATTTCACCCGCTCTGAGTCCCGACGTCAGTCGTAGATCCCATCCAGAAACCATTGGTTGGCCCGGCGGTCGAGGGCGAGCCGGCACAGCGTGCCGTCGTCGAGGAGAAGATCCCACTCGTCGCGGGCCCAGGCTCGGCCGTCCCACCACTCCCCGGAGGCCCGCCAGGGCCCGGCACACGCGACGATGCGACGGACGGCACTTCCCCAGTGCACGTGCACCGGCCGGTCGTCCTCGATCGCCACCTCCACCCGCGGCGACGGACGCATCCGCCGGAGGACCACGCTCGAGGACGGCCGGGGACCGTCGCTATCGAGGTCCTCGGCCGGCGCGAAGGGAACCAGCAGGACCGCATCCGGGTGATGGGAATCGATGAGCCGCGGCGAGCCGAAGTTGTCGGAGCCCACCAGCTCGGTCAGACGGGCAACCAGGGCGGCCAGATCGCGCTGGCGCGGCGCGGGGGGCTGCCCCAGCCGGCCCGGCTGGGGCGGAACCCGCACGACACGCGCGCTCACGGCCACCGCCGTCACCGCCGCCGCCGGTGGACGCGTGGCCAGCTCGCAGCGGACCAGCGTGGCGAGGACCGACCGCTCACACGCGGGCTGAGCCAGGGCAATCGTACGCTCGTGCCGCCCGCCGGTAGCGAGCTGCAGCCGCAGGCTCAGCGTGTCGGCCCAGACGTGAGCGGCGCCGAAGCGAGCCGTGAGCCGCTCGAGCACCCGATCCAGCACCGCCCCCAGCATCTCGAGATCCGCGATCTCCCAGTCGAGGTCCTGGGCCTCCTCCCAGAACGGCGGCGGAGCATACGGCGTGAACGGGTCGGGATCGCGGCCCAGGGCGAGGTCGTGGACGCGCAGCCCCTCCGGCCCCAGTCGTTCCGCCAGTCCCGCGCGCGGCAACGCCGCCAGCTCCCCCAGCGTCCGCACCCCCCAGCGGGCCAGGGTCGCCGCGATCCCGGCGGAAAGGTCGAGGACCGCGAGCGGCGCGGTCGCCAGCGTGGCCCGCTCCCCGCCGGGCGGCACGACGACGACCCGCCCGCCAGTGGCGCGCACGGCAACCCCGGCGACGGTCCGGCTGCCCGCGACACCGACGCGGGCTGGAAGTCCAACGGCCCGAGCCTGGCGCGCCAGATGCTCGGCCACGGCGCCGTCGTCGCCGAACAGGCGTCGCAGGCCATCGACGTCGGCATGCACGAGCCCGGGAGCGGTGTCTTCGACACGGGGGGACACGGCGAGCGCAGCCTCGAGGAGAGCATGCTGGGCGGAGACGATGCCTTCCCCGCAAAACATGCGGCTGATGAGGTCGGGACAGCGCGCGCGGGCCTCGCTCTCGGTCATGCCCGGCCGCACGCCCGCCTCGCGCCCGGCCGCGTTGGCCTCCACCACCCGCGTGACCGGCGGCGCGCCACGGACGACGATCAGCGCGCGCTCGGCCAGGGGCGGCTCGCAGCGCTCGGTGGCGGCCGCGGCAAAGAACGGCACCCACAGGCAGGCGACGCGACTGCCCGGCGGGCTCATGCCGTCCACCACCGGGTGGCGCCGGGCTCGCCGCGGCCGTGCCAGGGGCCGCGGCTGCGGAGCACGCGCACGTCGATCCCGACGCGCGCCAGGCGCGTCGGCGCGCCCCGGGGGCCACTCCACTCCAACGACCGCCGGATCGTCTGTACGGCCAGCGTCGCGCCGGGGCCGGCGATGCGCCGGCTCGCCAGAATGAGCAGCGCCGAGCCCGACCGTCGAACGGCCAGCCGCAATCGGAACGCGACCGTGAGTGGAATGCGCGGCGGGCGCTCTCCGAGGTCGAGCCCGACTACGGTGAACCCGGGGCACCGCACGAGGAGATCGGCCACCCGCAGCGCCACATCCCGACGCCCGCCGCAACGCACCCACAGCACACGCCGCAGGTCCACCCCGGCTCGCGCCGCGGCCGAGGGATCGAACGCCTCGTCGGTATCGACGACTGCGGCAACGCCTCCACCCCGGGTGGCTTCACGAAGGCAGTCCACCAGCAGGCTTGTCCGCCCCGACGAAGGCCGGCCGACGATCTCGGTGATCTCCCCCCGGGCGAGCATGCTCTTTTGCTTATCACGTGTTTAGGTAGTAATGACAAGACCATAGATGTCGTAGATCTCGGATTTGGCTTACCCCAGATACAGTAGTCGTCGGTTCCTAGCTGGCGACTGCAGCTCGGGTCGGCGACGCCCCCGGCGCGTAGAACGAGGGCTCGCGGGCACCGTCGAGGCACTGCCGGGTGAACGTGATCAGGTGGTGGCTCACCACGGCGGTATGGATGACCACCTCGATGTCCCCGCGACGCAGCGCGGGCCCGGCAAAGCGCCAGAACGTCTTCCGGTAGTCGCCCCGGACCCCGAGCCGCCAGAGCACGCGCCCGAGCACCCCCAGCCCCATGACGATGTTGCGCCAGGAGGCGCGGTGCGGGCTCGCCGGGTATGGCAGGCGATTGGCGAACGTGTGGACCACGTTGTGCGCGAACCGGGCGTAGACCGCCGCCGGCTCGTAGGCGGCCTGAATGCAGCGCAGCCACGCCTCGAGGACGGACTCGTAGGGCAGCTTGAAGTCGACGTTCGACTCCCGATCGCCGTCGGCGAGGATCCGGCCCTCGGCCTGCAGCCGCCGCCACAGGGGCGTCTTGGGCAGGGCGTAGAGCAGGTTGATGGTGAGCACCGGGATGTGGGAGGCCCGCACGAACTCGATGATGTGATCGGCCGTCTGCGGGGTGTCGGTGTCCAGGCCGATGATGATGCCGGAGACGACCTCGAGGCCATAGGCGTTGAGCTTCGCGACCGCGTCCAGGATGGGCATGCGGAGGTTCTGGTCCTTGGACATGAAGCGCAGCGCGTCGGGCTCGGGCGTCTCGATGCCACAGAAGACCGTGATGAAGCCGGCCTCGCGCATCAGCTCCAGCACGCGGTCGTTCCTGGCGATGTTGAGCGTCGCCTCGCAGGCGAAGCGCAGCGGGTAGCGGTGGCGGCGCTGCCAGTCGACCAGGTGGGGCAGCAGCTCCAGGGCGGCCCGCTGGTTGGCGATGAAGTTGTCGTCCACGAAGTAGACGGCGGTGGCGCCGCCGGCCAGGAGTCGATCCAGCTCGGCCAGGACCTGCCCGGGCGTCTTCAGGCGGGGGTTGCGCCCGTAGAGGGCGGGGATATCGCAGAACTCGCACGTATAGGGACAGCCGCTGGAGAACTGGATGCTGGCGATGAAGTATTGGCGCACCGGGATGCGATCGTAGGCGGGGATGGGAAAGTCGGCGAGGGGCAGCCGCTCGAGGGTCTCGAACCGGAGCTGCTTTTCCGGACGCCCCCCACCCCGATCGATCCATTCGATGATCCGGTCAGTGGCGTCGCCCAGCTCCCCGATGTGCAGCACGTCGGCTTCGGGATAGAACTCCGGGCAACCGGAGACCGACGGCCCCCCCAGGACCACCGGCTTGTCCACCGCGTGGGCCCGGGCAATGATGTCCGCGATCGCCTTGCGCTGCACGTGCATGCCCGACACGAAGACGGCGTCGGCCCAGCGGAAGTCGGGCTCGCCCGCCGCGCCCGCGTTCTCGTCGACGAAGCGGACCTCCCACGCGGACGGCAGATAGCTGGTCACCACCAGCAAGCCCTGGGGCGGCATGAACGCCCGCACCCGGCGTCCGAAGAAGGGATACGAGTGGTGAAAGGTCCCGAAGGATGGGGCGTAGCGCGGGGAGACACAGAGGATGCGCCGGTGCGTCAGCGGGACGTAGGGCGTCCGCATAGGAGCGCCGCAAGCATAACCGATCCGCCTGACCACCGCTGCCGGCGATCGCCGCGTGGGCAAGCGCTCCACGATCGGCTAGAATTCGACGCGGTCGCCTCGCGGCCCAAGGAGGAGGGTATGGAGCTGCGCGCGGTGAAGGCGGTCGTGACCGGCGGCGCCTCCGGGCTCGGGCGCGCGACCGCGGCCCGCCTGGTCGCGGCCGGTGGCCGGGTGGCCCTCCTGGACCTGCCGACGTCGTCCGGCGCCGACGTGGCCAAGACCCTGGGCGGGCAAGCCCTGTTCACGCCCGCCGACGTGACGAGCGGCGAGCAGGTCACGGCCGCTCTGGAGTCTGCCCGGTCCCGCTTCGACGGCCTCTCGGTCCTGGTGAACTGCGCCGGCATCGGGACGGCCATGAAGACGCTCGGCAAGTCGGGCTCGGCCAACCTCGAGGCCTTCACCCGGGTCATCCACGTCAACCTGATCGGCACCTTCAATTGCATCCGGCTGGCCGCCGCCGTCATGGCCGGCAACGAGCCGTCGCGCGACGGCGAGCGCGGGGTGATCGTCAACACCGCGTCGGTGGCCGCGTTCGACGGACAGATCGGCCAGGCCGCCTACTCGGCCTCCAAGGGCGGCATCGTAGGCATGACGCTGCCGATCGCGCGCGACCTCGCCGAGGTGGGGATCCGGGTGGTCACGATCGCGCCCGGCATCTTCGACACGCCGCTGCTGGGCACGCTACCGGAGCCGGTGCGGGCCTCGCTGGCCCGCCAGGTCCCCTTTCCCTCGCGGCTGGGCCAGCCGGACGAGTACGCCGCCCTCGTCGTCCACATCATCGAGAACGCCATGCTCAATGGCGAGACCATCCGGCTCGACGGCGCCATCCGGATGGCCCCACGGTAGCTGGCACCTCACACCACGGTGACGAATAATCGCCGCCGGTGATCGCGGCGGGGCACGGGCGTGGCGTACGTGATGTCGGGACTCACACCCCGTGAATGAGAAACCAGGCGCGTGGTTCCGTCGGGGTGCGGGCGGGCAACAGCCCGGGCGCCCGCACCCTGTTCAATGAAACACTCACGCACCGTCGCCGAGATCCGGTCGCCGCTGTCAGGGCGGATCCGCGTGATCGAGGACCGGCGCGAGCGGCGACTGGTCGTGGCCGGCGACACCTTGTCCGTGTACCCGCTGAATGGTGACTGGTCGGGCCTGGGCCGCGAGTACTGGGGCCGGGCGGTGGCCGGGGCACCGCGGCGCCGGCGATCCACCGCGCTCCTGGTCGGCCTGGGCGGCGGCACGCAGGTCCACCTCCTGATCGAGCAGACCCGACCCCGTCTCATCACCGTGATCGAGCGAGACCCTGCCATCATCCGGCTGGCCACCCGGTGGTTCGGCCTCGCTGCGCGCCAGGGCCTGGAGTTCCTCTGCGGCGATGCCGAGCGCGTCGTTCCCTGGCTGGCCGCCGCGAAACGGCGCTTCGACTTCATCATGGAGGACGCAGCGTACGCCGGCGACCTGGCCCAGGCCCTGCCGCTGGCGCTGGGCCTGGCCCCCCTGGTCGCTCCGGGCGGCGTGATGGTGATCAACCGGCATCGACGCCACGACGTCGACAAGCTGGCCGCCGCGCTGCGGCCGCTCTTCGAGGACGTGACGCTCCGGCGTGTTCGCACCGAGGGCGAGAACGTGCTCGTGTCCTGCGCCCGGCCGCGCCGGCGGCCTCAGCTCGCGGAGAGGCGCTTGTGACGGAGGCGGTGGGGCCGCTCGGCCTCGGCGCCGAGGCGTCGCCCCCGATCGGTCTCGTAGTCCGAGTAGTTGCCCTCCACCCACACGACGCGGCCCTCGTCCTCGAAGGCCAGGATGTGGGTGGCGATACGGTCGAGGAACCAGCGGTCGTGGCTGATCACCACCGCACAGCCGGCGAACTCCAGCAGCGCCTCTTCCAGCGCCCGTAGCGTATCGACGTCGAGGTCGTTGGTCGGCTCGTCCAGGAGCAGCACGTTGGCCCCGCTTCGGAGCACCGTGGCCAGGTGCAGCCGGTTGCGCTCGCCGCCCGAGAGGTCACCGACCCGCTTCTGCTGATCCGGGCCCTTGAAGTTGAAGGAGGCGACGTAGGCGCGGGAGGCGAGGCGGCGCCCACCCAGGACCAGGTGCTCCTCGCCGCCCGAGATCTGCTCCCACACGGTCTTGCCGGGGTCGAGGACCTCCCGGCTCTGGTCCACGTAGGCCAGCTGCACCGACTCGCCCACCCGCAGCGTGCCGGCGTCGGGCTTTTCCTGGCCCACGATCAAGCGGAAGAGCGTGGTCTTGCCGGCGCCGTTGGGCCCGACCACCCCGATGATGCCGCCGCGGGGCAGACGGAACGACAGATCGTCGATGAGCACGCGGTCGCCGTAGGCCTTGCTGACGTGCTCGGCCTCGATGACGAGGTCGCCCAGGCGTGGGCCCGACGGAATGACGATCTGCAGGGCCTCGGTCCGGCGCTCCAGGGGCTCGCTCAGCATCGCCTCGTAGGCCTGGAGCCGGGCCTTGGACTTGGCCTGGCGCGCCCGCGGCGCCAGGCGGACCCACTCCAGCTCCCGCTCGAGCGTGCGGCGCCGGGCCAGGTCCGCCTTCTCCTCCTGCTCGAGCCGCCGGCCCTTCTGGTCCAGCCACGACGAATAGTTGCCCTCCCAGGGGATGCCGGCGCCGCGGTCCAATTCCAAAATCCAGCCGGCCACATTGTCGAGGAAATAGCGGTCGTGGGTGATCGCCACGATGGTGCCGGAGTACTCCTTGAGATAGCGCTCCAGCCAGGCCACCGACTCGGCATCGAGGTGGTTGGTCGGCTCGTCCAGGAGCAGCATGTCCGGGCGCGAGAGCAGCAGCCGGCACAGGGCGACCCGCCGACGCTCGCCCCCCGAGATCTTGCCGACGTCCATGTCGCCGGGTGGCACGCGCAGCGCGTCCATCGCGATCTCCACCGTGTGGTCCAGATCCCAGGCGTTGGCGGCGTCGATCTGATCTTGCAGTCGGGCTTGCTCCTCCAGGAGCCGCTCCATGGCCTCGGCCTCCAGGGGCTCGGCCAGGCGCCCGCTCACGTCCTCGAAGCGAGCGAGCAGGGCGCGAATCTCGGCGACACCGTCCTCGACATTGCCGCGGACGTCGCGGCCGGCATCGAGCTCGGGCTCCTGGGGCAGATAGCCGATGCGCAGGCCCTTGGCCGGGAACGCCTCGCCGAGGAAGTCGCGGTCCACACCGGCCATGATCCGGAGCAGCGTGGACTTGCCGCTGCCGTTGGGACCGATCACGCCGATCTTGGCGCCGTGGAAGAAGCTGAGCCAGATGCCTCGCAAGATCTCGCGCTTGGGGGGAACGACCTTGCGAAGGTCCTTCATCACGAAGGCGTACTCGCCGGCCATCTACCCTCCCCCCAGCAGGCGGCGGTGCTCGGGCATCATGCAGCGATCCTGCACGACGCGGATGTTCGCGCGGGCCAGCCGCTCGGCGGCCTCGTCGTTGCGGATGCCGAGCTGGAACCACACCACCGCCGGACGCCAGGGCAATGCCAGGATCTCGCCGGCGTGACCGGGCAGATACTCGGGCCGACGGAAGACCTCGATGACGTCGGCAGGCTCGTCCAGGTCGGCCAGCCTCGCCACGACGGGGCGACCGAACAGCGTCTGGCCGGCGAGGGTCGGGTTCACCGGGAGGATCCGATAGCCATGGGCGGCGAGGTAGGCCGGCACATAGTGAGCGGCCTGTCCAGCCTGCGCCTTGACGCCCAGCACGGCCACCGTCTTGAGCTCGCGCAGGATGGCGCGCAGGCCGTCGGCGTCCGTAACTACACGCTCGGTCCAGTCAGCCACGATGATGATTGTACGCTACGCGATCGTGTGGAGGATCTGCGCGCCCAGGGCCTCCACGCGCCAGCGCCGCACCCCGGGAATGCGGGCCAGCTCCTCGCTGCTGCGCGGGGCTGCCTCGGCGATGGGGCGGATCAGGCGGTTGGGCAGCAGGACGCCGGGATCGAGACCAAACTGGGGGGCCGCGGTCATCCGCCAGGCCCGGAGCGCCTCGATGCGGCGGCGCACGGCGCCCGGAACCCCCGGAGGGCGAGGCGGCAGGGCCGGCGCGAGCAACGCGCTTTCCGGCAAGGCCAGCGCCGAGGCCACCGCATCCAGGATCGCCTGCCCCCAGCGCGCCACCACGCGCTCCGTGCAGCCCGGCACGCTCGCCAGCGCGGCCAGCGTGGCCGGAGAAGCCTGGGCCAGGGCCACCAGGGTCGCTTCGGGCAAGACCTTGAACGGCGGGCGGTCGGCCGCCACGGCCAGCTGCTCACGCAGCGCGTACAGCGCCCTCACGACCGCCTGCCCGCGCGGGCTCAGCTCGCGGGCACCCTTGAGACGCAGGTAGGCCTGCGGGTCGGGCGCGCGCTCGGGGGGCGGCTCGGCGGCCAGGGCCGCGCATTCCTCGGCGACCCAGGCCAGGCGTCCGACGCGCTCGAGCTCGTCGGTCAGGCGATCCTTGAGGGCGAGGAGATGCTCCACGTCGGCGGCGGCGTAGCGCTCTTGGGCCTCGCTGAGCGGACGCAGCGACCAGTCGTCCTTCTGCCGCGACGGCGGCAGCTCGACCGCCAGGTACTCACGGAGCAGGACGTCGAGGCCGAGCGCGCGCACGCCCAGGAAGCGTGCGGCCAGCGAGGTGTCGAAGATGGCGGCGAAGGAAAAGCTGAAGCGACGTTTGAGGTAGGCGAGGTCGTTGTCCCCCGCGTGGAACACGACGACCGGCAGGGGAGCGGCGAAGACGGGGGCCAGCGGGGCCAGGCTGCTGATGGCCAGGGGATCGACGAGCCAGGCCTCTCCGCTCCGGTCGGCGACCTGGATCAGCGCGAGGCGCTCGGGATAGTGGTGCAGGCTGTCGGCTTCGGTGTCGACGGCGATCTCGCCGACCTCCTCCAGGCGGCGGGCGAGCTGGACGAGGTCGGGCTCGGTGCGAATCCAGCGGGGGACGGTAGTCAGCGCTTTCGGGCGAGGACCGCCTGCTCGAGCCGCTGGGAGCGGCGGCGGAGCGGCTCGAGCCCTTCCTCATGCGTGATGACGTAGAGCTGGTTCGCCCGGATGGCGGCGATGACCGCGGCGGCGACCTCGTCTGGCGCCAGGGTGCGGCCCATGAGCTCGACAGGCTCCGTCGTCGCGGGCGCGGCGTTGCGCAGGTGCGCGGGACGACTGCGCTCGCTCGTCTGAATCCCGGTGGCCACGCCCATTGGACAGAGGACGGACACGCCGATTCCATAGGGACGAAGATCCTTGGCCAGCGTCTCCGACAGGCCCACCACCGCATACTTCGAGGTGTTGTAGACGCCCAACCCCTGACTCGCGATCAGACCGGCCATGGAGGCGGTGTTGACGACATGCCCGCCTTCGCCCTGGTCGATCATGCGCGGCAGGAAGGCGAGCAGCCCGTGGATGACACCCCAGAGGTTGACCCCGAGCACCCACTGCCAGTCGCGCTGGGTCGCCCTCTCCAGTCCGCCCCACACGGCGACGCCGGCGTTGTTGCACAGGACGTGGACCCTGCCGAACGCAGCCCAGGCCCGATCGGCCAGGGCCCGAACCTGGTCGAGATCGCTGACGTCGGTGTGGACTGCGATCGCCTCGCCCCCGCCGGCGCGGACGGCCTCGACCGTTGTCGCCATGCCGTCGTCGTCCACGTCGGCGACGACGAGCCGCAGGCCCTCACGGGCCAGCGCCTGAGCCAAGGCCCGACCGATGCCGCTGCCGCCACCGGTGACGACGCCGACCCGTCCCCTGAGCGCTTCGATGTCCCGACCTCCTCCTCCCCGGCTCGCGTGAGGTGCCACGACTGCCGATCCCGCGTGCGACGTGACGCCTGAATTCTGCCCGCCGGCCGGGCTCGGGTCAACGCCGGCCCCGCCGGGGTCCGATCGCGTCAGCTCAGGGGTGGCGGCCGATCCAGCAGCGGGCGGAGCGCGAATATCAGGCCCGGCTTGTCCACGGGCTTGCGCAGGAACGCGGCGAAGCCGACGGTCTCGGCGGCCAGGAGCGACTCCTGGTCCGCCGCGGGGGGCACGAGGGCCACGACGGGCACGGCGGCCCCGGCGGCGAGCGTGCGCAGGCTTCGGGTGAACCGCAGGGCCCCGCCGCTGGGGATGGCCAGATCGAGGACCACGACACTCGGCCAGGTGCGGCGAGCGAGCTCGATCCCCGTCTCTCCGGACTCGGTCATGAGGATCCGGGCCTCGGGAAAGAGTCTCGCCAGCTGCTCGCCCAGCGCCCGCCGATCCTCGGGATCGGCCTCCAGTAACAGAATGGATCGCACGCGCCCGAGTGTACCCCGCGCGGGAATGGCGGACCGACGCGTGGTAGGATGCACCCCGCCCGGAGGAGCGATGACCAAGCGCCTGGAGATCGTGCACCACGCCGACCGGCGGACGGATGTGATGATGCCGTATGCCCCCGGGCTGGTGGTACGGCGCGGTCAGCTCCTGTTCCTGTCCGGCGTGACGGCGGCCCCCGTCTATCACAGCCACCCGCACCGCGACGAGGAGTTCGACCTGCCGTCCACGATGCACGAGCAGGCCGTCCTGACCATGGAGAACGTGCGCAAGACGCTGGAGGCGGTGGGCTCGAGCCTGAGCGATGTCGTTTCGGCGACCCGCTTTCTCACCGATGTGCGCGAGCAGGACGATCTTAACCGGGTCTGGGCCAAGTACCTGGGCGAGCACCTGCCCGCCACCACGACGGTCGAGGTCTCCCGCCTGGCCACCCACCCTCGCTGCAAGATCGAGATCAGCGTGATCGCGGTCGCCGACGACGGGCGGGCCCGCCGCCGACGCGCCGCGCGCCGACGTCCGGCCACGAGGAGGCGCTGACATCGCCACCCTGGGCTACGTCGGGCTGGGCGCCATGGGCAGTCGCATGGTCCAACGTCTGCTGGCCGCGAACCACCGGGTGGTGGGCTACAACCGCACGCCGGAGAAAGCCAAGGACCTCGTCAGCGCCGGACTGCAGCTGGTCCCCACGCCGCGGGCCGCCGCCGAGGCCGGGGACGTCGTCTTCAGCATGGTCACCGACAACGCCGCCCTGCGGGCGGTCGCCCTCGGCGAGCACGGTATCGTGGCCGGGCTCAAGCGCGACGCCGTGTACGTCGAGATGAGCACCGTGAGTCCCGCCGTTACCCGCGAGATCGGCGAGGCCGTGGCCGCCCGGGGCGCCGTGATGCTCGATGCCCCGGTCTCCGGCAGCACGATCACGCTGGAGCGGGGCCAGGCCTCCTTCATGGTCGGCGGCGATGCCAAGGCGCTGGACCGGGTCCGCCCCTATCTGCTCGACATCGGCACCGCCGTCACCCACGTCGGGCCCCTGGGGCTGGCCAAGATCATGAAGGTGGCGACGAACCTCGGGCTCGCCGTCCAGATGCTGGCCTTCAGCGAGGCCGTTCTCCTTGCTGAGAAGTCGGGCATCCCGCGAGAAGTCGCCGTGGAGGTGCTGTTCAAGTCGGTGATCGCCTCCCCCATGGTGAAGTACCGGGGGCCATTCGTGATCGGCCAGATGCCGCGGGAGGCGTGGTTTCCCGTGCCCATGGCCCAGAAGGACCTGCAGCTCGCGCTCGACCAGGGCCGCGCCGTCGGCGTGCCCCTGCCGGTGACGGCCCTGACCCAGGAGTGGTTGACCATGGCCCGGGGCCTGGGGCTCGGGGACTACGACTTCGGCGTCCTGTTCGACGTGCTGGCCGGCCTCAGCGGCCTTCCCCCGAGCCCCAAGCCGCCCGCGTAACTCGTCATGGCCACCAATCCCTACGACCGATTCCAGAGCAGCGAGCTCATTCTGCGGGACGAGCTGGCGGTCGATCGCACCGTGCTGGCCAACGAGCGCACCCTGCTGTCGTATATCAGGACGGGACTGGCCTTCGGCGTCACGGGAGCCGGCGCCATCGAGTTCCTGGCGTCACGCATCTTCCTGCTGATGGGATGGGGCATGGTGGTCCTGGGCGTTGTCGTCGTGGCCCTGGGTGTCTGGCGGTTCCGTCAGGTGGCCGGACGCATCGCCGCCTGCCGGAAGCCACGGTGACCCTACCCCAGGGCTTCGCGCAGCCAGTCGGCGACGAGCGGGCGGTACTTGGCCGGCCTGAATGCGCTCATCCGGCATCGCGGTCCCCTTCCCCCGGCCGCCACGGCCGTCCGAAGCGATCCTGGTAGACGAGCTCGGCCAGCGCCGTGGGGCTCCGCTCCGTCCGCGCGGCGGGCACGCCGAAGGGCATCACCCCGGCGAGGTCCCAGTCGCGCGGGCAATCGATGAGGACCTTCACCTGCTCCTCGATCCAGTGCGTGACCAGCGTGGTGCCCAGGCCCAGCGCCTGCGCCATCACCGCCATGTTCTGCGCGGCGAGCCCGCCGGCGTGCATGTGGGTGGCCTCGCCGTGGATGTGCGGGCCGCCCCTGGTCGGGTCGGTGATCAGGGCGATGGCCAGCGGGACGGTGCGCCAGTCGGGATGCTCGCCGAGGCCGCCGCGGTAGCGGGAGACCCAGTGGCCGGAGACCTCCACCGACTCCCGGGCCAGGTCAGCCAGCTTGCCCAGCCGCGCCCGATCGCGCAGGACGACGTAGCGCACCGGCTGGAAGTTGCCGGCCGACGGCGCCCACTGGGCGGCTCTCAGAATCTCGAAGACGCTCCCGGCCCCCACCGGCTCATCCCGGAAGCACGTCACCCAGCGCACGCCGCGCATCGTCGCCAGCAAGTCGGGCCGGCCACCGTCGGCCTCTCGCTCCGCGATCAGCTCGGCCGGGGCCGGCGCCCCGTAATGCTCGTCGGCGACCAGCTCGCCGAGCGACAGCCGCGTGAGCGAGGTCGCAAGGACCCGGGGGTTGGTGCGGCGCAGATCCGGCCAGCCCACCCCCATCACCCCGATGGTGTCCCACTCGAAGGGCACGTCGAGCAGCCGCTTGAGCTTTTCCTGCGAGAAGTGGCTGTACATCACCAGGGCCATCCCGTAGGCGCGCGCCGCCAGGGCCAGATTCTCGGCGGCGGCCGCGGCGGCCAGCTGGTGGTTCCAGCCGTTGTGAATGTGCCGGGGCCCGGCGGCGGGATCCGCGCAGACGGCGATGCAGAAGGGCGTGGCCGTCCAGTGCTGGACGTAGCCGCGGAGGCCGGCCGGGCGGAAGAGGCCCTCCCAGTGGTTGGAGACGGCCTTCGACTCCCTGGTGAGCGCGAACAGCTCGCGCTTGAGATGGGGATCGTCCAGCACGATGAGCCGCACGGGGTCGCTGCCGTCGGCGGTCCACGCCCACCGCGCCGCGTCCAGCACGCCGGCGCGCGTGGCGGCATCCACGCCCCGGCGCAGGAAGGTCCGGAAGGTCCGCCGGGTGAGCAGGCCGGCCCGCGCGTCGGGATGGGGCTCGAGCCCGACGTGGGGCGAGGCGAGCAACGGGCTCAGGTCAGGCAAGATGCTCGGCCATGAAGTCCGCGACCAGCGGGCGGTATTTGTAGATGATGTTGTTGCACACGTGGTTGCCCTCGGGGTAGCACACCCACTGCTTGGGCCCCTGGGCCGCCTCGTACGTGCGATAGGCCTCGGCGGGCGGGATGAGATTGTCCAGCTCGCCGTGCACGACCAGCAGCGGCGCCGTGATGTTCTTGCCGGCATCGCGCAGCGTGGCCCCCTTGGACTTGAGCCGCACGTCGGCCTCGTCCTTGGCCCCCCAGACGTGGCACCAGCGCTTGAGGTGGAACTCGCTGGCCAGCCGGCGGTCTTCCAGGCTGTGCAGCCCGCCGCACGAGGCGACCGCCTTCAGGCGAGGCTCGAAGGCCGCGCAGCGCGGGGCCAGGTACCCGCCCAGGCTCACGCCGCAGATGCCGACGCGCGCGCCATCGACATCGCGCCGGGTGAGCAGCCAATCGATGGCCGCCGTCGCCGCCACCTCGAAGTCCACCCGCATCTTCATGTTGAACCAGGTCTCGCCCTGACCCGGTCCGTCGAACGTGAGGGTCGCCAACCCCCGGCTCAGGAAGAAGCGCTCGAACGTGGCGTGCTCTTCCTTGGCCGAGTCCAGGCCGGAGAGGAACAGCACCACCGGTGGCCGGGCCACGTCGCGCGGCCGACGCAGATAGCCCGGGAGCCTGACGCCCTCGAGCGGAAACTCCACTCGCTCACCCGGTGGATCGAGACTGCCCAGGGCGCGCCCGTAGCACTCCACGCGCTTGCGGTGGCCGGCCGTGTACTGCTCGAGGTCGTCCACCCAGCAGAAGACGGCGAAGTGATAGGCGATGGCCGCCCGGTAGTAGGCCTCGCCGGCCGTCACCGAGCGTCCCCGGGCCGCCGCCTCCCGGGCCAGGCCCTCGTGCTTGCCGCCCAGCGCCATCCAGGCGTCGTACCACTGCGCCCACCGCTCGAGCCCGTCGACCGTCCACTGATAGTCGTTCATGTCGACGCCATTGTTGACGATCCGCGGCTTCCAGCTCGTGATCACCTGGTTGAGGACGGCGTCCACCATGGCTGTGGCTCCTTCGGTCAGGGTTCGATTCGGTTGAACGTCACTGGCTCCGGCGCAGGCGCGGATCGTAGGCGTCGCGCACGCCGTCGCCGAGCAGATTCACGCCCAGCACGGTCAGGAAAATGGCCAGTCCGGGGAACACGGACGTCCACCACGAGGGATTCATGTACGGCCGCGCCTCGTTGAGCATGGAGCCCCAGGTGGGGATGCTGGGGGGCACCCCGAGGCCCAGGAACGACAGCGACGCCTCGATCAGGATGATCGTGGCCAGGGAGAAGGTGCTGATCACGCTCAGCGAGGCCACGGTATTGGGCAGGATGTGGCGCACCACGATGCGCAGGTGGGACCCGCCCAGGGCTCGCGCGCCGGCTACGAAATCCCGCTCGCGGAGCGAGAGCACCTCGTTGCGGATCACGCGGCAGTAGTGAATCCATCGGTTGAGGCAGATCACCCCGATGAGGATGACCAGGCTCTGGCCGAACAGGGCCATGACGACGAGCGCCAGCAGCACGAAGGGGATCGTGAGGAAGACCTCCACCAGCTTCATGATGACCAGGTCCACCCGGGCCCCGTAGAACCCGGCCACCAGTCCGAGCGCCGTCCCGATCAGGCCGGAGATCACGAGGGTCGTCAGGCCCACCAGCACCGAGACGCGCGCGCCGTGCAGCACCCGGCTCAGGATGTCGCGCCCCAGATGATCGGTGCCGAACAGATTCGCGGCGCTGCCGCCGGCCACCCAGGCCGGGGGCGTCAGCCGTCGCACGAGATCCTGGGCCTCGGGCGGGGCCGGCGCCACCAGCGGAGCCAGCACGGCCACGATCAGAACCAGAGCCACCAGCCCGCCGCCCACCGCGCAGCGCAGGCGCCCCGGGCGCAGATACCAGGCGGGGCGATGCAGGGTGACGACCTCGTCGGCCGGCCAGGTGACGACGGCCGTAGTGGTGGTGACGGCGGCGTCAGCATCAGTCATAGCGCACCCGCGGGTCGATCCAGGCGGCCAGGATGTCCACGGCGGCGTTGACGAGGACGACGAGGACGATGAAGACGAGGACGATGCCCTGGACCAGCGGGTAATCACGGTTGCCCACCGCCTGCACGGCCAGCCGGCCGATACCGGGCCAGGCGAAGATCGTCTCGATGATCACGGAGCCCGAGAGCAGGAACACGAAGAGCAGGCTCCAGGCCGCCAGCATGGGCAGGAGCGCGTTCCACACGGCGTGTCGGGTGATCACCGCCACTTCCCGCAGCCCCTTGGCCCGGGCCGTGCGCACGTAATCCTCCTGCATGACCTCCAGGAGGTTCGAGCGCATGAGGCGACTCTGGAACGCGATGCCGGGGCCGGACAGGGCCAGGGCCGGCAGGATCAGGTGCTGGATGGCGTCCCAGAAGGCGGCCGCGTTCACCGTGAGCACGCTGTCGAGCAGGTGCAGGCCCGTGATGGGCGTGAGGGCCACGCTCTCCGAGAGGCGGCCGGCCACGGGCAGGAGCTGGAACGCGCCGCCCACGATGAGGATCAGGAGCAAGGCGAACCAGAAGGCCGGCATGGCCACACCGCACACGGCCACCACCATCAGGGCTTGATCGAGCAGGCTGTGGGCGCGGGAGCCCGCCACCACCCCGAGCAGCATCGACGTGGAGACGACGAAGAGAAGGGCCAGACCGCCCAGCTCCAGCGTGGCCGGAGCCCGGGCCAGGATCAGGCTCGCCACCGGCTCGTCGAAGTAGAGCGAGCGCCCGAGGTCGCCACGGACCAGGTTGCCGACGTAGGCGAAGAACTGCACGGCCAGCGGGCGGTCGAGGCCCCACTGCCGGCGGGCCTCCTCGCGCTGCATGTCGGTCGCGTCCGGCGGCACCAGCTGATCGGCGGGGTCCCCCGGGGCCAGATGCAACAACACGAAGATCAGCAGGACGATCAGGACCACGTTGAGCACGCTGGCCCCGAGCCGCGTCGTCAGGAACGTCGACATTGTTCATCGGAGGGGGCGAGACGCCCCTTCCGATACCTCCCCGGCCCGCGTGACGCCCGACTCCACGCGCGCCTCACAGAGCGCCCCCCAATTCCCCCCCGATTCACGCGAGGCGCCACCCGGCATGGCGTCCACTCCCCGGGCTACGCGAGATCCATCTTCCCGAACCAGACGTACTCGCCGGCGGTCGGGATCCCGGCCGGGATCACCACGTGCTTGCGCGCCCCCACCGTGTACTGCGGGTTGTAGAGCGGCACCGCCGGGCTCTCCTCCTGGAGCAGCCGCATGAGCTGACGGTTCAAGGCCTGGCGCTTCTTGGGGTCGTTCTCGACCTCCTGCTGGTCGAACAGCGCGTCGGCGGCCGGGATCGAGTGCTTGGAGCGCCGGTCGCGGCCGGTACGGAAATAGGTCTGGATGAAGGCTGAGGCGTCCTCGGCCACGTTGCCGTACGAGACCAAGTATGTCGGCATCTCGCTGGCGAACCACATGCGCCGGAAGACCCCGGTCTCCACGGTCTTCACGTTGAGGCGCACGCCGACCTTCCGGAGCTGCTCGGCCATGGCCTGGGCCAGGGGCTTGTACTCGCTGTAGGAGGCCCAGTCATAGAAATCGATGTCGACGCCGTTGGGATAGCCGGCCTCGGCCAGGAGCTTCTTGGCCCGTTCGGGATCGTGGGCGACGGGCTTGAGGTCGGGATCGTAGGTCATGATCTGGGTCGGCCCGACCATCTGGCTCAAGCGATAGCCACGCCCCTCCAGGACCGTCTTGAGGATCGTGTCCATGTCGATCCCGGCGTGAATGGCCTGGCGCACCTGCTTCTTCTGGAGCGGCGGCACGATGGGATTCATGAACAGCATGTGGATGCGAGCGGCCCGCACGCCGTAGAGCCGGACATCGGGGCTGCCCTCCAGCTTGCCGACGTCGAAGGCCGGCACCTGGGCCACGGCGTCCACCTGGCCCGCCCGCAGGGCCGTGATCCGTGCCGTAGGATCGGGGATCGACCGGTAGACGATCCGGTCGATCTTGGCCTTGGGGCCCCAGTAATCCGGGTTCTTCTCCATCACCAGACGCTCGTCGCGCGCGTACTCGGCGAACCGGTAGGGGCCCGTCCCCACCATCTTCTTGTGGGCCTCGTCGAAGCCGACCTTCTCGCCCAGCGCCCGGCTCATGATCGGCGGCCGCGACTGGATGTAGGAGAGGAGCCCGGGCACCGGATCGCCGCACTCACAGACCACCGTCAGCTTGTCGCGGGCGCTGATCTTGTCGATCATCACCACGTTGGCCTTCTGCCGGAAGGCGGTCTTTTGCTTGGCCACGGCCTCGAAGGAATACTTCACGTCCTCGGCGGTCAACGGCGAGCCGTCATGGAAGCGCACGCCGTCGCGGAGCTTGAACACCCAGCGGCGGGCCTGCTCCTCAGTGGTCCACGACTCGGCCAGGACCGGCTCGAAGACCCGCTTGTCGTAGTCGAAGCGGACCAGCGGCTCCTGGATGTGGTTGCCCAGCGTCTCGAAGACCGCGTGGTTGACGAAATAGGGATTGAGCTGGCCAATGTCCTCGTTCTTGGCGTAGACGAGCTGCTTGCGGCCGGTCTGGGCGTGGACCGGCTGTCGCACGGAGAGGACGAGGGCGGCGGCGCCGGCGCCGCGCCCGAGGAACTGGCGCCTGGAGATCCTGGTCGTCATGACGGTCTCTCCTCACACTTGTCGGTCTGGGATGGCCTCACTAACACCACGGCGCGAGCCTCGTCAAGACCCGCGGCGTCAGCCTCCTCCTCGGCCCACGTCAGCGGGGCACCAGCGTCGCCTGGCCTCGGGCCGCGTCCACGGTGAGCGTGAAGTGGTCGAGGACGTCGCGGCCCAGGAGGCCGTCCACGCCGGCCACGCCGACGTCCAGCACAATCACGGGCAACGGCCCTACGCGGGCCCCGGCCAGCTCCAGGTGCTCGACCAGCGCCTCGCCCGCAGTGGCGCTGCCGGCGACGCCGAGCACGCGCACGGCCCGCCCGGGCGCCGGGGCGAGCCCCGCCCGGGCCAGGGCGTCGGGCGAGACCACCGTCCGGTCGGCGCCGGTATCGACCATCAGGACGAGCGGAGCGCCGTTGAGAGTGGCCGCGACGTTGATGGGACCGCCGGCGGCGAACGGCGCCACCGCACTCCGCTCGGCGGCCGGCTGCGGCGACTCCGCCGGCCGCGGGGCCGGGCTGCCGATGTCGGTGGCCCCGTCGCGCTGGGCCGGCGGGATCGCCGCCCGGTCGTTCGTGTAGCGAACCACGCCCTGAGCATCGGTCCAGCGATAGAGCTGGGCCGCCGCCGGCCCGGCCACCGCCAGGACCAGGAGCGCGCCCGGCAGCATCCGCGCGAGGCGCTTCACCTCGTCCTTACTCGTCCACCGCCATCGTCACCGGCTCGCCGGCACCGTAGAAATAGGCGCCGCGCCCGGCCGCGCCCCCGACCACGGCGATGTCGTAGCAGGCCGGATCCTCGACGACCGGCAACGGCAGGGCCGGGTGCTCGTGCAACCAGGCGAGCTCGGGATGCGCCATGGCCATGGCCTTGCGCTCCCGGGGGAGCATGAGGGTCCGGAAGGGCAGCCGGGCCGCGCGGTAGAGGGCCTCCTGGATCTGCGGGCGCCCCCAGCCGGCGCGGGAGAAGACCTGGGCGTGCTCGGGACAGATGAAGAGCGTGTTGTGCTCTTTCTCCTCGGTCTTGTAGCGGGGATCGGCGCGGCGGCCGATGAGCCAGAGGCCGGTGCCGACCTGGGCCACGTTCGTGGCCGCGGTGGCGAAGACCTCGATGAGGGCCTCGGGGGTCGTGGACTGAAAGTCGTGCAGCTCGCACATCCCGTAGACGAAGTGCACGCTCACCGTGCTGGCCTCGGCGGCGAACCCGCGGGCTACGTGGTAGGGCTCCCACGGGCTCTCCCGCTCGTTTTCCGCGCAGCAGAGGCTGTACTTGAGCGGTGAGCCGATGGTGTCCATGTCGCTGACACCCACGTAGGTGTGGCCCACGTTCATCATCGTCAGGCGCACGGCGCGACCCAGCACGGTGTTGGCGGCCGAGGGGGCGCCGGGGCCCAGCGCGCACATACCGGCGTTGAGCCCGGCCCGCCGCCCCTGCGGGCCGTTGACGAGCACCAGCGGAGCGTGCGGCCCCGTCGACATGGCTTTGTTGCGGATGTACATCTTGGGCTCGGCCAGGCATCGCACGGCGGCGATCAACAGCGGCAGGTGCTCGGGCGAGCAGCCCGCCATCACCGCGTTGACGGCCAGCTTCTCGACGGTGGCGATGCCGAACCCCGGTTCGAGGATGGCGACCTGATCGCCGGGGGCGCGTCGCGTCCCGGTGAGCATGGCCGCCACGGCACGCTCGGTGGGCGCCACCAGGGGAAAGCCATCGGACCAGCCCCGGGCCAGCAAATCCCGGTTCATGGCGTCCCACGCCGCCAGGGCGTCCTCACCCTCGTAGCTGAGGCGCTCCTCGGCCGGTTTGCGGGCGGCCATCTTGGCTTCGGCCACCGGGGTGGTGAGGCCCCGCAGCACCTGCTCGAAGGCGGCGTCCACCATCCGGTGCACGGCCTCCGGCGTCTGGTTGGTGAAGGGCAGCGGCACCACAGCCAGCGGAAGCCCGGGCAGCCCGAGCGCGGCCGCCGTGCCTTCGGCGTCGTGGACGAAGTGCTGCGCCGTGAAGATGACGGTCGGGATTCCCCGCCGCTCCAGCTCGACCATGTCGTGGACACCCCACGACGTGCAGGACCCTCAATCGTTGGTGGTGCCCACGACGGCGTGGACCTCGGCGGCGATGCGGTCGGCGTCCTCGGCGGTGCAGTGGCGCATGAGCCAGCCCACCGAGCCCGTGTAGCGCTTGAACGTCACGCCGGGAAACTTCTCACGCAAGAGCTGCTCGGTGCGGTCGAGCGCGAAATCCCCGCCGGCCTTGATGTTCCAGTACAGGCCGACGGTGACGCCGGCGAAATCGCGCAGCCGCGGCGCCGGCTTCACCGAGAACTCGACCGTCTTGGCCAGCGGACTCAGGATCTCGAGTCGTGCCATAGGAACCTCCTCAGAGGATGACCTGCCGGGTCCGGAGCGCGCGGATCTCGTCCGTCGAGTAGCCGTGCTCGGCCAGCACCTGGTCGGTGTGCTCGCCCTGCTGGGGGGCCGGGCTCCGCACCCCCGCGCGCATCCGCGAGAACGTGAGCGGGGTGCCGACCACCGGGATGTCGCCGAGCTTGGGGTGGACGACGCGCTCGATGAGGCCCCGGGCCGCCGTCTGCGGATCGTTCATGACCTGGTCCACCGTGTTGACCGGCGTGGCCGGCACGCCGGCCTCGTCCAGGAGCTTGAGCAGCGGCTCGCGGTCCTGGCGGGCGATCGCCTCCTCCAGCGCCGCCTCCAGCTCGCGGCGGTGCTTGACCCGCTCGATGTTGGTGGCGAAGCGGGGATCCGTGGCCATCGGCCCCAATCCCAGGGCCGGGGCCAGGCGCTGCCAGAAGCGATCGTTGGCGCCGGCGATGAAGATCCACTGCCCGTCCCGGCAGCGGAAGTTGCGGTAGGGCGAGAGCGACGGGTGCGAGGAGCCCAGGGCCCGGGGCACGGCGCCAGTCAGCAGATAGCCCTCGGCGTGGTAGTTCAAAAGATTCACCGCCGTGGCCAGCAGCGAGCCGTCCACGCGCTGACCGAGCCCCGTGCGCTCGCGATGCAGGAGCGCGTTCACGATGCCGTAGGCGCAGATGATGCCCGTGGTGAGGTCCAGGAAGGACACGCCGCAACGCACCGGGGACCCGTCCGGCTCCCCGGTGATGGACATGATGCCGCTGAAGGCCTGCATCAGGGCCTCGTAGCCGGCGCCCTCGGCCCGCGGCCCCGTGCGGCCGAAGGCGGAGATCGAGCAGTAGACCAGGCGCGGGTTGAGATCGGCCAGCGTGTCGTAGCCGACCCCGAACGACTCCATGGCGCCGGTGCGGAAGTTCTCGATGAGCACGTCGGCCCGACCGACCAGGCGCTTGAGCACCTCGACGCCCTCGGGCCGCTTCAAGTCGAGCGTCATGTCGCGCTTGTTCCGGTTGATGACCAGGTAGGCCGCCGACTCACCGTCCTTGTGGGGCGGCCACGTGCGCGACTCGTCGCCGCCGGCGGTGTCCTCGATCTTGATGACCTCGGCGCCGAGGTCGGCCAGCAGCATGGCGCAGAACGGACCGGCCAGCACGCGCGAGAGATCGAGCACGCGAATGCCGGTGAGCGACAGGGGCGGGGAGGGCGTGTGCATGTGCGCTACTATACATCCATGTCGCGTCTGCACGCGGCGCTGGAAGGGCGCGTTCTCGTCCTCGACGGGGCCATGGGCACGATGCTCCAGGCCCACGGACTGAGCGCGGCCGACTTCGGGGGCAGCGCCCGGGAGGGCTGCAACGAGCACCTGAACCTCACGCGCCCCGACGTCATTCGCGCGATCCACACCGCCTACCTGGACGCCGGGGCCGACATCATCTCCACCAACACGTTCGGCTGCGCCCCCTGGGTGCTGGGCGAGTACGGCCTGGCCGAGCAGGCCTACCCCATCACGCGGGCCGCCGCGGGCCTGGCCCGGGAGGCCGCCGGGGACCGTTTCGTGCTCGGCGCCCTGGGACCGGGCACGCGCACGATCGCCGTCACCCGCAACATCAGCTTCGACGAGGTGCGGACGGCCTACGCGCTGCAGGCGCGGGCCCTCATCGACGGCGGCGTGGACGCGCTGCTGCTGGAAACCCAGCAGGACACGCTCAACGTGAAGGCCGCCGGCCTCGGTCTGCGTCAGGCCATGCGCGAGGCCTCCGTCGAGCTGCCCCTGCTGGTGAGCGCGACCATCGAGCCCACCGGCACGATGCTGGCGGGTCAGGGCGTGGAGGCCCTCTACGTGGCCCTGCAGCACCTGGGCCTCTTCGCGATCGGGCTCAATTGCGCGACCGGGCCCGAATTCATGACCGACCATCTGCGCACGCTCGCCCAGATCGCCACCTGCTTCGTGAGCGTGTACCCCAATGCCGGGCTCCCGGACGAGCGCGGCCAGTACGGCGAGACGCCCGAGAGTCTGGCCTTCAAGATGCGGCGGTTCCTCGACGAGGGCTGGGTGAACCTGGTGGGGGGCTGCTGCGGCACCACCCCGGCTCACATCCAGGCGTTGGCCGAGCTCGCCCGCGGCCGCCCGCCCCGCGTCCCCGTCGCCCGGGAGCCGCGCGGGGTCAGCGGGATCGAGGTGCTCTATCCCAGCGAGGACAACCGGCCGATCTTCGTCGGCGAGCGGACGAACGTCATCGGCTCCCGGCGCTTCAAGGAGCTGATCGTGGCCGGCCAGTTCGAGGAGGCGGCCGAGATCGGCCGGGCCCAGGTCCGCGGCAGCGCCCAGGTCCTCGACGTCTGCCTGGCCAACCCCGACCGCGACGAAGCGGCCGACATGGACCGCTTCATGGCCACCCTCAGCCGCATGGTGAAGGTCCCGCTCATGATCGACTCCACCGATGCCGCCGTCCTCGAGCTCGCCCTCAAGCACTGCCAGGGCAAGGCCATCGTCAACTCCATCAATCTGGAGGACGCCGAAGAGCGGTTCGAGCGGGTCTGCCCCCTGCTCCGGTGCTACGGTGCCGCGGTCGTGGTCGGCTGCATCGACGAGGACAAGCAGCAGGGCATGGCCGTCACCGCCGCCCGCAAGCTGGCCATTGCCGAGCGCGCCCACGCCCTGCTCACCGGCCGCTACGGCATCGCCGCGCGCGACCTGATCTTCGATCCGCTCGTGTTTCCGGTGGGCACGGGCGACCAGAACTACCTGGGCTCGGCCCAGGAGACCATCGAGGGCGTGCGGCTCATCCGGGCCCGCTTCCCCGAGTGCGCCACCATTCTCGGCATCTCCAACGTCTCCTTCGGGCTGCCCCCGGCCGGCCGCGAGGTCCTCAACGCCGTCTTCCTCTACCACTGCAGCAAGGCCGGGCTCGACTACGCCATCGTCAACACCGAGCGGCTGGAGCGCTATCCCTCGATCCCCGAAGAGGAGCGCCGCCTGGCCGAGGACCTCCTCTTCGGCCGGACCGCCGACCCCGTGGCCGCCTTCGCCGCGCACTTCCGGGGCCGCCAGAAGGCGGCGCCGGTGACGTCCACACTGAGCCTGGACGAGCGCCTGGCCCGCTACATCATCGAGGGCAGCCGCGACGGCCTCATCGAAGATCTCGAGGTCAAGCGCCAAGAGGCCGCCCCGCTGGACATCATCAACGGTCCCCTGATGCGCGGCATGGACGAGGTGGGCCGACTCTTCAACGACAACCAGCTCATCGTGGCCGAAGTTCTGCAGTCGGCCGAGGCCATGAAGGCGGCGGTGGCCCACCTCGAGCGGTTCATGGACAAGACCGAGACGGCCACCCGGGGGATGTTCCTGCTGGCCACCGTGAAGGGGGACGTGCACGACATCGGCAAGAACCTGGTGGAGATCATCCTGGGCAACAACGGCTACCGGGTGATCAACCTCGGCATCAAGGTGCCGCCGGAGACCCTGATCGCGGCCTGCCACGAGCACAAGCCCGACGCCATCGGGCTGAGCGGGCTGCTCGTGAAATCGGCGCAGCAAATGGTCGTGACGGCCCAGGACTTTCGCGCGGCCGGCATCGACGTGCCGCTGTTCGTGGGCGGCGCCGCGCTCACCAAGAAGTTCACGGCCACCCGCATCGCGCCCGAGCACGCGGGCCTCACGCTCTACGCCCGGGACGCCATGGAGGGCCTGGACCTGGCCAACCAGCTCTTCGCGGCGCCCACGCGGGAGGGACTGATCGCGCGAATCCGGCGCGAGCAGGCGGCGCTGGGCCGCGACGGGCCTGGCGAGGCAGCCGCGGCGACGCCGGCGGGGGGACCGGCGCGCTCGACGGTGGACCGGGTGGAGCCGCCGGGGCCGCCCGATCTCGAGCCGCACGTGCTCCGCGACGTGCCGCTCGCCCATCTGTACCCGTACCTGAACCTCCAGATGCTCTACGGCAAGCACCTCGGGCTGCGGGGCCTGGTGTCGCGGCTACTGGAGGCCGGGGATCCCAAAGCGCGCGAGCTTCACGCCGTGGTGGAGGCGCTCAAGCAGGAGGTCGTCCACGATCGGCTCGTCGTCGCCCGCGGGCTCTACCAGTGGTTCCGGGCCCGCGCGACGGGCAACGACATCCTCATCCTGGACCCGGCCGGGCGCGAGCTGGAGCGCTTCACGTTTCCCCGCCAGCCCGGCGGCGAGCGCCTCTGCCTCGCCGATTACCTGCGTGAGGACCGCGACGACTACCTGGCGGCCTTCGCCCTTACGTGTGGTACCGGCGTCCGCGCGCAGGCCGAGGCCCTCAAGACGCGCGGCGAATATCTCAAATCGCACGCCCTGCAGGCCCTGGCCATCGAGTGTGCGGAGGCGTTCGCCGAGATGCTCCACGCCCGGCTGCGTACCCTGTGGGGCTTCCCCGATCCGGCCGACCTGGCGATCGCCGACAAGCTCAAGGGCCACTACCGCGGGGTGCGCGTGTCGTTCGGGTATCCCGCCTGCCCCAATCTGGCCGATCAGGCCGGGCTGTGGCGCTTGCTGGGGCCCGAGCAGATCGGGGTCACCCTGACCGAGGGCTTCATGATGGACCCGGAGGCTTCGGTCTCCGCGCTCGTCTTCCACCATCCCCAGGCGAAATACTTCAAGGCCACCTGAGGTCGGCGGGGGCGCTCACTCCTTGATCAAGCGCTCTCGCCGCAACAGGTAAAAGTGCCGGACCGAGCTGTAGAGGTCCAGGGTCGTCTCCTCCACCCCCTGAAACAGCTCGTAGTTCAGCGCGCGCTCGTTGATGACCTCGCCGGCCTTCAGGCCCACCCCCGCCCAGAATAGCGGGATGAAGTAGCTGAGCGGGTCCAGCAGGTAGTCGACGCCGCGGCCGATACCATCGCGAATGGTCATCGGCTCCAGCACCGGCAGGACCAGAAAGGGGCCGGGGCCGGCGCCCCAGACCCCGAGCGTCTGGCCGAAGTCCTCTCGGCTGGGCCGGATCCCCCAGTAGTCCTTGGCCGGGTCGAAGAGCCCGCCGATACCGGCGGTGCTGTTGATCAGGAACCGCGCGAGCTCGCGACCGGCGCCGCCGGGCTTGCCCTGCAACAGGTTGTTGAGGAAGCGCGGGACGAACCGGATGTTGTCGAAGCCGTTGGCGATGAGGATCTGGAACGGCTCCGGCATGACGTGGCGGTAGACGTTGGCGACCGGCTTGAGCACCCAGCGGTCCAGGCGCAGGTTGAACGTGAACATCGTGTCGTTGAAGGGCTCCCACGGGTCGTAGGGCTCGAACTCCTCCGCTTCCGATGCGTCCTTCTGAGCCTGGGTGTCCGGCACCTGGGCCACGACAATTGGGGGGGGCGCCGCGCCCTCCCCAATCTCCATAACCCGTGTGCTCGCGCAGCCGACGAGGAGGAGCCCGACGGCGGCGAACACGACCACACCCATCCATCGGCGACCCTTGTCGCCCGGTGCAGAATGCACGCGCGACCCTCCCCCAGCATGGCTCGCACTCCGATCGACCCGAGGATATCGCCAAGGCCGGAGGAACCAGCCAAGGATTGCGCGTGAGTCGATCGACAGGGGCGTCGGCGCCGAGGACTCAGCGAGTCGTCGGCGGGCGCAGGACGACGAGCGCGAGCGGGTCGAGACAGGCGCGGGCCACGCGCAGGACGTCGGCGGCCGTCACCGCCTCCACCGCGCGCCGGTAGCGCTCGGGAAACTGCTGGCCCACGCCCTGCGTCTCGTAGAAGGACATGTACCAGGCCTGCCGGGCGTTGGTCCGGCGGTCCATCGCGTAGTTGCCGAGGAGGTAGCCTTTAGCCCGGGCCAGCTCGTCGGCGCTCACCGCCTGCGTCCGTACCCGCTCGACCTCACGCAGCAGCGCCGCCTCCGCCCGCTCGACGTTCTGGGGCGCGGTGCCGAGGTAGAGCACCAGGACACCGGGCTCGCGCACGGCCTCATAGTAGGCGTTGGCCGTGTAGGCCAGGGCTTGACGGTCGCGCAGCTCGGCAAACAGCCGTCCGGCCATCCCGCCGCCCAGCAGCGTGGCCAGGACTTTTACGGCGGCGTGATCGGGGTGGTCAAGCGAGGGGGCCAGCCCACCGGCCAGGATCTGGGCCTGCTGGGCTGGCTGCTCCACGACGATGCGGCGCGCGGCCGGGACCGGCCGGGGGTGGTTCGGCTCGACGACGGCGCCGCCCCGCGGCAACGCCGCGAAGAGACGTCGGGCTTCGGCCAGCACCTCATCGGCTTTGACCTGTCCGCTCACCGTGAGCACCATCCGCTCGGGTCGGTAGAAGGCCCGGTAGTGGGCGACGATCGCGGCGTGGTCGAGACGGCCCAGCGACTCCGGCGTGCCGAGCACAGGCAGCCCGTAGGGGTGGGGCCCGTACACCGTCGCATAGAAGACGTCGAAGGCTCGTGACGACGGGCTGTCACGCTGGCGCTGGACTCGCGAGAGCAACCAGTCGCGCTCGGGCCCGACCTCCTCCGCCGGCAGCCGCGGCTCCAGGGCCAGCTCCGCGGTGAGCGCGAGGAGCTCGCGCCAGAAGCGGGCCAGGGCGGTGCCGCTGATCCCCGAGAAATCGACGTCGCCGGCCGCGCTGAGCTTGCCGCCCATGGCGGCGATACTCTCGGCCAGCTCGGCCCCCCCGCGACGGGCTGTCCCCTTCACCATGACGGCGTGGACGAAGTTCGAGATCCCGGCGCGCTCCTCGGACTCCCAGCGGGTCCCCATCCTCACCATCAGGGACACGGCAACCACTGGCGCCAGCGGGTTCTCCCGCACGAGCACGGTGAACCCGTTGTCGAGCTGTTCCCGGCGCGTGGTGTCAGCATCGGCGGCCACCGGCAGCGCCAGCGTGAGCACGAGCAGGCCGACGGCGGCGGCGCGGTGGCGGTTCATCGCGCCTGGGGAACGAAGCGAACCCGCGCGTAGTTGTTGTCCCCGAAATAACGGCGCGCGACCGCCTGGATCTCGGCTGACGTCACCTGGCGCAGCCGGGTCAGGTACTGCAGCTCGTCCTCCAGCGTCCAGGCCGTCTCGGCCTGGCCATAGGTTTTGGCCAGGCCCTCGGCCGTCTCGATGTCGAAGGCGTAGCTGGCCTCGGCGGTGATGAGGGCGCGCTGGCGCTCGGCCTCGGTCACGCCCTCGGTCCGCACCCGGCGGATCACCTCGAGGATGGCCGCCTCGGCGCGGTCGAGGTTTTTCGGATCCAGCCGAGACGTCACGGTGACGACCCCGGCCTTTTCCCAGGCCCCGTAGCCGGCCTCGATGGCGAAGACCAGCCGCTCGCGCTCTCGCACGGCCTGGTTGAGCCGCGAGCTGGGGCCATCGCCGAGAATGTAGGTCAGCACGTCCACGGCATAGACGTCCTTCTCGTTCGTGGCGGCCGTCCGCCAGGCCAACCCGAGGTACGCCTGCTGCTCGGTCCGGGGCACGTCGACCTGCCGAATCCCGTCGAGGGGTGGGACCCCCGGCGCGGCCGGCCGCGTCGCGCCGGTGGCGTTCAGGCGACCGAAGGTGGCCAGGGCCAGCTGGCGCACGTCGGCCGGCTTCACGGCGCCCACCGCGACCACCACCATCTGCCGTGGCACGTAGTACTTGCGGTAATAGGCCAGCAACCGCTCGCGGGTCAGCGCGCCGATCAAGTCCGGAGTGCCCAGGATCGGCCGTCCGTAGGGGTGCGGATCGTAGATGAGCTCGTAGATGCGCCGCAGCATGTAGCGGTCGGGGTTGTCCTGAGTGAGCCGCATCTCCTCGAAGACGACCTTGCGCTCGGCATCGAGCTCGCCCTGCTCGAAGGTGGCGTTGACGGCGAGGTCGGCCAGCAGCTCGAGACCGGCCCGCAGGTGCTCGGCGGGCAGGACCACGTCATAGTGCACGGCATCGTAGGAGGTGAAGGCGTTGCTCTGACCGCCCAGCCGCTCGATGAGGCGGTCGATCGAGCCCACCGGCCGCGTCGGGGTGCCTTTGAAGAGCATATGCTCGATGTAGTGGGTCAGCCCCAGCTCATCGGCCACCTCATCGCGTCCGCCGATCCGCACCCAGAGCTGCAGCGCCACCACCTCGCTGGCCCGATGCTCGTGCACGATGAGGACGACGCCATTAGGGAGCACCTCGCGGGTCGGCCGGCTGGCCGCCGCGGTGGGGGCCGACGCTCCGGTCGCGCACCCGCCCAGGTACAGGATCGAGACGACGAGGAGGACGATCCGGCGCATCTCAGGCGACTCCATTCAGCGCGTAGTCGAAGATGTCGAAGTTCCGCAGCTCGCCCTCACGCCCCGCGTAGGGGGCCTCGAGCGGGCGGTTGAGGACGAAGGGAACGGTCTGCTCGGTGACGCCCCCGTGGGACCGCAGCGGCTCCTCCAGCAGCGACAGGTCGTGCTCGGCGGCGGCCTTGCCCAGCACCACGTGCCGCTCGGCGACGACGATCACGTCACCGACCCGATCCGGGGCGAGCTCGAAGCGCCGGCAGCCCTCGGCGTTGTCCCAGGCCTCGGCAATGCCCTCGGTGGCCCGCAGCCGGGCCAGCACCGCGGGCCGGTCGGCGGCGCGCTCGAGGTAGATCGTGGCGAAGGAGCCGAGGGCGCCGTGGTGGACGACATACGGATCGGTGATGGGCAGGATCACCCGGGCGTGCCCGGGGCCCAGGAGCTGGTCCAGGAGCGGCCGCAGATAGATGACATTGGGGGTGCCGTCGGCGCGCGCCTTGGCGTTCATGCCGTGGTCAGCGGTGATCCCCAGCACGGCGCCGGCCCGGTCGAAGGCGCTGAAGTAGCGGTCCAGCATCGCGTAGAAGCGGGTGGCCACCGGATCGCCGGGCGGATGCTTGTGCTGGATGTAGTCGGTGAGCGAGAGGTACATGACGTCCGGCCGCTCGCGCTCCAGCAGGGCGAGCCCGGCGGCCAGCACGTACTCGCTCAGCTCGGCGCTGTAGACGTCGGGCACGGGCAGCGGGACGAGGTCGGTCACCCGCTCGATGCCGTGCTCGTCCTTGGTCACCTCGGCCGCCTTCTCCGAGGAGAAGCAGATGCCCGTCATCCCGTGGCCGAGCAGCCGTCGGAGCTTGTCCTTGGCGGTGATCACGATCGCGCGCGCTCCCGCCTGGGCCAGCGCCGCCAGCAGGGTGCCGCAGCGCAGGAACGCCGGATCGTTCATCATGACCTCACGCCCGGTGGCCGGATCGTAGAAGTAGTTGCCGCAGATCCCGTGCACGGCCGGCGGCACCCCGGTGACGATCGACAGATTGTTGGGATTCGTGAAGCTCGGCACCACGCAGCGGGCGAGCCGGGACACCCCCTGGGCGCGGAAGCGAGCGATGGCCGGAGCCACCCCGGCGGCGACAGCGCGGTCGAAATACTCGGGCTCGCCGCCGTCGATACAGACAACGACGGTCGGGCGCCGGGGATAACGATAGCTCCGACCATTGACGGAGAGGAAGGGACCGTCGCTCACAGCGTCTGAATAGTACGGCAGGCCCGCCGAGCACGTCGGGGAATTTTCATCGCGTGGCCGACGAGGCCGTGACCGCGGCCGCCCGTTGGGCCCGTCGCCGCCGGACCCGGCGACGCGCGGCGTCGGTGACCCGCACGCCCAGCAGCACGGCCAGCACGGCGGCGTAGTAGTACGGTTCGGTCCGGCCGACCTTGGCGAGCCAGACGAAGTGCAGGACGGCCGTGATGGCGGCCAGGTACACGAGCCGGTGCAGGCGCCGCCAGGCCACGGCGCCCAACCGCTTGATCATGCCGGCGGTGGAGGTAGCGGCCAGCGGGATGAGCAGCGTGAGCGCCCCCATGCCCAGCGTGATGTAGGGGCGCTCCACGATGTCGCTGGCCATCTGGCCCCAGTTCAAGAAGTGATCGACGAAGACCCAGATACTCAGGTGCAGCGTCGCATAGAAGAAGGCGAACAGCCCGAGCAGTCGCCGGAGCAAGGCCGGCCAGCCCCAGCCGGTGAGCAGACGCAGCGGCGTGGTGGAGAGCGCGGCCAGCAGCAGGCGGAGTGTCCACTGGCCCAGGTGGTTGGTGATGAAGCTGATGGGGTTGGCCGTCAGGTCGTCGGTGACGATCCAGAACCCGAGCGCAGCCAGCGGGGCGAGGGCGGCGGCCCAGACCACCGTTTTCAGGACGACGCGCCCCCGCCAGGTCATTCTACTGGAGGGGGCAGCGGCTGCCCCCTCCAGACCTCCCCGTGCACGCCAGGTGCGACCATGATACTGAAAGGGGCAGCGACTGCCCCCTCCAGACCTCCCCGTGCACGCCAGGTGCGACCATGACACTGAAGGGGGCAGCGGCTGCCCCCTCCAGACCTCCCCCGTGCACGCGAGGTGCGACCACCGTTGTAGTCTCCCGCGCGTGGTCGTGCTAGTACAGCTTGCGCAGGTCCATCCCGGCGTAGAGGTGGGCGACCTGGTCGGCGTAGCCGTTGAACATGAGCGTCTTGCGGCGGCGCAATTCCCCGATGCGCCGCTCCGTGGCCTGGCTCCAGCGCGGGTGGCTGACGTCGGGGTTGACGTTCGAGTAGAAGCCGTACTCCTGCGGCGCGGCCTTGTTCCAGGCCGTGGCCGGCTCCTCCTTGACGAGACGGATCCGCACCAGAGACTTGGCGCTCTTGAAGCCGTACTTCCACGGCACCACCACCCGGATGGGTGCCCCGTTCTGGTTGGGCAGTACCCGGCCGTACATGCCGACCGTCATCAGCGTGAGCGGATGCAGCGCCTCGTCCAGCCGCAGGCCCTCGGTATAGGGCCAGTCGAGCCCGCCCATGTTGAAGAAGCCCTTCCGCTGCCCGGGGAACTGCTCGGGATCGAGCAGCGTCGTGAACGCGACGTACTTCGCCTGGCTCGTGGGCTCGACTCGCTTGAGGAGCGAGGCGAGCGGAAAGCCGATCCACGGGATGATCATCGACCACGCCTCGACGCACCGGAGCGAGTACACGCGCTCCTCCAGCGGAAAGGCGCGCAGCAGCTCGTCGATGTCGAAGGTCCTCCCCTTGGCCACGAGCCCGTCGACCTTCAGCGTCCACGGCCGCGGCTTGAGGGTGCCGGCCAGCCGGGCGGGGTCGTCCTTGTTGACCCCGAACTC
>DATBIM010000081.1:0-9208 GCA_036556905.1 Candidatus Methylomirabilota bacterium
GGTGGACACTTCAAATCCGGCCAAGCGTGGACAGGGCAAAACCGGCCATAGGGCGCAAGAGGCGTTTTCGGGGGATATCACGACCCGCGTAGCGAGGAAGTAAGGCCATAGGCCACTAGCCTCCCGCCAGGACGGAGAGCCTTGCGGGAACGCCACATATGGGTGCCACCGATGCCGTCAAAGACAACGTCTACGCCCTCGCTCGTCAGGCGGCGAATTTCTTTCACGAAGTCGAGATGCTGGTAATCAATCGGGATACCGCTCAGGTCGGAAACGGCCGACGCCCCTCGCGATGAACAAGTACCGTACATCTCCAGCCCAGCGAGGCGCCCAAGCTGCAATAGCGCCGAGCCGACCCCGCCGGCCGCGCCGTGAATCAACGCGCGCTGGCCCGGTCTGACCTTCGCGGAGCGATGCAGCATCTGGTACGCCGTGACATAGTTCAGCACGAGGCTGACAGCCTCGGCGGCGTCCAACCCGGATGGCACCGGAACCAGGTCACGTTGCGGCAGGCAGACGAACTCCGCGTACGCACCGCTGATCGGCAGCGCAGCAACGATCTGGCCGGGGTCGATTCCCGAGGTACCGGCGCCGAGCCGATCCACCACGCCAATCAGATCCCACCCCGGCGTGAACGGCACCGGGCGTGTTTCGGGATGAACGCCCTCGCGCATCAGGACGTCGGGGAGGGAGACGCCGGCGGCCAGCACGCGCACCCGCACTTCACCACTCTTCGGCTCGGGGCACTCTTCTTCGACCACCCGAAGTGCGTCGGGCCCGCCGTAGTGAGTGACGATGACGCGTGTGTGTCTCATAGACCTCTTCCTCCCCGCCAGGCGCTCGAGCGTGTGCGGCAACGCTCGCGATCACGAGCTGAAGCCGGCGGGCGAAGCCCACGGGCGATGGTGGGGGCGCATGCGCGGGTCAGGCCGCGCTTTCTCTATAAGCAGGGACGGTACCCAACAAGGACGCAGCCTGAGGGCCCGCGGCCTAGATACAGAGGGCCAAGAACGGCGACGTTCGGCGGCGCCCACGCCGGGATGCAGCCGTCTCCGTGCACATTGCCCCGGGTTGGATCATCCGATCATCCTACGGAATCATGGCGAACGCGCGGACTGGACTGCCGTCCATGCCGTCCAGTTTGAGTGGCGCCGCGACGAACTGAGCGCCGCGCCGCGGCAATGCGCGCAGGTTCACCACGTGTTCCACGATGAGAACGTCGTGGCCCAGAATCTCGCGGTGGACCTTGAAGCCAATCGGGTCAAAGTCAGGGAACCGCGCATCGTATTCTTCAAAGAAGTCGAATACGATGGCCCGCGGCTGCCGGGAGACAAGCCATCGGGCTGCTTCCACCGTGAGGTACGGCGACTCCGTCCAGTAGTCGTCGTATTCCCAGCGCCGCTCCGACCAATGGCTGTATAGGATGATGATGTCACCTGCGCGCACATCACGCCCGACCGTCTCCAGACGCGCACGGTCGATCGCTTCGTTGGCCGCTACTTCGCCGAGATCCAGGACCACTGCCTCGCCGACAAGGCGATCGAGCTCGATCTGGGCGATCTCCCGCCGGCCGGTGAGCGCGTGGCAGGGAGCGTCGACGTGCGTGCCCGTGTGAATACAGAGATTTCGGATGAACCCGAGGCGAACCATCTCTTGACTCTGCGTCGAGGGTTTAACGACGGTATCCAGCCGCGGCCGATTATTGCGAAGCGCCGGTGGAACACCCATGGTCGGCGAAGTGAAGACACTCAGGTCGACTAACGCCATCTCGCGTTCCCTCCATCGGTCACGTTGGTGCTGGGGCGGTGGTCAGGTCGTCTCAATCCGTATTCTCGGCCGGTCACGCGTTGCGCGCGTGAAAGTGTGTCCAGAGGACGGCGAAGAGTGCCACCAGTGACCCGAGCGCGACAGTAAATCTTCCGCTGGTCCCCGCTCAGGCATTCCGGGTAAACCACGGATCAAGCGCGAACAGCGGCGGGACCAGCGACGCGGCGCGGGTCGGCCAGAGTCGTCACTGTGCACGTCGAGCTCGACGGTCTTATTCCCCACAGTAATCAGTCCGTTCCCCAAGGGTTGTCGATCACGAAGCGCCAGGAGCCGTCTGGCTGACGACGCAGAACATCCGCGGATCTTGCCGCCAGCGTCACCGGTTTGCCGTCTGGCCCGGTTCCAGTGAACGACCACACCGTAGCCACGAGGGCCAGATCACTTGCCTCAAGGACCCTTGTCACTTTGAGATCGAGTGCGCCCTTCATCGCAATGAAACCGGCCAGCGCTTCACGGACACCCCGTAAGCCGTGAGTGAGGCTCCCAGGCTGAGTGGCAAAAGCGGCCTCAGGCTCATAAAGGGGAATGAGAGTCTCAAGGGTCCCCGCGTTAATTCCGTCAACGATCGATTTGAGGACTTGCTCAGGCGTTCCGCTGGACATACCACCCTCCCGATTCTGTTTAGTTGTGATCGTCGGTCAGAGGTCTAACGGCCGCCCGACAATGACTTCAGTCGGACGGTCCTTTGGGAAGCTCATGACGACTGCGGGCACTCTCAATCGCGCCTCGCGGTCGTAGTACTCGCGCAGCGTCTGCCAGTTCGGTTCCGGGTCTGCGGTCATGGCCGCCAGCGTATCGAGACGGGTGACCGCCGCTTCGCTCACCGGGGCCCTCGGGTTAAAGTCCCGCGATATACCCCAGTAATCCCACGGCAGCATCTCGCGTTTGTTGAGCGCGGCGAGATCGCGCACAACGCTTCCGGCCACGAACCAGACACCCGCGATGCCGACGCTCCACACGCCGCACTTCGCCGGGTCGATGTGACCGGCTCGCACCCCACGCCACGCGAGCCCCGCAGTGACGAACCGATCGCGAGGGATATCGCACGGATCGAAGGTGACGGCGAAATGGCGACGTACCTCTGGCGTCAGCTCGGAGTCCATGAGCCGCCAGGAGGTCCCATCCCAGTACTCGGTGACCCAGTGGTCGTCGTGGAAGTCCGGCTCGAAGTAGTTGGCGAAGCCGACGCGAACCCGGGCGGGCACATCGTGATGTCGCAGGGCGCTGCAGGCGAGCAGCGCATAATGCCGGCAAGCGCCGATGAATCGTTTCTCCGGCGGACGCGCGGTGGCAAGCGATCCCGGGCTGCGCCCAATGATCCGCGCAAGCATGTCACGCAGCGGCCGGACCTCGATGTCGTCTGCGCTCTCGGGTAGGCAGACAACTCCGCGCGGCGCGACGAAGGCGGTGTCCAGGATCAGCCCCGCGACGGCATTAAGAAGTCGCCTCGGATCCTTTGGCAAAGCGTCGAGGACAGCACCAAGCTCCTTGGGATCAGACTCGGCGCTATGGCTGGCATAGTAGCGGGCTTCGTCCGGCGTCATCGGGATCCTCCGCCTGGGTGAAGAAGATCTCCTGGGCGAGCAACGCGAGCCCCGGGCCGCTGGAGCGTGATGTTGGAGGCGCCGAGCTACATCGGCCATCCCGTCAGGTCGAGCCTCCTTGAGAGGACGACGAGTACGCTTGGAAGGCGCTTCCGGGCATGCTCGAGCCTTCACTCAATCACGTGATCCGCCCGCAACCGCAGCGATGTTGGAAGCGTGACACCGATGATGCGGGCGGTCTTGAGGTTGATCGCCAGGTCAAATTTCGCGGGCTGCTCAACGGGGAGATCGCCGGGCTTGGCGCCCTTGAGGATCCTGGCCACGTAATAGGCGACGCGCCAGCCGGCGTCGGGGAGGCTAGGCCCATACGCAATGAGGCAACCAGCAGCCGCGAATTCCCTGAACTCGCACATCGTCGGCAGCCGATTCTTTGCCGCGAACTCCGCGATGCGTCCTCAGAAGACCGTCCTGACCATTCCCCGATAGCTGCCGCGATCTTAGGGCTCGACTACGAGCCTGCGCAACTGTCGCTAAGCCGATACGCTGTACCGGCCGCAGCGCCGAGACTTGCCTCAGAACGAACGCCAGTCCCGCGGCCCGACGAGGAGGCCGGCTAGCGGACCATAGTTTAGGCGGGACGCCGGTTGACTACCGAAGCGCGTCGCGGAGCTCGCGGGCCAGCAGCTCCACGGTGCCCCGGGTGCCCCCGGCCAGCTTCAGCTTCCACTCGCCTTCGGTCTCGAAGCGGCGATCGCGCAGCCGCTCGGCCCAGGGCTTGATCGCCTCGCGGATGGCGTGGGCGTCGAAGGGATCGCGCTTGAGCTCCCGGGCCCGGGCCATGATGTCGGGCGTCACCCGGATGAAGGCCCGGAGCGCGGCGCCCGTCTTGATCGAGTACTTGCGGCCGGCCCAGGCCCCGGGGAACGTCGTGGAGATGGATTTCACGTAGTTGAGGAAGAAGCGCTTGGCCCCCTGTCGCAGCTCCTGAGTCTTGGCGTTGCCGCCAACCTTCTCCACCGTCTCCAGCAGATCGACGATCTCCTCGGCCAGCGGCGCCTGGCTGACCCGGCCCCGCCCCGTCCCCAGCATCTTGATCTCCCCGTGGAGCGGCGAGCTGTCGTCCTCGTTGAGCGAGCGGATCACGTCGTGGGCCAGAGCCTGGTTGGGATCGGGGTAGAGCTTGCGGCCGGACAGGCTGATGATGTGCGAGGGGTTGAGCCGGGTGTGCTTGGCGTTGATCGTCACGAACAGCTCGACGATCTGACGTGCATCCAGCGTGTCGAAGAGCACGGCTGGCACCTCGATGCCCATCTGCTCGCCGGCCTGGCTGAGCGAGTGCAGCGCGAGCAGGCGGTGCTGGCCGTCCAGCACGCGGAGGACCCCGTGCTCCTCCGGAATTTGTAGAAGCCCGATGTCGTGGTGACCGGCGATCGGCGTGAAGGTGAAGCGCTTCTCCGACGTGATGATGACGGCCCCCGGGATGGGCGGCAGCGTCCCGGCGTCCTTGCACTCGCGGTAGTAGCTGACCAGCTCGTCGATCTTGCGTCGGATCACCGGGCGCTGATAAGCCGTCTCGCTCTCGCTGATGCGTTTCTCGAGCGCGTCCCAGTTCACTCGGGCTCGAGCTTTGGCGCGCCCCTTGATGGGCGCCTCCTTGGGACCGCCCGAATACCCGAGGACCTCGAACTTGACCAGGCGATCGATGTCTTTGGCGTTGAGCCCGGCTTGATAAAACTCGACACCGAACTGTTTGATGCGGCGCGCTGGCACCGTAATCATTGAGGCCTTAGGGTAAATGACCTCCAAGTACTTGTCAATAGAGGGATTTTTGCCTTCCACCCAACCGGTAGGTCTCTATCCGAGGGCAGACCACAATTCCTGCTATCCACACTTATCCACAGAATTTAGATGGCGATGCCGGCTTTATTTGAGCTTGAAACGATCGAGAGCCAGCGCGGTGATATGGCGGCCGATCGCCAGCGAGGCGGTGGCGGCGGGCGACGGTGTGTTGAGCACGTGGATCGCCCCCGGGCTCTCGACGATCCGGAAGTCGTCGACCAGGGCGCCGTTCGGGTCGACCGCCTGGGCCCGCACACCGGCCCCACCCCGCTTGACATCCTCCGGCCTGAGCTCGGGAACGAGCCGTTGCAGCGCCCTGACGAAAGCGGCCTTGCTGAGCGAGCGGTAGACCTCGTAGACGCCGGTCCGCCAGTACCGCCGGGCCATGGCCCAGAAGCCACGATAGGTCAGCGTATCGAGCAGCTCGCCCGCATGCACGGTGCCGAAGCGATAGCCTTCGCGGGCGAAGGCTAGCACGGCATTGGGGCCGGCCTCGACGTCGCCGTGCACCGTGCGCGTGAAGTGGACGCCCAGGAAGGGGAACTCCGGGTCGGGGACCGGATAGATGAGGCCATTCACGAGGTGCCGGCGCTCGGGCTTGAGGAAATAGTACTCGCCGCGGAAGGGGATGATCTTCATGCCTGGCGTGGCGCCCGCCATGGTGGCGACCACGTCGGCGTGAAGCCCCGCGCAGTTGACGACGGTGCGCGCCCGCACCGGGAGCCGCGGCGTGGTGAGCTCGAAGCCATCGCCGGTCCGGGTGATGGCTATCACCTTGGCCCCGGTCTCGATCGCCACCCCGCGGGCGGTGAGCTCCGTGGCCATAGCGGTTGCCACTTCCTTGAAGTCCACGATGGCGGTGGTGGGCGAGTGGATCGCCCGGAGCGCGGCGGCGTGGGGCTCGAGCTCCCGCAGGCGGGCAGTTTCGATCAAGCTCAGGCCGGGCACCCCGTTGGCCATCCCTCGCTCATAGAGCGCGGCCAGGCGTGGCAGCTCGGCCTCGGTCGTCGCCACGATGACCTTGCCGCAGCGGTCCACGCGAATGCCGTGGACCGCGCAGAACTGCTGCATCAGCCGGGCCCCTTCCACGCAGAGCCGGGCCTTGTAGGAGCCGGGACGATAGTAGATGCCAGAGTGGATCACGCCGCTGTTGTGCCCGGTCTGGTGGAGGGCCAGGCGCGGCTCCTTCTCGAGGATGACGAGCCGCGCGCGGGGGGCCTGCTCGGACAGCGCGGAGGCGATGGCCAGCGCCACGATGCCGCCCCCGATGATGGCCACGTCGTGCGGTGCGCTCACGCGACAGTGATAGTGGCGCCCCCCGGTGCCTGTCAAGGGGTGCCGGGTGTACCATCGCGCCGATGGCGGGCAAGTACTTCGAGGAGCTGGAGGTCGGTCAGGTGTTCCGTCACCAGCCCGGACGGACGATCACCGAGGCCGACAACGTCTTCTTCTCCTGCCTGACCATGAATCCCCAGCCGCTGCACGTGGACTTTCACGCCGCGGCCCGGGCAGAGTTCGGGCGACCCCTGGTGAACAGCCTGCTCACGCTGGGCGTGGGGGTGGGCCTCTCGGTGGGTGAGACGACGCTCGGCACGACCGTGGGCAATCTCGGGTTCGAGAAAGTCGAGTTCCCCAAGCCGGTCTTCCACGGCGACACGATTTATTCCGAAACGGAGGTCGTGGACAAGCGTCCGTCGCGGACTCGTCCGCAGTGGGGGATCGTCACCTTCGAGCACCGAGCGCGCAATCAGGACGGCGAGCTCGTCATGCGGGCTCGGCGCCAGGCCATGATGCGCAGGCGAGGCGAGCCTGAGTGTGGGAGTGCCTGAGTGAATCCCCGGCGCCGGTCACTGCACTTCGTCCCCGGCGGCAACGAGAAGATGATCGCCCGGGCCCTGACCCTGCCGGCCGACGGCCTCATCCTGGATCTGGAGGACGCCGTGCCCCCCGACCGCAAGGCCGCCACGCGCCCGATCGTGCGCCAGTGGTTGGAGAAGCTCGATTTCCACGGACGGGAGCGCTGGATTCGCATGAACCCCCTGGCCAGCGGGCTCGGACGTGCCGATCTCGAGGAGACTATCGCCGGCCGGCCCGACGGCTACGTTGTTCCCAAGCCCGGCTCGGCGGCCGACGTGCGGGCGGTGGCCGAGCAGCTGGACCGGTTGGAGCCCCGTCACGGAGTCGATCACGGCGCCACGCGGCTCGTGCTCATCGCCACCGAGACGCCCCAGGGGCTGCTCAACATCAAGGAGATCGCCGCAGCGAGCCCACGGGTCGTGGCCCTCTCGTGGGGCGTCGAGGATCTCGGCGCGGCGATGGGGCTGGGCCGGGTCCGCGACGCCGAGGGACGCTACCTGGACATCCCCCGCCACGCGCGCGTGATGTGCGCGCTGGCCGCGGCCGCCGCCGGGGTCGAGGCTATCGACACCGTCTACACCGACATCGCCGACCTCGACGGGCTGCGCCGGGAATGCGAGGACGCCGTGCAGATGGGCTTCACCGGCAAGATCTCCATCCACCCGAGCCAGATTTCCGTGATCAACGCGGCGTTCGCCCCCTCGGCGGAGGAGATCGAGGAGGCCCGGGCTCTCGTGGCGGCCTTCGCCGACGCCAGTCGCCGTGGCGTCTACGCCTTCACCTTCCGGGGCCGCATGGTCGATGCGCCGCACCTGCATCGCGCTCGGAAAATTCTCGGCCGGGCTGGCGAGCCGGTCGGCCCCGCGTGAGCGCGGATCGAGCCCGACGCCTGCCCTCGTGAGCTACCCGCGATGCGGGTGATGCAGCTAGGTACCGCCGCGCCGATCTCCGCCAGCCCGCTGCAAGAAACGACGCGTCCGATTCCCGAGCCGGGCACGGGCGAGCTCTTGGTGCGCGTGCTCGCCTGCGGCATCTGCCGTACCGATCTCCACATTGTCGAGGGCGAGCTGGCGCTGCCTCGGCTGCCGATCGTCCCCGGCCATCAGGTGGTCGGGCGCGTGGAGCGTGCGGGACCCGGCGCCGGGCGCTTCGAATCTGGCCAGCGGGTGGGGATCGCCTGGCTCCGCTGGACGTGCGGGCAGTGCCCGTTCTGTCGTGGCGATCGGGAGAACCTGTGCGAGCAGGCCCGGTTTACCGGGTACCACGCCGACGGTGGCTATGCCGAGTACGCGGTGGTGCCGGACGCGTTCGCCTATGCCATCCCCGCCGTCTTCGCCGACGCCGAGGCCGCGCCGCTGCTGTGCGCCGGCATCATCGGGTACCGGGCGCTGCGACGATCCGGCGTGACGGCGGGCGGGCGACTGGGGATCTATGGCTTTGGCTCGTCCGCCCACATCACCCTGCAGGTAGCGGCGGCCCGAGGCTGCCACGTGTACGTCTGCACCCGCGAGGCCACGCACCGGACGCTGGCCCGCTCGCTCGGCGCCGTCTGGGTGGGCGACCTCGGCGATACGATGCCAGCGGCGACCGACGGCACGATCATCTTCGCGCCGGCGGGCGAGCTGGTTCTGCCGGCGCTGCGCAATCTGGCGCCAGGCGGCACGCTGGCCCTGGCGGGCATCCACATGACGAGGCTCCCGGCCCTCGACTACGCCGACCTCTTCCGGGAGCGCGCCATCACCAGCGTCACGGCCAACACTCGCGCTGACGGAGAGGCCTTGCTGGCCGAGGCCGCCGGCATCCCGGTACGCCCGACGGTCACCACGTTCCCGCTCGCCCACGCCAACCGGGCCCTCGATCAGCTCAAGCGGGGTCTCCTGGCCGGCTCGGGCGTCCTGATGCTGGATGGCGTATGATGCGGGGCAATCTCCGCGTGAGAGGGAACCGATGAGCGATCTCCCTGACATCGTTCAGCGCGCAGCGCGGGTCTTTCCCGGCGGCGTCCTCGGCAGTCACCGGAGCGGCCCCGGCCTGGAGTTCGTGGTGCGCGAAGCGCGCGGGGCCTACCTGTGGGACACCAACGGCCGTCGCTACATCGACTATCTGCTGGGCTCCGGCCCGATGCTCCTCGGGCACGCTCA
>DATBIM010000082.1:0-4579 GCA_036556905.1 Candidatus Methylomirabilota bacterium
CGCCGAGGATCAGGCCCGCACAAAGGTCGCCGAGGCCATCCGCCGGGCCCGAGCCGGGGAAGACTTCGCCAAGCTGGCGCGCGAGCTCTCCCAGGACCCGGGCTCGGCCCCGCGGGGAGGCGACCTGGGGTTCGTCAAGCAGGGGGAGGTCGTGCCCCAGTTCGAAACCGCGCTCTTCGCACTCCGCAAGGGCGAGGTGTCGCCGGAGCCGGTACGGACGCCCTTCGGGTTTCACGCCATCAAGGTCATGGAGATCCGCGAGGGCGGCCGCAAGCCCCTGAAGGCGGTGACCGGGCAGATTCGGGCGCGCCTGGCCGCAGAGGGGGCCGACCGGGCGGCGCGGACCCGAGCCGACGAGGCGCGCGCCAAGCTGCTCGGCGCCGCCGACTTCCTGGCCGAGGCCCGGAAGCTCGGCCTCACGCCGGTGGAATCGACGATCGCGCGGCAGTCGGGCCCGGCCGGCTTCGCCCCGCCCGACCCGCTCGAGGAGGCCGCCTTCCAGCTGGCCCAGGGCGGCATCGCGACGCCCGTGAAGACGCCGGCCGGCTGGGTCGTGCTCAAGCACGTCGAGCCGCTCGCCGCCGCCGTGCCCCCGCTGGCCGAGATCAAGGACAAGGTCGCCGCGGCGGTCAAGCGCGAGAAGGCCGAAGTGCGGGCGCTGGAGCGGGCGAAACAGTTGAGCGCTGACGCCAAAGGGGCTGACCTGGCGACCGTCGCCAAGAAGCTGGGCGCGATCTACAGCGAGACCGCCCGCTTCTCACGCAGCAGCCCCGACAAGCGGCTCCCCGGTGACGCCATGCTGGCCGCGCTGCAGACGCCGATCGGCTCGTTGAGCGAGCCCGTGAAGACGCCGCAAGGTTACTACGTGCTCCGGGTGCTCGAGCGCGTGCCGCCGGGCCTGGAGCCGCTGGCCGGCGAGCGAGACAAGATCGCCGCCGAGTTGCTGGCGCGCAAGCAGGGTCAGGCCTGGGAAGCCTGGGTGGGCGCGGCCCGGACCGGGGCCAAGATCGAAATCTCCTCGCGGCTGCCCGCCGGCCGCGTCTAGCTGCCGGAGGGCATCACACCTCGCGTGAACGGGGAGGTCCGGAGGGGGCCGCGCCAGCCCCCTCCAGGCTGAACATCCTCCGCCGGAGCCGCGGGAAGCGGATCCACGCGAAGGCCCGCAGTCCCCGCAGGTCGTCGAACATCGAGTAGATGACCGGCGTCGCCACCAGCGTGACGAGCAGGCAGAGGGCCTGGCCGCCCACCACCACGGTGGCCAGCGAGGCCCGCGAGGCCGAGCCGTCGCCGCGGCCCAGGGCCACGGGCAGCATGCCGGCGATGATGGCCAGCGTCGTCATGAGAATGGGGCGCAGCCGCGCCCGATCCGCCTGCATCTGGGCCTGGTGGCGAGGCAGCCCCCGGGCCCTGAGCACGTTGGTGTAATCCACCTGCAGGATGGCGTTCTTCTTCACCACCCCCATGAGGAGAAAGAGTCCCATGATCGAGTAGATGTTGAGCGTCTTGCCCACCACGAGAAGCGTGAGCAGGCCGAAGGGGATCGCCAGAAACATCGAGAACATGATCGTGACCGGGTGGATGAAGGACTCGAACTGGGCGGCCAGGACGATGTAGATGAAGGCCAGGGACAGCAACGCGGCGATGCCGAAGTTGTAGAGCGATTCCTGGAGCAGCTTGCCCCGCCCGGTCGTCACGATGCCGTAGCCCAGGGGCATCTTCTGCTTGGCCACGGCGCCGTAGGCGTCCCGGTAGGCTTCGGCCAGCGGCTTGCCGTAGAGATTGGACACGATGGTCACCGAGCGTTCCTGGGCATAGCGCTCGACCTGGCCGGGGCTCATCCCGCTCCCCAGGGTGGCCACGTTGCTGAGGGTCACGAGCCGGCCGTCGGTGGTGGGCACATAGAGGTTGGACAGCGTGCTGGGCTGGGCCCGGAAGCTCTCCTTGAGGCGCAGCCGCACGTCGTACTGCTCGCCGAGCTCGCGATAGAAGCCGACTTCCTCGCCGCCCACCATGGTGCGGAGCGTGGTGGCGATGGCGTCGACCCTGACGCCTAGATCGGAGGCCTTCTGGCGATCGATGCGCACCTGCACCTCGGGTTGCCGATAGGCCTGGGCAGTGTCCAGGTCCACGAAGCCGGGTCGGGAGCCGAGCTCGGTGATGACGTTGCGGGCGTACTGCTCGAGGCGGTCGATATCGGCGCCGCGCAGGATCAGGTTGAACTCGGTCTGTCGGAGCCCGCCACCCCCGATCAGGTTGATGTTCTGCACGCTGGCGCGCATTCCCGGGAAGGCCGTCAGCCGCGTGCGCACCTCCTGCTTGAGCTCGTCCTGCGTCTTCGCGCGCGCCATCAGGGGCGTGAGCCCGACGTAGATCGAGATGTCGGTGACGTTTGACTGGGACTGGCCGCGGACGCCGGCGGTGGAGAACAGGGTCACCACCTCGGGGATCTGGCGAATCTCCGCCTCCAGCCGGGCGATCAGCTCGGCCGTGCGTTCCAGCGACGAGCCCGGGGGGGCTTCGGCCACCACCTCGAACTCGCTCATGTCGTCGTTGACGACGAATTCCAGCTTGGAGCGGGTGACCAGGAACGCCCCGAACGCAAAGATGGCCAGGCAACCCAGGATCACCACCCAGCGGTGGCGCAGGCACCAGCCGAGCAGCCGCTCGTAGCCATGCTCGAGGACGCGGTAGAACCGCGCCTCCTGCGCGGGCGGGCCCCCGCCGGGGCCGTCGGCGGACGCGTGGGGGGCGAAGATGCGGGCGCCCAGCATGGGGGTGATGGTGAAGGCCATCAGCAGCGAGATCATGATGGCGAAGGTCGCGGTGAGCCCGAAGGAGTTCCAGAACTTGCCGACCAGGCCGCCCATGAAGGCGACGGGCAGGAAGATCACGACGAGGGAGAGCGTGGTGGCCATGACGGCCAGCGCGATCTCGCGGGTGCCGGTGATGGCGGCCTCGAAGGGCGAGCGGCGCTCCTCGTGGATGTGGCGGTAGATGTTCTCCAGCACGATGATGGCGTCGTCGATGACGATGCCGGTGGAGAGCGAGAGCCCCAGCATGGTGAGGTTGTTGAGGGTGAAGCCGGCCATCCGCATGACGGTGAAGGTGGCCACGATCGAGCAGGGGATGGCCAGCGCCGCCACGAAGGCCGGCCGGAGCTTGCGCACCGAGGCGAAGAACAGCATGGTGACCACGCAGGCCACCGCGGTGACCCGGAGCAGCAGGTCGGGGTCTCCGTTCGCGAAGGCCGCGCCCACCGCGGCCACGATGAGCCCCACCGCGGCCGTCTCCCACCACAGCAGGTTGCCGATGAAGACCGCCACGATCAGGCTGGCCAGGAGCCCGCCCAGGAGCAGGTGGTCCTGCACCTCGTGCATGGAGCGCTTGATGAAGCGCGAGAGATCGCGGACCACCTCGAAGCGGATGTCCTGCGGCAACCCCTTCTGGATGTCGGTGAGCCGGGCCTTGAGCGCGTCGACGACGGCCACGGTGTTCGTCCCCGACTGCTTGCGGATGACCAGGGACACGGCATTGCGGCCGTTGAGGCGCGAGAGCGTGCGGGCTTCCTCCTCGCCGTCGGTCACGCTGCCCACGTCCCGGACGCGGACGGGCCCGCCCTTGAGGTCGGCCACGATCAGCTCCTCGAAGCCCTGGGGCGTCTCGATGCGGCCCAGCGTGCGCACGCCCTCCTCCCGCGCGCCGCCGGTGAGCCGGCCGCCGGGGATCTCCACGTTCTGCCGGACCAGGGCGTCCTTGACCTGCTGGATGCTGAGCCCGTAGGCCGAGAGCTTATCGGGGTCGACGGAGATCTGGATCTCCCGGCGGCGCGCCCCCACCAGGGTGATGGCGCCCACGTCCTTTACCGTCTCCAGCTGGCGCTTGATGCGCTTGTCGGCGATCTCGGTGATCTCGCGGGCCGAGCGCTGGCCGGACACCACCACGGCCAGGATGGGCGCCGAGTCCGGATCGGCCTTCTCGATGACGGGGGCCTCGGTGGCCAGGGGGAAGCGGGAGACCACCGCCGACACCTTCTCCCGGACGTCGTTGGCGGCCTCCTGGACATTGCGTTCCAGCACGAAGGTGGCGAAGACCTGGGACTGGCCCTCGATGGAGGACGAGCGAAGCTCGTCGAGGCCGGCGATGGTGTTGACGGCCTCCTCGATCACCTTGGTGATCTGGCTCTCCACCTCTTCGGGCGAGGCGCCGGGCAGGCGCGTGGTGATGGTGATGGTGGGCAGATCGACCTTGGGGAAGATGTCCACGCCGAGCTGCAGGAAGGAGGCCATCCCCAGCACCACGAGGCTGACGATCAGCATGGTCGTGAAGACGGGGCGCCGGACGAGGACTTCGAGCACGGGCGCCTAGCGGGCGCCGACCGCGATGGGGGCGCCGTTGAAGAGGGCGGGGAGATTGGAGGTGGCCACCGACTCGCCGGCCTTGACGCCGTCCAGGATCTCGACCCACATCCCCTGCCGCTCGCCGGGGCGCACGCGCCGTTCCTCGACGGCGGCGCCGGCGACGACGAAGACCTTGCTCAGCCCGGCGACGTAGATGAGGGCATCGGCGGGCACGACCACGG
>DATBIM010000083.1:0-46252 GCA_036556905.1 Candidatus Methylomirabilota bacterium
GCGTAGGCATCCTCGGCCAGGTGGATGCCCTCCTCGCGGAGCACCAGGCGAGCGTCGAGGGACGGGATCATGCCATCCCGGGCCGCGGGTCCGACCCCCCCGGAACGGATCCGCACCGGCGCGACGCCGTTGCGACGTCCCAGCAGCTGTTCGAGCAGGGCCTGGGCCATGACGCTGCGGGCGGTATTGGCGTGGCAGACGAGGAGCACCGTCTTCACGGCTCTTCCCAGGGCGACTGCCAGAGGCGGAGGCCGTCACCGACATCCTTCCACTCACTGGCCGGGCGCTCGTCGAGATCGCGACCGAAGCCGGTGGCCGGCGGCGGCTTCAGGCGCGGCCCCAGGGTGGAGGCGAAGGTCCGGGCGAGCTCCTCGGGCTCCAGCCGCCGGCTCGCCCGCAGCCGTCGCACGGCGTGAGGCTGGGCCAGCAGCGTGACGCCGAACCCATAGGCGTGGAACACCTGGCCGTTGACCCCGGCCGCCGCATCGCTGGCCAGGTAGACCACCAGGGGCGCGACATTGTCGGGGTCGCGCTCGGTGCCCGCGGCCGCCTCGCTCGGCCACTTGCCGGTCTGCTCGAAGAATTCCCGGCCCCGCGGGGTGGAGTCGGTCATGCGGGTCGCCCCGCTGGGCAGGATCGCATTGGCCGTCACCCCGTACTTGGCCAGGGCATTGGCGGTGGACCAGGTCAGGCCGAGAATGCCGGCCTTGGCGGCGGCGTAGTTGGGCTGCCCGGGAGCGCCCAGCGCCGACACCGAGGACATGTTGATGATCCGCCCGGTCTTCTGCTCGCGCATGAGCACGGACGCCGCCCGAGTGGTGTTGAAGGTCCCCTTGAGGTGCACGCCCACGACGGCATCCCACTCGGCCTCGGTCATGTTGAAGATCATGCGATCGCGCAGGTTCCCAGCCACGTTGACGAGGACGTCCAGGCGACCCCAGAGCTGGACCGCCTGCTGCACCATGGCCGCCGCCCGGTCGAAGTCAGCGACCGAGTCGGCATTGGCGGCCGCCACGCCGCCGCTCTTGACGATCTCGTCCGCCACCTGCCCGGCCAGCCCGCGGTCGGTGCCCTCGCCGCTCAGGCTGGTGCCGAGATCGTTCACCAGCACGCGCGCGCCGGCTCGCGCCAGGGCGAGCGCGATGCCCCGCCCGATCCCGCGACCGGCGCCCGTCACCAACGCCGTCTTCCCGTTGAGCATGTCTTCCTCCGTCGCGCGAAGAGGATACCTCAGCGCCAGGCCCAGACCGGTTGTTCGAAGTGGTCGACACGGGTGGCGCGGCCGTGCACGACGACCTCACGAAGCTGGTAAAGCACGGCCGCCGTCGGAGCGTGGACCAGCGTGGAGAGGATGGGCAGCTGGATCACGGGGCGGTCGCTCTCGGGAATGGTCACCAGGCGCGGGACATCAGTCCCCTCGAGGTCGCTCAGCCGGACCCGGTGAATGCTGGCGACCTCGGCGACGTTGGGCGTCAACTCCACCTGCGCACCCGCCCACAGCACGACGGGCGTGATGAGGAATCCCGAACGGGTACCGTAGTCATCGAGGAGGCCCAGGACGTTGCCCACCTCGAGGGCTAGCCCCACCTCCTCCCGCAGCTCGCGCAGGGCGGCCGCGACGGGCCCCTCGCCCGGATCGATCCCGCCCCCCGGCAGCGCCCACTGGCGGGCGTGAGCGCGCAGCGAGGCCGCCCGCCGCGTGAGCAGGAAGCAGGCGTGCCCCCCGGCATCGGGCAGCAGGACCACGGCCACCGCGGCGGGACGGCGGCTGTCGGCGGGCAGGGGGCGGCGCGAGAACGCGAGCAGATTCGCCCGGGCCCGCACTCGCAGGGCGTCGTCGAACGTCACGCCGGCGTCGGAAATGAGCTCGCGGTAGACCGCGCGGTCAGGTCCGACCAGAGCGCGTCAGCGCCGCGGCCCACGACGGCGCGGCCCAGCTCGGCAGCCCAGCGGCTCTCGCTGCCAAACTCCGCCCGCCAGGACCAGAGCCGGCGCGTCCAGAAGTGCAGCGAGTGCTCGTAGGTGAAGCCGATGGCCCCGTGCACCTGGTGGGCGATGCCGGCGGCGACGCCCGCCGCCTCCCCCACGCGGATCTTGGCGGCGGCGACGTCCAGCTCGGGCTCGCCCCGGTCGGCCGCTCGGAAGGCATGTTCCGACGCGATGCCCGCGGCGGCGGCGTGGCCGGCCAGGACGGCCAGGGCGTGTTGGATCGCCTGGAAGCTGCCGATCGGCCGGCCGAACTGCCGGCGCTCGGTGACGTAGCGGACCGATTGCTGCAGCATGCCCGCGAGGGCGCCGGCCATCTGCGCCGCCCGCACGAGCGCGCCGTAGATGTGCAGAGCGCGCGCGGGAACGCCGGGCCCGGCGGGCGCGGCGGCGGCGACCGGCGTGTCGGCGAAGACGAGGGTGTCCCGCGGCTCCAGCGCGAGGTTGCGATCGGCGGTGGCGCGGGCAGCGTCGGCCGCCACCAGGGCGACGAGCGGGCGCTGCTCGGCTTCGCTCACGACCACCACATGGCCGGCGGCCTTGCCCCAGGGCACGCGGGTGGCCGTGCCGCTGAGCCGCCAGCTCCCACCGGCGCGGCTCAGGCGCAGGCGATCGTCGGTCCTCACCGGCGCGAGGGTGAGCGGGCCTAGTGGCACCGGGAGGCCGGCACCGGCCAGGAGCCAACCGGCCACGATGGTCTCGGCTAACGGCACGGGCGCCGCGTGGCGGCCGGCCGCCCGCACCACCACGTAGGCATCGGCCCAGGTGCCGCCAGCACCGCCGGCCGCCTCGGGGACGAGCGACAGCGTGAGCCCGCCCTCCTCGAGCGCCTGCCACAGGCGATCCGGCCAGGCCCCCTGCTCGGCGGCCTCGAGCGCTTCCTTCGTCACGAGGTCGGTGAAGAGCCGGGTGACCGTGTCGGCCAGCAGCGTCCGGAGCTCGCTCATCGCAGGCCCAGCCCCCGGGCGATGATGCCGCGCAGCACCTCGCGCGTGCCGCCGCGCAGGGAGAACGACGGCGCCCGCTGCACGAGGTAGCCCAGCACCTGCTGAAGATCGCTGCCGCTGGTGGTGGTCGGCTCGAGGTCCAGGAGCGCGTGGACGGCTTCGGGGATCTCCTGCTCGAATGTGGTGCCCAGATCCTTGACCAGGGCCGCCTCGAGATTCGGGTTCTCGCCGGCCTGCAGCATGCCCGCCACCGACAGGGACATCTGGCGCAGCGTGGCCAGGTGCGCCACCAGGCGCCCGACCAGGACCAGGCCGCGTTCGTCGGGGTCCTTGCCGACGTGGCGAATCAGCTCGAGCAGGAGCGCGATGCTGGAGAGATAACGCTCGGGCCCGCTGCGCTCGAAGGCGAGCTCGGTGGTCACTTGCTTCCAGCCGTCTCCCTCGCCGCCCACCCGCAGGTCTTCCGGCACGAAGACGTCCTGGAAGACCACCTCGTTGAAGTGATGCGAGCCGGCCAGATCGATGATGGGTCGGATGGTGATGCCGGGCGACCGCAGATCCACCAGGAACTGCGAAAGTCCCTCGTGCTTCTTGTCAGGCACGACCCGGGTGCGGAACAGGGCGATGGCCCACCGACACCGATGGGCGTTGGAAGTCCAGACCTTGGTGCCGTTGACGAGATACCCCCCATCCGCGCGGGCCGCCCGCGTGCGGATGGAGGCCAGGTCGGAGCCCGAGTCGGGTTCGCTCATGCCGATGGCGAAGTGCAACTCGCCCCGGGTGATCGCCGGCAGGAAGCGCTGACGCTGCTCCTCGGTCCCGAACCGGAGCAGCAGCGGGCCGCTCTGGCGGTCGGCGATCCAGTGAGCGCTCACCGGGGCCCCGGCCGCCAGCATCTCCTCCAGCACCACGTAGCGCTCGAGGAACGTCCGCTCGTGGCCGCCATACCGCTTGGGCCAGGTCATCCCGATCCAGCCGCGGGCGCCGACCTTGAGGCTGAACTCGGGATCGAAGCCGCCCCAGGAGCCCGCGCGACCGATGGCCGTCCGGCCGGCGAGCGTCTGGCCCAGGAACTCGCGGACCTCCGACCGGAGGGCTTGAGTTTCCGGCGGAAGGTCGCGGAGCTCGAAGTGAAAGACGGCCACGGTCCGACTCGATTAGCACGCCCCGAGCCCGGCCGCAACTCAACTCGCCGGCGCCAGCCCGGCCACCCGTGCCGGCGAGCGACGGGTGAGCTATAGTGAGAGCCCGTGCCCAAGCGTTCGATCTTCTACGGCTGGTGGGTGGTGGCGGCGTTCTCGGTGATGACGTTCACCTCGACGGGAATCCGCCACGCGGTGGGACCGTTCCTCAAGCCCATCGTGGACGATCTCGGCCTCGATCGCGCGAGCTTCTCCGTGGTCATCGCTCTGAGCCTGCTCCTGTACGGCGTTTTCATGCCGATCGCCGGCATGGCGCTCGACCGCTTCAGCGTACGCGTCGTCACTGCGGTCGGCACCGTGCTGCTGGTGATCTCGCTCGGCCTGACCGCGGTGGTGCGCACCTTCTGGGAATTCGCCGCCGTCTACGGCGTGCTGGTGCCGCTCGGGCTCGCCGCCACCGGGCCGGTGATCGCCTCCGGGGTGGTGGCCCGGTGGTTCAGCCGGCGCCGCGGTACCGCGCTCTCGGTGCTCGGCGGCGCCTCGATGACCGGGATGAGCCTGCTCGTTCCCGCGGTGACCTGGCTCATTCTCACCGTGGGGTGGCGGGCCACGTACATGCTGATCGCGGGCGGCATTCTGGCGCTCATGTTGCCCCTCTCCCTGTGGGTGGTCCGAGACTCTCCGGAGTCGGTCGGGCTGAGCGCCGACGGCGCCGTCCCCAAGGGGGACCCCGGGGCTCCGACCGAGCGGGTCAGCGCCGCCGAGGCGGTGCAAACGCTGGCCTTCTGGCAGCTGGCCAGCGCGTTCTTCACGTGTGGCTTCTCGATGAGCCTGCTCTCCGCGCACGGGATCCCGATGCTGACCGACCACGGATACTCGCCGATGTTCGCCTCCTGGGCGCTCGGCGTGCTCGGCGGCTCGAGCATCGGGGGCACGGTGATGCTCGGCATGCTGTCCGACCGCTTCGGTCGCCGGCCCGTCCTCGCCGCCATCTACGCCGGACGCGTCTTCATCTTCGCCGGCTTCTTCCTCATCCGGGACAACCCGGTGGCGATCCTGGCGGTGGCCGTCCTCGGCGGCGTCACGATGGCGGGCACGGGCTCCATGACCTCGGCACTGACCGCCGACATCTATGGACGCTTCTCCGTCGGCTCGATCTTCGGCGTGATCTTCCTCGTGCACCAGACGGGCTCCGCCCTCGGTTCCTGGCTGGCCGGCGCGCTGTTCGAGACGACGGGCGGCTACGGCGTGGCCTACACGCTGGCCTGCCTCTTCCTGGTGGCCGCGGCGGTCGTGGCGCTCAGGATCGACGGGGGCGGGCGCCGGATCTGGCGCGCCGCCACCGCCTGAGGACCCCGCTCCCGCGATCCCATGAAGCCCTGGGGGCTTCACGGGTCTCTTCCGCCGAGGGCTTGTGGGCGGCCGTTCTGCAATTCTCTGTACAGGCCAGGGTGTTTGCTGCTCTGATGGGTGGGAGACATGGGGAAATCTGGGTGGCGCGAGTTTGAGTGCCCGGTCGTGAAGGAGACGGTTCGCATACGACTCACTCGGCGGCCGTCCTTCGATCGGCCCCCGCCATATTCCACTCAGTGCGACCAGATCGAGTGCCAGTACGTGGAGCAGAACGAGCCGCCGTGTCCCCTCAACGTGGGCATGTTCGCGGAGGCCATCCGGGAGATCGAAGAGCGGCGTCGGCAGGCATCATCCCAGTAACGCCGAATCCCGCTGCCATTTCGGCGCGGCCTGCCATCCAGTCCTGACCGTTAACCCGCCCCCTCGCAGCTCTTGACGTGGTCGACCGACAAGTACGCGTCAGGACGACCCGAGCCAAGCCTGCTAGCTTGGCGTCTGACGTGCATCACGCTGCCGAGGAACGTGCGCGGAACACAACCCAGAACTGGTCAGGAGGTGAGCAGATGAAGCGGTTGGGTATCGTCCTGCTGTTGGCGCTCGCAGTGTTTGCCAGTGTCGGCGTTGCCCAGGCTGATGTCGATGACGTCATCGGCCTGGCGACGGGGATCAACAGCATCCAGGCCGACTAGCCACGTCGGGTATGGGGCGGGGGAGCCTTCCCCCGCCTGTTACCTTCCTTCGCCGCCTGCCCTCCAGTCTCCTTGCCCGTTCCCGTCCGCGGTCGCGCCCCAGCTCAGAAGGATCCCAAACGCCAGGATGGCGACCAGGGCCAGCACCCAGATGGTGCGCCCGGTGTAGTCGTGCAGGCTGCCCATCGCGGCTTGCGGGCCGATCACGTGGGTGGCGGCGGCAATCGCCGCCACGCGCACGGCATTGGCGAACACTCCGGCCACGACGGCGGCGGCGATGACGATGACCTGTCGGCGCCGGGACGGCACGTAGAGGAGCGCAAAGGCCGTAGTGACAACGAGCAGCACCATCAGAAAGCGGAGGCCATTGCAGCCCTCATCGACCCGCAGGTTGAGGTCGGTGAGCTGAATCAGCACGCCGGCCTGGGACGCCGGGATGGACAGCACGTGCAGCGCCCCCGCGGCGAAGCCGGCGGCGAAGTGCTGCAGCGGGAGCGTCACGACAGCCGCGACCTCGCGGGGCAGCGGCAGCATGAACAGCAGAAAGGCGAATGGGGCCGCGGCCTGCCGCATCCAGTCCGCTCCACGGAACCACAGCGCGATGCCGGAAACGGCCCCCACCACGGAGACGACGTGGGCAAGCACGCTCTGGGTGGCGTGGCCGACCGCCGCCAGCGCCAGCGCGGCGAAGAGGAGGCCGAGGCCGGCCGGGCACCCGGGCCGGGAACGATCCCCCAGCCGGTGACGACGAGCCCACAGCATGACGGCGCTGAGCAGGGGCACGAAGACACCGTGCCCGGCGTACCGATGCGTCGACCATGCGTGGCCGATCTCGGCCAGCGTCGGCAGGTAGAACGTGACGACGACCAGGAGGAAGCACCACTCCAGCAGGGATCGGCGGCTCACGGTCATGTCCCCCGGCCGGCCGGCGCCAGCGCCGATCCCGCCTGGCGCTGGTCGCGAGCCGCCTACTTGCGCCGCAGGATCCAGCCTGCGCCGCCGAGTAGCGCCAGAGCCGAGCCGATCGCGTAGAGCGAGGAAGGTTCAGGAACGCTCGCAGTGTTCGCGGATCCGGATGATTCGGACCACCCGTTCGGCCCGTTGCCGCGGCGGTGCCGACTGTCGCCCCAGGCCATGCCGAGCGCGTCCCCGGCGGTCAGCAGCACGCTCAGAGCCCCAGCCAGAAGCAGCAATGTCACTTTCATACCAATCACTCCCAATAAGAGCGCGTTCGAGGGGGTGAGTGTCGCCGCGCCCACGTCGTGACGTCCAGATGCCCGAGGATCTACGTCGGTTGTGACGAATTTTTGTGCTATAAGTGCGCGCGAGGCACGCGTGAGCCGTTTACACCTTGCCTGGCTCTTCTCCGCTGCGCGCCCCACCGGGCCCGACCCGCGCGGTCCCAGGAGTCCTGACCGGTGATGACCTTCGAGTCGTGGTGGGAACGAGCGAAGACGTGGGCTCGCCAGGGCCGGTACTCCGACGCGGAGGCGGCCTGCCGCGAGGCCCTGCGCCTCAAGCCCGACGACGTCCGCGCCCGGCTGGATCTCGGACTGGCCCTGCGCCGGCAGCGACGCACCGATGAAGCCGAGGCGGTCCTACGCGAGGCGCTGGGCCTGGAGCCCGACATCGCCACGACCCACGCCGAGCTCGGCGCGATCCTCTTCGAGCAGGGGCGCTATGCGGACGCGGTGGTCGCCTTCCGGGAGGCCGTTCGGCTTCGTCCCGACTTCGCCCGGGCCTACGTGAATCTGGGACTGACGCTCGAGCGCCAGGGGGAGTGGAGTGGTGCCGAAGCCGCCTTTCGCGAGGCCCTGACGCTGCGCGCGGACGATCCCGTGGCCCGCGCCAACCTGGGCCTGGTGCTCCGCCGCTTGCGGCGTCCCGCCGACGCCGAGGCCGTCCTCCGCGACGGGGTGATGCGCCAGCCCAGCTCGGCCTCCGCGCAGGCCGACCTGGCAACGACGCTGTTCGAGCAGGGACAGTACGCGGAGGCCGAGGCCGCCTATCGCGAGGCGGGGCGTCTGCGCCCACAATGGGTGCGGCCCCACGCTGGGCTGGCCGCGACGCTCGAGCGCCGGGGTCGTCTGCGCGAGGCCGTCGCCACCTACCGCGAGGCCGTACGCCTGCAGCCGGACGACCCCGATCTGCACCGCCGGCTGGGCATCGTGCTGGCCAAGCGTCGGCGCCACGCGGAAGCGGTCACGGCTCTGCGCGAGGCGCTGCGCTTGCGCCCGGACGACATCGATGCGCGCTGGGAGCTCGCCGTGGTCCTGGAACGGCAGGGCGACTACGAGGGGGCGATCACCGAGTTATGGTGCGCGATTCGGGCACGGCCGGCGGCCCTCGCGCCCTATCGGCTCCTGGCCCTGGCGCTGCACCGGCAGGGCCGCTGGGCGGACGTGGCCGCCGTCTACGCCGAAGCCCTCGCCCACCATCCCGATAACGCCGACCTCCACGCGGCGCGGGGGCACGCGCTGGGTGCCTCCGGCGACTACGCGGGTGCTGCGGTCGCGTTTCGCGAAGCCCTTCGCCTGGGCCCGCGGAGCTCCGGCCTTCTCTTCGAGCTCGGGGTGTCGCTCGGACGCCAGGGCCGCCACGCCGAGGCCGAGCACGCCTTCCGGGAAGCGCTCAAACTCAATCCCGACGACATCCGGGCGCGCGCCAACTACGCCCTGGGCCTCGGGCGCCAGGGCCGTCACGCGGAGGCCGAGCAGGCGTACCGGGAAGCGCTGGCGCGCCGCCCCGACCACCCGGCGCTGCATCGGGGGCTGGGCGTGGCGCTGTACTGGCTCGGCCGGCATGCCGCGGCCGAGGCCGCGTTCGAGGAGGCGATCCGGCTCCGGCCGGGGTATGTCCGGGCGCTCGGCGATCTCGGCGAGTTGCTCACCGAGCAGGGGCGTCACAAGGACGCCGAGGTTGTGTATCGCACCGCCCTCGCCCACCGGCCCCTGTCGGCGCGCTCCCGGGCCGCGCTCGGCGGCGTGCTGCTCGCGCAGCAGCGCTGGGCCGACGCCGAGGCCGAGTATCGCGAAGCGCTCCGCATCGACGGCGATCTGGCCGCCGCCCACCTGGGCCTCTGGCAGGCGCTGGAGGCGCAGGGCAAGTGGATCGAGCTGGAGCAGGCGCGCAGCCGGGTCCCCCGCGTCAGCGCCCGTTGAGCAGCCGGCCGAATTCCTCGAGCTGGCGCGAGGGCACGTCGGGGGCCTGCCGCAACTGCTCCAGCACAGCGTCGGGGGACTCCTCGAGGGCGCGGCTGACCCGCGCGAACTTCTTCATGAGGCGGTGAGCTTCCAGGTCGGCCTTCCGCTGCGCCGCCCCCTGCAGGGCTCGGAAGCCAAACGCGATCACCCGGTTGTCGAGCCGGACGAAGCCGGAAACCGCCGGCGTGAGGAGCACACGGCCCTGCGCGGCCGGAATGGCGTGGTACTCGATCATCGTGAGCGCCTGACCGTGGATCGTCGGGAGCAGGGTCTTGTTGTACTCGCCCCGGGCGTGGAACAGGCGCGTGCCGTTCGCGGCGTAGACGATGCGGAACTGTCCGGTGAGGCCCCGCCCGTCGTCGAGGACCATCCCGTCGGGCGTATTCCAGATCTTGAATTTCGCCAGCCGGAGCGTGCGGGCCACCTGGGTCGCGAACGCCGGATGGTCGAGGAGGTACTCGAAGACCTCGGCCCGCACCAGGAACGGTTCGGCCTCCACGCGGGTCACGACGTCGGCCGTGGTCGCCAGCTGTTCGAAGGCGACGCGCTGGGCCACCGGCACGGTCGCGGGTAACTCGAGCCGCGGATTGCCGGCCGCCAGCGTGGCCGCCATGACGAGCCCGAGCGTCACGATGACGAACGAACCGCGCACGGTCTCAAAAGTATAACAGCAGGGAAATCTCGCCCATACCCCTTGACCTGGTGCCGGCCCCCCCGTACTCTCGCTCGCGACGCTCCCTGGCCCGATTCCCCCACGCCAAGGAGGCAGCGATGCTCCGATATCTGTACGCGATCGTGCAAGGCCTGCCGGGGGCGTGGCGCCCACCTCGGGTGGGCGTGGGCGACACTCTCGTCAAACAGCCCTTCCGTGAGCTCCTGCTCATCTCGAGCCCGATCGCCTCGGCACCGCCGCGAACCCCCAGCGCCGAAGCCGCCCACGATGACGTCGTGGCCAGCCTGCTCGAGGCCTCGGCCGTCCTGCCGCTGCGCTTCGGGACGGTCGTGGCCGAGACCGAGCTCGAGGGCTGGCTGGACGCCCGGTGGACCCGGATCCGCGCCGGGCTCGCCGAGGTGCGCGGCCGCGTGGAGATGAGCGTACGCCTGCTCCAGCTCGATCAGCGCACTCCGGATTCCCCGGCGGTTGCCCGCGAATTCGCGGAGACCTCGCTCCGGGGACTCGCCGACCGTCTCGTCGAGCGCGCCGGCGTGACGACCTGGCGCTACTGTCCGGCCGGGCGAGGCGCCAACCTCACGGCCTCGGTCGTCTTTCTCGTCCCCCGCGAGGAGGTCCCGGTGTTCCTGGCCCGCATCGCCCCCGTGGCGGCGAGGGCCGAGAACATGGCGGTCGTCCCCACCGGGCCCGGGCCGGCGTACTCGTTCGCCCCGCCCCTGGAAGGCGGGGTGTCCGTGGTGGCGGCCTCGGCCTAGCCCAGCGCCTTGCCGGCGCCCCGGCATTCGGTTAGGCTGGGCGTCCACCTGGAGGGGAGCCGGTATGCCGCGACTCGCGCGCGCGCGCGTCGAGCAGCTGATGGCCGAGCAGCCTGGCCGCACCCTGGAGGAGGCCCTCGATGTGTACGAGGTCTTCGCCAGTGGCTCCCTGAGTGACGAGGTCTACATCCTCGAGGACGTCGCCGGCAAGCGCATTGCGATCGCTCCGACCGCGCTCAAAGACCAGTATCGGCGGGGGTGAACCATGGCCATCCTGACGATCTCGCATCAGATGGGCGCCGGCGGGCCGGAGGTCGGCATGGCCGTCGCCCAGCGTCTGGGCTATCGCTACGTCGACCAGGAGCTGCTCCAGGACGCGGTGCGCCGGTACGGGCTAGCCGAGGAGAAGCTCTCGCACCTCGATGAGTCGAAGCCCTCGCTCTTCGAGCGCTTCGACGCCGAAACGCGGCACTACATCACGATCCTCCAGACGACGCTGCTCGAGTTCGCCGAGGTCGACAACGTCGTTCTCATGGGCCGGGGCGGGCAGTGGCTGCTCCGCGGCATCCCCCACGTGGTGCGCATCCGCCTGATCGCGCCCTTCGAGCACCGCGTACGCCAGTGGGTCAAGCGCTCCACCGAGCTGGCCCGGGAGACCCCGAACCAGCGGGCCGCCGCCGACTTTCTGCGCCGCGACGATGGCGAGAAGCGGGGGCGCATGCGCTATCTGTACGAGGTGGACGTCGACGAGCCGACGCTCTACGACATCGTGTTCAACACCGAGAAGCTGCCCTACGAAGCCATCGTGGACATGATCGAGCGGGCGGCCCGCCATCCCGCCGTGGCCACCACGGAGCGCGCCCGCCAGATCGTCGCCGACCGCGCGTTGGCCTCGCGCGTCCAGGTCGCCCTGGCCATCCACCCCGAGACCCGTCGCTACCGCCTCACCGTGGAGTCGCAGAACGGCATCGTGACCATCGAGGGCACGACGGCGCTGGAGCAGGCCTTGCAAGTGGCGCGTGAGGTTCCGGGCGTGCGCGACGTGCGCACGCGACCGCTGGAGGTTCCGCCCATCCCACCCTTCGTGGCTTAGAAAAATGGGGGGCCCCGAGATGGCCCCCCATACCCCCCACCGCTCGCCTCGACGACCCGTCGGCCCTCAGCGAGACGGGCCGGCGCTGTCCGGGGCTTCGGCGACCGTGAGCTCGACGGTCCGGGGCTTGCGGTCCCGCACGATGTCGATCTTCACCGTGCGCCCGACCTCGGTCTCGGCGGCCAACCGCTGCAGGTGGTGGTAGTCGTCGACGTCGACGCCATTGAAGCTCACCACCACATCGTTGGGGCGCAGCTCACTGCTGGCGGCGGGGCTGTTGGGATAGACCCGGGCCACGACCGCCCCCCGCGTTCCCTTCGCGCCCAATGCCTCCGCGAGCTCGGCCGTGAGCGGCTGCAGCGCGACGCCCAGCCAGCCGCGCGTCACCTTCCCCCGGTCGATGAGCTGGCCCATCACCCGGCGGACCATGTTGGCGGGAATGGCGAAGCCGATCCCCTGGCCGGTGGCCACGATGGCGGTGTTGATACCGATCACCTCGCCCTTGAGGTTGACGAGCGGGCCTCCGGAGTTCCCGGGGTTGATGGACGCGTCGGTCTGGATGAAGTTCTCGTAGCTGGCGATGCCCACGTCCGAGCGCCCCGTGGCGCTGACTACCCCCACGGTGACCGTCTGGTCGAGGCCGAAGGGATTGCCGATGGCGATCGCCCACTCGCCGACGCGGAGCGCGTCGGAGTTGCCGAGGCTGGCAACGGCCAATTCCCCCTCCGGCTCGAACCGCACCACGGCGAGATCGGTCTTGGCGTCGGTGCCGATGATGCGGCCACGGTGCTCGCGCTTGGAGGACAAGCGCACGGTCACCGCGTCGGCACCCTTGATCACGTGGAAGTTCGTGAGGACGTAGCCGCGACGGTCGATGATCACCCCTGAGCCGAGCCCGGGCTGGCGGAACTCGCCCGGACCACCGGGGCGGTTGCGTCCGAAGAACTGATCGAAGAATTCCTTGAAGAAAGGGTCCTCGGTGGACGGCCCCGGCGTCGCTGGCGGCCGCCGGGGTCGCGCCATCTGCACGGTTCCGATGTGAACGACGGCGGGCCGCACCCGCTCGGCGACGGTGACGAACGCGGCCTGCAGCGTGTCGGCGGTCGCCATCGGCGATGGCGCGGGCGGCTCGGGTCGCCCCCGCAGGCTGGTCCACATCGCGTGAGCCCAGAAACCCCCGCCAAGACAGGCAAAAAGTAATGCGGCGAGCAGAAAGGTTCGGGCGGTGCTTGGCGTCATGAAGAGCTATGGCCCTGCATGGGGATGATAGGGAGCCGGGCGGGCAGTGTCAAGCGAAGTATCCCAAAAACAATGCTTTTTTCTTGACCCCCCAAGAGCGGAAAAGGGAGAATTCCCTATTGCATAAGGACGAGCTTCGCGTAATACGGTTTGACATTCGTGCCACTCTTGCCCTGCTGCTCGTCGTATCCCTGCTCGCCCCGACCGCCGCCGTCGCCCAAGGCCCGCCACCCCCCCCGGCCCCGGAGCCGAGGGCGCCGGGCGCGCCCCCGCCGCCGACACCGCCGCTGCAGCTGCCCCAGCCCCCGGGCACGGATTTTCCCGTGCGCGCGCCTGGTGGCGGCGCGGTCCCCCGGACGGACCCGTGCATGCAAGCCACCGTGGGCGGGGTCTTCCCGCGCGTGCAGAGCACCGATTACACGCTCGGTCCCGGTGACGTGCTCGACGTGCAAATTACCGGTCGGATCGAGGTCACTCGGCAGCAGCTGGTGGTCGATCCCGAGGGCGTGGCCAGCATCCCGCCCGTGGGCACCGTGCCGCTCGGAGGACTGACCCTGCGAGAGGCGAACCGGAGTATCAGCCAGCGCGTGCGCGCGGTGCTGCGCTATTCGGACGTGACGATCTCCGTGGCCATTCCCCGTTGCTTCGAGGTCATCCTTTCCGGCGAAGTCGAACGACCGGGGGCGATTCAGACCTCGGCGCTGCGCCGCGTACACGACCTGCTGCTGGCGGCTGGCGGCATCACGCCCCGGGGCAGCGTGCGCCGGGTCGTCGTGCACCGCCGGGGCAGCGAGACCCAGGTGGATCTCCTGCGCTTCGAGCTGCGTGGCGATCTCGGTCAGAACCCCCTGGCCGAAGAGGGCATGCGGGTCTACGTTCCCCCTCGCGGCGGCTACGTCACGCTGAGCGGGGCCGTCCGTCGCCCCGGGGAATACGAGATCGCGCCCGAGGGCACGTTGAGCGAGATCCTGGACCTGACCGGAGGCGTTCGCCAGAACGCGGCCACGACCGAGGCCCGCCTCACCCGCATGCTCCCCGACGGCCGCCAGGAGACGCTGGCGCTGGACATCGCCAAAGCCCAGGCGACGCCGGGGGACCTGCCCCTCCGGCCGGGCGATGTGCTGTTCGTGCCCTCCCTGGGGGTCCTCCAGGACGTCCTCGAGATCCGGGGCGCGTTCAATGGCACGCCGGAGTCGAGCCGCACGACGACCGCGGGCCGGCCCACGATCGTGCAGCGGTTCGAGCTGGCCCGAGGTGACCGGATCAAGGACGTCGTCGGCCGGGCCGGCGGCGCCGCGGCCTACGCCGACCTCCGGCTGGCCTTCGTGGACCGGACGGGAGCGGGAGGTCCGCGCCAGCGCATCCCGCTGGATCTGCACCGACTGCTGGTCGAGAAGGACGACACCCAGAACATCGAGCTCGAGAACGGCGATGTGCTGATGCTGCCCGTGGCCGAAGACAAGGTCTACGTGCTCGGCGAGGTCCGGACCCCCGGCGCCGTCGACTTTCGTCCCGACCTCACGCCCCGCGAGTACCTCGCGCTGGCTGGCGGCCCCACCGTCCGCGCCCGCTTCAAGAACGCCTCGGTGACCTTCCGGAACGGCCGCTCGTATTTGCTGGCGCAGGCGCCGCCGCTGGAGCCGGGCGCGGTGGTGACGGTGCCCGAGGTCTCGGTACGCTGGTACCAGGACTACCTGGCCATCGCGCAGGCGGTGGCCTCCATCATCACCGCCTACACCTCGCTCTACTTCCTGTTCAGGGACTGAGCGTGTACGAGGCCTTCTGGGGGCTCACCGAATCACCGTTCGACAACTCGCCGAATCCGAAGTTTCTGTACCTGTCGCCGGACCACGAAGAGGCCCTCATCCGTCTCATGTACGCGGTCCGCCAGCGCAAGGGCTGCGCCCTCCTGACCGGTGAATACGGGTGCGGGAAGACCACGCTGTCGCGGGCCCTCATCGATCGCCTGGAGGCCGAGCGCTACGAGATCGGCCTGCTCACCAACCCCAGCTGGACGCCCATCGATTTCCTTCGCGAGGCGCTCTACCAGCTCGGCGTGGGGACCACCGAGCGGAGCAAGCCCGAGCTGCTCCACAGCCTGCAGGATATCTTCTTCCGCAACTTTCAGGCCGGGCGCGATACCGTCATCATCGTCGACGAGGCCCAGCTCATCGAGGATGACGCCGTCTTCGAAGAGCTGCGCCTGCTCCTGAACTTCCAGACCGACGACCGCTTCCTGGTCACCGTGCTGCTGATCGGCTCGCCCGAGTTGGCCACGCGCGTGCGCGGACTCAAGCACCTCGATCAGCGGATCGCCATCCGCTACCACCTCAACACGCTGGACGACACTCACACCGCCAACTACATCGCCCATCGCCTGCGCATGGCCGGCCTGACGCGCCGGATCTTCTCGGAGTCAGCCGTCAAGCTGATCTTCGACTTCACCCGGGGCATCCCCCGCGAGATCAACAACATCTGCGACATCGCGCTGCTGGTCGGCTCGTCCCGGGCCGTCCGGGAGCTCGATGAGCGGATCGTAGCCGAGGTGATCAAGGACAAGGTGGGCGCCGTCTGATGGTGCGGATGAGTGACCTGATCCGCACGGGCGGGCGCCGTCCGCCGCCACTACCCGCAGCTCCGTCAGTGCCAGCCCCGCCATCCGCCCAGCCAGCTGCGGTCCAGCCCGGCGAGCCGAGCGAGCCAGCCCCGGCCCCCAGCGCCTTCGATCCCGCGCGGGTCCAGGCGGAGGTCGCGGCGGCCGAGCAGATCTTCCACGCGCTCGTCCGGTTCTTGGAATCGGTGCGTGATCGAATGCGGGCGGGCTCGGCGTCGCTGCCCTGGGCCGAGCTCGAGCAACACATCGCCAGCGCGCTGGAGGCCGTCGAGCGTTCGGGCGAGCTCTTCTGGGTGGCGAACCGGGCCGCGGTACCCGCGGGCGTGGATTACATCGCTCTGCACCAGGTGCGGGTCGCCGTGCTGGCGATGCGGGTGGGCGCCACCGCGGGGCTCGGCCGAGCGCAGCTCCTCGAGCTCGGCATGGCCGGCGCCTTGATGGACATCGGGCTCTGGCGGCTGCCCCCCGCGCTGCTCAAGCGGCCCGAGACGCTGGGGGCTGAGGAGCAGAACCAGTACCGCGCGCACCCCCGCATCGCCGCTGACCTGCTCCGGCACTGGGCGGCTCCCGCGGAGAGCCTGGCCCAGATGGTGCTGCACCACCACGAGCGCGAGCAAGGGCAGGGCTTTCCTCAGGGTCTGAGCGGCGCGGCCATCCATCCCCAGGCCAAGATCCTGGGCCTGGTCGACACCTACACCGGGATGACCCTGCCGGCCTCGCTGGAACCCGGCCTCCGCCCGCACGAGGCAGTCCGGGAGATCGTGCGCTCCAAGCGTGAGGCCTTTCCCCCCGCCTTCATCAAGGCGCTCCTCAACGAGATCTCGGTATTCCCGCCCGGCACGCTGGTGCGACTCAACACCGGCGAAGTGGGCTGCGTGATCGCGGTGAACCGTAACCATCCGCTACGGCCCCGGGTGGAGGTCTTCGACGAGCAGGGTCGGCGCCAGGCCGCGCCCAAGATCCTCGATCTGGCCGAGGCGCCGTTCCTCTACATCACGGGCCCCGTCGCCGAGGGGGAGCGTCGGTAAGTGGCCCAGTACGAGATGAACCTGCGCGACTACTGGCTCATCATCCGTCGGCGCAAGTTCATCATCATCGCCTCCACGCTGCTGGTGATGGGTCTGAGCTACGCCTTTGCCATGCGCAAGACGCCCTTCTACGAGGCCACCGCGGCGGTGAAGTTCGAGCAGTCGGCCTCCCTGTCCGGCCTTCTGGTCGAGGTGCTCTCCTACTCCTCGGCCGACTCCATCGAGACGCAGGCCGCGCTCATCAAGAGCTACCCCATCCTGGAAGAGGTGGCCCGGCGGTTGGGCCGGCTGCCCGAGCCCACGGCCGGCGAGCCCCTGCGGGAGTCGAAGGCCTACACGTCCGTCCTCGACGCCATCGCCGACAAGATCCGCACGACGCGGGTCCCCAACACCAGCATCATCGAGATCAGCGCGACGTCGACCAACCCCCGGGAAGCCCGGGACCTGGCGAACACGGTGGCCCAGGCCTATCGCGACTACAACCGGGCTGTCCGCAACGCCCGCATCACCGAGGCCCGCAAGTTCATCGAGGCTCAGTTGCGCGAGGTGGAGGGGCGCGTCAAGCGCGCCGAGGAGGAGGTGTGGGCGTTCCGGGAGGCCAACCGGATCATCGCTCCTGGCGCCGAGACCTCGGTGCTGCTGTCGGTCTTCACCCAGCTCCGCGGTGACATCGAGAAGACCCGCCAGCACCGGACGGAGCTGGAGCTGGCCCAGGGCCGATTGAGCCGCGCCGACCCGGCCAGCCTGGGCGAGCGGGTGTTCGTGGAGAGCGTCAACCCGGCGCTGCAGAAGCTGCAGGCGACCCAGATCGAGCTCATGCTCGAGCGCAACAATCTGGCCCTCGAGGTCACCGATCGGCATCCCCGGCTGCAGGCCCTGGAGGATCGCATGCGCGAGGTGCGATCGGAGATGCGCCGGGAGATCGGTGCCCAGGTCGCGCTCCTGCGCAGCCGCGAGGACATCCTCAATCGCCAGATGGGCGAGCTGCTCCAGCGCAACCGGGAGCTGCCCGCCGTGGAGCTGAGCCTGCAGCGGCTCCAGCGCGACGCCAAGGTCAACGACGATCTCCTCACCCTGCTCAAGACGAAGCACCAGGAGGCGTTGATCAAGGAATCCGAGGGCGTCGAAGAGGTCACCATCATCCGGCCGGCTACCGAGCCGAGCGCCCCCGTCGGAGGCGAGGCCTTCAACACCGTCCTGGTGGGGGCCATTCTCGGCCTCATGCTGGGCCTGGTGCTGGCCTTCGTGCAGGAGACGCTCGATACCTCCATCGGGACCATCGAGGACGTGGAGAGCTATCTCCAGGTGCCGGTCCTCGGTATCGTGCCTCACATCGACGCCCGGGAGACGATGGAGCGGCTGGTCGAGCGCCGCCCGGCCCTGGCCCAGATGGATCCCGAGGCCTTGCGCAGCCATGCCCTCCTCATCACGCACTTCGATCCCAAATCCCCGGTGGCCGAGGCCTATCGCACCCTGCGCACGAACATCCAGTTCATGCGCGCGGAGCGCAACGGCAAGCTGCTCGTCGTGACCAGCCCCACCCTGCAGGAGGGCAAGACCACCACCATCGTCAACCTGGCCCTCACGATGGCCCAGAATGGCCAGCGCACCCTGCTGGTCGGGGCCAACATGCGCCGGCCCAGCATCCACCGGTTCTTCGGGATCGAGCGGGAGCCCGGCCTCAGCGACATCCTGGTGGGCCGGGCGCGCTGGCGCGAGTGCATCCGCACCGTGGCCGATATTCTGATGGGCCGATTCGAGATGGAAGACATCATGGCCTCGCCCGGCCTCGACAACCTGCACATCATCGAGGCCGGCCCGGTGCCGGGCAATCCCTCCGAGCTGCTGTCGGCGCCGGCCATGGGCCAGTTCCTGCGCGAGGTCCGGGACGAGTACGACATCGTGCTCATCGACACGCCGCCCGTGCTGCCCGTCACCGACTCGGCCATCGTCGCCGCCCAGGTCGACGGCGTGGTCCTCGTCTACCAGGCGGGCAAGGTCGGCCGGCTGGTCCTCAAACGGGCCAAGGCCCACCTCGACAGTGCGCGGGCCAAGGTGTGGGGCGTGGTCTTGAACGACGTGCAATCCGAGGTTGCCGACTACTCCTACACGCACTACTACACGCACTACTACGGGGAGGAGTCGCCGTCCGAGCCGGCACCCGGACCGGTGGCCCGTCTGTGGGACTCGGTGCTGGCCCGGCTGAGTGCCGGTCGCAGCTCGGCCGGGGCCGTTCCGTCGGCATCGGCCACGGCCCCGGACGGGACGAGCGTGCCGCGCCGTCTCCGGCGCCGGTCCCGGTACCTGATCGCTGGCGTCATCGTTGTCCTGGCTCTGGTCGCCGCGTTGTTCGCGTTCATGGCGTGGCGCTTCGGCGCGCGCGTCGAGGAGCGTCCGCGCGAGAGCATGCGGCGCCGGCTCGAGCAGGCGCCGCCGCTACCGACCGTCCCGCCGCGCCCGGCCCCGCTGCAGCCCCGTGGGCAGGAGTCCGCGGTGCCGGAGCCCACCGACCCCGGCGTCGCCCCCGTGGCCGCCCCATCCCCAGATCCGCCACCCCTGCCGATCAGCCCGGCCCCGATCACTGCGGCGCCGGAGCCGGTCACCCCGGTGCCCCAGGCGGTCACGCCGGCGCCTCCGGCGGTCGCACCCGCGCCCCAGGCGCTCGCTCCGGCGCCGCCATCCAGCACGCCGCCGCCCCGGTCCGGTCCCGCCCCCGCGGCCGCCCCTGTCACCCGGTTCGCGGTGGAGTTTGGACCGTTCGTCACCGCACCGGAGGCCGAGCGCCTGGAGCGCCAGCTCAATCAGGCCGGGTACCAGACCGTTCGCTTCCGCCAGCAGATGGGCGCCGAGGTCTTCGCGGTCTTGATCGAGCGCTTGCCCAGTCGGCGCGAGGCGGAGACCGTGGCCGCCGCGCTGCGTGAGCAGGGGTTCCCCGATCCCGTCGTTCTGGAGGGGGAGCCGGGGCCCTCGTTGCGGATTGGCGAGCCGCTGGTTCTGCGCGGGGCGGTGCAGCTCGGCGAGCGGCTGCGGGCCCGGGGCCATCACGTCCGGATCGCCGTCCAGCGAGGCGAGGCCGTGACCTTCGTCATCCGCCACGGCAACTTCACCTCGCGCCCGGAAGCCGAGGGCAAGAGCCAGGAGCTGGAACGGCTCGGCCTCGCCAACCACGTGGTCCGGGTCAGGTAGCGGCGGCCCGGCGCTCCCCCGCGTCCCGATGCAGTCTCCTCGCCTGCTGCTCCTCGGCCTGGCCCTGATCGGCGCCGCCCTGCTGCTTGCCGAGAGCCTGGCCGGCGTGCGCTCCGAATACGTGCTGGGCGTCGCCTTCGTCGTGGTGGTGTTCGTCTTCGTGTTCGTCAAGACCGAGGCCGGGCTCTACCTGGTGCTCTTCTCCATGCTGCTGTCCCCCGAGTTCGCCATCAGCGCCTCCCGTCTGGCCGAGAGCCGGGCCGTCATCATCCGTCTGGAGGATCTGCTCCTGGTGGCTATCGCCCTGAGCTGGCTCGCCAAGACGGCGGTGAACAAGGAACTGGGGCTGGTGGCCACGACCCCGCTGAACCGGTGGATCTTCCTCTACTCGCTGGCCACGTTCAGCGCGACCCTGATCGGCTACCTCCTGGGGACGGTCAAGACCTCGGCGGGCTTCTTCTACGTGATCAAGTACCTCGAGTACTTCGTCGTGTACTACCTCACCGTCAACAACCTCCGCGATCGCCCCCAGGCCTGGCGGCTGGTGATGACGGCCTTCCTCACCGCGGCTGTGGTGAGCCTGGTGGGGGCCGCCCAGATCCCCAGCGGGCAGCGCGTGAGCGCGCCATTCGAGGGGGAGATCGGCGAGCCCAACACGCTGGGCGGTTATCTGCTTTTCATGTCCGCGGTCGTGGCCGGTCTGGCCCTGGAGACCGAGCGTGTGCGCCTGCGCGCGCTCTGCCTGGGGCTGCTCGCGGTGATGGCGGTGCCCTTCATGTTCACCCTGTCCCGAGCCTCCTACCTGGGGGCGGTGCCCGTGATGCTGACCCTGACCGTGTTGGCCCGTCGCCGCCTGCTGACGGCAACGGTCGTGGGCGCGCTGCTGCTCGTTTCACCCCTGCTCCTGCCCGCCTTGCTCCCGCCGCCCGTGAAGCAGCGAATCGTCTCCACCTTCCAGCCCGAGCGCGGTCAGCCCACGGTGCGCGTGGGGCGTGTCGGCTTCGATCCCTCGACGTCGGAGCGGCTGATGGCCATGCAGGCCGCGCTGGACGGTTGGCGGCAACGCCCGATTCTGGGCCACGGCGTTACCGGGTTCCGCTTCATGGACGCGCAGTACGCGCGCACGCTCGTGGAGACGGGCGTGGTCGGCTTCGCCGCCTTCCTGGCCCTGCTGTGGGTGGTTCTGCGGAGCGGGCTCGCGTCCTATCGCCAGCTGAGCGATCCCGACGGCCGGGGCCTGGCGCTGGGCTTCGTGGCCGGCACCGTGGGGCTGATCTTCCACGCGGTGGGCGCCAACACCTTCATCATCGTCCGCATCATGGAGCCGTTCTGGTTCTTCGCCGGTGTCGTGATCGCCCTGCCGGCGCTGCGCGAGGTCGAGGCCCCGGCGCCGCTGGCGCGGCCGACCCCCGTCCTGGGGTACTCGGTGTGAGCGCGCCCCGCGGCGTCGTCGCCCGCGCCCGGCAGGTACGGTTACTGGTCGCCGATGTCGACGGTGTGCTCACCGACGGCCGCATGGTCCTGTCCGACCGTGGTGACGAGCTCAAGGCCTTTCACGCCCGCGATGGGGTCGCCGTGGCCCTGGCCAAGCGGGCCGGGGTCAAGACGGCCTTCGTCACCGGCGAGACGAGCCCGCTAGCCAAGACCCGTGGCGACAAGCTGGGCGTGGACGCGGTCGTGCTCGGCGCCCGGCGCAAGGGCGAGACGCTGGCCGAGCTCTGCGAGCAATTCGGCCTCACGCCCGCGGCGGCGGCCTACGTGGGCGACGATCTCCTCGACGTCCCCGCGCTGCAGCGGGTCGGCCTGGCCATCGCGGTGGCCGATGCGGTCAGGGAAGTCAAGGCGGTCGCCCACGTCGTGACGCGGGGGCGGGGCGGCAGCGGGGTGTTGCGGGAGTGCGTCGAGCTCATCTTGAAAGCGCAGGGGAGCTGGCGGGCCACCGTGGCCGCCTACGTCCTCGAGCACGGCGGCCAGGCGCCATGAGGGTTCTCATCGCCGGTGTCGACGGCTACCTGGGCTGGCCGCTGGCCCTCACGCTGGCGCGCCACGGGCACGAGGTCGGCGGCATCGACGCCTACTACCGTCGCGACTGGGTGGCCGAGATGGGCTCGCAGTCGGCCACGCCCCTCAAGCGGATGACGGAGCGGCTGCAAGCCTTTCACGACGCCTTCGGCGAGAGCCTGGACTTCCGGCGGGGCGACCTGCGCGACTACAACGTCGTCCTCAACCTCGTGCGCGCCTTCGAGCCCGACGCCATCGTGCACCTGGGCGAGCAGCCCTCGGCCCCTTACAGCATGATGGATGTGCAGCACGCCGTGTACACGCAGACCAACAACATCGTGGGCACGCTGAACATCCTGTTCGCCATGCGCGATGCGTGTCCGCGGGCCCACCTGGTGAAGCTCGGCACGATGGGCGAGTACGGTACGCCCAACGTCGACATCCCCGAGGGCTTCTTCACCATCGAGTACCGCGGCCGCACCGACACGCTGCCCTTTCCCCGCCAGGCCGGCTCCTGGTATCACCAGAGCAAAGTCCACGACAGCCACAACGTGGCCATGGCCTGCCGCGTCTGGGGGCTGCGGTCCACCGACATCATGCAGGGCGTGGTGTACGGCACTCGCGTGGAGGCGATGGGCGAGGACGAGCGTCTGGTCACTCGGTTCGACTTCGACCAGTGCTTCGGCACCGCCATCAACCGGTTCTGCGCCCAGGCGGTCATCGGCCAGCCCCTCACCCCCTACGGCACGGGTGGGCAGCGACGGGGCTTCCTGCCGCTGCGCGACTCCGTGCAGTGCCTCCTCCTGGCGCTCCTCAATCCGCCCACTGGTGGGGAGTACCGGGTCTTCAACCAGTTCGAGGAGACATACTCCGTCTTCGACCTGGCCGAGAAGGTCCGCAAGGTGGGCGATCAGCTCGGGCTCGGCGTCGAGATCCGGGCCACCGAGAACCCCCGGATCGAGAAGGAGGAGCACCACTACCGGCCCGATCGGGAGCACCTCATGCGTCTGGGCTATCAGCCCACGCGGGACATGGAGGGCGAGATCCGGATCGTGCTCGAGGACCTGATCCGGTACCGGGACCGCATCCTGGCCCGCAAGCGGGCGCTGCTGCCCGACATCCGCTGGGATGGGCGCCGGCAGAAGGTCCGTTACCTGTGCTGACGGCCTCCATCGCCAGCAATGTCGTGTTCACTTCCCTGCGCTTCCTCGTCGTCCTGCTGGCCGGCCTCGGCACCTCCGTCCTCGTGGCCCGCACGCTCGGGCCCCAGGAGTTCGGCACCTACCGGCTGGTGATGGGCCTGGTGTGGGGCCTGGAGGTCGCCGCTGTCCTGGCCTTCCCCAACGCCGTCACCAAGTTCACGGCCGAGCTGTCGGGACTCGACGAGCGCGGCCGGGACGCCCGGGTGCTGGGATTCTTCGCCCGCCGGGCCACGCTGACGTACCTGGTCGCGGCTGTTCCCGTCCTGCTGTTCGCCGATCGCATCGCGCGCTTCTTCCACGACGCGGCCATCGCGCCCCTGCTCGCGCTCGGCGCGCTCGCGGTGCTCCCGGGCGTCTACCACGGGCTCCTGGCCGGCGCCCTGCGCGGCCGGCAGCGCTTCCGCGAGCTGGCCGCCCTGGGGCTCGGGCAGTCGCTGCTCGGGGTCGTGGGCACGGCCCTGGTGCTGGTGCTCGGCGGCGGGCTGCATGGCCTGTTCGTCCTGTTCCTCGTGCTCAACCTCGTGAACCTGGCGCTGGTCGGGCTCGCCATGCGGGGACAGTGGGTCAGCGGCGAGATCCTGGGATCGGCCCTCACCGGTCGCATGGGCTGGTACGGCGCGGCCATGGGGCTCATCGCCGTGCTGGGGGCGGTCATCTGGGAGCGCTCGGAAGTCTTCTTCCTCGGGCGCTGGACGATTCCGGAGCAGGTCGGCTTCTACAGCCTGGCCTATACGCTGGCCCTCCATCTACGCCGGCTCCTCACGACCTCGTTCGGTGAGGTGCTCTTCCCGGTCATCGCCCACTTGCAAGGCCAGGGCGACGAGAATCGGATCGCCACCGCGTTCGTCCAGGCCACTCGCTACCTGATCATGGTGGCGTGCCCGCTGGTCGTCGGAGGCGCGATCTTCGCGGAACCGGCCATCCGCCTGCTCTTCGGCCCCGCCTACGTGGCGGCGGCCCCGGTGCTGGCGGTCCTGATGGTGTCGGCCGGCGCCGTGGCGCTGGCCCAGCCGGCGGCGGCCATCCTGGTGAACAAGGAGCGGTTCCGCTTTCTCACCGTGTCGTTCGCGGCGCTGGCCGCGGGCAACGTGGCGCTCGACGTGCTCCTGATTCCGGCCGGGGCGGCCCTGGGCGCCGCCGTCGCCAATACGACCACCCAGCTGGCCGCGGTGGGCGCCCAGCTGGTGATCGTAGTCCGCCTGCTCGGGGTCCGCTTCCCGCTGGGTACGCTCCTGCGCGCGCTGGGCGCGGCCGGCCTGGCCGCGCTCCTGGCCTGGGGGCTTAGCGGCAGTGGCGACGCCCCCGGCCTGGCCCTGGGCCTCATCGTTCTGGCCGTCGGGTACCCGCTCGCGCTTCGTCTGGCCGGGGCCCTCGACGGCGAGGACGGGGAGCGGCTGCGCGAAGCGGCCTCGGCATTTCCCGACCCCGTCCGCCGGCTCGTCGCGGGCGTCCTGGTGGTCCCCGCCCTGCGCCTCGGCTCACGGGGCCACCAGGCAGATGCCAAGTCCGGCGCCTGACGTGGAGCGGCTGCGTTACGAGCCGAATCACTGGGTCCGGGACGAAGATCCCGGCCGCGCGCTGGCCTCGTACCTGGAGCTCTGTCAGCGTCCGTTCAACCGCACCAAGCTGGAGGTGATGTCGGGGATGCTCCCCGGCGAGCTCGCGGGCCAGAGCGTCCTGGACTACGGGTGCGGGGCGGGGTCCTTCACCGTGCTGTGCGCCCGGCGCGGGGCTCGCGTGGTCGCCGTCGACGCCGAGGGCGCCGTGCTGCGGACGGCCAGCTACCACGCGCGCCGGGAGGGTGTGGCCGAGCGCTGCCGCTTCATCGACACCGATACCTTCGCCGGCCGGCCGGGGGACGAGACCTTCGATGTGATCGTCGCCAAGGACGTCATCGAGCACGTGGCCGACGATCAGGGGCTGCTGCGCGACTTCGCCCGCCGCCAGCGCCCAGGCGGCCGGCTGCTCGTCAGCACTCAGAGCGCGCTCTCGCTGACCTTTCTCGTCGAGAGCCTGTACTTCCGCGCCTGGCGTGGCGAGACCGGCTGGTGCGGCTGGGATCCGACCCATTTGCGCTTTTATACTCCCCGCTCGCTGGCCCGGAAGCTGCGCGCCGCCGGCTACCGCCCGCGCTGGCGTCACGGCTTCTACATCGTGCCCTATCGGATCGTCACCTACGCGCTGCTCTTCCGCCGATGGATCGAGCTTCCCGCCCTGCGGTACGTGGACCTCTGGCTGGGGGGCCACGTTCCCTTCAACCTCTTCGGCTGGGACCTGGCGGTGCTGGCGGAGCGCGCGTGAGGAGCGCGGCGGGCCGGTCGCCCCGGGTCACCGTGGTCATGCCCGTGTACAACGCCGAGCCCTATCTGGGCGAGGCGCTGACCGGCGTGCTGGGGCAGACCTTCGGGGACTTCGAGCTGCTGGCCATCGACGACGGCTCCACCGACGGCAGTCTGGACATGCTCCGAGGGTGCGACGACCCCCGGCTGCGCGTGGTGGCGCAACCCCACCAGGGCGTGGTGCGCACGATGAACGCCGCCCTGGCCCTGGCGCGGGCCGACCTGATCGCCCGGGCCGACGCCGACGACGTCTGTTTGCCCGAGCGCCTGGAGCGGCAGGTGCAGTTCCTGACCGCTCATCCCGGTGTCGCTCTGGTGGGCGGGGTGATGCGCAGTGGCGCGCGACTGTTCCAGTACCCGTGCGACGCGGCGCGAATGCGCTGGCTGGCGCTCTACCAGAGCCCGGTGGCGAACACGACGATCCTGTTCCGGCGCCGGGCCGCCCTCGCGGTGGGTGGCTATCCCGAGGACTTCCGGCTCGTCGATGATTATCCCTTCGTGTCCCGCCTGCTCGCCCGCTACGACGCCGCCAATCTGCCGGCGGACCCGGTGGTCCTGCACCGCCCGAACCCCGAGGGGATCAGCGGCCGTCACCCGCAAGCGCAGGCCGCCGAAGGCGATCGCGTGCGTCGGGCCAATATCGCCGCGCTGGTTCCCGAGCCCGTCGCCGCCGAGGCCCTGTTCCGGCTGCTCCTGGGCCGCGCGGTGACGGCCGCCCATGCCGTGGCGCCGCTGCTCGACCGGCTGATCGGGGCGTTTCAGCGATGCTGGGCGCCGGACGCCGCCGGCTGGCGCCGACTGGGCCCCTGGATCGGGCGTGAGCTGTTTCAGCGCGCGCTGCTTCACGGCGCCACGGCGCCGGCCGTGCTCATGCGCATGGCCTGCTACGCCTGGTGGATGGACGGGGGGCTGGTCTTTCGACCGTCCACCCCGAAGGCGCTCGTCCGACACCTCGTGATGCCCCGGGTCGGCTGGTGAGTCCGAGCGGCCGGCCAGCTGTCCTCGCGCTGGCCGCGGTGGCCGCCTTCGCGCTGGCCGTCCGGGTCCTGTTCTTGCGCGAGGACTCCACGTTCCAGCGGACGGACGAGGTCATGTTCGTCCTGAGCAGCCTGAAGCTTCACGAGTTCGTCGCCCCGGAGAGTGTGGGCCGGGCGCTGCGCGAGCTGTTCTGGATGTTCGCGTTCCCCTGGGGTTACCCGGTGTTGCTCTTCACCTGGGGGCTGCTGGAGCTGGCGCAGGCCGTCGGCATCGCGGTTCGGGAGGCGACCGTGATCGCCCCCTTCGCCGTGCTGGGCGCGGCGACTACCATGCTGGTCTTCTTCCTGGGCCGACGCCTGTTCTCTTCCGCGGTCGGCCTGGCCGCCGCCGCCGCGGTGGCCGTGCTCCCCTCCCACGCCGCGCAGTCGCGCACGATTGCCGCGTGGATCCTGGCCTCCAACCTCTTCATCGTGGTGGTGCTCGCGTACCTGCGCTACCGGGCCACTCACGCGCGCCGGGATGCCTGGCTCTTCGGCCTGGCCCTGGCCGCCTACCTGCCGTCCGACAACCTGGTCCCGGGTGGAGTGGCGCTGCTGAGCCTGCACGCGGTCATGGGGACCGCCGGGTCGCTGGCCACGCGGGCGCGGGACCTGCGCGCCCTGTTCTGGCGGCGCGAGATCCTCGTGTTGCCCGCCCTCACGGTCGCGCCGCTGCTGGTGGTGCACCTCGTCTTCGTACTGGCCGGGCGGGAGAGCTACGGGTTCATCGGTCATTACTTCGTCGGCAAGGTCGCTCCGGGGATGCACGTGACGCCGGCGCTGGCGGGCCTGGTCGAAAACGCCGGGCCCGCGCTGGCGCTCCTGCTGGCCCTGGGCGCGGCCCGCGGGGTCATGGCCCTCGTGAATCGCGACCACGGTCTTCTGCTCGCGCTCTGGGCGATCGCGTTCGGCGTGCCCACCGCCTTCATGGCGAACCCGATGGGCACCGTGGTGAACGCCTACCTCACGCCGGTGCTGCTGCCCTTGCTCGTGCTGGGCTGCGCCGCCGCGGTCGAGGCGGCCGAGCATGTCTCCGCCGCGGTCCGTCCGCTGGCCCGCACGCTGACCGCCGTCGCGTTCGCGCTGCTGATCGGATGGACCGCGCTGATGATCCCATCCCGCGTCTACGGCCGGGCCTTTCTGGGCCCCGCGGATCCCATCGGGCTCTGGGGGGGTGAGACCTACCTCAACGACGGCGCCAAGACCGCGGGCTACTTCATCCGCACCTCGACCCGGCCGGAGGCCGTGGTTCTGTCCGATCTCCGCCTCTTCGTCGGCAAGTACTATTTTCATCGCACGACGCGACTGGCCGACGATGCGCGAGCCGGCGCCGGCGCGCCTCCGGCCCCTCCCCCCGTCGACGTCGTGGCCGTGACCCGCGAGGCTCGCCACCGCCTCGACACCACCGGCTACACCCTGGCGGCCACGGTGACCCATGGCGGCGTGGCCGTGTTCTACGTGTACACCCGGGCGCCGGCCTCCCATCGCGTGCTGGCCGCCGAGGATTACGACCGGAGGTTCGACCGTGAGTTCGGACGGATCGAAGCGCTTCGCTACCCGGTGATATGGGGCGACTGAGCGCTGCGGTAGACCGCGAGCGTGGCCTCGGCGATCCGGAAGGCATCGTGCCGCTCCAGGGGATAGACGGGCGCCTTGCCGGTCCGCTGGGTGCGCACGATGTGCGCGGCGATGGCCGCCGGCGTCACCGCCGCCAGGACGGCCTCCGGGCAGGCGGCGGCAAACTCGGGCACCCCCGGCGGCAGGATCGCCTTGCGTCCCAGCGCGATCGCCTCCAGCCCGGAGCGGCCCAGCCCCTCGGCCCGCGAGGGCAGGACGAACAGCTCGGCGGCCTGGAGCAGGAGCAGGACGTCCGGGTGGGGAACCGGGCCGAGGTAGTGCAGGCGGGCATCGCGGGCGACGTGGGCGCGGAATCCGCCGGGAACGTGCGCGTCGCCTTCCGGAGTCAGAGGGCCGGCCAGCGCCAGGTGAAGCTCGGGCAGCTCTCGCCACACGAGCGCCATCCCGGCCAGCAGCTCGACGACGCCCTTGGCGGGCAGGATCGCGCCGACGAACAAGACGTAGGGCACCGCGCCCACGCCGTAGCGGACCCGGGCGGCGGCCACCTGGGCCGGCGTCGCCGGCACGGGTGGCACGAAGGGAATGGGGACGTGGACGAGGCGCGCGGGCGGGAACCCGGCGGCCAGGAGGTAGTCACGGATGTTCTCGGAGGCGCAGATCAGCCTGCTACAGTGCCCGTACTGGGCGATGTCGGCGCCCTCGTGCCTGGCCGCGAGGTCCCGCATGTCGCCGACCAGGGGGGCCCGGAACAGCCGGGCCAGCCGGTGGATGGCGCGATAGGAGACCAGGGTGTGGTAGTGCACGACGTCGCTGCGCAACGCGAGGGAGACGAGCAGCATGACCACGACCGTGGCCAGAGCCGCGCCGCGCTCACCGAGCCGCGTGCGGCGGGCGCGCGCGGCCGGCAGCAGGCGGAGGATGCGTACCGCTCCCCGTTGCTCCCGGCGCGGGGCGCCGGCCACGGCGCGCGTGAGGATGGTCACGCGCGCCGCCGGCGCCACCCGGGTCAGCATCTGGCTCAGGGTGTCGAAGTACACGGCGGCGCCCGACAGTGACGGGAAGAAGAGCGGCGTGACGAGCAGGACCCGCATCGACGTCGCGACCATATCATAGGCGATGCACATCCCCAGCGGCGCGCTCTTCCGCCTCTACGACGCCGACCGGCTGCTTGGCCGCGCCGAACGACGGGGCGCCCGGCGCTTCGCCACGGCGTGGGTGCGGGGACTCGGCGACGTGCCCTTCATCGTCGGTGAGTTCGTCCGCTATGTGCGGGGACGGATCCCCGATGCCGAGGTCTCGGTGCTGGTTCGACCCGGCCTCGAGCAGGCCTGCCGGTGGATCGAGGGCGTGCGTCGCGTCGTCGTCGTCGAGGACTGGGCGCGTGAGCAGACGCTGACCTCGCGCTGGGGCCTGGCCTTCCCCCCGCCCTGGGAGATCCGCCGGGCGCTGGCGGCCCGCAACCTCGTCCGCGAGTGCGAGGCGATCCTGCCCTACCCGCTAGGGCGCTGGTACGATCGCGATCCGCTGGGGCGGCGGCCACGCCTGGTCTGGACGGAGGCCGAGCGCGCCTTCGGCCGCGCGTTCATCGATCGGGCCTTTCCCGACGATGGCCGCTTCGTCATCACGCTGGACACCGAGATCGGCACCGGGCGCTACTACGATTTCAACAAGGAGTGGGGGGCCGCTCGCTTCGCCGTGCTGATGACAGCGTTGCTGCGGACCATGCCTGAATGCCGCCTCGTCCTCGTCGACGCGCGTCGGTCGGGGACGGTGCCCGGGGACGCGCGCGTCCTCGACGCGCGGGGGACGTTGTCGGTGGCCCAGAGCATGTCCGTCATCGCCAACTCCGATCTCTTCATCGGGCTCGATGCCGGCCCGGCCAACCTGGTCTACTTCCTCGACGGCATCACCGTGGATCTCATCGTGCTGCTGGGGCGCACGGACTGCTTCACCCCCCTGCGTCACCCGCCGGCCAGCCCCGGTGTCCGCCTGACCACCGTCGTCGGCCCCGGCGAGGACGTCCTGGCGATCAGGCCGGAGGCGGTGCTGGAGGCGGTGCAGTGGATGCGCTCCCGGCGGCGCGCCCCCACCCAGGCGTGACGAGGGCGCCCTCGTCGCCGAGCATCGCCGTCCTCATCGTGACCCGGAACCGTCGCCACGATGTGCTGGAGGCGCTCGCCGGTATCGCTGCTCTCGACTATCCGTCGGACCGGGTGGAAGTGCTCGTCGTCGACAACGGCTCCCACGATGGGACGGAGACCGCCGTGCAGGACTGGCTCCGCTCCCAGGGCGCGCGCCTCGCGCGGGGGGCCTGCCTGCGCTCGCCCGACAACCTCGGGGCCGCGGCGGCCAGAAATCTTCTCGCCGCCAAGGCCTCCCCGGCCAGCGATGTCTGGCTCTTCCTCGATGACGACGCCGTGCCCGTCCCCGGGATCCTCGGCCCGCTGCTGACGGCGCTGGACGAGCCCACCGTAGGCGCAGTAGGGGCCCGGATCGTGGCCTACGACGCGTCCGGCCGCGATCTCAGTGGCGCCGGCTGGATCGACCGTCGGCTCGGCCGCCTGCGCGAGACACCGGCGCGTGCCGCCGTCGACTGCGACTTCGTCATCAGCTGCGCCATGGCGGTTCGGCCGGCGGCCTTCCGGGCCGTGGGCGGCTTCGATGAGGACTATTTCGTCTACCACGAGGACGTCGACTTCTGCCTGCGCCTGGCCCAGCGCGGCTACCGGGTCCGGTACGAGCCCGCCGCCGTCGCCCGCCACAAGGTTCCGCCGAACAAGCGTCGGGCGCCGGAGCGCCTGTACTATCTGACCCGCAACAAGCTCCTGCTGCTGCGCCGGCACCTGCCCGGGCGCCGCTCCCCGACGGCCTGGTTAGCCTCCGGCGTGTCCCTGATTCCCCGGATGCTGCTGGAGTCGGTGCTCGTCAATCGCGGTCTCGCTGGTGATGAGGTTCGCGCGATCCTGGCCGCGGGGCGCGACGCGCTCCGGGGTGTGACGGGACCATGGCGCCGCTGACCGCGATCCTCTTCGTGATCGACAATCTCGAGTTCGGCGGGGGCGAGCGCGGCTTTCTCCAACTGATTCGCAGCCTGGCTGGTGAGGGCGCTGCGGTGAGCGTCGCCGCCCACCCCGGCGGGCTCTTCGAGGTCCAGGCCCGCGCCGCCGGGGCCGAGTTCGTGGCCCTGGACATGCGTTCCCGGGCCGGCCTGACGACCATCGCCCGCCTGTGGCGGCTCGCTCGCAGCGGCCGCTTCGCCGTGGTGCACAGCCAGGGCGCCCGCGCCGACTTCTTCGCGCGGATGGCCGTATGGGCGGTGCCGGAGGTCCGGCTCGTCTCGACGGTCCAGATGCCGGTGGACGGCTTCGGGGTCGATCGTCTCCGCGGCGGCGTCTATCGCTTCTTCGATCGGCTGGCTCGCCCGCGCGTGGACCGCTTCATCGTCGTCTCGGGCGCCCTCCGGCGCCGGCTCGTCGGGGACTGGGGCGTGCCCCCGGCGCGTGTGGCGCTCGTCCACAACGGGGTGGAGACGTCGCGGCTGCGGCCCTCGGGGAGCGGCGAGGCCGGCCGACGGCTCCGGCGGGAGCTCGGGCTTCCCGAGCATGCTCGGATCGTCGGTGGCGTGGGCCGGCTCGTCTGGCAGAAGGGCTTCGAGCACCTGCTGGCGGCGATGGCCGAGGTGCTGGTCCGGGTGCCGGAGGTCTGGCTGGCCATCGTCGGGGATGGCCCCCGGCGCGAGGAGCTGCAGGCGCGGGCGGCGAGCCTTGGGCTCACCGGGCGGGTCCGCTTTCTGGGGTTCCGGTCGGACGTGCCCTCGCTGCTGAGCGGCGTCGACGTCCTGGCTGTCCCTTCGCTGCTGGAGGGCTTCCCGATGATCACGCTGGAGGCGATGGCGCTGGGGGTGCCGATCGTGGCGACGGCCATCGACGGCATCGTCGAACAGCTCGATCACGAGGGCCAGGCCCTGCTGGTCCCGCCCGGCGAGCCCGCGGCGCTGAGCCGGGCCCTCGTCACCCTGCTGCAAGATGCCGCGCTGGCTCGCCGGCTCGGCGCAGCGGCCCGGCATCGCGCGGTCGCCCTCTTCGATGCGAGCCAGGCCATCGCGGCAACACGTCGAGTTTACGAGGAGTTGGTGAGCGCGGCCCCGGCCGGCCAGCCGGTTCGGTGAGGACCTCGGGGGGCCGTTCCCCAGCGACGTTCAGTTAGGCGCCGGCGCCTGCTGTCCCCCATACTGGCTTTAACCCCGTTATGTGCGGCATCGCCGGCTACGTGGGGGACGCGGCGCCCGACCTGCTGCGGACCATGGTACGTCTGCTCAAGCACCGTGGGCCGGACGACGACGGCGTCCACACCGAGCCCGGGCTCGGGCTCGGCATGAGCCGCCTGGCCATCATCGATCTCATCACCGGGCACCAGCCCATGGCCGCCCCAGATGAGTCCACCTGGATCGTGTTCAACGGGGAGATCTACAACCACCGAGAGCTGCGTGCCGGGCTCGAGGCCCGCGGGCACGCCTTTCGGACGCGCAGCGACACCGAGGTCATCCTCCAGGCCTACCGGGCCTACGGCGACGCCTGCGTCGAGCGGTTGCGCGGGATGTTTGCCTTCGCCCTCTGGGACCGTCCCCGCCGGCGGCTGCTGCTGGCCCGGGATCGCCTGGGCAAGAAACCGATCTACTACTGGCACCGGAACGGGCTCTTGCTCTTCGCCTCGGAGATCAAGGCGCTGCTCTGCCATCCGGCGATCGCCCGCGAGCTGGACGGGGAGGCGTTCCACCACTATCTGGCCTTCGGCTACACGCCACGCCACCGCTCCATCTTCGCCGGCATCGCCAAGCTCGTCCCCGGCCACCTCGCCGTCCTCGACGAGACGGGCTTGCGGCTGGCGCGATACTGGGCCCTCCCCGCCGGCGCCGTGGGGAGCGCCGGGCGGCTGCCCGCGAAGGACCTGTCGGCGCTCGTCCGTCACGAGCTACGGGAGGCCGTGCGCCTGCGGCTGGAGAGCGACGTGCCGCTCGGCGTCTTTCTGTCGGGCGGCATCGACTCCAGCGCGATCGTCGCCAGCATGCGCGAAGTGACGGGGCAGCGCATCGCGACCTTCAGCGTCGGCTTCGGGACGGCCGCGTCCGGGTTCGATGAGCTTCCCTATGCCCGGCTGGTGGCCCGGCGCTTCGAGACCGATCACCACGAGGAGATCCTGGAGCCCGCCGTCGGTGACCTCCTGCCCCGGATCGTCGATCACTTCGACGAGCCGTTCGCCGACTCCTCGGCAGTGCCGACCTACGTCGTCGCCCAGGCCACCGCGCGGCACGTCAAGGTGGCGCTGTCCGGTATCGGTGGTGATGAAACGTTCGCCGGCTACCCGCGCTATCTGGGCCTGCGCCTGTCCCGGCTCTACACCCGGCTGCCGCAGGCCCTGCGGCGCCTGGGCGCCGCCGCGGGCCAGCGCCTGATCAGTGAGTCGGAGGCGAGCCGGGGCTGGGGGGGCTGGGGCCGGCGGTTTCTCGCCGGCGGAGTGGAGCCGTTGCCTGACCGCTACCTGGGCTGGACCCGTTTCTTCTCGGACACCGATCTGGCGCGCCTGGCCACCCCCGCGCTCCGGGACCGCTGGTCGGGCAGCGTAGATGCCGACCAGCGACAGGCGTTCGCCACATTCGGTCACGGCGACCCCGTGGACGGCGCCTTTCGTGTGGATCTCGCCACGTACCTGCCCGACGACTTGCTCACCATGGCCGATCGCCTGGGCATGGCGCACGCGCTCGAGGTGCGCGCTCCGCTCTGCGACCACCGCCTCGTGGAGGAGGCGCTCCGGATCGCGCCGGCCCAGAAGCTGCCGGGCTGGCGGCTCAAGGGGCTGTTGAAAGCGGCCTTCGCCGACGTACTGCCCCCCCGGATCCTCGAGCGCGGCAAGCAGGGCTTCATGATCCCGCTGGCCCGCTGGCTCCGGAGCGAGCTACGTCCGGCCCTGGAGGACCTCCTGGCTCCCGACGGCCTGCGCGCTCGCGGCCTGTTCGAGCCGACCGCGGTCCAGGCGCTGACGCGCGAGCATCTGGCTCGGGAGCGCAATCATGCCGACCGGTTGTGGGCGCTGATGATGGCCGAGCTCTGGATGCGTCACTACCTGGATGGGGCGCGGCCCTGGAGCGCCCGTTCGTGAGGGTCCTCGTCGTTGCCGATGTGTCGCCGGTGGTCGTTCGGGGCGGCGGCGAGCGCGTGCTGGCGGAGCAAACCGCGCGGCTGCACCAGGCCGGCCACCGGGTGCGCGTCGTCTGCCGCACCCCGGACGGTGAGCGTGAGGGCGCCCTCGTGCACCGGAGCATCGCCGTCCACCACTTTCCCGTGACGCGCCGATCGTTGCCCGCGTTCGTACGGACGTCGATCGAAGGGGCGCGCCGCGCCGTCACCGACGAGCTCGAGACCCACGGCGCGGACGTGCTGCACCTGCATCAGCCGCTGTCGGCGCTGGGGGCCTTGACCTCCCGCACCGGGCGCCAGCTGCCCAGCCTCTACACGTTCCACTCGCCGGCGCCACTGGAGTTCTGGTCGCGGCAGGGTACGACCTGGCGTCACCGCCGGGGCGTGCTCGGGAGCGCCGGCGCCGCGCTGCTCTGGCTGCTGGAGCGCGCGAGCCTGGCGCGGGCCACGCGCATCCACGTGCTGAGCGACTTCTCGGCGTCGCTGCTGTGGACGCTCTACCGCATCGGCGGGGATCGGGTCGTGCGCATCCCGGGCGGGGTGGATCTGGAGCGCTTCCGCCCGGCCGACCAGGCCGCCGCCCGGCGCCGCCTGGGTCTGGCCCCGGGCCGTCCCATTGTGTTCACGCTGCGCAACCTCGAGCCCCGCATGGGGCTCGATCGCCTGCTCGCGGCCCTCGACCGCGTCCGTCGCCGCGTGCCCGACGTGCTGCTGCTGATCGGCGGCGCCGGCCCGCAGCGCCGAGCGCTCCAGTCGCACGCCGCCGCGCTCGACCTCGAGCGGCACGTGACGTTCCTCGGCTACGTGGCTGAGGGTGAGCTGCCCACCTACTATCAGGCGGCCGACGCCTTCCTGCTGCCCACGCGCGAGCTCGAGGGCTTCGGCCTCGTCACCCTGGAGGCCCTGGCCTGCGGCACCCCCGTTCTGGGCACGCCCGTCGGCGCCACGCCCGAGCTCCTCCGCGCGCTGGCGCCGTCTCTCGTCTTCCGCGACGCCAGCGCCGAGGCCATGGCCGATGGCCTGGAGAGCTTCCTCGATGACCGGGCCCGGCGTCCCGAATCGCTGGCGAGCCTCCGGGAGGCCTGCCGTCGTCACTGCGAGGCCCACTTCGGGTGGGAGACCTCGGTGACCCGGTTGATCGGCGCGCTGGATGAGCTACGCAGCTCCGCGTGCCCGGCGTGCGGCGCCGGGACCGCGGTCGACGGGCGCTGCCTGGGTCGCGCCTGGCGCCGCTGCGTGCGTTGTGGCACCGGCGTGCAGTTCCCGATCCCCGCGCGCACCGATCTCCGGCGCCACTACGAGACGACGTATCCCGCGAGCTTCTCGCCACGTCGGGCCGACCAGGCTCGGCAGGACCTCTTCTCGGCGATCCTGGACCACGCCGAGCCCCAGCCTCACGGCGCCCGCCTGCTCGACGCGGGAGCCGCGGGCGGGCATCTGATGGCGGCGGCCATGGGTCGAGGGTGGCGCGTGGTGGGTCTCGATATCGCCCACGAGGCGTGCGTGACCGCTCACAAGGCGACGGGGGCGCCGACGGTGCAGGCCGACGCGGGGGCGCTGCCCATTCGGCCGGCCGCGGCCGACGTCCTGACCCTCGTCAACGTGCTCGACCACCTCGGCGATCCGGCGGCGGCGCTGCAGGAGACGGCCAGGGCCCTGGCCCCCGGTGGCCGGCTGGTGGTTCGGGTTCCCAACGGGGCGTTCCATCGGCGCCTGGCGCACCTCTTCGGCGGTCGACCGATCGGTGGCCACACACCCGTGCTGCACGTCGTCGCCTTCACACCGCGGGGTCTGGCGACCGCGGTCGGTCGGGTCGGACTGCGAGTGCTGTCGCTGCGAAATTCCCCTCTCGCCGCGGGGACGCCCGGCGCGTTCGGGACCCGGCTGCTGCCCCGCCTGCTCGGCCTGGCCGCCACGCTGGTCGCCGCCGTCTCCGGCGGCGCGTGGCTCATCGGTCCCTCCCTCGAGCTGCACGCCCAGCGGCCGGGTCCCCGTCCCGAGGTCGAGGCCGCGCCGTGACGCCGACCCGGGTCCTGCACGTCATCACCCGCCTCGGCCTCGGAGGATCCTCGGAGAACACGGTGGCGCAAGTGCTGGCCCTTCGGCGGGCCGGCTACGACTGTCGCCTCGCCGTCGGCATGGCCGAATCGGACACGGGCACGATCGACGACGCTCGCGATCGTGGCTGCCCACTCGTCCCGTTGCCATCGCTGGGCCGTGAGATCTCCCCGTCACGCGACCTTGCCGCGCTGCTCACACTGGTGCGGCTTCTGCGTCAGGCGCGCCCGCTGATCGTCCACACGCACACGTCGAAGGCCGGGTTCACCGGACGGCTGGCCGCGCGGCTGGCCGGCGTGCCGGTGGTGATCCACCAACCGCACGGCCACATCTTCTACGGGTACTACGGGGCCGTTCGGTCGGCGCTCTTCGTACGGCTCGAGCGCCGGGCGGCCCGGTGGACGCACCGCATCGTGACCTTGACCGAGCGCGGCACGCAGGAGCACCTGGCCCAGGGGATCGGCCGGCCCGGGCAGTTCGTGGACATCCCGAGCGGCGTGTCGACGACAGCCCTGCGGGCCCGGGCACCGTCGCGGGCCGCGGCCCGAGCCCGGCTCGGCATCGCCGAGCGCGACTTCGTCATCGTGGGCGTAGGCCGCCTCGTTTACGTCAAGGGCTTCGCGCTCCTCGTGGCCGCGCTGCCGCAGGTGCTGCAGGAGCTTCCCGACGCGCGCGTCGTTCTCGTCGGTGACGGGCCCGATCGGACGTCGCTCGAGGCCCAGGCGGCCCGTCTGGGCGTCGCCGGACGCATCGTGCTGACCGGCGCCCTCGCCGGGGCCGCGGGCGGGCTCCTGGACTACCTGGCCGCGGCCGATGTCTGCGCCTCGCCCTCGCGCAACGAGGGGATGGGGCGCGCGCTCGTAGAGGCCATGGCGCTCGGGCTGCCAGTGGTGGGGGCAGCCGTCGGCGGTGTGCCCGACGTGGTCGGGCCGGACGAGGCGGGCCGGCTGGTTCCGGCCGAGGATCCCGAGGCCCTGGCCGACGCCCTCGTCGAGCTCGGTCAGGACGTGGCGCTTCGGCAGAAGCTCGGGGAGGCTGCGCGGGCCCGGGCCGAGCGGTTCTCCACGGAGGTGGCCGATGCCCGGCTGCTCGACCTCTACGCCACGCTCATCCGTGAGCACGCCGCGCCATGACGCGGCTGGGCGGCCTCCTCCTCGTCCTCGCCTTGACGTCGGCCGCGGCCCCCGCCGGCGCCCTCGAGCGGCTCCCCGCCGTCCTGCACGTCCACTCTGACCTCACGACGGGAACGTTCCCCCTCGAGGAGCTGGTGCAGATGGCCGAGCGACAGGGGATCGCCGCCCTGCTGCTCGCCGAGAACTACCTGCTACGCGTCGAGTACGGGCTGCCGCCCTTCCGGGCCCTCACGCGGCTGGCCTACGAGGAGCGCGGGGTACTCGACGTCGGCCTCGACCGCTATCTGGCGCGAGTCGCCGAGGTGCAGCGCACGCATCCCCGGGTCCTGCTCCTGCCCGGCGTGGAGGTCGTCCCCCACTACCACTGGACGGTCTCACCGGGAGAGCTCACCTTCCGGCTACACAATACGCAGAAGAACCTGCTCGTCTTCGGCCTCACCGAGCCCGCCGCGCTGGCCACGCTGCCCGTGATCGGCAATCGCGAGCCGGCGCGCTACGCGGGGCAGTCGCTCCTCGACGCGCTGCCGGGCCTCCTCGTCGTTCCCGGTGTGGCCCTGCTCTCCAGAAAATGGCGCGTGCGGCGGCGGCTGGGACGCCGGGTCGTCGTCTTCCGGCGCCGGCGCTGGCTGGCCGGGGCCGCGCTGGCGGCCATCGGCATCCTGGCCCTCGTGCGCAGCTGGCCGTTCACGGTCGATCGCTTTCCGCCCTGGGAGGACTTCGGGATCGTTCCCTACCAGGAGCTCATCGATCACGTCGAGCGACTCGGGGGGACGACGGTGTGGTCGTTCCCCGAGGCGCGCGACGGCGGCGAGCAGAGCCGGGGCCCCTTCACCGTGGCCTGGGGCACCGAACCCCACGCGAGCGATCTGCTGCGGACGTCCCGTTACGTCGGCTTCGGCGGGCTGTACGAGCAGCCGCTTCACGTCGTGGAGCCCGGCGGTGTCTGGGACCGGCTGCTCGGGCAGTTCGCCGCCGGCGAGCGCAGCCGTCCGGCGTGGGCCGTCGGCGAGTCGGGCTATCACGGCCCCGTTGGAGGCAAGCGGTTGAGCGGCGTGCAGACGGTGTTCCTCGTGGAGGAGCGTTCACCGGGGGCGATTGTCGCCGCGCTGCGCCGCGGCCGTCTCTACGCGCTCCAGCGGGGCGGGGAGGCCAGTCTCGTCCTCAGCGAGTACGCCGTGGTGACGCCGGGGGCCACGGCGGAGTCGGGGGATCGGCTCGGCGTTCCGGCCGGGACGCCGATCGAGGTCCGCGTCGCCGTGGAGGCGACTGGCCCCACGAGCCTGCCCCTGAGGATCACGCTCGTACGCAACGGTGAGGTGGCGGACGCCTGGACGGGCCAGACTCCGTTCCGCGTCGTCCACCGGACGGTGGCCGGCCCGGCGCCGGCGGTGTTCCGGCTCGACGTTCGCTCCACCGCGCCCCACCGGCTGCTCACCAGCCCGATCTTCGTCGGTGGCGCGTGAAGGTCGCGATCCACCAGCCCCACTATCTGCCCTGGCTCGGCTACCTGGCGAAGTGGGCCGAGGCCGATCTCTTCGTCTTCCTCGACACCGTGCAGTTCGCCAAGAACGGCTGGCAGAATCGCAACCGCATCAACACGCCGGACGGCCCGCGCTGGCTCACCGTCCCGGTGCGGGCCCGTCTGGGCATGACGCTGACCGAGGTGCCGCTCGACACCGGCCAGGATTGGGCGCGCCGCCATCTGCGCGCCGTCGAGCACGCGTACGCGCGCGCCAGCTACTTCCGGGACTGGGCCCCGGCGCTGGCGGAGTTCTACGACACGCGCTGGAAGATCCTGGCCCCGCTGGCCGTGGCCAGCGCGAGCTGGCTGGCCCGGGCCCTGGGAATTACGGTGCCCGCCCGTCTGGCCTCCGAGGTGTCGGTGCCCACGACCGATCCGACCGGACGCCTCGTCGCGCTCTGCCGGGCCGTGGGGGCCACCGTCTACCTGGCCGGTCGCGACGGCGCGCGCTACATGGATCTGGCACAGTTCCGCGCCGCCGGCATCGAGGTGCGGGCCCAGGAGTACAACCACCCCGTCTACGCGCAGCCGCGGGGAGAATTCGTCCCGTTTCTCTCGGCCCTTGACTTATTATTGACGCACGGCGACGAGGCGCTCGCCATTCTCCGAAAGGGGGATCGGTGGTTCAGGCTCGACGCGTGAGGCGGATGGCCCGGCCGTGAACGTTCTCGCCCTCGGCGCCCATCCCGACGACATCGAGTACGGCTGCGGCGGGGTCCTGACGCTCTATGCCGAGAAGGGTCACGCCGTCCACCTGTTCGTCGCCACTGACGGCGCCCTGGGCGGCGACGCCGGTCTGCGTCGCCGCGAGCAGGAGGACTCCAAGGTCATCATGGGGGCGCACCGGGTGTTCTGGGGTGATTACCGGGACACCGAGGTGCCCTACAACCGCGAGCTGATCGTGCGCATCGAATCGGTCATCCGCGAGATCCACCCCACGATGATCTTCGTCAACTCCCCGGATGACACGCACCAGGATCACCACAACCTGGCCCAGGCCACGCTGTCGGCCACCCGCTACGTGCCCAACTTCCTGTTCTTCGAGGTGCCCTCCACGCAACACTTCACGCCCAACTGCTACGCCAACATCGAGAAGGTGCTGCCCCGTAAGCTCGCCGCGCTGGAGGCCCACCGTTCCCAGGTGACCAAGACCAACATCGAGGACCTCACGATCCTCGAGCTGGCAGTGTCCTGCGCCAACTTCCGCGGCATCCAGGCCCGCGTGAAGTACGCGGAGGCCTTTCAGTCGGTCCGGCTGCTGCTGGACATTTGATCCCCCACTCGCGGCCCACCGTGAGCGACGCCGACGCCGAGCGGGTCGCCGGGGTCGTGCGCGGGGGCCAGCTGGCCCAGGGCCCGGAGGTCGCAGCCTTCGAGCGCGAGCTTCACGCGCGTCTGGAGGTGGAGGACGCCGCGGTGGTCAGCTCGGGAAGCGCGGCGCTGGAGCTGGCGCTCCGGGCTCTCGACGTGGGCGCCGGGCAGGAGGTGATCATCCCCACCTACACCTGCGACGCGCTCTATCATGCTGTCACTCGCTGTGGGGCCGTGCCGGTGCTGGCCGACGCCGACCCCGCCACGCTGTCGCTGTCCGGCGACGATGCCAAGCGACGCCTGGGCGCGCGCACCGGAGCCCTGGTCGTCCCGCACGCGTTCGGCCAGGCCGTCGACCTCGCGGCGTTCACGGCGCTCGGAGTCCCCGTCATCGAGGACTGCGCCCAGGCCCTGGGCGCTGTGGTGGGCGGCCGCCCGGCGGGCAGCCAGGGAACGCTGGCCATCTGCTCGTTCTACGCGACGAAGCTCGTGACGAGCGGTGAGGGCGGCGCCGTGGCCGGGCCGGCGGCGCTGGTGCGGCGGGTGCGGGACGCTCGCGACTATGACGAGCGGGAGGACCTGGTCCCCCGCTTCAACTACAAGCTCACCGATCTGCAGGCCGCCCTCGGCCGCAGCCAGCTGGCCCGACTCGACGCGTTCGTGGCCCGGCGCCGGGCGATCGCGGCGCGCTACCGGAGTCGCCTCGCCGGCGCCCGCTGCCGCCTTCCCGACGAGGCCGGCGAGCGCCACGTCTACCATCGCTTCGTCATCACCGTCGATCGGCCCCTGGCTCCGCTGATCGCCGCGCTGCAGGTGCGGGGAATCGCGACCCGCCGGCCCGTCTATCGGCCCCTTCACCGAGCCCTCGGGCTGGACGGGTACCCGGAGGCCGAGCGTCTGTGGGCCACGGCGCTCTCGCTGCCGTGCTACCCGAGCCTGGCCGACGCCGAGGTGGATGTCGTGGCGGCGGCCCTGGTCGACGCCCTCACGCGGTGAGCGGCATGGGACTGTGGCTGCCGCGCCTGGCCCTGGTCGTGCTGCTCATCCTGCCGCCCGTGCGCCGCACCTTCCACGGCGCCGGCCTCCTCTGGCTCTACCTCGTCCTGGTGGCGTTCGCCGTGGCGCTCTTCACGGTGCCGCTGATGCGGGCCTATGCCCGCTGGCGGGGCGTGCTCGACCAGCCGGCCAGCCGCAAGGTGCACCGGGTCGCCACGCCGCTCCTGGGCGGCACCGCCGTGTACGTCGCCTTCGCGGCCACCGTCCTCGCCAACTTTCACTTCTCGGACCAGCTCAAGGGCGTGGCGCTGGGCGCCTCCATCGTCGTGGTCGTGGGCATCTTCGACGATGTCCTCGAGGTACCCGCCTGGGTGAAGCTCGGTGGGCAACTGGTGGCCGCCGCGGTGGCCATGCTCTACGGCGTGAGCCTCAGCATCGCGCCCACGTGGCTCCCGGCGGCGGAGTTGATCAACATCACCCTCACGGCGTTCTGGTTTCTCACGGTGACCAACGCCGTCCAGTTCCTGGACGGCATGGACGGGCTGGCCGCCGGCCTGGGGGTCATCGCCGGCGTGTTCTTCAGCATGACCGCGCTGCAGACGGACCAGCGGTATCTCATGTACCTGGCGGCCGCCCTGGTCGGCGCCTGCCTGGGCTTCTTGCCCTTCAACTTTCGACCGCGAGGGGCTAGCATCTTCCTGGGAGATTCGGGGGCGTCCTTCATCGGCTTCACGCTGGCCGGCCTGGCGGTGATGGGGGAATGGGCCGACAATGATCCGGTCGTGGCGCTGTTCACTCCGGTCTTGATCCTCGGCGTGCCCCTGTTCGACATCGCCTTCGTGGGCGTGGCGCGGGTCGCCACCGGCCGCGTGCACTCCCTGCGCGAGTGGCTGGCCTACACGGGGCGGGATCACATTCACCACCGCTTCGAAGCCCTCGGTCTCAGCCGGGTCCAGAGCGTGTGCCTCATCTACTTTATCGCGGCGACGCTGGGGGTGTCGGCGTTGCTGCTGGGGCATGCCACGACCCGTGAGGCCATGCTCGTGCTCCTCCAGGCCGCTTGTGTGCTGGCCATCATCGCGGTGCTGGAGGGTGTCGGACGCGGACGCGCGGCATGAGGCGACCGAGCGCGCCGCGCCTGCGCGATCGTGCCCGGGCGCTACTCCATCTCGACGATCCCCCGGCGGCCATCGCGCGAGCGCTCGCCGTGGGGGTGTTCATCAGCTGCACGCCCTTGCTCGGTCTGCAGACCATCCTGGCCATCCTGATCGCGACCATCTTCCGCCTGAACCGGGCGGCCACCGTGACCGGTGTGTGGCTCAACCTCCCCTGGTTCGCGCCGTTCGTGTACGGCGGCGCCCTCAAGGTGGGGGCGGCGCTGGTGCCCGACCCGTACGGTGTTCGCGAGGCCTGGCTGACCTACGTGGTGGAGCACCCGACCCGCCTGTCCTGGTCGCAGATCCTGGTGCTCTTGCACGAGGTCTCGGTCCCGCTACTGGTGGGCTCGGCCGTGATCGGGGCGGCGGCGGCGCTGGCGACCTACGTGGTGGCCTTCGGGATCATCTGGGCCCGCCGGACGCGGCGCTCGGCCTCCTGAGCCTGGCCGCGCCCGACCCCCGTCGGGGCGGTATGATAGGTGGCATGAGCGTACGCAAAGCCGTGTTTCCCGCGGCCGGGCTGGGGACCCGGTTTCTGCCCGCCACCAAAGCCCAGCCCAAGGAGATGCTCCCGCTGGTCGACAAGCCCACCATCCAGTACGTGGTGGAGGAGGCCGTGGCCTCCGGCCTCAGCGAGATCATCATCGTCACGGGTCGCAACAAGCGGGCCATCGAAGACCACTTCGACGCCGCCTTCGAGCTGGAGTACTACCTGAACGATCGGGGCAAGGTGGACGAGCTGACCCAGATCAAGACGATCTCGGAGCTGGCCTCGCTGTGCTACGTGCGCCAGAAAGAGCCACTCGGCCTCGGGCACGCCATCCTGTGCGCGCGGACGCTCGTCGGCGACGAGTCCTTCGCCGTCTTCCTGGGTGACGACATCATCGGCGGTGCGGCGATTCCCTGCATGCGACAGCTGCTCGATGTCTTCGAGCACTACGGGGCGCCGGTGGTGGCGGTGGAGCGGGTTCCCCGCGAGCGTATTTCCCAGTACGGAATCATCGCGGGCCGGCCCGTGCCCGGCCCCAACGCCGCCCGAGTGTACGAGATCACCGACCTCGTCGAAAAGCCGCGGCCGGACGAGGCGCCTTCCGACCTGGCCATCATCGGACGCTACGTGCTGACGGCTGACCTGTTCGGGATCCTCGCCGACACCGCGCCCGACCGCCGTGGGGAGGTCCAGCTCACCGACGGGCTTCGACGCCTGCGACAGCGGCGGCCGATGTACGCCGTCGAGTTCGAAGGCAAGCGCTACGACACCGGCGACAAGATGGGATTCCTCAAGGCGACGGTGGAGTTCGCCCTGGCCCGGCCGGATCTGGCCGACGAGCTCCGGGCCTACCTCAGGTCGCTGAAGCTCTGACCTGGATCGGGGGGCGAGCCGCATGAGCGCGGTGGCCCACTCCCTCCTCCTGTTCCTGCTGGCTGGACTCGCCGAGATCGGCGGCGGCTACCTCATGTGGCTGTGGTGGCGGGGCGGCCGGTGGTGGCCGACCGGGCTGCTCGGCGCGGCTGTCCTGGTGCTGTACGGCCTGATCCCGACCTACCAGGCGGCTCACTTCGGCCGCGTCTATGCCGCGTACGGTGGGGTCTTCGTCGTTCTGTCGGTGCTTTGGGGGTGGGCCATAGACGGGATCGTGCCCGACCGGTGGGACCTGATCGGCGCCGTCGTCTGCCTGCTCGGCGTGTCGGTCATCATGTACGCGCCGAGGTCTGACTGAGGGGCGACCCCCGTGCTCGGTTCATTGACTTGGCAGGGTGATTCTGCCAAAATTTTCGGCACGTTGGCCCACCCATGACGACCCCGAAGCGTCCGTTTCACACCGCGTCCGACGCCGAGATCAAAAGCGGCGAGGTGTCGGATGTCTATTTTGCCCGCACCGTAGAGATCCTCGCCCGTCGCCACGACCGCAAGCGCGTGATGGCCGAGGTCTATCTCAAGAGCCTGCCCGAGGACTGGCAGTGGGGGATTCTGGCCGGCATCCAGGAGGCCGCGGCCCTGCTCGAGGGGCTCCCGGTGGACGTGCGGGCCATGGACGAGGGCGCGGTGTTCGAGCCCTACCAGCCGGTCATGGTCATCGAGGGTACGTACGTAGAGTGGGCGCAGTACGAGACCGCGCTTCTTGGCCTGCTCTGCCAGGCCTCGGGCATCGCCACCAAGGCCGCCCGCTGCAAGAAGGCGGCGGGGGACCGCCAGGTGATCTCGTTCGGCGCCCGGCGGATGCATCCGACCCTGGCCCCCATGATCGAGCGGAACGCCTTCATCGGCGGGTGTGACGGCGTGGCCGTCACGAAGTCGGCCGAGCTGATCGACGCCGATCCCATGGGCACCATTCCCCACTCGCTGATCCTCATGGTGGGAGACACCGTGGAGGCCCTGCGTGCCTTTCACGAGATCATCGATCCCAAGGTGCGCCGGGTGGCCCTCATCGATACGCTGCAGGACGAGAAGTTCGAGGCCATCCGCGTCGCCGAAGCCCTGGGCAAGGATCTCTACGCGGTGCGCCTGGACACGCCCTCGTCCCGCCGCGGCGATTTCTTCCGGATCCTCGAGGAAGTGCGGTGGGAGCTCGATCTCCGCGGCTACCAGCACGTCAAGCTCATTGCCTCGGGGGGCGTCGACGAGTACGAGATCTTGCATTTGAATCCGGTGGCCGACGCGTACGGCGTCGGCACGTCGATCGCCAACGCCCCCGTCCTCAACTTCGCGCTGGACGTCATGGAGATCGAAGGCCAGCCTATCGCCAAGCGGGGCAAATGGTCGGGAGCCAAAGAGGTGGTCCGGTGCCGCGGCTGCCGCGCCACCATCGTGGTGCCGGCGGCGAAGACCCCGTCGTCCTGCCGCTGTGGTCAGGCGGGCTGGGATCCTCTGCTCAAGCCGTTGACCAGGAACGGGCGCACCGTGCGCGATCTGCCGCCGCCCCGGACCATTCGCGACTTCGTCCTCGAGCAGCTGGCGCTGGTGCCGCTCGAGACGCTCCGCCGGCAGGGTGCCCGCCAGGACTTCTAGGGCATGGCCATCCTCGACGACATCGTGCGCGACAAGCGCGAGGAGGTCCGCCAGCGGCGCCGCGCGACGTCGGCCGCCGTCCTGGACGCCCGCGGTCGTCGGCAGCCCCCGCCCCGCGAGCTCGAGGAGGCGCTGCAGCCGGTTCCCGGTCGCGTACGCCTCATCGCCGAGATCAAGAAGGCCTCGCCCTCCCGCGGGGTGCTCGCCGCCGGGCTGGACCCGGTGGCCCTGGCCACGCTCTACGCCGGTCACGGGGCCGACGCGATCTCGGTCCTCACCGACGAGAAGTATTTCCAGGGACGCCTGGAGGATCTCGAGGCTATCCGGCGCGCCGTGGCGGTCCCGCTCCTCCGCAAGGATTTCACCATCGACGAGTACCAGCTCTTCGAGGCGCGGGCGGCCGGCGCCGACGCCGTGCTGCTGGTCGTGGCGATTTTAGAGTTGGCCGAGCTTCAAGACCTGATGCAGGCGGCCAAGGGCCTGGGGCTGGCCGCACTGGTGGAATGTCACACGGCGCGCGAGGTGGAGATCGCCCTCACCGCCGGGGCGCGGATCATCGGCCTCAACAATCGTGATCTCCGCACCTTCACCACGCGGCTGGAAACGACGCTGGAGCTGCTGCCCCTGATTCCGCCCGGGCCCATCGTGGTCAGCGAGAGCGGGTTTTTCACCGCCGCCGACGTGCACCGGGTGGCAGCGGCTGGCGCCCACGCGGTGCTGGTGGGTGAGGGGCTGGTGACGGCAGCGGACGTGCCGGCCAAGCTCGCCGAGCTGATGTTGGGGGGCGGGGCGTCGCACCCCGGGCGAACCGGGGGGGAAATGGGGGG
>DATBIM010000084.1:0-16170 GCA_036556905.1 Candidatus Methylomirabilota bacterium
TGCCGCGTCTTCGCCGGCTATCCGATCACCCCGGCCACCGACATCGCCGAGTACATGTCCAAGCGCCTGCCCCAGGTGGGCGGCTACTACATGCAGGCCGAGGACGAGCTGGCCGGCATGCACATGTGCGCGGGGGCCAGCCTGGGCGGGCTCAAGGCCATGACCGCCACCTCGGGACCCGGCTACACGCTCATGCACGACGCCTATGGCTGGGCCATCACCAACGAGATCCCGCTGGTGGTCGTGGACGCCATGCGGGTGGGACCGATCAGCGGCATCACCGGCGCGCCCGGGCAGGGCGAGTTCTACATCGCCCGCTACGCCTCGCACGGGGGCAACTTCGAGACCATCGTGCTCTCCCCGTCCTCCGTGCAGGAGGCGTTCTGGCTGACGATCGACGCCTTCAACCTGGCCGAGCGCTTCGGCACGCCGGTGACGATTCTCACCGACCAGGTCGTCTCCGACATGTGGGAGGATCTCTTCATCCCCGACGACTACGCCGGCCTCGACTTCGTCGTGCCCCGCAAGGCGAATCTCACGATGCCCTTCTTTCCGGTCGGCAGCGACGCCATCGACGTGCCGCCCAACATCATCGGCCGCGGAACCGGGGTCTGCGTGTCGGCCTACACCCACACCGAGGAAGGCTACGACATCGAGGAGATGGAGGCCCAGTGGGCCCAGACGCATCGCCTGATCAACAAGATCCGCCACCACCGCGGCGAGCTCACGCGTTACGAGACGGTGGGGACGGACGACGCCGACGTGGTGGCGGTGGCCTATGGGGCCGACGCCCGCACGGTGAAGACGGCAGTGCTGGAGGCCCGGGCCCGCGGGCTCCGGGCCGGCTTCGTGCGCCCGATCACGCTGTGGCCGTTCCTCGACGAGCTGTTCGCCGCCGACCGCCACTACGTCGTCTGCGAGCTCAACTACGACGGTCAGCTCGTCCGCGAGGTCATGCGAGCGGCGCCGGATTCGCGCAAGGTGCACTTTATGGGCAAGAGCGCCGAGCTCCACACGGTGAGCGAGGTGGTGGCGGCCCTGGAGGGTGTTGCCCGGACCGGGCGCATCCCCGAGCTGCCTTACATCTGGACGGAGGTCCGCTGATGAACCCCTTGGCCAAGAAGTACCTCAGACCGAGCCAGATCCCCACCAAGGCCTGCCACGGTTGCGGGATCGGCATGATCGAGAACTGGCTCTTGCAGGCCATCGACGAGCTGGGGCTCAAACAGGAGGACGTCGTCTTCGGCACCGGCATCGGCTGCGTGGGCCGGCAGACCTTTGCCACCTGGGGCGGCGACAACTTCGGCGCTACCCACGGGCGGGCCCTGGCCGTGGCCACCGGCGTCAAGCTCGCGCAGCCCGAGCGCCGGATCCTGGTGGTGGTGGGCGACGGCGACGCCGCGTCGATCGGCACCTCGCACCTCATCCACGCGGCCCGCCGCAACCTCGGCGTGACCGTGATCTGCGAGGACAACATGGGCTACGAGTCCACTGGCGGGCAGTTCTCCCCCACCACGCCGGCCGGCTACGTCACCAACTCCAGCCCCTACGGGATGGTCGAGCCCTCCTTCGATCCCTGTGACGTGGTGAAGGCGGCCGGGGCCACCTTCGTGGCCGAGACCACCGCCACCCAGTGGCACCAGACCGTCAAGGTGGTCAAGAAGGCGCTGCAGAACGACGGCTTCTCGTTCGTCCACGTGCGCTTTCCCTGCAACGAGAACTTCGGCGCCTACGCCCTGGGCACCCGGGACACGCTCAAGAACCTCGAGTGGATCTACGAGCACACGCAGGGACGCAAGGCCGACGGCAGCGCCACGGATTTCACGTGGGAGACCGGCATCAAGCACGATGCTTCCAACAGCCGGCCGGAGTTCACCCGGCTGCTGCGCGACATGAACGCTCGAGTCCAGGCCGACCTCGCCAGGAAGACGGCGGCCCAGGCCTGATGGCCGCCAGCGGCCGGACCCGCACCGAGATCCTCATCTCCGGCTTCGGCGGCCAGGGCGTGATCCGCATGGGCCAGATCATCGGGCTGTGCGCGATCAAGCAGGGCCACCGGGTGACGATGCTCAAGAGCCACGGCACCGAGACCCGGGGCGGCTACGTGCGGGCCCAGCTCGTGATCGCCCCGCAGTACGTGGACAGCCCCGTGGTGGAGAATGCCGACGTGTTCGTGGCCTTCTCGGCGCCGGCCTACCGGAAGTTCTACGACCTCTGCCGCGGCAAGATTCTCTATGATCCCGAGATGGTGAGCGAGGTCCGGACCGACGCGCCCGAGCGCCACGTGGCCGTGCCGGCCACCCAGCTCTCCAAGGAGCGGTTCGGCAAAGAGCTCTTCGCCAACATGATCATGCTGGGAGCCCTCACGCGGCTGAGCGGCATGGATTACGCGGCGATGAAACAGGCCATGCTGGAGATCATTCCGCGCTTCCACGAGCAGAATCTGGCCGCGCTCGAGGCCGGCCACACGCTTGCCACTCTCGCCCCGGCCTGACGTGCCCCCGCTTTCGCCCCGCCCCTGGCACGGCGTCTGGCCGGCGCATCTGCCGTTGACGCTGGACTATCCCCGGGTGCCTGCCTGGTGGCTGCTCGAGCGCAACCTGGCGCGCTTCGCCGACCGGGTGGCGATCCGCGAGCTCGATTCCGAGACTCTGGCCGAGGGACGGACGCTGACCTATCAGGCGCTCTGGCGGGCCGCGCGGGGGGTGGCCACCGGACTGCGGGGCGCCGGGCTCGGGCCGGGGACCCGGGTGGGCTACTGTCTGGCCAACGGGGCCGACCTCGTGATCGGCTACTACGCGACGTGGATCGCCGGGGGCGTGGTGGTGCCGGCCAACCCGGGCGCGCGCGAAGCCGAGCTCGTCCAGCAGCTTGGTGACGCCGACGTCGCGCTGGTGATCGGAGCCCCGGGCAGCGCGGCGCAGGCGGCGGCGGGCCGGCTCGGGGTTGGGTTCATGGACGTGGCGAGCGTTCGCCGCCTGGCCGAGCTGTCCCCCGCGGAGCCGGTGCCGGCAACCCCCGAGGACGTGGCCGTGCTGCTCTACACCGGTGGGACGACGGGGACGCCGAAGGGCGCGATGCTGAGCCACCGCAACCTGGTGGTGAACACGATCCAGTTCGCCGAGTGGTACGCCTTCGCTCCCGGCGGGGAAACCGTGGTGTCCGCGCTGCCCTTCTACCACTCGGGCGGGATGTCGGGGGCGATGAACGTGCCGCTCTACGCCGGGGCCACCTGCCTCGTGCTGGCCCGCTTCGCCGCGGCGGCGGTGGCCCGTGCCGTCACCCGCTACCGGGTGACGCGCCTTTTCGGGGTGCCCACGATGTTCATCGCGCTGCTCAACGACGAGGACGGCCGGCGGGCCGACTACTCGGCGCTGCGCGCCTGCCGCACTAACGCCGCGCCGCTGCCGCCGGCAGTGAAGGCGGCGTTCGATGCGCTGGTGGGACGCGAGGTCCTGGTCGAGGGGTACGGGCTGACCGAGACGAGCCCGCTGACGCACGCCAACCCCATCGGCCGGGCCAAGGCGGGCTCCATCGGCATACCCTTGCCCGACACCGACGCGCGGATCATCGACGTGGATCGGGGCGTAGATGTGGCCGCCGGGGAGGCCGGCGAGCTGCTGGTCCGTGGGCCCCAGGTGATGCTCGGATACTGGCGACGGCCAGCGGAGACGGCGCAGGCGCTGCAGGGTGGCTGGCTCCGCACCGGCGACATCGCCCGCATGGACGATGAGGGGTATTTCGCCATCGTGGATCGCAGCAAGGATCTGATCAACACCGCCGGCTTCAAGGTCTGGCCCCGCGAAGTGGAAGAGACGCTCTACCTGCACCCGGCGGTAAGGATGGCGGCCGTGGTCGGGGTGCCGGACGATTACCGGGGCGAGGCGGTCAAGGCCTACGTCGTGCTGCGGGACGGGGCGGCCCCGAGCGCCGAGGCCATCATCGAGTTTTGCCGGCAACGCCTCACGCCCTACAAGGCGCCGCGCCTGGTCGAGTTCCGGACGGAGCTGCCCATGACGACCACCGGCAAGCTGCTCCGCCGGGAGCTGCGCCGCGAGGTCTCGCTGAGAGGAGAGCCATGACGACACGCCTGCGTGCTCCCTTCGTTGCCGTGGTGACCGCGCTGCTGCTGGCCGGCCTGACGCCGGTCGCGGCCGGCGCCCAGGAGCGCTTCCCCAGCCGGCCCATCGATTTCATCGTCCCCTGGGGCACCGGCGGCGGCGCCGACTCGATGGCCCGCCAGCTGGGCGCGCTCGCCCAGCCCCTGCTCGGCACGGCCCTGCCCGTCTCCAACGTTCCCGGCGCCTCCGGCAACACGGGCCTGGCCCAGCTGCTCGGCGCAAAGTCCGACGGCTACACGGTCGCCGTCTACATCCAGGACACCCTCATGACCATTCCCATGGGCCTGGCTCGCCACAAAGTCGAGGACCTGGACTGGATCACGCGCACGCAGGTGGCCGACTCTTTCCTCCTCGTCAAGGCCGATGGGCCGTTCAAGACGATCCAGGAGCTGCTCAAGCACGCGCAGGCCAACCCCGGCAAGCTGCGGGTGGCCGCCACCGGCTTCGGCAGCGTGGACGACGTCACCGTGCGGTACCTCGAGAAGAAGGGCTACAAGATGACGACGGTGCCCTATCCCAAGCCGGGCGAGCGATACGCGGCCACGCTGGGCGGGCACGCCGAGGTGCTCTATGAGCAAGCCGGTGACGTGCTGCAGTACCTCAAGGCCGGGCAGCTCAAGCCGCTGGTGATCTTTGCCGAGAAGCGCCACCCCGCGTTCGCCGAGGTCCCCACGTCCAAAGAGCTGGGCCTGGACATCACGCTGCCGCAGTTCCGTGGCGTGGTGGCCCGGAAGGGAACGCCCGCCGATCGCGTGACCGCGCTGGCCGATGCGTTCCGCAAGGTCATGGACACGCCCGCGTGGAAGAAGTTCGCCGACGAATGGTACATGAGCCCGGAGAGCTATCAGGGCCCCGAGCAGTTCACCCGCTGGGTGAGCGGGGAGGTGGCGACGCTGGAGCGGCTCGTGAAGGAGTTCGGCCTCCGCAAGTAGATGACCCGCCTGGCGCCGGCCCTGGCGCCCCTCGCGGGCCTCGTGCTCGCGCTCGGGCTGCTGGCCGCCACGCGCGGGCTCGACGATCTCGCGCGCGAGGGCCAGCTCGGCCCCGGCTTCTGGCCGCGGCTGGTGCTGGTGGGGCTCGCCATCGTGTGCGCGCTGCGCGTCGTCATGGCGTGGCGCGGCGCGCGGGTCCACCGGGTGGCCGATCCCGATGCGGCGCCGCTGGCCCGGGGGCGACTGGCGATCGCGGTCGGCCTGATCCTGCTCTATGTGATCGCGACCCCGATCCTGGGCTTCCCTCTCGCGACCGCCGGCTTCATCGCCGCGTTCATGATCGTGGCCGGCGCGCGGCGGGCGAGGGGCGTGGCCGCGGCGGCGGTGGGCGGCACCATCGGCTTGCTCTATCTGTTCGTCAGGGTCGTGTACCTGCCGCTGCCCAAGGGCGACGGTCCGCTCGAGGCGGTGACGCTGTCGCTCTACCGCCTGCTCGGGATCTTCTGACGTGGCGGAGAGCCTGGCCCACCTCGGTGTCGGCTTCCAGAACGCGTTGGCGCCCGTGAACTTCCTCATGGTGGTGCTGGGGCTGGCCATCGGGATTGTTGCCGGCGTGCTGCCGGGCATCACCATGCTGAACTCGATCGTGCTGGTGCTGCCGTTCACCTATCTCATGGGCGTCGTCCCGGCGCTGCTGCTGATGATCGGCATCTACTGCGGCGGGGTGTTCGGAGGCTCCATCACCGCGATCCTCTTCAACATCCCGGGCGACCCCATGAACGTGCCCACGGCGTGGGAGGGCCACCCGCTCAATCGCCAGGGCCGAGCCCGCTACGCGCTCGGCCTGGCCATCATGGCCTCGGCCATCGGCGGGCTGGCCAGCGCGCTCTGCCTGGCGTTTTTCGCCCCGCCGTTCGCCCGGTTCGCGCTCGGTTTCTCCACGGTGGAGTTCTTCTCCGTGGTCGTGTTCGGGCTGGCCAGCGTTTCGGTGCTCGGGCACGCCTCGACCACGGGGGCGCTCATCTCGCTGCTGGCCGGGATGTTCCTGGGCACGGTGGGGACCGAGGCCCAGTACGGCGTCGAGCGCTTCACCTTCGGCGTGCCCTTCTTGCGGACGGGCGTGGACTTCGTCACGGTCCTCATCGGGCTCTTCGCCATCGGCGAGATTCTCGACCAGCTCGCCGGGCCTTCGGCCCCGACAGCCGCGGTCGCGAAGACCCGGTCGGTGCCCCGGCTACCGCTGCTCGACCTGTGGCCGCTCCGGGGGCCGCTGATCCGGGGGACGGCCGTGGGGATCGCGGTAGGCGGACTGGCCGGAGCCGGAGCGACGGTGTCGTCGTTTGTCGCCTACGGCCTGGAAAAGCAGGTCTCCCGCGATCCCGAGCGCTTCGGGAAGGGCCACGCCGGCGGCCTGGTCGCCGCCGAGAGCGCCAACAACGGCTCCACCGGCGGGGCCATGATCCACCTGCTGACGCTCGGCATCCCCGGCAGCGCGGCCACCGCCGTGATGATGGGCGTGTTCCTCATCCACGGCATCCAGCCGGGCCCGCTCCTCTTCACGCGGCAGCCGGAGCAGGTCTACACGCTGTTCGCCGGCATGATTCTGGCCAACGTGCTCATGATCGGTCTGGGGTTCCTGGCCGCGGTGGGCTTCGCCGCGCTGATGCGGGTGCCCGCCCCCTTGCTCATCACGTTCATCGTGATCTTCTGCTTCATCGGCGCCTTCGCGCTGCGCAACGACATGGCCGACGTCTGGCTCACGATGCTGTTCGGGGTGCTGGGCTTCGTGATGCGTCGCTGGGATCTGCCGGTGCCCCCGATGGTCATGGGCATCATCCTGGGCCCGATGGCCGAGCAGTACTTCCTCACCTCGATGGTGTCCCACGGCAACGATCTGTCGGTCTTCGTGACACGCCCGGTGAGCGCGGTGGCGCTGGGGCTGGCCGCGGCGGCCGTCGCCTGGGCGGTGTGGCGGAATCTGACGGCCCGCCGACGGCTGGCCGAACTCACATGACGAAGCGGCTCTGGCGGCCGGCCCTCAGCGCCCATCTAGCCCGCAATGAGAGCGCGGACACCGTGACGTTCTGGTCCCTCTTGCTGAAGCGGTGCGATTGACGACCGGCTCGTCGGGAGCGAATGGAGCGGTCATGAAGCGGAAATTGTGGTTCCGCGTCGCTGCCCCTGTGGCGCTCGTCCTCGTCGCCCTCCGGGTCGCCGGACCAGCAGCGGCCACCGAGAAACGTGTCACCGGGCTCGACGGGCAGACGCTCGTGGCGTTGCAGCGGCAGCTTCGCGCCTCGTCGCCTGACGTGCGCGCCCGCGCCGCGCAGGCTCTGGCCAAGTTCGAGCACCGCGCGGTGCCGGCCCTGACCACCGCCCTCAACGACGAGCAATACCAGGTCCGCTCGAGCGCGGCCGAGGCTCTCGTTCGGATCGGGCCCGGGCCCGTCGTCCCCAGCATGATCGAGGCCCTCAAGCGCCCAGAGGTGCCGATCCGAGCCAACGCCGCCGTCGTGCTCGGCGCCTTTGGGCCAGCCGCGCAGCCGGCGATCCCGGCACTGGCGCGGGCGCTCCGGGATGCGAACCCGCGAGTGCGGGAGCTGGCCGACGAAGCCATGACCCGGATCATGGCAACCGGGCCTGACGCCCCCGTTACCTTCCCGCTGAACTGTCACTGACAGGGAATCGAGTGAGGTGTAGGATTTCCGTGATGGGTCGGCGTGTCATCACCGTTTTGGTGCCGCTGGCGGCGGTCGTCGTCCTCGGGATCATGGCGCCGGCCAGCGCCCATGTTCCGGACCGCGCCACCGCCGGGGCGCTGCCGGCGATGCTCGAGGTCGACCGGGAAGGCGCCGCGTCAGCCACGCTCGGGCGTGTTGAGACCATCGGCAAGGTGGTCCCACCCCCGTCGGGTGGTTCCTCGATGCCGGTCTTGATGCTGGCGGCCCTACTGATCCTGGCTTCCCGCTCGCGCCGCACGGTCCGTGGCCTCCTGGTTCTGCTGCTGGCAGTGTCCGCTTTCGAGACCGGCGTGCACTCCGTGCACCACCTCGGCGACGAGGACGCGGAAGCCAGATGCGTCGTCGCCTCCGGGTCGGCGAACCACACCGGCGCGGTCGGCCAGCCGGCCACCTTCGTCGTCGGCGCGGTGCCCAGTCGTGTCGCGGTACTCGTCGAACCGCTCGCGCTGCCCGGGCGCGTCATCCATCCCGACCGGGGTCGCGCCCCTCCGTTCGTCGCTTAGCCTTCCCGTTCCGTCATTGTTGATACGTCCGCGTGGAGAGGCGCTGGCGTCCCGGTGCCACACCACGGGGCGACCCTCGCGTGGGCGAAGAGAGCAGCTGGGCTTGCCCACGAGCAGGGGGGCAGACACGAAGAGACCCATGACATGGGCCCGATAAACACCCAGAGAAGAGCCGGGTCGTTGCGCCGGTCGCGCGGGTTGGCGACCGTGATGCTGCTGGTGTGCATTGCGCCGGCCTGGGCGGCCAGCCCGAAATTCCGGAGCGGGGTGCTAGACCCCCCGCGCCCCGCACCCGACATCGTCCTGCGGGCCCACGACGGGACCGACTTCCGTCTGAGCCGTTACCGGGGCGACGTCGTCGCTATCGCCTTCGGTTATACCTTCTGTCCCGACGTCTGTCCGACCACGCTCGCCGAGCTGGCCCAGGTCCGCGCCAGGCTCGGCCCCGTGGCCAAGCGGCTGCGGGTCGTCTTCGTGACCGTTGATCCCGAGCGCGACAGCCCCGAGCGATTGCGGGTCTACACCCAGGCCTTTGACCGTACGTTCATCGGGCTCACCGGAAGCCCGGAACAACTCGCCGCGGTCCAGAAATCGTACGGCGTCGTCGCCAAAAAGCAGGCCGTGCCCGGGACAGCCGCCGCGTATCTCGTAGATCACTCCGCGTTCGTCTACGTGGTCGATGCCGAGGGACGGTTACGCCTGATGGTTCCCTTCGGCACGTCGATGGTCGACATGACACACGACATCAGCCTTCTGCTGGGGAGATAGACATGCGAATGATCATGCTGATCGGGTTGATCCTGGGGATCGTTGGCGGATCCGCCCAGCCGGCGATGCCCCAGGGCGCAAAGTCCGCGATCTCGCTCGAAAACGCATGGGCCCGTCGTGCGCCCGCCATGGCCCCTGGAGCACCGGGTGGTCACGGGGCGATGGCCGGTGGCGACGGCGGGAACGGCGCCGTGTATGTGACGATCGTCAACCGCGGGACGAGTGCGGACGCCCTCGTCAGCGCCACGACCGATGCCGCCAAGACCGTGGAGCTGCACGAGACCGTGCAAGAGGGCGGGGTCATGAAGATGCGACCCCTACGTCGGTTCGAGGTCCCGGGTGGCGGGCGGTTGGAGATGAAGCCGGGAGGCCACCACATCATGCTGATGGGTCTCACCCGCGACCTCAAGCCGGGTGACACCGTGAGTGTGACCCTCACCTTCGACCAGGGCGGTCGGATGACGCTCGCGGCGCCTGTGCGATGAAGCGCTGGGGCCTGGTGATCGGGGTCGCCGCGGCAGCGGCCGCCGGGCTGGTCGCCGCGGCCGCCTGGGCCGCCTTCGCGCCGATCCCGCCCGTCCCCCGCGAAGCGGTCTACGTGATCCCGAAGGGCACGGCCGCGCGGATCGCGGCGGGCGAGCCGGTCGAGGCGCTTCCCCGGCGGATGCGGTTCACGGTCGGGGTCCGCGACCTGCTCGTTCTCCGGAACGAGGACGACCAGCCCCAGAGCTTCGGCCCGGTCCTCCTGTTCCCCGGGCAGACGTATCGCGTCCCGTTCACGGCGCCGGCGACCTTCGACTTCGCCTGCTCCGCCCATGAAAAGGGCCAGCTCACGATCGTGGTCGAGCGCGAACCCGTGCCCGGCTGGCGTCGGCTGCGCTGGCGCCTGACCGATCTGCTGGGTGACTGACGGCAGGGAATGGGAACCTGCCAAGGAGGAAAACGGCATGCACACCACGAGCGCACGTGGCCTCAGACTCGCACTCGGCGTGGCCTGTGTGACGCTGCTCGCCGGGGGCGCCCAGGCGGACAAGCATGATCACAGCCACCCACCCGGCACCCCTGCCCACGAGCACCCGAAGGCGCCGGTCCGCATCACCATGGAGGCACTGCACAAACACGGCGGCGTCCCGCCGGGTTGGCGGCTCACCGTACCGCCCGGAGACCCTAAGACCGGGCGGGGGGTCTTCGCCAAGCTCGAGTGCCACAAGTGTCACATGATCAAAGGCGAGCAGTTCCCTCGCGCTGCGAAGGGGCCGGCGGACGCGGGCCCCGACCTGACCGGGATGGGGAGCCATCATCCGGCCGAGTACTTCCTCGAATCCATCCTGAACCCCAATGCCGTGATCGTTACTGGCCCGGGCCACACTGGCCCTGACGGGCTCTCGATCATGCCCGACTACCGGGAGAGCCTCACGGTCGAGGAGCTGATCGACTTGGTGGCGTACGTACGGAGTCTCAAAGCCGAGGACGGACATTCGCCCACCGGCGGGCCCGGACATCCGCAGTCGGGACACCCATCCGGGGGGAAACCAAAAGGGCATTGATGGGACTTCCGGCCGCGAGCCTCGTCTTCGCCGTGCTCCTCACACTCGTCCTGTCGATACCGGATCTCGGCTGGAGCCACGCCTATCTGGTCAAGTCCGCGCCGGCTCGGCGGGCGGTCCTGACCCGGCCGCCCCCCGAGGTGCAGCTCTGGTTCAACGAGCGCCTCGAGCCCGCCTTCGCACGGCTGACTGTGGTCGATGGGGACGACCGGAAGGTGGACGCGGGGAATGCGCGGGTGGGACCCGACGACCTCAAGCGCCTGTCCGTCGGCGTCTCCCCGCTGGCGCCCGGGACCTACACGGTCCGCTACCGGGTGCTGTCGGTGGACGGCCACGTCGTAGAGAGTGAGTTTTCGTTCACGATCCGCGAGCCGAAATGATCGCCATCCGATCCGGGTGATCTCGCGCCAGCGTGACCACGGCACTGCTGGTCGTACGAGCGCTCCATCTCGCGGCCATGATCGGGCTCGTCGGCTCGCTCGGCTTCGGGCTGATCGTCCTCCGCCCATCATCTGCCCGCGCCGCCGCGGAGCGCGAGCTCATCGTTCGGTGCGACACCACGCTCTTGCGAACGGCGTGGTGGTGTGTGCTCGTCAGCCTGGGCTCGGCGCTGGCGTGGCTGGCGCTCTACACCGCTGCCGCCACCGGTGTCGGCCTGGCCGGCGCGCTCGATCCCGACGCGCTCACCCGGGTGCTAGCCCACACCTCGTTCGGTCGCGTCTGGCTACTCCGGATGGCGCTGCTGGTGCTGGCCGCAGGCTTGCTGCTCCTGCGTGCCCGGGAGCGAAACGCTCGCGACCGGATCGCGCTACTGGCCGAAGGCTTGGCGCTCGGGACGATGGTGCTGGCCGCCCTGGCCTGGGCCGGCCATGCCGGAACGGTGGAGGATCTGCCGTGGAGACTGGCGGCCGCCATGGATGCCGCCCACCTCGTGGCGTCGGGGATCTGGCTGGGCGGCTTGTTCGCCCTGGCTCAGCTCCTCACGCTGGTCGCGCGCTCTCCCCACACTGATCTGGTCCGTGCCGCCGCCGCGGCGGCACACCGGTTCTCCACGCTGGCGACGGTGGGAGTCCTCACGCTCGTGCTCACCGGGGCGCTCAACGCGTGGGCGCTGGCCGGCGACGTGGCCGGTATCGTGGGGACGTCCTACGGGTGGCTCCTGCTCGGCAAACTGGCGTTGCTGGTGCCGTTGCTCGGACTGGGGGCGATCAACCGCTGGCGGATCACGCCGCGCCTCGTTGCGCGCGCGGCAGCCGGGGATCGGGGCGACGCGTTGTGGATGATCCATCGGCTGCGTCGCGGTGTCGGTGCCGAGGTCGGCCTGGGCGCGGCCGTGCTGCTGGTTGTGGGCGCGCTGGGGGTGACGCCGCCGGCGCGCCACGTCGATCCCTGGTGGCCGTTCGCGACCCGACTGAGCTGGGCACTCGCCCGCGAAGAACCGGCGACAGTCCTGTGGTTGATCGGCGGTGCCCTTTACGCTGCCGCCGGGCTGACGGCGCTGATCTATTCCCGTCGCCGCCAGCTGGCGTCGCGCTGGCCCACGGTCATCGGAGGGACGCTGGTCGCCTACGGCGTGATGCTTGGCCTCTTCGCCTTCCCGGTCATCGACGCCTACCCGACGACGTATCTGCGATCGAACGTGCCCTACCAGGCCATCTCCATCACCCAGGGCGGCGCGCTCTACGCGAAGCACTGCGCGGGGTGCCACGGCCCGTCCGGGCGAGGCGACGGCCCCGGCGGTCGAGGCTTGCCGCGCCAGCCGGCGGACCTCACCGCGCGGCACGCGGCCGATCACACCGTCGGCGACCTGTTCTGGTGGCTGACCCACGGCATTCCCCAAAGCGGGATGCCAGGGTTCCAGAGCGTGATGAGTGAGACTGAGCGCTGGGACGTCATCAATTTTGTGCGGGCGCTGGCGGCCGGCGAGCTCGCGCAGGGATTGACCCCCCGCGTGGGTCCGCCGATGGTGGCGGCCCCCGACTTCGAGTTTGGCATCGGGGTCGGCCCGGGCGAGACGCTCCGGGACCATCGAGGCCAGGCGATCGTCCACCTCGTCCTGTTCACCTTGCCGGATTCGCTGGCCCGGCTGGAGGAGATCGACCGAGCCTGGACGAAGATCGGCCTTGCCGGTGCTCGCGTCATCGCTGTCCCGATGCGAGATGCCGGCGTCACGTATCGCCGTCTCGGGACGCGAGTGATGAACCCCGCCATCGCCGTGGAGGGAAGCGAGGAGATCATCGTGACCTACGCGCTGCTGGCCCGGCCCGCTCCCCCGCGGCGCGACGCGCCGCCTGCGCACGTCGAGTTCCTCATCGATCGTCAGGGCTGGCTTCGCGCCCGCTGGGTTCCTGGGCAGGAGCCGGGCTGGAGCAATCTCGCCTTCCTGCTCGGTGAAGTCGACGGCCTGAACAAGGAGGCCCAGCCCGCGCCGCCGCCCGATGACCATCTCCATTGAGTCGATCAGCACGCTTTGCTAGGGTCGGGCCGGGAGGTCATGGCGGTGTACCGGGTCGTGGTGCTCGTGAACCTCGCGCTCGCCGTCGGCGCCCTGGCCGGCTACCTCTGGCGCCAGAGCGAGATCGACGCGCTCCGGAATGAGCTCAATCGGGCTCGCCTGGGAGTGCTGGAACGGGGCGAGCAGTCCCGACAGTGGTCAGCCAGCGGTATCGTTCGCGGGACGCTGCCGGATCGCGGTGCCCTGGTCATCACCCATGAGCCGCTCGGCGGGCTCATGGGTGCGATGACCATGGCGTTCGCCGTCGCCGACCCCCGGCTCCTCGGCGTCGCGCGGGCCGGCGAGCGGGTCCGCTTCACAGTGGTCGAGCGCGACCGCGATTTCATCGTGATGGCGGTCGAGCGCGAGGAGGTTGGCGCGGCCGGCCCGCGATAATCAGACGCGCAGGCTCCGGACCGCCGGTGACTGCTCGAGGCTCGCGCGGAGCGCGGGATCGCTCAGGCCGGCCAGGACCCCATCGATCACCCGGCGGGCGGCGGTGCCGGCGGAGCCCGCCGCGTCGGGCCGCCCGCGGTCGAGCTCGAGCCGGGCCAGGGCCGCGTGGGTCTTCCAGAGTTGCGCCGGGTTGCCGATCTGCTCGGCGATGACCAGGGCCTGGCGTAGCGCCTGCTCGGCGTCGTCCCACCGCCGGCGGCTCCGCGCGATCTCGCCGCTCAGACGCCAGCCCTTGATGAGGTTCTTGCGGGCGCCGGTGCGGGTGGCCAGCTCCAGACAGCGCTCGGCCTGCTGCCGGGCTCGGTCCAGATCGCCCCGGGCGAGCCACAGCTCGCCCTGGCTGGCCGCCAGGCGGACCAGGTAGCGGAAGCGCATCCACTCGCTGGTAGAAGGATCGCTCGCGTAGCGCTCGATTCCTTCGAAGAGCTCGGCGGCCAGCGCCAGGTCTCCTTTGGCCAGGAACACGTCTCCCAGGTTGATCTCGGCGTTGGGGATGGTGCCGTCGTCCTTGCGACGTCGGCCGACCACGGCGCTGCGCTGGTTGAGATCCTCGGCCGTGTCGAGGTCGCCGAGCTCCAGGTGGAGCCAACCCAGGCAGTTGAGCAGGCGATGATGGATGGCCTCGTCGCCCAGCTTCTCGGCCAGCGCCAGCCCCTCCTGGTAGCCGGCCCGCGCGGCGTCGTAGTCCCCCTTGCCGATCTGGGCCAGTCCCCGCACGAACAGGCCGAACAGCAGTGGATAGAGGAGCCCATGGCCACGGGCAATGGCGAGCCCCTCGGCGTGCAGGCGGTCGGCAGTGGAGAATTCCCCCTCCCAGTTCCAGGTGAGGCCGGCCGCCGAGAGCGCCAGCGAGTGGTTCACGTGATCCCCGGCGCTGCGGCCGGCGACGATGGCGCGCTCGAGCTGGGCGCGGCCTTCTTGCCACGACCCGGTGACGGACCGGACGAAGCCGAGGGTGAAGTAGCCGCGCGCCAGCGCCGCCTCAGCCCGCACCGGCTCGCCGACCTCGATCGCCCGCTGCGCGTGCGCCACGGCACCTTCCAGGTCGCGGGCCCACATGGCGGCCCAGGCGACTTCGGCCAGCGCCGCGGCCTCTAGCACTTGATCTCCAGCCGCGCGGGCCAGCGTCTGCAGGCGCTCGGCCTCGGTCCGCGACCGCTCGAAGTCGCTGACGACGAACTGCATAGCCGCCCTGGCCTGGTGGATGGCCATGACGGCCGTGAGATCGACGCCGGCCGGCTGGCGCTGCGCCGCCTCTAGCGCTTCGTCGTAGAGGGTCAGCGCCTCGCGGGTGGCGAAGCTCTCGGCCGCCTTGCGCGCTGCCGCCAGCAGGTACTCGAGGGCCTTGGGCCACTCCTCGGCCCGGGAGAAGTGGTGGGCGAGCCGGCCGTAGTGCTCGGCCAGGCGATCGCCGTGCAGGCGCTCAATCGCCGCGCCAATCCGATGGTGCAGATCGCGGCGCTCGGTCGCCGGCAAGCTGTCGTAGGCGACCTGGTGGATGAGGGCGTGCTTGAAGGCGTAGACCGGCTCGGGAAAGAGCGTCTTCTCGTACACGAGCTCCCCCGCCGTCAGCTCCCCCAGCGCCCGCTCGACGCGCTCGGGCGACCCGCCCACGAGATCGAGCAAGCGGCGACCGAAGTCGCGACCGATGGCCGAGGCGGCCTGCAGCGTGCCGCGGGCCGCTGGCTCGAGGCGGCCGATGCGGGCCAGGATCACGTCCTGGACGGTCTCGGGAACCACGACCTGGTCGAGGGTGCGGGCCAGCACCACCCGGTCGCGCTCGCGGCGGAGGGCGCCGGCTTCGAGCAACGACCGCACCAGCTCCTCGACGAAGAACGGATTGCCCTCGGCTCGGCCGGCGATGAGCGTCTCGAGCTCGGGCGGCAGCTCATCAGCGCCGAGCACGTCGCGAGCGATCCGCGCGCTGTCGGCCGTGGAGAGCGCGGTGAGGGCCAGGCGCGTGGTGACCGTCCCGTCGCCGAGCGGCAGCGTGTGACCGGGACGGCAAGTGAGGATCAGGAGCAGGCGCTTGCCGGCGATCCGGTCGGCCAGCGCGGCGATCCACAGGGCCGTGGCCGGATCCATCCAGTGGGCGTCCTCCAGGACGAGCACCTGGGGACGCCGCTCGGCCGCGCGCTCCAGCACGCGGTGGCAAGCGGTGACGACCTCGGCGTGACGGAGCTTGGCGTCCATGGCCGCCACACCGGGATCACCGGGATCCACCGCGAGGAGATAGCGCAGGAAGGGCAGCGTCGGGCGCAGGTCCTCGCCCAGACGCAGGATCCGGGGCTCGAGCTTCTCGATGACGACGGTCTCGGGGTCCGTCTCCTCCATCCGGTACGTCCGACGCATCATCTCGATCACCGGATGAAAGGGCCTCGAGCCCCCGAACGCCAGGGCATGACCCTCCGCCCACGTGCAGGCGCCCGCGAGCCGTCGGCGGAGCTCGCTCAGCAAGCGAGACTTGCCGATGCCGGGCTCGCCGACGATCGCGATGATCTGACCCTGGCCGGCCCGGACCTGCTCGAACCGCTCGGCGAGCAGCGCCAGCTCGCGGTCGCGCCCGACGAAGCCGGCCAGGGCGGGGTCGGCCTGGCCCGTGAGCCGG
>DATBIM010000085.1:0-7188 GCA_036556905.1 Candidatus Methylomirabilota bacterium
TCGTAGAGGCTGTGCGGCACGTCCACCCACACCGAGCGATACCGGTGCTCGAAGTCCTCGGGCAGGAACCGGTACGGCATGAGATGGAAGAAGCAGATTCTCATGGGTCGTTCAGGTGGGGCCGATCATATCACCGGTTCAAGGGACCGTGGGGTCGCCGCGGCGCCTCATCAGTAGTCGCGGGGGTCCAGGGCGTCGCGCAGGCCGTCGCCGGCCAGGTTGAAGGACAGGGCCAGCGAGAAGATGGCCAGCCCCGGCCAGAGCGCCATCCAGGGCGCCGAGTCCAGGAACTGCTGGGCGGTGTTGAGCATCGTGCCCCAGCTCGGCGCCGGGGGCTGCACGCCGAGCCCCAGGAAGGACAGGATGGCTTCGGCGATGATCGCGGTGGGAATGGACACGGTGGCCTGCACAAGGAGGCCGCTGAAGATGTTGGGGACGATGTGCCGGGCCATCAGGCGCACGTCGCCCGCCCCCAGCGCCCGGGCGCCCTGCACGTAGTCTTCCTCGCGCACGGCCAGCACCAGGCCCCGGGTGAGGCGCACGAAGGTCGGCGTAGCGCCCAGCGCGATGGCCAGCGTGGCGTTGGTCAGCGAGGGCCCCAGGATCGTGACGAGGCCGATGGCCAGAATCAGGAAGGGAAACGAGAGCCAGGCGTCGGTCAGCCGCATGATGAGCTGATCCAGCGCGCCCCGGTAAAAGCCTGACACGAGCCCCAGGGGCACCCCGGCGAGCATGGCCAGCAGGATCGAGAAGACTCCGGCCTGCATCGAGATCCGCGCGCCCCATACCACCCGGGAAAACGTGTCGCGGCCGAGGTCGTCCGTGCCGAAGGGGTGGGCCAGGGTCGGCGCTCTGCGGATCTGGCTCCAGTTCGTCTGCAGCGGGTCGGTCATGGCGATCCAGGGCGCAGCGAGCGCCAGCAGCACGAACAGCAGCACGACAGCCACGCCCCCCACCGACGCCGGCCGGCGCCGCAGGCGCCGCCACGCCCGGCGCAAGCGGCCGCCCGGCGCCGCCACCGCCGCCGGTAGCGCCAGGGACGCAGCGGTGGCCGTCCCCTCAGGGCTCACCCGCCCCCCTCACCCGGATCCGTGGGTTCAGAAGCGAGTACGAGACATCGACGAGCAGGTTGATCAGGACGTAGGCGCTGGCCGAGATGAGCACCACGCCCTGGACCAGCGGATAGTCGCGGGTGAAGACCGCCTCCACGATCAGGCGGCCGAACCCCGGTACCACGAAGATCTGCTCGGTGACGACGGCGCCCCCCATGAGGGCGCCTGTCTGCAGCCCCAGAATCGTGACGACGGGGAGGAGCGCGTTGCGGATGGCGTGGCGGAAGACCACGCCGCGCTGGGTCAGTCCCTTGGCCCGAGCCGTGCGGATGTAATCGGCGCTTAGCACCTCGATCATGGCGTTGCGGGTCTGGCGCATGAGCACGGCGGCCAGGGCGGTGCCCAGCACCACCGCGGGCATGATCATGCGCGCGAGATTCCCCGCGGGATCTTCCCACCACGGCACGAAGCCGGAGGCGGGCAGCCAGCCCAGGTGGACCGACACGAACAGGATCAGCATGATGCCGAGCCAGAAGTTGGGGATGGACACGCCGCCCAGGGACAGGGCGCTGGCGAGCATGTCCCAGATGGTGTTGCGGCGGACGGCCGCGAAGACGCCGGCCGGAATCGCGATGGCCAGGGCCACCAGGATGGCCAGGCCGGTCAGCTCGATGGTGATCGGCAGCTTCTGGGCCACCGTGGCCACCACGGACTGGCGCGTGCGGATCGACTCGCCCAGGTCCCCGATCAGGGCCAGGCCGACCCAGCGCAGGTACTGGATGGCCAGCGGGTCGTTCAGCCCGTACTTGTCCCGGATTTCTTGAAGCCCGGCCTCGTCGGCCTCGGTGCCCGCCATGACCCGGGCCGGATCACCGGGGATGGCCCGGACCCCGGCGAACACGATGAGGCTGATGACGAAGAGGGTGATGACCGAGATGAAGGCCCGGCGGACGAAGAACTCGAACACCGCGACCTACCGGACCTTCATCACCTCGGCCTCGAGGTCAGTTCCAGGACGTTCCCTTCACCCGGATCAGGCCGTCGGGGACGGCCTTGTAGCCCTTGAAGCTCTTGGGGAACGCCACGATGTAGTTCTGGTGGTAGATGTAGACGATATTGCGCCGGGCGGTGAACATGTCGATCGCCTCCCGGTAGAGCGCTCGCCGCTGATCGACATCGCTGACCTCGCGAGCCTTGTTCAGCAGCGCGTCGATCTTCTCGTCGCAGGCGAGGGTCGCGTTGAGGGCGCCCTTGCACGTCTGGTTGTGGTGGATGTTGCCGTCGGGATCGACCCGCCCGCTCCAGCCGATGAGGAAGGCCTGGTGCTTGCCGTCGTCGTTGTCCTTGAGCGACGACGCGAACTCCTGGGGCCGCAGCGAGATGTTGAAGCCGGCCTCGCGGGCCATCTGCTGGAGGACCTCGCCCACCCGCCGCTCGCGCGGGTTGTTCACGATGACCATCTCGAAGGCGTACCCGCCGGCCTGCCCGGCCTCGGCCAGCAGCTTCTTGGCTTTTGCCACGTCGCGGCCGGGACACTTGCGGCTCTTGTCGAAGAACACGCTGATCGGCGGAATCGGCGTGCAGCCGGGCGTGAAGAGGCCATCCCAGGCCACCTGGTTCAGCGCCTCCCGGTCGATCGCGAGCTCGAAGGCCTCGCGCACCCGCGGGTCGTTGGCCAGGGGCGTGCCGAGGTCGCCCGGGGGCTGGGTCTTGCCCGTCTTGTTGCGCAGGTTGATGGTGATGCCCTGGTAGCCGAGCCCGGTGACGTTCGAGATCTCGAACTTGCCCTCCCGCTTGAGCGCGGTGGCGTCGGTCGGCGAGATCTGGTGCATGATGTCGATGTCGCCGGACTTGAGGTTGGCCAGGCGCACGTTGTCGTCGGGCATGATGCGGAAGATGATCCGATCGAACTTGGCCTGGGCGGGATCAAAGTAGTGGGGCGAGCGCTCCACCACGATGCGGTCCTGGGCCACCCGCTCCACGAACTGCCAGGGGCCCACGCAGACCGGGGCCGTGCCGAACTTGTCACCGAGCTTCTTGACCGCGTCCGGCGACACCGGCATCCCCGCGCGATCGGTGAGCTGGGCCAGCAGCGGTGAGAACGGCGCCTTGAGGCGCAGGCGCACCGTTAGGCGATCGACCGCCTCCACCGCCTCCACGGGCGCCAGCTCGCTCCGACGATTGGAGCCCTTCATCTCGCGGTGCCGGTCCAGGGAGAGCTTGACGCTGTGCGCGTCCATCGGGGTGCCGTCGTTGAACTTGACGTTGGGGCGCAGCTTGATCGTCACCGTGCGCCCGCCGTCGGTGATCTGGGGCAGCTCGGCCGCGAGCTGGGGATGGATGCGGAGCTGCTCGTCGATCTCGTAGAGCTTCTCGCACATCTGGGAAAAGATGATCCGCCCGACGTAGGTGCGGGACAGGGTGGGATCCAGGATGTCGGGATCCTGGTTGAGGGCGACCACCAGCGTCTTCTTCTGGGCGGCCGCCGGGGCGGCGAACAGAACGAGCAGACCGAGAACGACCAGCGTGATCTTTCTCATGGATGGCCTCCGCAGCATTGATACCACAACGTCAGCCGATGATTTCGTTGAGCCCTTCGACGACGCGATCGACCTCCTCGACAGCGGCGCGCGCCAGCCGCCGCCCGATCCGTTCCACGGACAGCGTCCGGACCTGGCTGATCCGAACCCACGATCGCTTCGGAAGACCGGGGGCGCGACTCTCCAGCGTGAGCGGGAAGCCAGCGCGCGGCTCCTGACTGGTCAAGGCGACAGCAATGACCGTCCCGGAACGCTCGTTGAACACATCGTGGCTCACGACCAGAACCGGCCGGAGTCCCGCCTGCTCTCGGCCGCGGACCGGATTGAGGTCGGCCCAGCGGATCTCGCCCCTCAGTATTCGGGCCACGAGTCTGAGCTTCCGGCAAGACCTTCCTCGGCCGCCGCTTGCTCGTCCTTGGGATCCAGCTTGGCGCACTCTCTCGCCAGGCGTGTGCGTCGCGCCCGCGCCAGCTTCTCGGCGAGCGCGCTCTCGATGGCTTGACTCCGATTGCGGAACTCGCGCCGGGCGACCAGCTCGTCGACGAGATCCAGCAACCCGGCATCGAGCGTGATCGCGACCTTCGTCTTCGGCACGTTGCCTCCCGGTATGACGAAACATCCTACCACAGTCGCGTTGCGCCTGCCTTGACCCCTCAGGCCCCGCCCGGCTAGGCTCCGGCCCGGAGGTGCGGATGGCGCGTCCTCGCAGCGGTCTCCAGGGCATCTTGACCGAGGTCGCCCGGACCGCGGCCAAGGTCTGCGAGGCCAGGGACTGCCTCATCTTCCTCATGGACGGCGACCATTTCCGGCTCGTGGCGCAACACGGCGCTCTCCACTACGCGATGGGGGAGCGGCGTCCCCTGAACCGCCGCAGTGCTCTGGGGCGCGCCATCGTGGAGCAGCGAACCGTTCACGTGCGGGATATGCAGGCCGCCGCGCGACGGTTCCCGGACGCCGCGCCGGCAGCCCGGGTCACCGGAGTGCGTACGGCGCTCGCCACGCCGCTACTGCGGGATCGAATCGTCGTCGGGGGCCTGGTCGTCCGCCGCACCGTCGTCCGCCCGTTCACGCCCCGGCAGATCAGCCTGCTCAAGACCTTCGCCAGTCAGGCGGCCGTCGCCATCGAGAACGCGCGCCTGTCGGACGAGCTGGAGGCCCGGAACCGTGAGCTGGCGGCGGCCCTGGAGCGCGAGACAGCCACCAGCGAGATCTTGAGGGTCATCAGCGGTTCCCCCACCGACATCCAGCCGGTACTGGATGCGGTGGCCGAGAGCGCGGCCCGCTTGTGCGCCGCCAACGACGCCGTCATCCTCCTGCGGGAAGGCGACGTGCTCCGCCACGTGGCCCACCATGGCTCGATCCCCCGTTTCCCGAGCCTCGTCCTGCCCGCCATTCGCGGTACGGCTGCCGGACGAGCGGTCCTCGACCGGCAGACGATACACGTGGCCGATCTGAGTGCGGAGGCGGCGGAGTTTCCAGAGGGCAGCAACATCGCTCGCGAGCAGGGGGTCCGCACCATTCTGATCGTTCCCCTCTTGCGGGAGAGCAATGCTGTTGGGCTGATCAGCCTTCGGCGCACCGAGGTACAACCCTTCACGGCGACACAGATCTCGCTCCTGCAGACCTTCGCCGACCAGGCCGTCATCGCCATCGAGAACGTCCGCCTGTTCACCGAGCTGCAGGTCCGGAATCGTGAGCTGACGACCTCGCTCGAGCGGGAGACCGCCACCGGCGCCATCCTGCGTGCCATCAGCCGCTCGCCGACCGACACCGCGCCCGTGTTCGATGCCATTCTGGAGAGCGCCAGCCGCTTGTGCGAGGCCAACATCGCCACGCTGTTCCTGTTCGATGGCGAGTACCTGCGCTCGGTGGCCCACCACAACGCCTCGCCCGCCTTCGCCGAACACCTCCGTCAGGCGCGTCTCCGACCCAGTCGCGAGACCTCCACCCGATTGGCCGCCCTCGAGCGGCGGGTCGTTCACGTCCACGACCTGTTGACCGATTCCGACTTCGCGCCGTCCGATGTCCATCGCCAGGAGAGCGTCCGGAGCGTCCTGTCCGTCCCGCTCTTGCGAGAGAGCCTCCTGGTCGGCGTCCTGACCGTATGGCGACGCGAGGTCCGCCCGTTCACCGACCGGCACATCGCCCTGCTCGAGACCTTTGCCGATCAGGCCGTTATCGCCATCGAGAACGTGCGCCTGTTCAACGAGCTCGAGACGCGCAACCGCGAGCTGACGGTAGCGCTGGACCAGCAGACGGCTACCAGCGAGATCCTTCGCGTGATCTCGAGCTCACCAACCGACGTCCAGCCCGTCTTCACCGCGATCGCGGACAGCGCGGCCCGGCTATGCGAAGCCCTTGATGCCCTCGTCTTCCGCGTCGATGGCGACGTCTTGCGCCAGGTCGCCCATCACGGCCCGATGCCGGCGGGCGATGTCCCGCTTCACCCCGGCGTCCTGGGCGGCCGCACGGTGATCGAGCGCCGACTGTTCCACATCGAGGACCTCCAGGCCGAAGGGGACGAGTTCCCGGAAGGCAGCGCCTTCGCCCGGGAGCGGGGGCACCGGACGATCCTCAGCGTTCCCCTGATCCGGGAGAGCATCGCGATCGGCGTCATCCAGCTGCGCCGAAACGAGGTCCGGCCCTTCTCTGACCAGCAGATCAGGCTCCTCCAAACGTTTGCCGATCAGGCGGTCATCGCCATCGAGAACGTCCGCCTGTTCACCGAGCTGCAAGCCCGCAACCGAGAGCTGACCGACGCCCTGGAGCAGCAGACGGCCACGAGTGAGATCCTGCGCGTGATCTCCAGCTCGCCGACGGATGTCCAGCCGGTATTCGCTGCAGTGGCGGTGAGCGCCGCCCGTCTATGTGACGCCTATGACGCCGCGATCTTCCTGGTCGACGGCGAGCTCTTGCGCCTCGTCGCCCACGATGGCCCGATCCCCGCTCACGCCGTCGGCCAGGGTCCCCCGCTGGCTCGGGGAACGCCTCCCGGACGCGCCGTCCTGGACCGGCGGGCGATTCACGTCCTCGATATGCAGGCCGAGGTCGACGAGTATCCCGAAGGCAGTGCCATCGCGCGGCGCTTCGGTCACCGCACCGTGCTGATCGTCCCCCTGCTCCGCGCCAGCGAGGCGCTCGGGGCGATCGCCCTTCGGCGCACCGAGGTGCGCCCCTTCACCGACCGGCAGGTGGCGCTCCTGCAGACCTTCGCTGACCAGGCGATCATCGCGATCGAGAATGTCCGCCTCTTCAACGAGTTGCAATCCCGTAACCGCGAGCTCACCGAAGCCCTGGAGCAACAGACGGCAACCAGCGAGATCTTACGCGTCATCTCGAGCTCGCCGACCGACGTCCAGCCCGTCTTCGATGCGATCGCCGGGAGCTCGGCGCGCCTCTGCGGCGCGCTCTTCTCCTCTGTCTATCAGTTCGACGGTGAGCTCATTCACGTGGGGACGCTCTACAATTATCCTCCCGCCGCCCTGGAGAGATCACAACGCCTGTTTCCGACCCGACCGACCCGTGAGCTCTTCACCGGACGGGCCATCCTGGATCGAGCCGTGGTCCACGTGCCCGATGTCGAGCATGATCAGGAA
>DATBIM010000086.1:0-5872 GCA_036556905.1 Candidatus Methylomirabilota bacterium
GGTCAGGGTTTCTGCGCGCGAATGGTCACGCCCTCGGTGTCGAACTTGTCGGCCTTGCGCTGGCCGCTGGCGCCCGTGAACGGCTTGCCGCGCCAGGTGATTTCCACTTCGACGAAGCCCGCCTGCCGGATCTGTTCGAGATACTCTCCCTCCAGGAGAGCGCCCCCGATTCAGGCAGCCCAGATGGCGATGTCCTCGCGCGCAGCTGGCGGAATGTCCTTGTGCACGACGATGTCGGCGATCTGCAGACGCCCTCCCGGCTTGAGCACGCGGAAGGACTCGCGGAAGACCAGCGCCTTGTCGGGGCTGAGGTTGATCACCCCGTTGGAGATGATCAGGTCGACGCTGGCCTCGGAAACCGGCAGCGCCTCGGCCCATCCCTTGCGGTATTCGATCTGGCGCAGCCCCGTCAGCGCGACGTTGTCTCGACCACGTTCGATCATGACGTCGGTCATGTCGATGGCGATCACCGTGCCGGTCGGTCCCACGGCTTTCGCGGCGAGGAACGCGTCCGTCCCGCTGCCGGCGCCAATGTCGACGACGGTGTCGCCTGGCTTCGGCGCGCCGGCAGCCAGCGGGTTGCCGACGCCGGCGAACGGCGCGGTCACCGCGTCGGGCAACTCGGCCAGCGCCGCGCGCGAGTAGCCGAGCCGCTCGGCGGCATAGTCGGGCCCGGTGTGAAAGTGATAGCCCTTCTTCGGATCGCGCGCGACCTCGCTGTAGACCTTGCTGATCTCCTCTCGCAAGCGCGCGGTGTCAAGCGCCATGGGAGGCTCCTTCCGGCAGCGACGGCTTGAGGGCGGTCAGGGTGACCGACCATACCAGCGCCGCCTGGCGTGATGCGGGGACGGCCCGGCGGAGAAACTCCACGAGCTCCTCGGGAAAGACCGGGTAATGCGCCAGCTCATCGAGGCCCACCGGCCGCCGTTCCTCCATCGCGACCGCTTCGAACCCCACATTCATGATCTTTTTGCTGAGCACTGGCTCCGCCAGTGTGCCGGCCAGTCAGGCAGCCAGCGCGGGCGCCGAGCGGAGCACGTCTTCCGGCAGCGCCTCGGTAACGACCAGATCGGCCAGCGCCAGCCGGCCTCCCGGGCGCAGCACCCGGAACATCTCGGCCAGGCCGCGGCTCTTCCGGGTGGAGAGGCTCAGCGCCCCGTTGGTGACGACCACGTCGACGGCGTCACCCCCGAGCGGGATCGCTTCCATGAGCCCCTCGCGCACCTCGACCCAGCCGAAGCCGGCCAGGGCCGCGTGCTCGCGCGTGCGCTCGACCATCGCGGGCGTCATATCGAGCCCGATCACGTGACCACTCGGGCCGACCAGGCGGGCCGCCAGCAGCGTGTCGATCCCCGCCCCGCAGCCCACGTCGAGCACGACGTCGCCCGGGCGCAGGCGAGCGTGGCGCACGGGATGCCCGACGCCCAGCGCCATATCGACGGGCGCTTTCGGGAGCCCCTCGAGCTCTTCGGGGGTGTACAGTCGCTCGGCCACCGTGCCCGAGCCACAGACGTTCTGGGCGTAGGCGCCCCGGATGATCGTGCGTGCTTCGGTCTCGGTGAAGTGGGCCATCGTCACGTCCCCTGAGCGCGCTCGAGCGCTCGCCGGACCCGGGCCTCCAGCGCCGCCGGCACCGGATTGTCCGGCAGGTGGCGCTTGACGAACGCGTCCAGCTCCCTGGAAAAGGCGAGCTTGTCGCAGCAATCGAGACAGGCCGCGAGATGGGCCTCGAGGTCCGCCAACTCCTCGCCGGACAGCGCGCGATCGAGGTAGGCGAAAAACTGCTGCACGGCCTGCTCGCAGGTCAGCCTCATCGAGTCCTCACAATTCCCCGCTGCTTGGCGCACTCCCACAGCTCGCGCTCGAGGATCTTTCGTCCCCGGTGCAGCCGCGACATGATCGTTCCCACCGGACAGTCCAGCGCCTCGGCCAGCTCTCGGTAGGAAAGCTCTTCCACGTAGAGCAGCACCAACGGTACCCGGTAGGCTTCAGGCAATACCAGCAGGGCTCGGCGCACCTCAGCGTCGTCGAACCGGGCAAGGAAGTCGCGGTGGAGCTGGTCGGAATACGGGAACGGGTCTTCCTGGTCGATGAGGTCATAGAGCGAGAACCGATCCAGCTCAGCCAGGTCGCCCACCACCACCTCGCGCGGCTCGCCGCGGTGGTCGTCGTAGACCAACCGGCTCAGAATCTTGCAAAGCCACGGTCGGATCCGGTCAGGGTCCCGCAAGGCCGGAAAGGCGCGGAGGGCCTTCACGTAGGTCTCCTGCACGAGGTCCTCGGCGTCCTGGGCAGTCCCCTTGAGGCGGACGGCCAGTCGATAGAGGTGACCGAGGTGCGGCAGGGCGAGGGCCTCGAATCGCTGCCGCGTCGCCGGGTCCAGCACTGGCCGGTCGATCCCCTTTCCCAGGCTCATGGAACCCTCTACCTAGAGAGACGGGTTGGGGCGGCCCGAAAATTCCCGGCCAGGGTCGGTAGCCGGCGCCCAAACCGCGTCCACCACGGTTCTCGCACCCCTGGCGTAGGCCCTTTGATAAGACAGGATAGCTGATCCATCGGGGCGATGAGCGGAAGGCCGGCATCGGCATCGCGCCGGAGGATGAGGAGGCAGTATCATCAGGTACCATGCGGCTTACCGTAGCCGACGCGATCTCTCCTTCCTACTTCGTGGCCATCGCGGCCGTGCAGCTCGGATTTTTCCGACAGGAAGGCGTCGAGATGGAGTTCGTCTTCTCGCCGGCGAATCCGTCGCAGGCCCTGAAGGATGGGGCCATCGACTTCTTCGGCGGGTCTCCCTACACCGGCCTGCGGGCCTTCCCCGGCTGGCGGGGTGGCGTCCTCCTCTGCGCGCTTTCGCACTACAACTACTGGTTCCTGGCTGTCCGCTCCGACATCCAATGCGAGCGGGGCGACATCAGCGCGGTGAAAGGGCTGCGCCTGAGCGCGTCGGCCGACCCCGGCCTCACGATGAAGCGGTTGCTGGAGGAAGCGGGCATCGACCTCCAGCGGGACAACGTCCAGATCGTTCCCAGTCCCCGGCGCACCAGCCCCAACTGGGCCTGGGATGGCGTGGACGCCATCGAGCAGGGCGTCTCGGACGGCTACTGGGGCAACGGCCTGCGGGCGGACCTGGGGGTGAAGCGGGGCATCGCCAAGATCCTGCTCGACGTGCGTCGGGGCGACGGGCCGCCCGCGGCCCGCCACTGGACCTTCCCGGCGCTGGTGACCACGGAGCGGCTGGTCAAGGAGCATCCCGACATCGCCGCCGGGGCCGTGCGGGCCATCGTGAAAACGCAGCGCGCGCTTCGGGCCAACCCGCAGCTGGCCGCGAAGGCCGCCCAACGCCTGTTTCCCGCCGAGGAGGCAAGTCTCATCGCCTTCGAGGTGGCCAGGGATGCTCCCTTCTACGACCCGACCATTACCGAGGAGATGGTCGGCCATATCAGCCGGTTCGCTCGCGAGATCGGCGCCCTGGAAGGGGAGGTCCGGTACGGCGAACTGGTCGCGACCCAATTCGCCACTCTCTGGAAGGGGTAAGGAGGAGGTGTAGGCGTGGAGCCCGGCAACCTTCTGTTCATCCTGTCGGACGAGCACCAGCGCGACCGGACCGGCTGCTATGGCGATCCCATCGCCATCACGCCGAACCTCGACCGGCTGGCGGCGCGGGGGGTGCGGTTCACCAGCGCGTACACGCCCTGCCCGATCTGCGTGCCCGCCCGCGCGGCGCTGGCGACGGGCCGGTGGGTGCACGGGACGAAGGCCTGGGACAACGCCGCCCCCTATCACGGGCAGCTGCCGAGCTGGCACCACCGCCTGCGCACCCGCGGTCATCGCGTCGTGTCCATCGGCAAGCTGCACTTCCGGGCGACGGCCGACGACAACGGCTTCAGCGAGGAGATCCTGCCCCTGCACGTCCTCGACGGTCGGGGCGACCTCCTGGGCATGCTGCGCGAGCCGCCAGCCCGGCGGGGCAGCACACCCGCGCTGGCCGCGAGCGCCGGCCCGGGACCGTCGCCCTACAACGACTACGACCTGGCGATCGCGGCCGCAGCCTGCCGCTGGATCGCCACGGAGGGCGCGCGGAGCGGCGACCGACCCTGGGCCCTGTTCGTGTCCTTCGTGCGGCCGCACTTCCCGCTGACCCCGCCGCCGGAGTTCTTCAAGCTCTATCCGCCCGAGCGCATGCCGCTGCCGCGGCTCTACGGCGAGGCGGCCCGGCCCCGCCACCCGGCGGTGGCGGCGCTACGGTCCATCATGGACTACGACGACTACTTCGCCGACGCGGCGGCGGTGCGGCGCGCCATCGCTGCCTATTACGGCCTCGTCAGCTTCCTCGACGATAACATCGGCAAGGTGCTGGCGGCGCTGGAGGCAGCCGGGGCGATGGGAACCACCCGGGTGATCTACACCTCCGACCACGGCGACAACCTCGGCTGCCGCGGGCTCTGGGGCAAGTCGGTGATGTACGAGGAATCCGCCGCGGTGCCGCTCCTCGTGGCCGGGCCCGGGGTGCCGGCGGGCGCGGTCGTCGCCACGCCGGTGTCGCTGGTCGACTGCTACCGATCGATCCTGGAGGCCGTGGGCTGCCCCCTGGCCGCCGAGGACGAGGCGCTGCCCTCCCGCTCGCTCTGGGCCATCGCGGCCGGCCAGCGCCCCGAGCGCACGGTGCTGTCGGAGTATCACGCGGCCGGCTCGATCACGGGCAGCTTCATGATCCGGCACGGGCGCTGGAAGTACGTCCACCACGTCGGCTTCCGGCCGGAGCTGTACGACCTGGAGGCCGACCCGGGCGAGACGATGGACCTGGCCGAGCGGCCCGACCTGGTCTCCGTGCTGGCCGACTGCGAGGCCCGGCTGCGCGGTCTCTGCGATCCGGGGGCGGTCAACGCCGAGGCATTCGCCGACCAGCGCCGCCGGATCGCCGAGCACGGCGGGCGGGACGCGGTCCTGGCGCGCGGCGACTTCAGCTATACGCCGGCGCCGGGTGAAAAGCCGGTGCTCGTCGTCAAGGCCAAGGAGCGCTGAGACGCGGCGGGCGGAGATCGCCTACATCGTGCTCGTCCTGGTGGTCGCCGGGGTGACCTGGCGGGAGGCGGGCGGGCTGCCGCCGGCCCCGTACGATCCACTGGGCCCGAAGGCCTTCCCCATCGGCGTCAGCGTCGCGCTGGCGGCGCTCGGGCTGGCGATGCTGATACGGTTCCTGATCGGGCGCTCCCTGGGCGGGGCCGCGATGGGCATGGTGGTGGGCTTCGACGCCGCCGGCGATCACGCGCGGCGGCCCTGGACGGCGGCCGGCATCCTGCTCCTGGCCTTCGGCTACGCGGGCGCCCTGAGCCTCCGCGGTGTCGGCTTTCTGCCCGCGACCGCGGTCTATCTGTTCCTGTCCGGCGTGCTGCTCGGGCCCTTCGCGGGCCGGCGGGTGGCGGCGGTGGCCGCGTTCGCCGTGGCCGCGGCTGTCGTCCTCGACCTGCTGTTCCGTGTCCTCTTCAGGCTCGACCTCACCTGAGAACGGCGGGGGCGTGACGCTCGCCGACGCCTTCCTGCACCTCTTCACGCTCAAGGCCTTCGCGGTCATGGTCGGCGGCGTCGCGCTCGGCGTCTCGGTCGGCGTCCTGCCCGGGATCACGGCGGGCACGCTCATGGCCCTCACGCTGCCGTTCACCTACCAGATGAGCAGCGTCGAGGCGGTCTCGCTGCTCGTCGCGATGTTCGTGGGCGGCGTGTCGGGCGGCCTGATCACCGCCACCCTGATGCGCATTCCCGGCGAACCCAACGCGATCATGACCTGCCTGGACGGCTACCAGCTCGCTCGGCGCGGCCACCCCGGCCGGGCGCTCGGGCTCGGCAACGCCTCGTCCGTGGTCGGCGGCGC
>DATBIM010000087.1:0-3673 GCA_036556905.1 Candidatus Methylomirabilota bacterium
CAAGGCCCTGCTCCGGGCCATGGATTCCGATCTGGCGCCCGAGTACGGGCCGGAGCGCAAGGTCAATCCCGTGCCCCGGCGTCTGGCCTCCACCGCCAAGGCGCGCACGATGCTCGGCTTCGAGGCCGAAGTCCCGCTCGAGGAAGGCCTGCGGCACCTGGTGACCTGGTGGCGCGGGCAGCGGGCCCGGACGTGAGCGTGACGATCCCGCTGGCCCGGCCGTCGATCGGCGATGCCGAGATCCAGGCCGCCGCCGCCACTCTCGGCTCCGGCTGGATCACGCAGGGGCCGGAGGTCGCCGCCTTCGAGCGCGAGTTCGCGGCGTGGGTAGGCTCCGCGCATGCCTGCGCCGTGTCCAACTGCACCGCGGCCTTGCACCTGGCGCTGCTGGCCGTCGGCGTGGGCCCGGGAGACGAAGTCGTCACGGTGAGCCATTCCTTCATCGCCACGGCGAACAGTATCCGCTACTGCGGGGCGATCCCGGTCTTCGTGGACATCCGACCCGAGACCTTCAACATTGACCCGGCGCTGCTGGAGGCCGCGATCACCGAGCGGACGCGGGCCATTCTGTGCGTTCACCAGATGGGGATGCCCTGCGACGTGGCCGCGATCGTCGACCTGGCGCGGCGCCACTCCTTGCCCGTGGTCGAGGACGCTGCCTGCGCCATCGGCAGCGAGATCCGGGGCCCGGCGGGCTGGGAGCGGATCGGCAAGCCGCACGGTGACCTGGCGTGCTTCTCCTTCCACCCGCGCAAGCTCCTCACCACCGGTGATGGCGGCATGATCACGACGTCCCGGCCGGAGTGGGACGCCCAGCTGCGCCTCTGGCGCCAGCACGGCATGAGCATCCCGGACACCGTTCGCCATGGTGCCCGACAGCCGATGGCCGAGTCGTACCTCACCCTGGGGTTCAACTACCGCCTGACCGACCTGCAGGCCGCGGTGGGCCGGGTGCAGCTCGGCCGCCTGCCCGGGTTGCTCGAGCGCCGCCGGGCCCTGGCCCGCCGCTATCAGGCCCGGCTGGCCGAGGTCCCTGGCCTGCGCGCACCGTCCGAGCCCGCATGGGCCCGGAGCAACTGGCAGAGCTACTGCGTGATGCTCCCCGAGGCGTGCGAGCAGCGGGCTGTCATGCAGGCGCTGCTCGAGGCTGGGATCGCGAGCCGCCGGGGGATCATGTGCGCCCACCGGGAGCCCGCCTATCCGCGGGACGCCTGGTCGTGCGGGACACCGCCGGCGGCGTGCGACTGCTCACCCGGGATCTGCGCCCGGCTCGGCGAGAGCGAGCGCGCCCAGGATCAAGCGATCATTCTCCCCCTGTTCGACCAGATGACCGAGGCCGAGCAGGACGCCGTCGTCGAGGCCCTCACGCACGCCTGTGCCGTGAGCAGGCGCTGAGGGCCACGATGCCCATTGCAGCCAGCGTCAAACTCGGTGACGGGGTCCAGATCCATCATCCCGAGCTGGTCAACCTTTACGGGTGTGCGGTGGGCCCGGGCACCCGGATCGGGGCCTTCGTCGAGATTCAGAAGAACGCCTCGATCGGAGCCCGCTGCAAGATCTCTTCCCACACCTTCGTGTGCGAAGGCGTCACGATCGAGGATGAGGTCTTCGTCGGTCACGGGGTGATGTTCATCAACGACAAGTACCCGAGGGCCACGACTGCTGGTCGGCTGCAGAGCGAGGCCGACTGGGCAGTCGTGCCGACCCTCGTCAAGCAGGGCGCCTCCATCGGCTCGGGCGCCATCATCCTCTGCGGGATCACTATCGGGCAGGGCGCCCTCGTCGGCGCCGGCGCCGTGGTCACGCACGACGTCCCGGACCACGCTACGGTCTGGGGCGTTCCCGCCCGACTCATCGGCGATGGGCCGGACAGGCAGGCCGCACCGTGATCGGCATCGGCGTCATCGGCTACGGTTACTGGGGGCCGAACCTGGTCCGGAATTTCCACGGGCTGGCCGATGTCCGCGTCGCCGCGGTGTGTGACCTGCGTCCCGAGCGTCTGGCCCCGGTTCGCACGCTCTACCCGTCGGTCAAGATTACGGCGGATCCCGAGGACCTCTTTGCTGACTCTCACATCCAGGCCGTGGCCATCGCGACTCCGGTGTCCACGCATTTCGATCTGGCTCTGAAGGCCTTGCGGGCCGGCAAGCACGTGCTGATCACCAAGCCGCTGGCCTCCACCTCCGAGCAGGTGTGCCGGCTGCTCGACGAGGCCGAGCGACGGAACCTCGTGCTCATGGTCGATCACACCTTCGTGTACACGGGAGCGGTGCGGCGCATCCAGGAACTGGTGGCCAGCCATTCCCTGGGCAGCATCTATTACTACGACTCGGTGCGCGTGAACCTGGGCTTGTTCCAGTCCGACGTCAATGTGCTGTGGGATCTTGCCGTGCACGACCTTTCGATTCTCGACTACGTCTTGCCCTATCAGCCCTATGCCGTGGCCGCCACCGGAATGAGCCATCTCGCCGGGCAGCCCGAGAACATCGCGTATCTGACGCTGTTCTTCGAGAAGCAGCTCATCGCCCACATCCACGTCAACTGGCTGTCCCCGGTGAAGGTGCGGCGCACGCTGCTCGGCGGCAGCCGGCGCATGGTCGTATACGACGATCTGGAGCCCAGCGAGAAGGTGAAGGTCTACGACAAAGGCGCGTCCGTCGACGGCAATGGCCGGGAGAACGTCTATCAGATGATGGTGGCCTACCGCACGGGCGACATGTGGGCCCCCAACCTGGACACCACCGAGGCGCTGAAGACGGAAACGCGGCACTTCCTGTCCTGCATCCAGGATTGTGCCCCGGTGATCACCGATGGGCAGTCTGGGCTTCGCGTGGTCCGCATCCTGGAAGCGGCCACCCAGTCGCTGCTCCAGCACGGCCGGCTCGTCGAGCTGAGCCTCGATGTGCGGAGCGTGGCGTGATTCCCCTCGTGGATCTGGCGGCCCAGCAGCGGGCCATCAAGGACGAGATCGCGGCGGCCATCGCCCGGGTGCTGGAGAGCTCATCCTTCGTGCTCGGCGACGAGGTGGCGGCCTTCGAGACGGAGTTCGCCGCCTTCTGTGAGGCTCGCTACGCCGTGGCCGTCAACTCCGGCACCAGCGCCCTGCACCTGGCCTTGCTGGCGGCCGGCGTCGGCGCTGGTGATGAAGTCATCACCGCTCCCAACACCTTCATCGCCACCTGTGAGGCCATCTCCTACACGGGAGCCCGGCCAGTCTTCGTCGATGTTCGTCCCGACACCTATACGATCGACGTGGCCAGGCTGGAGGCGGCCATCACGCCGCGCACCCGGGCCATCATCCCGGTGCATCTGTATGGGCAGCCGGCCGACCTCGACCCCATCGTGGAGATCGCCCAACAGCACCGCCTCGCCCTCATCGAGGACGCCTGCCAGGCTCATGGCGCCGCGCTCGGCGGCCGGCGCGCGGGTAGCTTCGGCACCGGCTGCTTCTCCCTCTACGCGACCAAGAACATTACGACCGGCGAGGGCGGCATTATCACCACGGACGACAGCGCGCTGGCGAGCCGCATGCGGCGCATCCGCTCCCACGGCGAGGCGGAGCGCTACAGCAGCGTCGAGCTGGGCTTCAACTACCGGCTCACGGACGTAGTCGCGGCGATCGGCGTGGCCCAGCTCGACCGGCTGCAGGGGTTCACGGACGGGCGTCGCCGCA
>DATBIM010000088.1:0-54169 GCA_036556905.1 Candidatus Methylomirabilota bacterium
TGACCCAGGCGGCGCTCGCGGCGAAGAAGGCGACGGGAACCATCCCGATCGTCATGATCGGCGTCGCCGATCCGGTGGGATCCGGGCTCGTGACGAGCCTGGCCCGACCGGGAGGCAATATCACGGGGACTTCCTCGGTGGCTGCCGACGTGGTCGGAAAGCCACTCGAATTGCTCCGTGAAGTATTCCCCAAGTTGTCTCGGGTGACGGCCCTGTGGAACTCGGCCAATCCCGTCTTCCAGAAGCGAGTGTTGGAAGAGGCCAGGGCGGCGGCGGCGACGCTGCGGATGCACCTTCAGCTCGTCGAGACGCGAACGCCCGACGAGCTGGATCGCGCTCTCGCGGCGATCGGCCGGCAGCGCCCGGACGCGCTCTTCGTCCTGCCGGATCCGATGCTCAGCGCTCACTTCGCGCAGATCGCCGACTTCGCCGTCAAGCACCGCCTCCCGGCCGTGAGCGGCTCGAGAGAGAGCGCAGAAGCCGGCGCCCTTATGACGTACGGACCAGACTATGCTGAAGGGTATCGGCGCGCCGCCGCCTACGTCGACAGGATCCTCAAAGGCGACCGCCCCGCGGATCTTCCGGTCGAACAGGGCACGAAGTTCGAGCTGGTCATCAACGCCCGGACAGCTAGAGCGCTCGGTGTCACGATCCCGCAAGCGCTCGTCTTGCGCGCGGATCACCTGGTACGGTGACGGCCCAGCGCTGGCCCAGGGGGCCCAGGTGCTGACATCAGCGGTGTTGTTTGCCTTGCTCGCGGGGGCGTCGGCGGCAACGTGGACGATCTGCCTGAAGCTGGGCTCCACCAGGATCAATGCCGCCCTCGGGGCGATGGTGATCACCGGCGTCGCCTTCCTGGTCAACGCGATCGTCATGCTGGCCATGAGGGCCCATGGGCACGAGATCGTCTTCAAGCCCGACGTGCTCTGGCTCCTGGTCGTCGCGGGAATCGCGGCGTCCGGGGTGGACATCTTCGGGTTGCTCGCCTACGAGCGCGGCCTGCGGGTCACCTCATCGCTCATCATCGGGGGCACATCCACCGCCCTGGTTCTGCTTGTCGGGTTTCTCGCTCTGCAAGAGCCTGTGACCTGGATGCGACTGCTGGCCATCGGGCTGATCGCCGCCGGGATTTTCTTGCTGCAAGCGCAGGGCGGCTAGGAGCGCCGGACGGTGATCACGGCCTTGCTGATCCTGGTGCCCGTGGTCGCGATCGCCACGTGGGCATTCCTTCGCTATTCTCGGCGACGCGGGGACGGACAAGCTATTCGCTGGATCAACCTCACATCGCTCGCCGCGGCGTTGTTGCTCGCCGTAGCCTGGAGCGTACGGACGTATGCGGTCATGTCCGCCACGATCGATGCGCCGTGGTGGCCGATCATCTCCCTCCTCGGCGCTCTCGTGATCATTCCGCTCGTCCTCGGGGTGGCTGGCGTCGCGCGCCATGTCGTCCGGGGCCGGCGTCGGGGGGCGGGGCTCGGGCCGTCGGCCAGTGAACACCCGAGGGGGACTCCATGACTAGAGACGATATCCGGATGCTCTATGACTACAATTACTGGGCAAATGCTCGTGTGCTGAAGGCCGCCACCAGGGTAAATCTGGAACAACTCACGGCCCCGGCGCGCCTCAGCCACGGAAGCCTGCGCGGCACGCTCGTGCACACCCTCGGCACCGAAATCGTCTGGCGCATGCGCTGCCAGGAAGGCCTATCGCCGTCTGCTCTGCCGGCAGAAAGCGAGTTGCCAACGCTGGACTTGATCCAGGCCCGCTGGGCCCAGGAAGAACGCCTGATGCGCGGCTATCTCGCGTCCCTCAGCGACGACGCGCTCAACGCGACGGTGCAATACAAGACCACGAGGGGGGTGCCCTTCGCGAACGTAGTCTGGCACCTGCTACTCCACGTCGTCAATCACGGCACACAATTTCGCGGGGAAGCCGCCGTGGCCTTGACCGGATACGATCACTCGCCCGGCGATCTCGACATGCTCGTCTTCGTGCGCGAAGGCGGCGCCGCGCCATGACTCGTGCATCTGTGGGCAGTAGTATGGAATCCGCAGCTGACCGTCCAAGAGTGAGGCACTGCATCGCATGAACCTCCTGGGAGGGCGGTATGCTCCCCTCACCGAAGCCATCGGCTTCCTGGAGGCCGACTTCTCACAGGTGGTTGAGGCCGACCAGCGTTGGCGCGCATCCCTCGGTGGGTACGCCGGCCATCCCATCAACGGTGCCTTCCCCGCTCTGCTCGATGCGCTGCTGCCGCTGACCGGGCCACTCACCCGGTACGTCTGGGTTCCGACCGCGGCCGGGTGGACGGCGTACTTCGACAACTTCGTGATCGGCGGTGATCCCTTCGGTCCCGTCTCCTATCTTGCCCAGCAGATCAGATGTCGTGGGGTGACGATCGGCAGCCGGGCCGGCACGGACAAGCGAGGCGTCTCGGTCAGCTTCAGCCTGTACGGGTCGGAGCCGACGAAGTGGCTCAACCTGGTTCGGGCGGTGTCGGCGGTTCAAGATGAGGGCCGCTGGGAGTGGACCGCCACGGGTACCGTCCAGCCGTTCGAGGAGGTCGAGCGATACCGGCAGCGACGCGTCCGTGACCGCTTGACCCCGGACATGCTGGAGCGCTACTGCGGCGCGCTCGGGATCCGGCCCTTCGACGAGTCGTTCTACGGATCGAAGGGGTTCCTGGTCGAACATACGAATGTTCGGGGTTCGGTGCGGACCGAGACGCTCCAGCAAGCGAGGGCGTGGCACGGGCTGGAGTAAGGTGTGCCGGACCTGACGGCGAGAGAGGGAACTCGAGTGCCGTCCACTGGTCACTACCCGATCGAACGACGCGAGGGCGAGATCGCGCGTCTGCAGATGCAGGCGGCGGCGATCGAGTTCGACGCCGGGGTCATGCTCGACCGCATCGGCGTGGGCCCCGGCTGGCGCTGTCTGGACCTGGGGTGCGGGCCGGGCGGCATCGTCGAACTGCTGAGCGGTCGCGTGGGCCCGGCAGGGCGCGTCGTCGCTCTCGACGCCGATCCCGTGTTTCTCGAGCACGCCCGCGGGCTGGCCCGCGAACGACGGCTCGGCAACGTGGAGTTCGTGCAGGGCGACGCGTACCGTACCGGGCTGCCGCGGGGCAGCTTCGACTTCGTGCATGTGCGCTTCCTGGCCGGCATCGTGGGCGAACCTCAAGGGCTCATCGCCGAGGCGACCGGCCTCACCCGCCCGGGTGGCACTGTCGCGTTCCAGGAGCCCGACATCAGCACGCTCAAGTGCTACCCGCCGCATGCCGCGTGGGACCGGCTCACGCAGGCCCTCGAGCAGGTGTTCGTCAACGTCGGTAACGATGTCCGGCTCGGGCAGCGCCTGTACCAACTGGTCCGCCATGCCGGGCTCGAGAATGTCCGGTACCGGCCGTTTCTTCTCGGCTTCCGCTTCGACGACCGGATGGCGGATTTCCTGCCGGCCACCGTCGAGTCCGTGCGCGGTGCCCTCCGGCGCGACAACCTGATCGGCGACGCCGAGCTGGAGGCGGCGCTGGCCGCCTGCCGCCACCACCTGGCCGACCCCGATACCGTTTCCACCTACGTCACCGTGGCTCAAGTTTGGGGGCAGCGCCCACGACCGTCGGGGCAATGACGATCTCCAGGCCGCGCGGCCCGATCGTCGTGCTCGGGATCGGCGCCTGCGTACTGGTCAGACGGACTGGCGCGCCTGCTGAACCTGTCCGTCGCCGAGTAGTTCGCGCGAGCGCGCGCCGCGGCCGGCGACGCCCGCCTCGGCACGTCCTCGCCATGGCCACCCGCAGAATAAGGGTGCCCCAACTCCCTCGTGCTACGTTCGCTAATGAGGGAGGAAACGATGCGTCAGGACGTGTACGTCGAGAACGATTCCGGGGGCCTGAGCATCCTCGCGTCCTCGGTGGTCGACCGAGTCATCGCGGACGGACGGGCAAGGGATGCATCGTTTAGCGCCGCGCACGAAGCGGTTCTCGTCCGCCTCGAGGGTGACGACTCCTTCATTGCCCGCGTCGTTGCCGACGAACCCCTGACGGCCGAGGAGCAAGAACAGTGGATCTGCCGTATCCGGACGCAGCTCAAGGTCCCCTGTGGACGCCTCCTCATCTGCGGCGGTTTCGACCCGCGCTCGCTCGGGGAGTTCAGGGAGACGGGACCGTCGTCCGGCGTCCGGGAGGTCCGCGTCCCGCCCGGTGAATACCGCGTCGACGTGTATACGCAGCTGCCGACCATGACGGGACGCATCCTGCGCGAGCGTTGGGACGAGAAGATCGGCGCCTGGTTCCGCCGTGAGCACCGGAGCCGGCTTTTTCCGTCCTGGCTGGCCGGTGAGGTGGCGCGCGCTCCCGAGGACGATCCGGGACACGAGAAGGAGTGGGGCAAGCTCAAGGCCTCGGTGATGGCGAAGAAGCTCCGCATAGAGACGTCGGTGCTCGACTGGGTCGGATACGTTATCCATCTCCAGGCGCCCGGCACGAAGGCCGAGCTCTCGCCGACAGATCGCGGGTGGTTTGGAACCGACGTGGGGTTCCGCCGTCCCGCCCGCTTTCCGCTGGGGCTTCCCGCCATCGGTGCCGAGGACCCGGAGGTCCGCCATGAGCTGGCGGCGATCCTGCCGCGCAGGCCGAAGCCCACGCTCCTACCGTCTCAGCCCGGCCGCGCCGCACCGGTGCTCTCGCAGCTCCCGGAGCCGGTGCCGATCGACGGCGGCCCCGTGATCATGCCGGCCGAGCATATCGATCGACTGGCTCGGATCGCGTGGTTCTGCGATCGCGACGTCGACGCGGCGGTGACGGTGACGCTTCCCCCCGGCGCGAAGTGGGCGCCCCGGACGAAGGCCGCCACACCGGCGATCGTGTCGGCCGACGGGACCCACGTGCAGGTCGGCTTCCCCGAGGTTCAGGGGCCGAACTCCACGCTGGCGTGGACGGCCGACCTCGGGCGAAGCCTGGGCAAGCTCCCCGACGGCGCGGTCCTCGACGTGGGCTTCGCCGACACCGGGTCACCCGAGGTGACGTCGGGAAACCACCGCTGGCGGGGGACCGTGCGCGGGGGGCGGTGGTCGGTCACCCAGGCCTGGCCAGCCGTGCAGCGTGTGACAGTGGAGGAGGCCCTGGCCCTCGTGGACGAGCTGAGGTGCGGGAAGGGTCTCCGCGCCCGCGACGCCGCCGAGGCTGAGGCCTTGCGGCAAGGGGCAGCCCGTGACGAGTACCTGTCGGGAGTGGAGGTCGCGCGCCGGGGTCTCGTGCTGACGGTCGCCCGGTCGATGGCCGTGTACCTTCCGTACATCGCGCGCGTCGTCTTCCGCCGGCGCCTGGGCAGCGCGTGGGACCTCTCCTCGGACGAAGCGCGAGCCAATGAGCTCCAGGAGCTCATGAACGACGCCGTTGGCGCGCTCACGAAGGCGTTGGCGCCGGTCGTGGAGCCTTTCATCGTCGCGAAGGCCACCGGCAAGTTCCAGCGCGGCGACTTGCGCCGGTGGAAGGGAGTCGACTCCAGGCGCCTGGCCGACTTCGACGAGCGCTTCCGTGCGGTCGGGCTGCAGCCGCTTGGCGACCTCGTCTTCGAGTTCGCCCCCGACATCACGGTCCGCGCGTACGGTGCGCAGGACGCCACCGCGTACGGATCCCTGATGTGGCCCAGGGGGGGTGACCCGCAGGTCGACGTGTTCACACGCTTTTCGGACGGATCATCGGTGACCACCACGACCACGCCGGGCGTGCAGGATGTCGAGGCGGCCAAGATCTTCCGCGGCTCCTTCCCCGGCGAGGACGTGGACGCGCTGTGGCGGCGTCACCAGGCGGCGATCGGGCGCCGGCGCGCGACGGGGGACCGCGCCCTGCCCGCTGAGCCGACCGTGGAAGCGTTTGCCCAGGCGGTGGGGGACTTCTTCGAGCGTCAGCGGATGGCGATGCGCTGAGCTATCATGCCCGCGAGAGATCGACCGGGCTGAGGGATCAGCATCTGAAGAGATGACGAAGATCAGCTGGTCGCAGCAACGACGGAACATCATCGCCCTCCTGGTCCTCGCCATTCTGGCGGCACCGCTCACCGCCGAGGCCCAGCGAGCACGCAAGGTCCACCGGATCGGCTTCCTCGGGGCCGCCTCGGCGGCCCAGTACGCCAGGCAGATCGAGGCAATGCGCCAGGGACTCCGCGATCTCGGCTATACCGAGGGCCAGAATCTCGCCATCGAGTACCGGTGGGCCGAGGGCCGGTACGAGCGTCTTGCTGACCTGGCGGCGGAGCTGGTGCGGCTCAAGGTCGATGTCATCGTCACCCACGGAACGCCAGGCTCGCGGGCGGCAAAGCAGGCGACCGGCACGATCCCGATCGTGATGGTGGGCGTCGGGAACCCCGACGAGACCGGGCTCGTCCAGAGCAGGGCCCGGCCGGGCGGGAACATCACGGGGACTTCGTTCTTCTTCTCCGAGATGAACGCGAAGCGGCTTCAGGTCCTCAAGGACGCTATTCCTGGGCTCGCCCGGGTGGCGGCCCTGACCAATCCCGGGAATCCGGCCCACGAATCGGTCCTGACGGCCATGAAGGCCATGGCGCGAGACCTGAAGGTGGACTTTCACACCGCCGAAGCGCGCCGGCCCGAGGACATCGGCGTCGCCCTGGGACTGGTCAAGAAGCGTGCCGACGCCCTCGCGATCATCGACGACAGCATGTTCATCGCCAACGCGAGGCCGATCGCCGACCTGGCGGCTCGCCACCAGCTCCCCACGATTGGCTTCCGTGAGCTCGCCGACGCCGGCGGGCTGATCGCCTACGCGGTGGACTTTCCCGAGATCTTCCGGCAGTCGATGACGCTCGCGGACAAGATCCTCAAAGGGGCCAATCCCGGCACTCTGCCCATCCTGCAGGCCTCGCGCTTCGAGCTGGTCGTGAACCTCAAGACGGCCAGGACGCTCGGCCTCACGATTCCGCCCTCGCTCCTGCTCAGGGCGGACCAGCGCATCGAGTGATCGGACCGTTCCCGAGACGCCCTGCCGCTCGACGGAGATGCGCTAGAGCTGCCAGTCCTGGTACCAGGTCGACTCGGCACCGATGCCTTCCCGGGCCACCGTCACGTCGATCAGGTAGGGCCGGTTCCCGCGAGTCGTCCGGTCCAGCCCGCGCCGGAGCGCCGGCTCCAGCTCTTTCACGGTGGTGACTGATTCGCCCTCCACGCCCTGCGCCCGGGCCAGGGCGACGTAGTCCACCGCCGGGGCGCTGAGATAGAGGCCCGGGTACTTGCCTTCGCGGATCATCTTGCTGTCGGGCATGTCCTTGGCCCAGTTGTGCCGCACGATCTGATAGCTCTCGTTGTTGGAGACGATCGTGAGGACCGCGGTGTTGTAGCGGGCCATCGTCCAGAACCCCGCCGCGCTGTACCCGAGCGCGCCGTCGCCGAGGTGGAGCACCACCGGCCGCTCGCGACCCACCGCGAGCTTGGCGCCGATGGCCCCGCCCACCCCGAATCCCAGCGAGCCCCCGCCGCTGCGGGTCCAGGCCATTCCCTGATGGCCGAACGGCAGCAGCGTGGTCCGAGCCGTGGAGCTCTCCTGGACCATCGCCGCGTCGCGGGGCAGCAGCTCGGCCAGCTGCGCCTCGAGGAGGCTGGGATGCACGAGCGTGTCGTGCTCGTGCTCGCGCACGAGGTCTTCTTCCCGGGAGACGAGCAGGCGTGCGTACGTGCGTATCGCGGCGCGCTGACGAGCCCACGTCGCCACCCGGTCGGAGGCATGCACGCGCGTCAGCGTCTGGCTAAGGTCGCGGAGCGTCTCGGGCAGCTCGCATTGCACCGCGACATCGAGCGGATAATGCCGGCCCATGAGCAACGGGTTGGGGCCGATCTGCATCACGGACGGCTCGGCCACGCCGCCGTGCACACCCTGACAGCCGACCAGAAAGATGAGGTCCGGCTTCAGACCGGTGACCTTCTCGAACTCCCGCGAGACCGGATACATGCCGCAATAGAGGGGGTGCCGGGTGGGGAAATTCGCGAAGATCTGCCGGGTTGCGAACACGGGCGCCTCGAGCGTCTCGGCCAGGGCCACTGCTTCGGCCTGGGCGCCCTCGCGCCAGACGTCGTCGCCGAACATCAGCACCGGGCACCGGGCCTCGCCGAGCCGCCGGGCGATGGCCTCGATCGTCTGCCGGCGCGCCGGCCCCGGCCGCTCGATCCGGTACTGAGCCCCCTCACCGATCTGCGCTTCGAGCCCCTCGCGCATGAGCAGCTCCGCGCTGATGGACAGGTAGACAGGGCCCGTGGGCGGGGTCGTGGCTTCGCGGAGGGCGCGGATGGTGGCCACGGTGATGGCCGCCGGGTTGGTGGACACCTGATAGGCGCAGCGCGCCTCCTTGGTCAGGGGGCGCATCGATTCGGCCTGGGTCAAACCGGGAAAGGGCGCCAGGCCCCGGTAGTCCTGGAGCTCGGAGGCCCAGTCCCCCGCGACGACCAGCAGGGAGGAGCCGGCCACCTGGGCGTTGAAGAGCTGGCCGGCCAGCTGGTACGAGCCCCCCATCACGTGGGCGATGACGACCCCAACCTTGCCACTGAGCCGGTGATAGCCGTCGGCCATCGCCGCCACCAGCCCCTCGTGCTTGGCCACGACCAGTCGCTGGTCGCCATCCTCGGCGAGCGCGGCAAAGATCCCGGTCTCCGCGGAGCCGGGATTCGTGAAGAGATACTCGACCCCCGCATCCTTCAACGTCTGGAGCAGCAACATGCCGCCGGTGCCGGTGATGGTCTTGCGCATGCCTTACCTCGCTGTCCGATCGTTCACGCCGCGACGCGCCAGCCGCCGCACTATACCAAAAGCGCGCCTGGTCGGCGGGCGGGCGGCCCTCACCGCGGCGCTCGCCGCGCGTAGTGCTCGATGATGAAGCCGGCGATGGAGTGACGGGCGGGCCCGGTGGGAAGCGCATCGCGGGGGAACCAGCGTGCGTCCTCCAGCTCTTCGGGGTCGATGGTGATCTCGCCGCCCGCATAGTCGGCCACGAAGCCCACCATGAGCTGGCTGGGGAACGGCCAGTTCTGGCTGCCCACATAGCGGATGTTGTCCACGGTCACCCCGACCTCCTCCTGCACCTCGCGCCGCACCGCTCCCTCGAGAGACTCACCGTTGTCGACGAAGCCGGCGACGAGCGCATAGCGGCCGGGCGTCCAGATGGATTTGCGGGCCAGCAGGACCCGGTCACCGTCACCGACCAGCACGATGACCGCGGGATGCAGATGGGGGTAGTGCTCGTAGCGGCAGCGGGGACAGCGCTTGCCCCATTCGTTCTCGATCCGCTCGGTGCGCTCGCCGCAGCGGGGACAGTGCCCGCTGGTCGACTCCCACCACAGCGCTTGCATGGCCATCCCGCCGAGCGAGAGCAGGTCGTCGGGCAGCCGGGTGCCCTGCATGGGCACCAGCGTCTCCCGGTGGAATCCGGGGGGGATGTCCAGCCCGCGGGGCAGGCTGCCGACCCAGCACGGGGTGGAGCGCCAGGTCCCCAGCCAAAAGGGCTCGCCGATGTGCCCGGCGAGCGACGCCGGACAGTCACCGGCGGGCAACGAGAGCTCGTGGGCGTCGGTGGACACGAGCAATCCCTGCTCCTGGATGAGCAGCCAGTATCCGCGGCGCTCCGGGGGCTTGCCGCCCTGCTTGGCCGGCACGAACGTCTCGCCCAGGCAGTCACGGTTGAACGGCAGGTAGACCGTCTCGGGCGTCGTCGTGGGCATGGGCGGCACGCCGATCATATCAGGAATGTACGAAGGCGCCGGATGGCGTACCATTACCTCGTGACCTTCGACCTCGCGCAGTTCCTGGACCGCCGGCAGCGCTTCGCGGAAGCGATCGGCGACGCCCTGGCCGTCCTGCCGGGGGCCCAGGAGGCCGGGCGGAACGGCGACGTGGCCTACGAGTTCCGCCAGAGCTCGGATTTCTTCTTCCTCACCGGCTTCGACGAGCCAGACGCGGTGGCGGTCCTGAACCCCGCCCACAGCAAGGAGCGATTCGTCCTCTTCGTTCGTCCCCGCGACCGCGAGATGGAGATCTGGAACGGCCGCCGTGCCGGCGTGGAGGGGGCCATCGCCACCTACGGCGCCGACACCGCCTACCCCATCGCCCAGCTCGATGACAAGCTGCGCGAGTGGGCGCTGGAGCGGCCCGTCCTGTACTACCGGCTCGGGCATCCGGCCTTCGATGGACGGATCACGCGGCTGGTCGCCGAGCTGCGGGCGGCTCGGGCCCGGGGATTCCCCACGCCGTTGCGCATCGAAGACCCCGGACCGTTCCTGCACGAGATGCGCTTGCGGCGCTCGCCGGCGGAGCTGGCCTGGCAGCGCCAGGCGTGCGCCATCAGCCGCGACGGGCACAGCGAGGCCATGCGCGTGGCCGGGCCCGGCTTGTTCGAGTACCAGCTCCAGGCGACGCTGGAATTCGTCTTCCGGGACCGCGGCTCGCGCCGTAACGCCTATCCCTCGATCGTGGCCTCGGGCCCGAACGCCTGCATCCTGCACTACCACGAGAACTCGCGGCGTCTGGTCGATGGTGACCTCGTCCTGATCGACGCCGGCTGTGAGTACGGCTATCACGCCGCCGACATCACCCGCACCTTCCCGGCGTCGGGGCGATTCACGCCGGTCCAGCGCGCGGTCTACGCCCTCGTGCTCCAGTCCCAGCTGGCGGCGATCGCCGCGGTGCGGCCAGGCCAGAGCGTGGAGGCCATCCACGACGCGGCCCGTCGGGTCCTCACCGAGGGGCTGATCGACCTGGGCCTCCTGCCCCGGGGCGTGGAAGAATCGCTGGCCATGCATCACTATCGCGAGTTCTTCATGCACGGCACCAGCCACTGGCTGGGCATGGACGTGCACGATGTCGGTGACTATCGTGTGGCCGGCCGGTCGCGCCCACTGGAGCCCGGCATGGTCCTCACGGTGGAGCCCGGCCTCTACTTCGATCCCGAGCGGGAGACCGCCACCTTCTACCTGCGCGAGTACAGCGAGCACGAGATGTGGGAGCGCCGCCATCGCCTGGGCACCGCGGCCGCCAAGCGGCTGGAGGAAGAGGAGCGGAACCGCGCCGAGAAGGTGGTCCATCCGGTGCCCCGGGAGTATCGGGGCATCGGCGTCCGTATCGAAGACGACGTGCTGGTGACACCCGAGGGCTGCGACGTCCTCACGGCCGGCACGCCCAAGGCCATCGACGAAATCGAGAGCACGTGCGCCCAGGCCCCGCGTTACGTCAAGCGTCCCTGACCACGAAAGGACCCGCCATGAGAGAAGCCGTCGTCGTCGCCAGCTCCCGGACTCCCCTGGCCAAGTCGTTCCGCGGTTCCTTCAACCTCACGCGACCCGATGACCTGGCCGCCCACGTCATCCGCGACGCGCTCGGGAAGGTGCCCCAGCTCGACCCGCACGCGATCGAGGACGTGATCCTCGGCTGCGGCCAGCCCCACGGCGCCCAGGGCCACAACATCGCCCGGGTCGCCGCGCTGCGGTCCGGCCTGCCGGTGACGACCCCCGGCACGACGGTGAACCGCTTCTGCTCGTCGGGGCTGCAGGCCATCGCCATGGCCGCGCACATGGTCGTGGAGGAAGGGGCCGAGGCGGCCATCGGCGGCGGTGTAGAGTCGATCACGCTGATGCAGCGGGACAACAACCCCAACCCCTGGGTCAAGGAGCACTACCCGGGACTCTACATGGTCATGGGCGACACCGCCGAAGTCGTGGCCAAGCGCTACGGGATCAGCCGGCGGGCCCAGGACGAGTACGCGCTGCTCTCCCAGCAGCGGACGGCCCGCGCCCAGCAGGAGGGCTTCTTCAAGGAAGAGCTGGCGCCGATGCAGGTGACCCGCGGCATCCCCGACAAGAAGACGGGGGAGATCGTCAGCCAGGAGGAGCACTACGTCGATCGCGATGAGTGCAACCGGCCCGACACGACCCTGGAGGGCCTCCTGGCCCTGCCGCCCCACTTCGACAAGGCGAGCGGCCAGGGCTCGGTCACCGCGGGCAACTCATCCCAGCTCTCCGACGGCGCCTCGGCGACGCTCCTGATGGAGCGCCAGCGCGCCCAGGCCCTCGGGATCCGACCCAAGCTAGTCTTCCGGGGCTTCGCCGTCGCCGCCTGCGCGCCCGATGAGATGGGCATCGGGCCGGTGTTCGCGGTACCCAAGCTGCTGGCGCGTCACGGGCTCCGGGTGGACGACATCGGGCTCTGGGAGCTCAACGAAGCATTCGCGTCGCAGGTCATCTACTGCCGCGACCGGCTCGGGCTCGATCCCGACAAGCTCAACGTCAACGGCGGTTCCATCTCGATCGGTCATCCTTTCGGCATGACCGGCTCACGGATGGTCGGCACGCTCGCCAACGAGATGCTGCGCCGGCGTGTCCGTTATGGCGTGGTCACGATGTGTGTGGGCGGGGGGCAGGGGGCTGCCGGTCTCTTCGAGGCCTGTCTCTGACGGTGGGCGTCAGGCGCGGGCGCGGCTACGCCGCTTGAGAAACCGCCCGAACGCCACCAGCGCGGCAGCCACGAAGAACACCGACACCGAGAACCCGACAGCAGCCGAGAGCCAGACGGCAAGGTCGTCGAACATCTGTGGTCACTCCTCCCGGGGGCCGTTCCGCGCCCCGGGAGGAGATCTAGCAAAAACCGCACCGCTACCGGGCTCCCGGCAAATCCGCGATTAGTCGGCGTTCGGGGGGCCACCCTCGCCCGCGGTCTGAGGCAACCGCCCTAGCCGATCGTGCCGGCCCGCCGACAACGCGCGTCAGCCGGGTCATGGTCCCTGCTCGCTCAACACGATCAGGCCGTCCACGGCAACGACGCCTCCACCCCGGGGGTGCACGATCAGAGGATTGATGTCCAGCTCGGCGATCGCGCCTTCGGCGTCGACCCCGAGGCGGGACACGGCGGTCAGGACGGCAATGAGCGCGTCCACGTCGGCGGGCGGCCGCCCACGCACCCCGCTGAGCACGCGGGCCCCACGCAGGCTTCGGAGCATCGCTTGAGCGTCCGAGCGGGTGAGCGGCGCCGCCCCGAAGGCGACATCCTCCAGCGCTTCGACCAGCACGCCGCCCAGCCCGACCATGACGACCGGACCGAACTGCGGATCGCGGTGCAGGCCGACCACGACCTCCGTGCCCCCCGACACCATCCTCTGGGCCAGCACGCCCCGGATCACGGCGTTGGACCGGTAGCGGCGGGCGTTGGCCACCACTTCTTCGAAGGCACGGCGAGCGGTTTCGGCATCGTTCACACCGAGGCGGATCGCGTCGGCTTCGGTCTTGTGGAGGATGTCCGGCGACTCCACCTTCAAGGCGATCGGCCCACCGAGCTCCCGGAGTGTCTGCGCGGCTTCGGCCGCCGATGTCACCAACCGCGCCGGGGCCACCGGCACGCCGTAGGCGGCAAGCACCGTGAAGGTGTCCGGCGCGCCCAGCACCCCGGTCCCGCGCGCCCGAGCCGCCGCCACGACACGCGCGAGCGTGTCGCGAGCTGGAGATGCTGTCGTCGCGTCGCGGGCGTGGTCGGCGACGAGCCATTGCCGCCGACGCTCGGCGAACTCGACGAGACCGTGCACGGCGTCCACCGCCCGTGTCGCGCTCGGCAGCATGCAGATCCCCGCCTCCCGGAGCGCCGCCCGGGCAGTCTCGGGGGCTGCCACCCACGCCACCACGAGGGGTTTGCTGGCTCCGGCGTAGGCCTCCCGGAGGTTCGCCACGACCTGGTCGGCGAACCGGGCCATGAGCCCCAGATAGAAGATCGCCACATCCACCCCGGGGTCCTGGAGCACCGCTTCCAGGGAGGCGCGCAGCAGTCCGGGGTCGGCAATGAACTGCGCCGTGATGTCCACCGGGTTCCGCACGGCGCCGAACGCCGGCACGATTTTTTTCAGCGTCGCCTGGGTGGCATCCGAGAGCACCGGCACGGTGAGGCCCAGCTCCTCGGCGCGGTCGGCCATGAGCACGCCGGCGCCGCCCGACTGGGTCACGATCCCCAACCCGGGTCCGGCGGGCAGCGGGCACACCGAAAACACGGCGGCCAGGTCGAGCAGCGTTTCCTCGTGAAGCGCGCGGAGCACACCCTTCTGGCGAAAGACACCGGCATACACGCGGTCGCGCCCCGCGAGGGAACCGGTGTGGGACGATGCGGCCCGGGCCCCGGCCGCGGAGCGCCCCACCTTGGTGATGACCAGCGGCTTGCCGATCTCGAGGGCGCGGTCGGCGACGCCGAGGAGCTTGCGTCCATCGCGGAGCCCCTCGATATAGCCGGCGACGACCTTGATTCGCGGATCCTCCACGACCCAACCGAGCAGATCGGCGAACCCGAGGTCGGCCTCGTTGCCGCTGTTGACGAAGTAGCCGAAGGCCAGGCCCTGCTGGCGACCGAGCGCGACCATGGCGGTGCCGAAAGCGCCGCTCTGCGTGACGAAGGCCACCGGTCCCGGCGGGGTGTCGCCTTCCCCCGCCTGGCTGAAGGTGGCCAGCACCCGGTCGAAGGTGTTCATGAAGCCCAGCGTGTTGGGACCACAGAGGCGCAGCCCGCCCCGGCGAGCGGCCGCGGCGAGCTCGGCCTCGAGCCGTCGTCCTTCCTCACCCATCTCGCCGAAGCCGGAGCTGAAGACGACGGCGCTGGGCACGCCCTTGGCGACGCACTCCTGGATCGCGGCCGTCACGGCCTTGGCCGGCACCGCCACGATGGCGAGGTCGACCGGTCCGGGGATCGCGGTCACGCTCGGGTAACAGGCCAGGCCGGCCAGCGTCTCGTACCTGGGGTTCACCGGATAGATCCGACCCGCGTAGCCCTTGTCGAGCAGGAACTTCAGGGGCCGCCCGTTGATCCGGTTGAAGTCTTCGGAGGCGCCGACGATGGCGATCGCCCGGGGCCGGAAGAACGGATCGAGCCCGGCGTCCATGTCAGGCGGCCCCGTGGAACTTGATGCGCGGTTTGGACCAGAATGTCGGCAGCACAGCGACGCGCGGCCGATCGCCCACGAGCCGTCGGGCCTCTTCCCAGGCGGCCTCGAACGTCGGCAGCACCTGGACTCCCATGGCCTCGAAGAACTCCCCCGCCCTGGCCCCGGCCATGATGATGCGCCCGGCTGTGCGCATGGCGTACTCGTTCTCGTTGAAGAGCCAGAACGGGTGATAGGGGTGGTAGGCACCGCCCTGTCGATAGCGCCGCACCAGTTCGGAGTCGCGGCCCACCCGGTCGGCCTCGCGCTCGAGGGCGTCGAACGAGCGGCCGGAGCGGCCGAAGGCCCGGATGGCCTCCGCGTAGCCGGGATGCGTCGAGGGGTCGACGGTATTGGCGCTCGCCGTGACGCCGATGACCACGCCGCCCGGCTGGAGCAGCGGGGCGCCGAGCCAGAGGCGGCACGGGAAGCACACGCCGGTGAGCGCGATGAGGGCGTTGTCGCTCGACCCATAGAGGAAGGCTGGCGCCAGCCCCACCACGACCACGTCGGCGGCCGGCGCGTCCACCACGAAGCGTCGGTCAGCCTCCGGCCAGCCCTGTTCGCGGATGGCGGCGGCGGCGCCGGCGAAGGTCCCGATCACTCCCCGGGCATCGGTGATGGCCTCCGCGTAGAAGGTCGGTTTCCCCCGGGTCTGCTCGATCGCTTCGTGGATGGCGACCTTACGCTTCTGGTAGTGCATCGTCCGCGGATCCCCGTGACACGAATCACGGTGCCCGATGCCGCCGCGCCCGTGGTGGCCGAGCACGCTGGCCACGCCGCCCAGTCCCACCACCACGCCGGTGCCGCTGTAGCCACCCCAGATGTTGACGGCGATGTTGCCCACGTACACGAGGAGGTCACTCTCCACGGCCGATCGATTGAACTCGACCACGTCGCCAAACGTCGTGCGCCCGAGCTGAACGAGTCCGGCCGTGTCCTCACAGTCGTGGTTGACGACGCGGCCGTCGAAGCGCTTGTAGACGTCCTCGCCCAGATACGCGCGAAGCTGAGGGATGAGGAACTTGGGGTGCATTCCGTTGGCGCTGATGATCGTGATCGCGTCGTCGGCGATGCCGGCCGCGGCCAGTCGACGGAGGACCGCCGGCAGGAGAATGCGCATGGTCGCGACCGGTCGGTTGGGATCGTCCACCGCGACCACGACCCGTCCGCGGCGGGACGGCAGCGCACCGGCCAGGTCTTCGAGCCGCGGCGACCCCAGCGGGGCGTCCAGGGCCGCCTCGGCCAGGGCCGGCCCGGTGCCGGACACCGGCCGCTCCGCGTACTCCAGCACCGTGGCGTCGGCGGGGACGCGGATCGGCAGCGTTTCGCCTCCCCGATCGACTGCGACCTGGCGCGTGGTCATGGCGCGCTCCTCTGCCGGGTCCCCTCAGGAGACGACAGTCGCCGGCTTCATCACTAGCCTGACCGTGTGCAGCTCTCGGCGTGCCGCCAACTCCCGGACCAGGGTGAGGAGCGGCGTCCGATCGACCGGATACTCGGTCCGGATCGGCCGGGCGGCCAGGAGGCTCGCGTAGTGCTCGGGGTTGTAGAAGGCCGCCAATAGCAGATCCTCGTCCGACGCAAAGGGACCGCGTTCGCGACGCAGCCGCTCGGTGGCGGGCGGCAGAAGGTCGCCGGGACGCGTCGTGATCGGCGTCTGGCCGCGGGTGATCCGGTCCAGGACGTTGGGATCAACGGGCGCAGCCAGCTCACCGTAGTGACCCAGCGCGTACTTGCGAACCTCGTCAGGCACCGTCGCATAGCGTGCACCCTGGACGACGTTCAGGACCGCCTGCGTGATCACGAACTGGGCGAAGGGGCTGACGACGATAGGGTAGCCGAGCTCCTGGCGCACGCGGGACGCTTCCTCCAGGATTTCGTCGAGGCGGTGGGCCAGGCCGATTTCGCCGAGCTGGTAGCGGAGGTTCGAGATCATTCCGCCAGGAACCTGGTGCTCGTAATGGAAGGGATCGTACTCGGCGATGCGTCCCAGCGGCTTGCCCTCACGGGCGGCGACGTACCGGAAGTAATCGGCCACCGGGCGGAGTCCCCCTTCGTCGAGCCGCACGTCGAAGCCGAGCCGGCGCGCGTTGCCGGCCACCCACTCGGTCGGCGGCTGGGAGGCTCCGTGGGCCAGCGGGGAGGTGGCGGTGTGCACGGTGTCCACGCCGCGCTGGATCGCCTCCAGCGCGCAGCGCGGACCCAGGCCGGTCAGACAGTGGGTGTGGAGCTGGAGCCGGGTGCTCCCGACCGCCTGCCGGAGCGTCGGGATCAGGGTGCGGACTCGCTCCGGCTTGAGCAGCCCGCTAGGATCTTTGAGGAAGACGGCGTCTACCCCCAGGGCCACCAGCTCGCGCGCCTTGCCGGCGTAGTAGGCATCGGTGTGGACCGGACTCACCGTGTAGACCACGCCCCCGGCCACGGTCAGGCCGGCCGCCTTCGAAGCGCGGACCGGCACCCTCAGGTTGCGCATGTCGTTGAGCGCGTCGTAGGGCGTGACGTAGCGGATGCCGTTGGCGGCGATCCGCCGGGCCGTCAGCTCCACGATGTCGTCGGGAAACAGCTCGAACGTGAAGAGGCTCTGCCCCCGGGTCATCACGATGAGCGGCGTCCGGGTGACCACCCGGCTCATGATCCGCATGCGTTCCCAGGGATCTTCCTTGAGGTAGCGCACGCAGACGTCGAAGACGGCGCCGCCCACGAGATCGATGGCCTCGAACCCCAGGCCGTCGAGGATCGGCGCCACCGGCAGCATCATCGCCGTGGTCATGCGGGTCGACCACAGCGACTGGTGAGCATCCCGGAACGTCGTGTCGATGAAGCTGACCGTCTTCATGGCGCCCGGGGCGCGGGCGGCCCCGCCAGCTCCTCCTCCACCCAGCGCGTGTGGACCCGGCTGGCCACGAAATCGGGATGGTCGATCAGGCGACGGTGAAAGCCGATGGTGGTGGCCACCCCCTCGACGTGGAATCTGGCCAGGGCCTCACGAAGCCGCGTGAGGGCAGCGGCACGGTCAGCGCCGTGGGCGACGACCTTGGCCAGGAGCGAATCATAGAACGGGGGCACTACCGCCCCGGGCTCGATGTGGGTGTCCACCCGGACGCCATCACCGCCGGGCGGGACCCAGACGCTCACCGTGCCCGGGCACGGCCGGAAGCCTTTCTCGGGCTCCTCGGCATTGATCCGGCACTCGACGGCATGGCCCCGCAGCGCGACGTCGGCCTGGCCGAGGGGGAGCGGCTCGCCGGCCGCCAGGCGGAGCTGGAGGGCGACCAGATCCAAACCGGTGATCATCTCCGTCACCGGATGCTCCACCTGGATCCGCGTGTTCATCTCGATGAAATAGAAGCGCGCGGCGGCCGGATCGAACACGAACTCCACGGTGCCGGCGCCCCGATAGTCGACGGCCCGGACCAGGCCGAGCGCGGCATCGGTGACGTCGCGCCGTAGTGACGGGCTCAGCGCGGGCGACGGCGCCTCCTCCAGGATCTTCTGATGGCGTCGCTGCAGGGAGCAGTCCCGTTCACCCAGATGGACGACGCCGCCCCGCGCATCGACAAGCACCTGGACTTCGACGTGCCGTACCTGTTCGAGATAGCGCTCGGCGTAGAGCGTGCCGTCGCCGAAGGCGGCCCGGGCTTCGGCCGCCGCCCGCTCGATCGTCGGGCCGAGCTCGGCCGCGCTGCGCACCAGGCGCATGCCACGGCCGCCGCCGCCCGCCGAGGCCTTGAGCAACAACGGGTAGCCGATGGCGCCCGCATCCTCGACAGAGCGCACGGGGCCCGAGGAGCCGGCCACCACCGGGACGCCGAGCCGGGCGGCCAGACGCCGGGCCTCCAGCTTGTCGCCCATCAGCCGAATCGCCTCGGGAGGTGGGCCCACGAAACACAGGCCCTGCTCCAGACAGGCGGCGGCGAACGCGGGGTTCTCGGAGAGAAACCCGTACCCCGGATGGACGGCGTCGCACCCGGTGCCCAGGGCAGCCGCGAGAATCGACGCGGCGTTGAGGTAGCTCGCCGACGACGGAGGTGGGCCCACACAGACCGCGCGGTCGGCCAGCCGGGTGGGCAAGGCCCCGCGGTCAGCTTCAGAGTAGATGGCGACGGTCTCGAGCCCCAGGCTCTGACAGGCTCGGATCACCCGCACGGCGATCTCGCCCCGGTTGGCGACGAGGACGCGTTTCAGAGCTCCGCCCCCACCCGCAGACTCAACCTGAGGCCGCCGCCGGACAGATGGACGGAGGTCACGTCGGGGCGGGTCGCGAGGGCCTCCACCAGATCGACGAGCGGCTGTCGGGTGGCGGGCAACTCGAGGGGGATCGGCCCGGCGGCCAGCATGGCGGCGACGGCCTCGTCAGGGAACATGATGCGCAGCAGCAACTCGTCGTCCGAGATCGATCCGCCGAAGGCGGTCCGCAGACGCGGCACCGCCAGCGGCAGCGGCGCGGGCTCCCGAAGATGCCGCGCCGCTGGCGACGCCGCGATCCGGTCCATCACCGCGGGAGCGATCGGCGCCGCGGGCCGACCGTAGTGTCCGAAGGCATACTTGACGACCTCGTCGGGGATCAGTCGGTAGCGCTCGCCGCTGAGGACGTTGAGCACGGCCTGAGTGCCGACCAGCTGAGAGAAGGGGGTCACCATGATGAGATAGCCAAGCTCCTCGCGAACGCGCGCAACCTCCTGCAACACTTCGTCCAGCCGCTCGGCGATGCCGAGCTGGGCCAGCTGGGCCGAGAGATTCGTGATCATGCCCCCCGGGATCTGGTGCTCGTAGTGGAAGGGGTCGTACTCGGCCGGTTGGCCGAGCGGCTTGCCGGCCTGGATGGCGACCTGTCGGAAGTGGTCAGCCATCGCGGTCAGACCCGCGGGATCGAGCGCGGTCTGGCGCCCGAGCCGTGGGGCGTGCTTCACCACATATTCCGTGGGGGGCTGGGAGGGGCCGTGGGCGAGCGGCGAGATCGCGGTATGAACGAGGTCCACGCCGAGGGGAAGGGCCTCGAGATAGACCTCGGGACCGAGACCGGTCGGGCAGTGCGAGTGCAGCTCCAGGGGCGTCGATCCCAGGATCGCCCGCACCGCCGGGACCAGCGTCCGCACGCGGTCGGCCGTCAGCAGGCCGCCTGGATCCTTGAGCATCACAGCATCGACGCCCAGGTCGAGCAGTCCCCGGGCCTTGGTCGCGTAGAGCGCGTCGGTGTGCACGGGACTCAGCGCGTAGACCAGGCAGCCGACCACGCCGAGCCCCTCAGCCCGGGCCGCTCGTATCGCCGGCTTCAGATTGTCGAGCTCGTGCAGGCCGTCGAAGGCGGTGATTCGCCGGATGCCGTTGGCGGCGAGCCGGCGGACCCACAGCTCGATGACGTCGTCCGGCATCAGATCGAAGCTGACGAGGCTCCGGCTCCGCACCAGGGCATTGAGCGGCGTGCGCTCGACGGCCTGGCGCATGAGCCGGATGCGTTCCCAGGGATTCTCCCGGAGATAGCGCACGCAGACATCGAACGTGACGGCCCCCATCAGATCGATCGCCGCGAAGCCGATCCCGTCCATCCGCGACGCGATGGGCAGCATCATCGCCGTGGTCATGCGCGTCGCCCACAGGCACTGGTGGGCGTCGCGCAACGTGGTATCGACGATGCCGAGGTCCGGGCGCGCCGGGCCGGCTACTTCCACTCCAGCTCCTTCATGGCCTCCCTCAGGTAGGACTCGTCGATGTGCTTGTCCATCCAGGCCTCGATGGCCCGGTCGTCGGGAATCAGGGCCTTGGGGATCTTCCCGGCGTCGCGCGCGGCAGCGATGATGATCTTGGTGCTGGGCCGGTCCGTCACCGGGTCCTCGCCCAGGATCATGTCGCGGTCCAGGGCGATGTTGCGCACGACGTCGAGATCGAGTTTCTCGCGCTCGGCCAGCCACCGGGCCAGCGCTTCCGGCTGCTTCTTGAAGTACTGGATGCCCCGGAGATGGGCCTTGACGAACCGCTTGACCACCTCGGGGTTCTTCTTGACGAACTCGCGGGGGAAGATGATGCCCAGGCTCTCCGCCCCCGGAATGACGGCCTTGGCCAGGTAGACGGCGCCCAGCTTCTTGCGGGCCAGCTCGGCCGGCGGCTGCCAGGCAATGAGCCCGTCGATCTCGCCCCGCTCGAGGTAAGTCAGGAGATCACTGATGCGCCCGTACACGTGCTGGGTCTTGATCCCGTGCCGCTTCTCGAAGACGGACAGCAGCGTGTCGTGGATGGTGCCGATCCCCGGGGTCCCCAGCCGTTTGCCCTCGAGCTCCTTGACGCTCTTGATCTCCTTGCGCACCACCAGGGGCGAGTTGTTCTTGGCGGTGGAAGCCACCCAGACAAGGTCCACTCCGCTGGCCACGGCCTGGAAAAAGGGGGCGATCGCGGTGGAGATCGCCACGTCCACGTCGCCGGCCACCATCTTCTGCAGGGTCACCGGCCCGTTGATGTTGTAGGACAGGATCGGCTCGATCCCTTCCTGCTGGAAGTAGCCCTCCTTGAGGGCCGCGTAAGGCCCCAGCGTGTCCACGGCATCCTGGGTGATGGCCCCCACCCGGACCTTGAAGCGCGGCTGGGCGTCGGCCGGGCCGACGAGCCCGGCCACCAGCGCCAGGCCGGCCAGTACCACCACGGCGATGCGTCCGATACGCACTCGGGTCGTCATCACAGGCCTCCTCTCGCTTACGTGAGCAGCTCGCGCAGCTCCTGCCGGAGGGCGACGAAGTCCGGGTTGGTGGGGTCGCGGGGCACGGGCAGCCGGACCTCGCGGTCGAGCCGGATGCTGGCCGGTCGCCGAGTGAGCACGATGACCCGCGTCCCCAGAAGGATCGCTTCTTCCAGGTTGTGGGTCACGAAGATCACCGTCTTCTTGAGGCGCTGCCAGAGATCCAGCAGGTCGCGCTGCAGGCCTTCGCGGGTCTGGGCGTCCAGGGCCACGAAGGGTTCGTCCATCAATAGGATCACGGGATCCACGATGTAGGCCCGGGCGATCGCCACCCGGTGGCGCATCCCGCCCGAGACCTGGTGGGGATAGTAGTGCTCGAAGCCTTGAAGCCCGAGCAGGCCGAGCAGCTCGAGACCCCGCTCCTCCCGCTCCGGCTTCGGCACGCCCCGGATCTCCAGCCCCAGGGTGACGTTGGACAGCAGATCCCGCCAGGGCATCAGGGCCGCGTCCTGGAACACGAAGCCCAGCCGGCCCCGCCCGCGCGGATCGGGAGCTGCCCCGTCGATCCGCACCTCGCCGCTGGAGAACGACTCCAGCCCGGCCGTGATGCGCAGCAGCGTGGACTTGCCGCAGCCCGATGGCCCCACCAGCACCACGAACTCGGCCTCCCGAATGGAGGCGGTGAAATCCTGGATGACGGCCAGCCGCCCCCCGTCGACATCGAACGCCTTGTGGACGTTCCGGTACTCGAGCACGGCTTAGAGCCGGACCTCTTGCCGGTACCGGAAGATCGCTCGCTCGATGGCCATGAACGCCTCGTTGAGCACCAGGCCGAGCACGCCGATCGAGAGCATGCCGACGATGACGACGTCCATCCGGAGCAGGGTGGCGTAGTTGAAAATCATCTGGCCCAGGCCGATGAGCTCGGCGGCCACCATCTCGGCCGCCACGATGCACATCCAGGCCGGGCTCATCACCGCTCGCATGGCCCCGACAATCTGAGGAAGGGCCCCCGGCACGATTACCTTCAGCGCGATGAACCACCGCCCGGCGCCGAAGACGCGGGCGACCTCCACGTAGAGGGGGCTGGCCGTGCTGACCGCGTTCATGGTGAGGATGAACAGCGGGAAGAAGGCTCCGACCCAGATGAGGAACACGTAGCGCCCCAGGCCCGTGAAGAACAGGATGGCCAGCGGGATCCAGGCCAGCGGCGGAATGAAGCGCAAGGGCTCGCTCACGATCCGGGTGCCGAGGTAGAGCGGGCGCCAGAGGCCGAGGACGATCCCGAGCGGGATGGCCGTCAGGCAGGACGCCGCGAAGCCGAGCAACACCCGATAGAGGCTGACGGAGGCGTGGGTGAGCAGCGTGTAGCCCTGGATGTCCCCCTCGACCAGCAAGCTCACGAAGGTCCGGCCCACGATCAGCGGGCCGGGAAAGAAGCTGGAGCGCAGCGCGCGGCTGCCGACCTCCCACACGAGGACGAAGGCCAGCAGCGCCAGCCCGTTGGCGGCCAGGATCCGACGGCGCCCGCGCCTGGCCGTCCGGGCCGACGCGCCAGGCACGGCGGCCGGCGCCTCGCGGGCGGACGCGATCTCCCTCACACTGGCCATCCGGCACCTCCTGGATCATTGCCCAAGCGGCTCACGGCAGTGGCTCGATCACGAGCAGAACCTGGCCGAACTCTACCAGCGTCCCGTTGTCCGCGCAGATCTCGGCCACCCGGCCCCGGCAGCCGGCCCGGATAGAGTTCATGAGCTTCATCACCTCGACGATGCAGACCGTGGCATCGGCGTCGATGACGCTGCCCACCTCCACGAAGGGGGGCGCGCCGGGGGCGGGGGATCGGTAGAACGTCCCCACCATCGGCGCCTTGACCTCCACCCCGGCGACCCGAGGGCGGCGGGGGCTCGGCGGCGCCGGCGGCGCGGCTGCCGGCTGGCCAGGCGGCGGGGCTGCTTGAAACCGCGGCGCGGGCGACGGTGTCGTGGTGGCCGGCCGAAACTCCGTCGCCTCGGCCGTCCCGCCGCGCTTGCGGACCACCAGCTTGAGGTCCCCGATCTCGAGGTGCAGCTCCTCGACGGAGGAGCCGTCGATGATCTTCAGAATCTTCTGGACGTCGTCGTAGCTCAGGTCCATGGGCCCTCGTTATCCGAGCGTGCGGCCGCCGTCAACGTAGAGCATCTGCCCGACCACGAAGTCCGAGGCCGCGGAGGCCAGGAACACGGCCACGCCGACCAGGTCGGCCGGCTCGCCGAGCCGGCCGGCGGGGATCTTGCTCAGGACGAACTGTCGCCGGGTGTCGTCGGCGGCCAGGTAAGGACGCGTGAGGTCGGTCTCGGTGAAGGCCGGCCCGATGGCGTTGACCTGAATCCCGTGGCGGCACCATTCGAGGCCGAGCACCCTGGTGAGCTGGGCTACCCCGCCCTTGCTGGCCGCGTAGGCGGCATAGCCGGGATTGGCCACCGTGCTCGACACCGATGCGATGTTGATGACCTTGCCCCGCCCTTGCCGGAGCATCACCGCCCCGACGGCCTGCGACATCAAGAACACGCCGGTGAGGTTGACGTCGAGGACCTTGCTCCACGTCGCGAAGGACAGGTCCACGGCGGGCGCCACCTCCAGAATACCGGCCGCATTCACCAGGACGTCGACCCTCCCCTCGACCGCCACCACCTCCTGCACGAGGGATCGCACCGAGTCGGGGCTGGTCACGTCCACCATCAGCGCCCGGGCCAGTCCCCCGCGCTTGACGATCTCCCGCGACACGGTCTCGGCGCGAGGGAGGTCACGGTCGGCGATCAGGAGTCGTGCGCCCCAGTCGGCCAGGCCTCGGGCGATCTCGCGGCCGAGCCCGCCCCCACCCCCGGCCACCAGGGCGACCCGGCCGTTGAGATCGAAGAGCGAACGATAGGTAGTCTCCGCCGAGGCGGTCATTCGACGTCTACCGCTCGCGCCACCGGCGCCGCCTCCAGGACGCGCCGGCGGGGTCGGCCGCGGGTCATCGCCCCCGCCAGGACCCACAGCAAGGCCAGGCCACTCACCGCGATCGAGATCCCCAGCCAGGCGAGCGACGGACGGACCAGGTAGACGACCCCCAGCGCGCCAGCCAGCCCGAAGGCGCCGCGTTCGCCCCGGCCGAGCGGACGACGCAGGAACCCGTACAGCGCGACGGAGGCGTTCCACTGCACCAGGATCACGCCCGCCACCGCGACGAGCAGCGACCACGAGACCTGGGGAAAGGCCAGCAGGGACGGGTGATAGATGAACGCGAAGGGAACGAAGAACGCCGGGAAGACGAGCTTGAGCGACTCGATCGACGTCCCCACGAACGGGGCCTGGGCGATCTTGGCCCCGGCCAGCGAGGCCAGGGCTACCGGCGGGGTCACCGCCGAGAACACCGCGAAGTACTGGATGAAGAAGTGGGCCGGGATCGGCTTCACGCCCTGTTGCTGCAGGAAGTGGCCGAGAGTGAGGGCCACCAGCAGATAAGCGGCCGGCGTGGGCAGCCCCATCCCCAGCAGGAGCGTGAGCACCATCGCGCCCACGAGGATGATCAGGGCGTTGTCGGGGACGACGTGCACGAGCAGCGCGCTGGCCCGCCCGGCCAGATTCGTGGTGACGAAGGTCTGGGCCAGCGGGCCGATGGCGACGAGCAGCAGGCAGAGCTGAATGGTGACCTCGAACCCCTCGTGCAGCGCCGTCCGGAAAGCGGCCAGCCGGGGCCGAAAGCGTCCCTGAAACAGGCACAGCACCAGCGCGGCGGCGATACCGAAGAGGCCGGCGTAGGAGGGCGAGTAGAACTGCAGCAGCAGCACGACCACGATGGCGACCGGCACGACGAAGGACGGTAGCAGGCGGCACACGAGCGCGCCGTCGAAGGGCTCGTGCAGCTTGGGCAGCCGGTCGGCCGAGGATTTCACCAGGACGGCGATGGTCACCCCGACCATGTAGAGGAACGCGGGGATCACCGCCAGCAGCGCCACTGTGGTGTAGGGAATGTTCAGGAAGGCGGCCATGATGAAGGCGGCCAGCCCCATCACCGGCGGGATGATCTGCCCGGCCGTGGAGGCCGCCACCTCCACGGCGGCGGCGAACTCCGACCGGAACCCATGGCGCTTCATCATGGGGATGGTGAGCTTGCCGCTCATGACCACGTTGGTCACCGCGGCGCCCATCACCATGCCCTCCAGCGCGCTGCCCACGATGGCCGGGAAGGCGGCCCCGCCCCGCACGTACCGGCCCACGGCCTTGCCCAGCTCGGTCACGAGGCCGGTCATGCCGCAGGCGATCAGCACGGCGGCGAAGATCACCAGGAAGTAGAGCTTCTCCACCCCGTCGGCCAGGTAGGCGAAGGCCCCCTCCGTGGTATTCATCCCCATGTAGGACATGACGAAGGCCACCTCGTAATGGGGGTGCTTGAGCAGGAGGGGACGCTCGATGAGATGGCCGAGGAAGAAATACAGGATGACCACGCCGATCACCGAGGTGAGCACACCGCCCCAGTGGAACCAGTTGGCCAGCAGCAAGGCGGCCAGGAACACGGCGCCGACGAGGACGTCGCGCTCGCTGAGGAACGGCTGCTCCAGCTGCAACCGATTGGCGTTGAGGCCGATGTAGCCGACGGACCAGGCTCCGCCGACGAGCACGACCCCGGCCAGGGTCAGGCGAATCTTGAAGCGCAGGCCGCGGTGGGCCTGGCCCTCGGCGAGTACGTTGCGGAGGGCCAGGAGCCCCGATAGCAGGAGCAGGGCAAAGATCAACGTCGCGTAGTGGCGGGGCGAGGGCTGGAGAAAGACGAACGTCGAGATCGCCATGTAGACGGACAGGGCCGCGGCGCCGGCGAAGAACATCCGGTCCAGCACGGCGATCGTCGTCGCGAGCGAGCTCATCAGCGCGCAGCCGGCGCTGGTCCGGACGGTTCGCTTATTTGGGGTACGTCACAGCCCGGGACTTCGTGCGCAGCTCCCACCACCCCAGCTCTTTGTAGGCCCGGATGGCGCCCGGATGCGCGTTCTCCTCGGTCAGCCCGTTCACCATCAGCTCGGGGGTGGACACCTTCCACAACGGATGGGCGGCGGCCATCTGGGGGACCAGCTTGGCGACGGTTTTGATCAGCTCATAGCCCATCTCTTCCGACATCTCGGGGTGCGCCGCCGTGTACCCGCGGTCCACCCCGACGAAGAGCGGCTCACTGCGCTGGGGCAGCGTCCCCGGCGGAATGGTGATCGTCAGATAGGTCGTGCCGAACTTGGCGTTGACCTTGTCCACCGCTTCCTTGTCGATCCCGATGTAGTGGAGCTTGCGCCCGGAAGCATCCAGCAGCCGCATGGGGGCGGCCACGATCCAGTTCTTGCCGCCGGGGTCGGTTCCGGCGCCCATCACGACAGCGTCGACCTTGCCGTCGAGCATGGCCTCGGTGGCCGCCACCGGGCCGAGGTGCCGGATGTCGGTGTTCCCAGGGTTGATCCCGTAGGCGACTTCCAGGAACAGACGCGCGTCCATGCCCCAATCGCTCTGAGTCCTGAGGCCGAGCCCCAGCCGCTTGCCCTTGAGGTCGGCGATGGTCTTGAGGCTCGGGTTGAGCGTGACCCACCACATGCCCTGGGTCCACCACGCCTCGCCGAACAGCAGCTTCCACTTGATGTTGATGGGCTCGGGCAGAAACTCCTTCAGCTCGGGGCTGCCGCCGTTGACGGCAAGCTGGATGATCGTATCTTCGGTGCCGAAGGCCGTGGCCTTCCAGCGCGCCTGGTTCTTGGCGACCTCCCGGATGTTATAGAGGTAGCCGGGCGTCTCCTGCGTCTGGTAGTGCAGCCACGGGTGCGCCTTGGCGAAGAAGCTGCCCAGGATCGTGTCCCCCTCCACGATGCCGCAGCCCAGCGGGCAGCGCAGCACCGTGATCGTCTCGGGCTTGCGCGGCTGGGCCTCGGAGCGATCTCCGGCCAGCCCGCCCAGCACCATCGCCACCAGTCCCCCGCCCAGGACCGCCACTCCGATCACGCGCCATCCGTGTCGCCGCCGCATCATCCGAGCCCTCCTTGTCGTCACCGGCCGCTCACAGCCTGTAGAGCCTGGCGCAGTTGTCCCAGAGGATCTTTCGCCGGGTTTCATCGTCGAGGGGAAGCGCCAGAAACTCCTCCGACGCCTTGGGGTAGTCCGAGTCCCAGTGCGGGTAATCGGTAGACCAGACGATGTTGTCGTTGCCGATCTGGGCCACCACGTGAGGCAGCCCCGGTTCCTCTTCGGCGCCCACGGTGCACTGGCGCAGGAAGTACCGGCTCGGCGCCATGGTGAGGGTGGGGGTATCCCATCGGGCCAGCCGCTCGTAGTCATGATCCATGCGGTCCAGCCAGAAGGGGATCCAGCCCGCGTTGCACTCCAGCAGCCCCACGCGCAGACGGGGAAACGCCTCCAGGACGCCCCCGGCAATGAGGCCCAGGCTCGTGAGCATCATGGCGATCGGGTGGGAGGCCACGTGGCGCATGAGACGGTTCTGGCCGAACTGCTCGCCGGGCTGAGAGATGACCGTCCCCGTCCCTTCGTGGAAGCACACCGGCACGTCGAGCTCCTGCAGCTCGCTCCACAGAGGATCGTAGTAGCGATCGTGCCACTGCCGTCCGTTGACGGGGCTGGGGTGGAGAAAGACGGCGGCGAACCCCAGCTCCCGCACAGCCCGCCGCGTTTCTTTGATGGCCTCGGTGATGTCGTGGGGCGGGATCATGGCCGCCCCCCGCAACCGCTCGGGGTTGCGCTGGCAGAAGTCATAGAGCCAGTTGTTGTAGGCGCGGCTGATGGCCGCGGCGAACCGGGGCGCCAGCCCGTCGAACCCCATCACGTAGAGCCCGATGGAGGGGAAGAGCACCGCGATGTCGAGGCCCTCGTGGTCCATGGCCTCGAGCTGCGAGAGGGCGTCGAAGCCTCGGGCCGCCGGCTCGCGGAGGTGGGGCCCGACGTGGCCGAACATGCCCTTCCAGCGCTCACGGGCGTGGGCGTCCACGGTGGGCAGCATCTGGTCTTCCATCAGCCCATAGAAGCCCACCAGGTAGTTGCCGACGATCTTCGGGGCCCGGTCCTTGAAGTCGCCGTCGATGTACTTGTCCCACATCTCGGGTGGCTCGATGATGTGCATGTCGGAGTCGATGATGCGAAAGCCGTTCTTCATACGCGAACTCTCCTCGCGGCGTCATCACGCTCGTCGCTGAACTCGGCCCCCAGCTCGATGGCGGTGCTCTGCAGGTCGCCGAGGTGGGCGCGAGCCTTGTCCAGATTGAACCGCGCCGAGGGCGCCGAGACGGCCAGCCCGGCGACGACGTGACTCCCACGGGCGCGGATGGGGACGGCCAGGCAGCACACGCCGGCCAGGAATTCCCCGTCGTCCTCGGAGTACCCCTGCCGGCGGATGGCCAGGAGCTGGGCCTCCAGCCGCGCCCGATCGGTGATCGTCCGTGGGGTCATCGCCGGCAGCCGAAGTGTCCGCAACAGGCGCGCCCGCACGGCCGGCTCGGCGTAGGCGAGCAGGAGCTTGCCGTTGGCGGTGGCGTGGATGGGCACGCGGCTCCCCGGCTTGAAGTCCATCCGCAGCGGCCAGGACGCCTCCACGCGATCGAGATACAGCACCTCGTCCCCGGCCAGCATGGCCAGGTTGATGGTTTCGCCGAGCTTCCCGGACAGCCGCTCCAGAATGAGCCGACGGTTGCGCTGCGCGGGCGCGTTGCGGAGGGCGTTGAAGCCCAGCTCGAGCAGGGCCGGGCCCACGACGTAGCGCCGGGTCAGCCCATCCTTGCCCAGGAGCCCGGCCCCCTCCAGCAGGCGGGCCAGGCGATGGGCGGTAGGCTTGGGCAGCGCGGCGGCCGCGCTCAGCGCGGTGAGGGTCAGCGGGCCGGAGACCCCGGCGACGTGCGCCAGGATCGCCAGAGCCTTCAGAACGGGTGAAGCCGCCCGAGTTCCGGTGAATGGAACCTTCTGTTCCACTGAGCGCTCCAGTAGGCGGCATTAGGCGGCGGCGAGTCGGCCGCTGTCAAGGGGCTCGCCCCGAGCGTCCTTCAGTCGAGCAGCACGGACGGAAGCCACAGGGCGATCGCCGGGAAGAGTAGCAGGAGCAGGAGCCCGACGAGCTGGAGAAGCATGAACTCCATCATCCCGAGATAGATATCCTTGAGATCCCAATCCGGCACGACGCCCTTGAGAAAGTACGCCGACAGCGCCACCGGAGGCGACAGCCAGGCCGTCTGGAGATTGACGGCCACCAGCGTGCAGAACCACACGAGATCGATCTTGAGATCTCTGATCACCGGGAGCAGGATCGGCACCACGATAAGCACGATGGGCACCCATTCCAGCGGCCAGGCCAACAGGAAAATCAGGGCCATGATGATGAGGAGCACTCCGAGCGGGGGCAGCTGGAGGGTGGCCACCACTTCGGTGATCATCTGCGGCGTGCCCAGGCGCGAGAACACCGCTCCGAAGAAGTTCGACGCCGCGGCCAGGAACAGCACCATGGCCGAGACCTCGACTGTCTGCAGCACGGCCACGGAGAGCTTGCGCCACGTGAGCCTCCGATAGGCGAGGGTCAGGACGAGCGCGCCGAAGGCGCCCATGGCGGCGCCCTCGGTGGGCGTCGCCACTCCGCTCAGGATGCTGCCTAGCGACGCGCCGACCAGGACCGCAGGCGGTACCAGCCCGACGGCGAGCTCCTGGACGATCGCGCCGTACGAGGTCGCCCGCTCGGCCTTGGCCAGCGGTGGGCCCAGCCGCGGATTGAGGAAGCTGCGGACCATCGCGTACGTGGTGAAGAGGCTCGAGAGCAGGAGCCCGGGCAGGATGGCCGCGGCGAAGAGGTCCACGACCGACACCCCCACGACCGGCCCCATGACGACCAGCATGACGCTGGGTGGGATGAGGATGCCGAGCGTGCCGCCCGCCGTGATGATGCCGGCCGACAGCCTGACATCGTAGCCGCTGCGCTTCATGGCCGGGCTGGCCATGAGCCCCAGCAGGGTGACCGACGCGCCGACGATGCCGGTGGCGGCCGCGAAGATGGTCGCCGTGAACATCACGGCCAGGTAGAGCGATCCCCGCACCGGGGCCAGCATCAATTGGAAGGCTCGGAACAGGCGGTCCATGAGCCCCCCCTGCTCCAGCAACACTCCCATGAAGATGAACAGGGGGACGGCGGCCAGCACGCTCTCCTGCATCACCGAAAAGAACTGGAAGACCATGAGGGCGAAGACCTGGAGGCCGAAGCCGACGTACCCGAAGACCAGGGCCAGGACGATCAGGGTGAAGGCAATGGGAAAGCCGACGAAGATGGCGACGAGGAGCGTGAGCAGCAGGAGCACACCGAGCGCTTCCGGGCTCATCGCCGCCGGCCGCGCAGGGCCGTGTGCAGGCTCTTGAGGAACTCGGCGACGCCCTGGACGAGGAGCAGGGCCGCCGCCACCGGAATGACCGCCTTCAGGAGATAGATGGGCGCCCGCCACGGGCTGGTGATGGCGCGCTCGCCCTGGAGCCAGGAGGTCCAGGCGAATTCCCAGCCGACCCACAGGAACAGGGCCATGCCGGGAAAAAAGAAGCAGAGGTAGAGGAGGGCGTCGACCGTGCCCTGCACCCGGGGGGGCCAGCGCCGGTAGAGAAAGTCGGTGCGAATGTGGGCGCCGCGCTGAAGCGCATAGGCGGCGCCCAGCATGAAGAGGGCGCCGTAGAGCATGTAGCTCACATCGGAGGCCCACGTCGTGGGGCGCTGGAAGAACTTCCGGGACAGCACCTCGTAGACGAGGACGAACGTGAGCGGGAAGATCAACCACCCGGAGATTCGGGCCGTCCAGATGCTGATCGCATCCAGCGCCCGCCGGGTCCGCTCCAGGGCCGCCATCCTCCCGCCACGCGGCTACTTGCTCTTGAGAGCCTCCTCGGCCAGGAACAGATCGACCTTGTGCGCGTTGATGCGGTAGGGCATGACCAGCTGAGCGAATCGCTGCTGGGAGTCCAGCACCTTCTTGAACAGCGGGTTGGCCGCGGCGTACTTGTCGAGCACCCGCTTGGTGGCTTTGGGGAACTCCGCGAAGTACTCGCGGGGCGTTTCCCGCAGGACGACCCCGTGCTTGTCCACGAGCTCCTTGAGGGCCACGCCGTTCTTGTGGATCAGCATGGCATAGTGCTCGAGGTTCGTCGCCATGGCGGCCGTGTCGATCATGGCCTGCACGTCCGGCGGCAGCTTCTTCCAGACGTCGCCGTTGATGATCAGGTCGGCTACCACCGTGACCTGGTGCAGTCCCTGCAGGTAGTAGTTCTTCCACACCCGGTGAAAGCCGAAGGCCAGGTCGTCGGAGGGGAAGCCCCACTCGGCGGCGTCGATCACGCCACGCTGGGCGGCGGGCAGGATCTCGGGCCCGGGCAAGCTCACCGCCGTGATGCCGGACTCGAGGTAGATCTCACCGGGCAGACCGGGAGGGGTACGAAATCGCAGCTTGCGGAACTCGGCCAGGCTCGGGATCGGCTGCTTGAACCAGCCAAGGGCCTCGGGGCCCACCGCCATGATCGGGAACGGCACCACGCCCGTCTTCAGGCCATCCCGGTACAGCTCGCGCAGGAGTGGCGCCCCATCGCCGGACAGCAGCCACGACAGGTGCGTGGTCTGATCCAGCCCGGTCGCCGCGCCAGCCGGCGGCGAGCCGAACAGGCCGGCGGCCGAGTTCTTGCCCGACCATACATGGGTCCAGGCGAAGCCGGCCTCCACCACACCCTTGTCTACGGCCTCCAGGATCTCGGACAGCCCGACCACGGCGCCGATGGGTAGCACGTCGATCTTCACCCGACCGGCCGACATCTTTTGAACACGCTCGGCGAACTTCTGCATCCCCTCGAACTGGGTGGCGGCCGCGGGCACGCTGGTCTGGATGCGCATGCGGAACGTGGGCGCCTGCGCGTCGGCCACAGGCATCACCTGGTGCAGCCACCACAGCAGCGGCAGAATCGCGAGACCGAGTCCAGCCACCGTGAGCGCCAGTGCCCGCTTCTTCATCTCAGGGCCTCCCCTGCGTGTGGATTGTCGTCAGGCAACGGCGACGCCGCGCCATTCCGCTGGCTGGAACACCATGGTGGGCTCGCCTTCCGGTGCCGGCCATTAGAGAGGCCGGCCCCACCCCTGTCAAGGGCGTCGTCCCCGGCGCGAGCCGTCAGCCGCGCACGAGCAGCACGAGGCCCGACAGGGCCACCAGGGCGAAGATGACTCGCCGGAAGGTATTCTGGTCGATGCGGTTGAACAGCAGGACGCCGCCCAGCACTCCCAGGACGGCCGGAACGGCAAAGACGACCACGAGACGCCAGACGTCCGGGGTGAGCAGCCCCGTCCACCAGTAGCCGAGCAGGATCGCGCCCTGGTTGACGACGAGGAAGGCCTGGAAGTTGGCCTTGAACGTCCGCTTGCTCCATTGCTGCGCGGCCGCGTAGAGAATGATCGGCGGTCCCGGCGTTCCCACCGCGCCCCCGGCGACGCCGGCCAGGGCCCCGGCCCCCAGTCCCCACGCCGGGCCGGTGAGCCAGCGCGGGTAGCGGCCCAGCCACTCCAGCCCCACCGCGAGGAGCAGCACTAACCCGATCAGACGGGTCAGTGCCGATGACGGAAGCGCAGCCAGGGCCCACACACCGAACGGTATGCCGATCAGCGTCCCCACGAGCAGCAGCGCGATCGCGCCCGGCACAACGTCTCGCCGGAGCTGGATGAGCACCCCGGCGGCAAACGCAAAGGCATAGACCGTCAGCAGCACGACCGCCGCCGCCGGCTCCATGAAGTACGGCAGGAAGGCCAGCGAGACGATGGCGATGCCGAATCCGGCCAGCCCCATGACGAAGCTCGCCGCCAGGATGATGAGGGCCGCCGCGGCCCAGGCCAGGCTCACACGGGGTATTCTACGGCGAGCATGCCGTTCCCCGACGGGCTGCGGGCGCTCAACCACCCGGACTTCCGCCATTTCTTCAGCGCCCAGCTCGTCTCCCAGATTGGCACCTGGATGCAGTCCGTGGCCCAGGCCTGGCTCGTGCTCCAGCTCACGGACTCACCGCTCCTGCTGGGGCTCATCGGCACACTGCAGTTCGGACCCATGCTGCTCTTCTCGGTCGTCAGCGGGGCCATCGCCGATCGGCTCCCCAAACGGCAGCTGCTCATGGCCACCCAGACGGCGCTGGCCGCCCAGGCCCTCACGCTGGCGGTCCTGGTAGGAAGCGGACACGTCCAGTACTGGCACGTCGGGGTCCTGGCCGCGCTCGCTGGCTTCGCCAACACGCTGGACAATCCCGCCCGGCAGTCGTTCGTGGTGGAGATGGTCGGCAAGGACGACGTCATCAACGCCATCGCGCTGAACTCCGCCGCCTTCAACGCCGCCCGCATCATCGGCCCGGTCGCGGCGGGTCTGCTGATCGCGCGCTTCGGCGTGGTGCCCGCCTTCGTCATCAATGGCACGAGCTTCCTGGGGGTGCTGGTGACGCTGGGGCGCGTCCGGGCCGCCGGTCGGCCCCGCCGTCACGGGGACACCACGATGCGACGGGCGATCCTCGAGGGCCTGCGCTACGCGCTGCGCGCTCCGGAGATCCGGCTGATCCTCACCGTCCTGCTCGTGGTCAGCCTCTGCGTCTTCAACTTCAGCATCTACGTGCCGCTCCTGGCGCGCACGGTGCTCGGGCTGGGTGCTGAGGGGTTCGGTTTCCTGATGGCAGCAGTGGGCGTGGGCGCGGTGACCGGCGCCCTCACGCTGGGGACCGCGGTGCGCCGCTCGCCGCCCCCGGCGCTGCTCTTCACCACGGCCGGCGCGGCCTGCGCGGCGCTCGTGGCCCTCTCTCTGGTCCGGCACGTCTGGCTGGCCGCGCTTGCCCTCTTCGTGACTGGCTTCGCCGGCATTATGACCGTGGCCGGCGGTAACACCGCGCTGCAGATCGCCGCCCCCGACCATCTGCGAGGTCGGGTGATGAGCCTGCACGTCCTCGTGTTCGGTGGCTCCGTCCCCATCGGGGCCTTCGTGGTCGGCGCCATCTCCGAGCGTTGGGGCGTCAGCACGGCGTTCTTCGTCAACGGGGCGGCCGGGTTGCTGGCGCTGGCCGGCCTGCTCGCCGCCGGGCACCTGAGCGGGCGGCGACCGGAGCCGGAGCGCTAGCCCGCTTCCTCGCGCCGCTCGTACCCCCGCGACGTCATGCAGTCGCGGTAGGCGTCGGCCTGGGCCCCGTTCTCGATGCCCAGCCGCAGCACGTCGAGGAGGCCCCCCAGCAGGAGATCGGGCGTGTCCCCCGCCTCGTAGGCACCGCGCGCGCACTCGGTCTGGTCGAGCGTGATCTGGGGATGGGAGGTGTCGTCCCGGGTCCACTCACGACCGGTCACGTCGAACGCCGCCGTGCAGCCGGCGAACAGCAGCACGGCAAGGACCACGGTCAGCCATCTCATGCGCCGCTCCCCCGTGGATAGCCCACGTGCTTCAAGGCCTCGGCGATCTCCCCCAGGATCGTGGGGTCGTCGATCGTCGCCGGCACCGTATATTCCGCGCCCTCGGCGATGCGCTTCATGGTCCCTCTCAAGATCTTACCCGAGCGGGTCTTGGGCAGACGCTTGACGACAACGCTCGTCTTGAAGGCGGCCACCGGGCCGATGTGCTCGCGCACGCGCTCGATCAGCTCTCGGATCACGTCGCCATCGGCGCGCTCCACCCCGGCCTTCGTCACCACGAAGCCGACGGGGACCTCGCCCTTGAGGTCATCGGCGACCCCGATCACCGCGCACTCGGCCACGTCGGGGTGGGAGGCCAGGACCTCTTCCATGCCGCCGGTGGACAGCCGGTGCCCGGCCACGTTGATGATGTCGTCGACGCGGCTCATGATGTAGAGGTAGCCGTCGTCGTCCTTGTAGCCGGCGTCGCCCGTCAGGTAGTGGCCGGGGTGCTTGGTCAGGTAGGACGCCTCGTACCCGGCGTCGTTGTTCCACAGCGTGGGCAGGCAACCCGCGGGCAGCGGCAGCCGGATGGCGATGGAGCCGATCTGCCCGGCCGGCAGCTCCCGGTTGTCCTCACCCAGCACCCGCACATCGTAGCCGGGCACGGCCTTGGTCGGCGAGCCCGGCTTCACGGGCAGCATCCCGAGCCCCACGCAGTTGGCCGCGATGGGCCAGCCCGTCTCCGTCTGCCACCAGTGATCGATCACCGGCACGCCCAGACGTTCTCGGGCCCACAGCAGCGTGTCGGGATCACACCGCTCGCCGGCCAGGAAGAGCGTGCGGAACCGGGAGAGGTCGTGCTTGGCCATGTAGGCGCCCCGGGGGTCCTCCTTCTTGATGGCCCGGAACGCGGTGGGCGCCGTGAACAACGCGTTGACGCCGTGCTGCGCGCTGAGGCGCCAGAAGGCCCCGGGATCGGGCGTCCCCACCGGCTTGCCCTCGTAGAGGATGCTGGTGCAGCCCTTGAGCAGGGGAGCGTAGACGATGTAGGAGTGGCCGACGACCCAGCCGATGTCCGAGGCCGCCCAGTACACCTCGCCCGCGCCCACGCCATAGATGTTCGCCATCGACCACTTGAGAGCGACGGCGTGCCCGCCGTTGTCCCGGACGACTCCCTTGGGCTGTCCCGTGGTCCCGGAGGTGTAGAGGATATAGAGCGGGTCGGTGGCCGCCACGGGCAGGCACTCCGCGGGCGGGGCCCCCGCGATGAAGTCGTCCCAGTCGACGTCGCGGCCCCGCATCAGCGGGGCCCGCTCCTGGGGACGCTGGAGGATCACGCAGTGCTCGGGCTTGTGGCGAGCCACCGCGATGGCGCCGTCCAGCAGGGGCTTGTAGGGGACGACGCGGTTGACCTCGATGCCACAGGAGGCCGATAGCACGAGCCGGGGCTTGGCGTCGTCGATGCGCTTGGCCAGCTCGTGGGCGGCGAAGCCGCCGAAGACGACGGAGTGGACGGCTCCGATGCGGGCGCAGGCCAGCATGGCCATGACCGCCTCGGGCACCATCGGCATGTAGATGATGACCCGGTCGCCCTTGACAATCCCCTGCCGCTGCAGCGCGCCGGCGATCCCGGCGACCCGGTCGCGCAGCTCCTGGTACGTGAACTCGGTTACGGTGCTCGTGACCGGGCTGTCGTAGATGAGCGCCCGCTGCTTGCCGCGACCGCGGTCGATGTGCAGATCGAGCGCGTTGTAGCACGTGTTGAGCATCCCCCCCACGAACCAGCGACAGAAGGGTTGGCGCGAGTCGTCGAAGACCCGGTCCCAGCGCCGGTCCCAGTAAATGTCCTCGGCGGCGGCCGCCCAGAAGCCCGCCGGATCGCGCATCGAGCGCGCGTACACCTCGCCATAGAGGCTCTTCATCTCGCTCCTCCTGACCTGCCCCGGTAGGCGGCCCCGACAAGGCTAGCCGTCGGGACCCGGCGCGCGCAAGCGGCGCGGCCTGGCGATCAGACCCGGTATCGCTCCGACAGCCACGGCATCGCCGACCGCTGGCGCTCCTCGAACTCTCGGATCCGCGCCTCGTAACCCAGCGTGAGGTCGATCTCGTCCCGGCCGGCGAGCAGGAGCTGCTTGCGGAACCCGTCGATCTCGAACCGGGCCGCGTCGCCCCCGGGCATCGTCACGGTCTGGGCGGGCAGATCCACGGTGAGGCTCACCCCCGGCCGCTCGTGGAGCTGGCGCCGCAGATCGGCCACGGCCGCCTCGGGCAGGAGCACCGGCAGCAGGCCGTTCTTGAAGCAGTTCTGGTGGAAGATGTCGCCCAGGCTCGGCGCGATGACGGCGCGGATGCCGTAGGCCTCCAGCACCCACACGGCCATCTCCCGCGAGGAGCCGCAGCCGAAGTTCGCGGCGGCCACCAGGATCCCGGCGCCGCGGTAGGCGGGCTGGTTCAGCACGAAGTCGGCGCGTTCGGCGCCGTCGGGACGGAAGCGGAGATCGTGGAAAAGGAACCGCGCGCACTCCGGCCCCCGGGGCTTGCTCAGGAAGCGGGCGGGCACGATGCGATCGGTATCGACATTCGGCAGGTCGAGCGGGACGGCCAGGGCGGTCAGCCGGGTGAACGCCTGCATTCACCCTCCCCAGGCGCGCACGTCGGTCAGGCGCCCGGCCACGGCCGCCGCGGCGGCCATGGCCGGCGACATCAGGTGCGTGCGCGCACCCCGGCCCTGGCGCCCTTCGAAGTTGCGGTTGGAGGTGGACGCCACGCGCTCGCCCTCGCGCGCCACCTCGCCGTTCATCCCCACGCACATCGAGCATCCAGGTTCTCGCCACTCGAAGCCGGCCTCCCGGAAGACCCGGTCAAGCCCCTCGGCCTCGGCCTGGCGCTTGATCAATCCCGAGCCCGGCACCACCCACGCCGGCACCATAGCCCGGCGGCCCTGGACCACACGGGCGGCGATCCGCAGATCCTCCAGCCGGCTGTTGGTGCACGAGCCGATGAACACGCGATCGACGGGGATCCCGTCGAGGGGCAGACCGGGCCGGAGCCCCATGTAGGAGAGCGCCCGGCTCACGCCCTGGCGGCGGACGGGATCGCCGAAGTCCAGGGGGTCCGGCAGGTACGCCGTGATGGGCAGCGCGTCCTGGGGGCTCGTGCCCCAGCTGACCGTTGGCGCCAGCTCCCCTCCGTCCAGCGCGACCTCGCGGTCGAACACCGCGCCGGGCTCCGTCGGCAGGGTGCGCCAGTCCTCGAGCGCGCGGAGCCAATGCTCGCCCGAAGGGGCGAACGGGCGACCCTCGAGGTAGGCAAACGTCGTCTCGTCCGGCGCCACCATTCCCGCCCGCGCCCCCGCCTCGATCGACATGTTGCACACCGTCATGCGCTCGGCCATCGACATCGTCCGGATGGCGGCACCCGCGTACTCGATGACGTGTCCGGTGGCGCCACCCGCTCCGATCCGGGCGATGAGCGCCAGGATGACGTCCTTGGCCGTCACCCCGAAGCTCAGCTGGCCTTCCACGCTGACCCGCATGGCGCGCGGCTTGGCCTGCCACAGGGTTTGCGTCGCCATCACGTGTGTGACCTCGGTCGAGCCGATGCCGAAGGCCAGGGCCCCGAAGGCGCCGTGCGTGGAGGTATGAGAATCGCCGCAGACGAGCGTGACGCCGGGAAGGGTCCACCCCTGCTCCGGCCCCACGACGTGCACGATTCCCCGCCGCTCATCGCCGAGGCCGAAGTAGGTGATGCCCTGCTCTCGACTGTGCCGGGCCAGCGCGTCGATCATGGCCCGGATCTCGGGATCGGTGGCAACCGCGCCGGGCGACGTGAGGACGTAGTGATCCGCGGTGGCAAACGTCAGGTCCGGACGCCGCAGCCGCCGCCCCGCCGCCTCCAGTCGCGCCAGGGCCCGCGTCCCGCCTTCGTGGACCAGGTGCCGATCCACATAGAGCAAGACGTGGCCCCCGGGCGCCTCGGCCACGACGTGGCGGGCCCAGATTTTCTCGAACATGGTGGCGGCCGGCATCGCAGCGGGCAGAGTACTCCGCACGGCGGCCGCACTTCAACGGCCTTGACACCGGCGGGCGCCCCGGGTCACACACAGGGCGTGGACATGCTCACGGCGGTCGGTGTCGTCGTGGGCCTGCTGTTCCTCGTCGGGCTGGTGGGCTCCGTCATTCCCTGGCTGCCGGGGCCGCTCTTCATCCTGGCCGGCGCGGTCCTGTGGGCCTTCGCCACCGATTTCGCCCAGATCGGGATCGGCCGCCTGGCCATCCTGATGGCGATCGCGCTGGCCACCTTCCTGGTGAACTTCGTGGCCGGCGCCGCCGGGGCCCGCCGCTACGGTGGCACCCGCTGGGGAGTCGTCGGCGCCCTCGTGGGCGCGGTGGTCGGGTTCTTCTTCGGGCCGCTCGGGCTGCTGATCGGCACCATTGTCGGCGCCGTCGCCGGGGAGCTCTTCCGGGGCGCCGACCTCGAGGGCAGCCTGCGCAGCGGATTCGGGGCAGCCGTCGGGCTGCTGGCCGGCATCGTTGCCGACTTCATCGCGGCGCTGGTGATGGTCGGACTGTTCCTCTGGTGGGTCTGGCGCGGCGAGGCCATACGGTAGAAGCGGTGGCCATGGCGGCCGCGCCATGGCCGCCGCTTCGTCGACACAGGGGCTATCCCGCGGACGGCATCAGGCCAGCGTCGGCCTCAGGGCAAGTGGTCCCCCCCGGCCTGGACCCAGTCAAAGGCGAAGACGCTCACGCGATAGGTGGGCGCCGACCAGGGCACGGGCACTTCGAAGTAGGCGCGCGTCCCCGGCGTCAGCGTGGGACCGAACCAGGCCACCGTCTGTCCGACCACGCCGCCGGAGGCGTCCACGCCTTCGACGAGCAGCTGGATCCTGGTCGCCTCCATCCCCCAGTCGTTGAGCAAGTGGCCCCACACGATCCGTTGCTGGCCGCGCTCGCCCGCCTGCCAGTCAAGCTTGAAGAACTGCTCCCAGCCGGCCACCAGCGGCGTGAGACGCTGGCTCGCCCCCAGGGGCGCGGCCATCACGACAGCCATCAGCAGCGCCACGGCCACGGCCTTCTTCATAGCAGCCTCCCTGGCCCCTCAGTGTACGCCTGTCGCCAAGCTTCACCGTTCCCAGTTACAATCGCGCATCCCAGCCCGGAGGAGGGTATGGCGCAGCCGACCAGGGTCGATCGCACCGAGCTCACCCCGATCAGCTTTCTCACGCGCAGCGCGTACGTGTTCCCCGACAAGGCCGCGGTGGTCCACGGCGAGCGTCGGTACACGTACCGGGAGTTCGAGGCCCGGGTCAACCGGCTGGCCGCCGCGCTGCGTCGGGCCGGCCTGGGCAAGCACGATCGGGTTGCCTTCCTGTGCCCGAACATCCCGGCCATGCTGGAGGCCCATTTCGGCGTGCCCGCGGCCGGGGGCGTGCTGGTGGCGATCAATATCCGGCTGAGCAGCGACGAGATCGGGTACATCCTCAACCACTCTGGCGCGCGGTTCGTGTTCGTGGACGCCGAGCTGGAGCCGGTGCTCAGGCCCCTGGATCTCCACGCCCTGCGTGTCATCCGGGTCGACGACACCGGTGCGGTCGGTGATCCGTACGAGGAGTTCCTCAGCGGCGGCTCGCCGGCTCCGGTGGAGTCGTGGCTGGAGAGCGAAGACGAGATGCTGGCCATCAATTACACCTCGGGCACCACGGGTCGGCCCAAAGGCGTCATGTACACCCACCGGGGGGCCTACATGAATGCCGTGGGCGAGATCCTCGAGACGGGGATGACCTGGGACGCCCGCTATCTGTGGACGCTGCCGATGTTCCATTGCAACGGCTGGTGCTTCACCTGGGGCGTCACGGCGGTCGCCGGTACGCATGTCTGCCTTCGCCGGGTCGATCCCGGCCGCGTCTGGGAGCTGCTCGACGGCGAAGGCATCACGCACTACAATGGCGCCCCCACCGTGCAGATCGGCATCGTCAACCATCCCCGGGCGCACCGGCTGGCCCGCCCGGTGACGGTCACGGTGGCCGGCGCGCCGCCCTCGCCCACGCTGCTGGGCAAGCTCCGGGAGCTGAACCTCCGCCCGGTGCACGTCTACGGCTTGACGGAGACGTATGGGCCCCACACCGTGTGCGCCTGGCACGAGGAGTGGGACACGCTGCCCGCGGAGGAGCAGGCCCGGCTGGCCGCTCGCCAGGGCCAGGGCTACGCCCTGTTCGACCTGGTGCGCGTGGTGGACGACAAGATGAACGACGTGCCCCGGGATGGCGAGACCCTGGGCGAGGTCGTCATGCGCGGCAACAACGTGATGGGCGGGTACTTCGAGCAGCCCGACGCCACCGCCGAGGCCTTCCGCGGCGGCTGGTTCCACTCCGGCGACATCGCGGTGTGGCACCGCGATGGCTACATCGAGCTCCGCGATCGGAAGAAAGACATCATCATCTCGGGCGGTGAGAACATTTCCACCATCGAGGTGGAGCAGTGCGTGGCCCGGCATCCGGCGGTGCTGGAGTGCGCGGTGGTGGCGATTCCCGACCCCAAGTGGGGGGAGCGGCCCAAGGCCTTCGTCACCCTCAAGCCCGGCCAGCAGGCCACCGAAGCCGACATCATCGACTTCTGCAAGCAGCACATTGCCCACTTCAAAGCCCCGGCGGGCGTGGAGTTCGGTGATCTACCCAAGACCTCCACGGGCAAGGTGCAGAAGTTCGTCCTGCGCGACAAGGAGTGGAAGGGTCGCGAGAAAAGGATCAACTGATGGCGACTGGGCTGGCACTGCACACCTGGACCCTCGACACCACGCCGCTCGCGGAAACGCTGCGCGTCATGCGGGAGGCGGGCTGGAACGCCATCGAGCTGCGCCGGCTGGACTTCACCCGGGCCGTCGAGGCCGGCCGCCCGGCCGAGATGGTCATCGAGCTCGTACGCGCGAGCGGCCTGCCGGTGGCCTGCGTGGGCGTGGAGCTGGGCTGGATGTGGAGCCAGGGCGAGGAGCGCGCACGGCTCCTGCGGGTTTTCGCCGAGCAGTGCCAGCGCGCCGTGGCCCTGGGCTGCGCGACCGTGATGAGCCCGGTGGACCGGGGCACCGGCGCCCTGTCCGTGGCGGCGGCCAGCGTCCGCGAGGTCGGCGACATCGCCGGCGCGCACGGTCTGCGCCTGGCGCTGGAGGCGAACTCCCAGGCCGAGCAGGTCAACACGCTCGAGCGCCTCCGCGAGCTGATCGCCCAGGCCGGCCATTCCCGCTGCGGTCTCCTCTTCGACACCTATCACTTCCAGCGCAGCGGCGGGCGGCTGGCCGCGCTGGAGGAGGTCCCGGGGAGCGAGATCTTCTACGTGCAGTTCAGCGACGTGCCGGCCACCGGGCTCGAGCCCGGCAAGGTGCTGAACCGGTTGCCCCCCGGCCACGGTGTGGTGCCATTCAAGGACGTCTTCCGCCTGCTCGCGGCCAAGGGCTACACCGGCTATCTGAGCTACGAGGCGCCGAACACCGCCGCCTGGGCCCGCAATCCCCTGGACGTCGCGCGCGAAGCCCTGGCCGCCACGCGCGCCGTCCTGCCCTGATGCCGGAGGAGCGATGGGGCTGCGCCACCTGGCCCTGCTGACCCGTGACCTCCGAGGCACCGAGCGCTTTTACACCGAGGTGCTCGGGCTCGAGGAGGCCTTCGAGCACGAAGGCATGATCTTCCTGCGCACGCCGGGCAGCAGCGATTTATTGAATTTCGTGGAGACCCGGCGGGCCTTCGACCCCAAGGCCGGCGGCTTCGACCACTTCGGCCTGCACCTCACGCCGGCCCGTTGGAAGCGGGTGCGCGAGCGGCTCAAGCAAGCGGGCGTGCCGATCAGCGGCCGGCGTGGCCGCACCGCCATCTACATCGAAGACCCCAACGGCTACACCGTCGAGCTGTACGTGGACTAGGATCATGGGGGGCCCCGACATGGCCCCCCATACCCCCCACCGCTCCGAGCGCCCCGGCCAAGCCGTGGCGCTCCTCGATCAGGAGGTGGCCCGTGGCCGGGAAGCCGATGGTGCTCGAGTTCGGGATGGGCGTGGACGTGCACGGAGCGGATGGCACCACGGCGGCGTGCCGGGCAGTGTCGGATGCCATCCGGCACTCGAGCCTACCGTTCTTCCGCGACGTCCGCGACAAAGGCGGCAAGATGCTCGTGGACGTGACCGTCGGGGTGCCCAACCCCGCCGCCGTGGACCGCGAGCGCGTGCGGCGCGAGCTGCCCCATGGCGAGGTATCGGTGCGCGCCGTTCCGGGCGGTCTCCAGGTGCCGGGGAGCGACACGGTGATCGCATGCGTCGCGATCACCGTCAGCGTGGAGGATCGGTCGTAGCGGGCGTGTCCGCGCGGCCGCCCCACTCCGTCCACGAGCCGTCGTAGACGGGGACGTCGCGCCGGCCGAGCCGATAGAGGGCGAGGGCCAGCACGGCGGCGCTCACGCCGCTGCCGCACGTCGTCACGACCGGCGTGTCGACGTCCACCCCCGCCTCGGCAAAGGCCTGGCCCAGGGCCGCTGGGCCCAGCAGCGTGCCGTCGTCGACGCGGAAGAGCCGGTCGTAGGGAAGATTGAGGCTGCCCGGGATGTGGCCGCTGCGCACACCCGGCCGCAGCTCCGGCTCGGTCCCGAGGAAGCGTCCGGACGATCGCGCATCCAGGACCTGCTCGTCGCGGGATTTCAGATTGCCGCGCATGGCATCCAGGTCGCGGACCAGCGCGGGGCGCAGGCGCGCGCTGAAGCGGCGCGGCGTCGGCGAGACCGGCCCCTGGTCCAGGGCATGGCCCTGGGCCCGCCAGCGTGCGAGACCACCGTCGAGGACGGCGACGCGGTCGTAGCCGAAGACCCGGAACGTCCACCACACCCGGGCGGCGGCGATCCCGTTGCGGCCGCCATAGACGACCACGCGATCGCCGTCCCCGATCCCCAGCGCGCCCACGGCACGGGCAAAGTCCGCCGCTGCCGGCAGCATGTGGGGCAGCGGGTTCTGCGGATCCTTGATCTCGTCGATGTCGAAAAAGACCGCGCCGGGGATGTGCGCGGCCAGGTACTCCGCGCGCGCATCCCGCTTGAGGTGCGGCAGATACCAGGTGGCGTCCACCACGCGAAGACCGGCCTCGTGAAGATGCGCGGCCAGCCACTCGGTGCTGACCAGCGGGTCCTGTTCGGCGTTCATGAGCGGGGGTGAAGGAGCCGGTGGGGGCTGCGCCCCTGGCCGTCGAGCGCTTCCTCCCAGCGCAGGTACGCCACCATGCCCTCGCGGCCGCGGTCGTAAGCCTTGAGCACCACATCGTCGGTCTCGTCGAGGAGCCGGCCGGGGCCACGCTCGACGGGCAGGCCAGCCGCAGCCCAGGCTCGCGTGCCGCCCTCCAGGACCCGCGCGCCGGTGTAGCCGAGGCCGATCAGGGTGGCCGTGGCCAGCGTGGACTGCACGCCGTCCGCGCACGTCACGACGATGGGCATTCGGCGATCGGGCACCGCCTCGGCGATGCGCAGCTCGAGCCGGCTCCGGCAGAGCCAGGCGGCCCCGGGCACATGCTCGCGGGTGTAGACATCGCTCGGGTCCACGTTGAGGATGGTCTTCGCGTCGAGCGCCCCCGGCCGGACCGTGGGCGCGACGGCCCGCGCCATCTCCCAGCCGGCGGGAACCGGTTGCCGATGGCCCCGCTCCATGGCGCCGCCCGCCCGTTCCCACGCCGCGATGCCGCCGGCCAGGACCCTCACCCTCGGGTAGCCCATGCGCATGAGCCACGACGCCGTGAGCACCGAGCGCACCGGACCATCGCAGGCCAGCACGATGGTGGCGGCGCGGACGGCAACATACTCGTCGGTGGCCTGCACCGCCTGGCCCCCCGGCGCCCAGATCGCGCCGGCGATGTGGCCGGCGGCGTACTCTTCAGCGGTTCGCACGTCGAGCAGAGCGACGTTCTCCCCCTGGCGGCGCTCGAGCAGGCCCCGCAGATCGTCTGGGGCCACGAACTGGATCCCGTCCTCGGCAGCCACGCGGGTGGCCACCCGCCCGGCGGACGACTGGCTCGACCCCGACACGGGCGGCGCCCAGCGGCTCGCGCCCCGCTCGAGCTCGAAGCCGGCCAGCGTCCAGCCCATCGTGCCGTTCTCCAGCGCCACCACCGGATTGGACAGACCCATCCGCCGCAGCGATTCGGCGCCGAGATAGGAGCGAGTCCGCCCGCCGCAGTGGACGACGATCGTCGTCTCCGGCCGGGAGACCAACTCGCCGATGCGCAGGACGAGCTCCCCTCCAGGGACGTTGATGGCTCCGGGCACGCAGCCTCGCGCATACTCCTCGGGGGTGCGGGAATCCACGATCACCATGTCGGCCCGGGCGCGCATCCGCGCCTCGAGCTCGGCGGCCGTGATGTGGGGCGTCTTGAAGTCGTGGAGCACCTGCTCGCCAAAGACCTTGCTGGGCACGTTCACGCCTTCCACGACCGATCGTCCGGCCCCCCGCCATCCATGCAGCCCACCGACCAGGACCCGCACGTCGCGGTAGCCCATCGCCTCCAGGGTAGTCCGGGCCAGCGCGCTGAGGCGTCCGTCGTCGTCGTAGAGCACGATCGGCGTGCCGGGGGCCGTGACGAGCACCGGCGTCCGGACCTCGAGGAGGCGGCGCGGCAGGGATGTGGCGCGGAAGATGTGGCCCCGCTCGTAGGCGCCGCGCTCGCGCACGTCGAGCACGGCGTGAGGAGCGGAGGATGCCATCAGCGCGGTCAGCTCAGCCGGCGTCATCGAGTATCTCCTCTCACCGGAGCAGCGTCTCCGCTGCCTCCATCAGACTTTCCGAGAGTGTCGGATGCGTGTGGATCGTGACGGCGAGGTCTTCCGCGGTGAGCGCGGCTTCCACCGCCAGCGTTCCCTCCCCGATCAGCTCGCCGGCGCCGAGACCGACGATGCCGACGCCAAGGACCCGGCCCGACTGGGGATCGACGATGACCTTCGTGAGGCCGTCGGCACGGCCCAGCGTCGCGGCGCGGCCGGATGCCGCCCACTGGAACTTCGCGATCTTCACGTCCCGTCCCGTCCGTTGGGCCTCGGCCTCCGTGAGCCCGCACCAGGCGACCTCGGGATCGGTGAAGACGACGGCCGGGACGGCGGCGTTGTCGTAGGCCGCCGGCCGCCCGGCGATCGCCTCGGCCACGACCTTGCCCTGCCGCATCGCCCGGTGCGCCAGCATCGGCTCCCCGGTGACATCACCCACCGCCCAGAGATGGGGATCGGCCGTGCACCCACGCTCGTCCACCGCGAGCACGCCGCGGCCGTCCGGGCGGGCCCGCGTCGTGTCCAGGCCCAGGCCGTCCGTCCGGGCGCGGCGACCGACGGCCACGAGGACGCGGTCGAAGGTCGCCGGGCTCGCGCCCAGCGTGACCTCCACTCCCGCGGGCGTCTCCCGCAGCGCCGTGACCGTCGTACCCAGGCGCACCTCGGCGAAGAGCCGCTCGCAGCGGCGGGCCAGGGGCTGGACGAGATCGCGGTCGACGCCGGGCAGGAGCCCCTCGGTCATCTCGACCAGCGTGACCCGGCTGCCCAGGGCAGCATAGACCTGGCCCAGCTCCAGGCCGATGTAACCGCCGCCGATGACGAGCAGTCGCTCGGGGACCTCGGGCACCTCGAGCGCCGCCGTAGAGTCCATCACCCGCTCGCTGGCCAGGGCCAGCCCCGACGGCCGGCTCGGCGCCGAGCCGGTGGCGATGACCGCGTGCCGGAAGCGGATCTTCTGCGGCTCATCCCCCTCGACGCGAAGGCCACGCGATTCCTCGAACACGGCGCGGCCCCCGACCACCTCGACGTTCTTGCTCCGGGCGACCCCCGCCAGCCCGCGGGCCAGCCGGCCGATGACGCGCTCGCTCTTCCACTTGCGCAGCGCATCCAGCGACACTCGGGGCTCGCCGAAGTCTACCCCACACTCCCTGACCCGCTCCGCGTCGCCGAGCACGGCGGCCACGTGCAGCAGGGCCTTGGAGGGGATGCAGCCCTCGTAGAGGCAGGCGCCGCCCAGCCGCTTGCCATCATCGATCACGACGGTCTCCAGCCCTAGCTCGGCGCACCGGAAGGCGGCCGAGTAGCCACCCGGGCCACCGCCGATGACGGCCACGTCCACCTCGCGGACGAGGTCACCCATCACCATGGTCGCCGCCTCACCACTCCAGCAGCAGCTGCTCCGGGCTTTCCAGCCGGCGCACGATGGCGCCGGCGAAGCGGGCGCCATCGGCGCCGTCGGCGACCCGGTGATCGAAGGTCAGGGTCATCGGCAGCAGGAGTCGGGGCACGATTGCGTCGCCGCGCACCACCGCTTCTCGCCGCGCGCGGGCCACGCCGAGAATGGCCACCTCCGGATAGTTGATGATGGGAATGGCACCCGTGCCGCCCAGAGTCCCGATGTTGGTGATGGTAAATGTGCCGCCGCGCAGGTCGTCCAGGCTCGCCTTGCCCTCGCGCACGCGCTGGGCCAGGGCAGTGAGCTCCCGGGCCACCTCGAGTACCGGCTTGCGATCCACGTCGCGGATGACCGGCACGATGAGGCCGCGATCGGTGGCCACCGCCACCCCCAGGTGGCAATAGCGCTTGAGGATCAACTCACCGGCCGCCGGGTCGAGGCTGGCGTTGAACCGGGGATGCTCGCCCAGGGCCAGGGCCGCCGCTTTGAGCAGGAAGCTCGTCAGGGTGAGGGTGATCTCGCGCTGGCGCGCCGGCTCGACGCTGCGGGTGATGATCGCGTCGAGATCGGTGATATCGGCGCGATCGAAGTGGGTGACGTGCGGAATCAGCGTGGCCGCCAGCGTCATCCGCTCGGCAATCGTCCGGCGCAGGTGGGACAGCGGTTGCCGCTCCACGGGTCCCCACTGCTCGAAGCGGGGTAGCGGAGGCGGCTCGATCCCGACGGCGGCCAGGGGCTTCGCGGCCGCGCGCTCGCCCTCGTCTGTCGGGGGCGCCCCCGGCGTCGGCCGCGATGTCGGCGAGGCGGCCGCCCGGACGTCGTCGTCGGTCACCCGCCCGCCCGGCCCGGTGCCGCGCACGGCGCGCAAGTCGACGCTGAGCTCGCGGGCCAGCCGCCGGGTAGCCGGCGTCGCCGGGACGGGCCCGATGCCCGCGCGCGAGCTCGTGACGCGTGCCGGCTCCGCCGTGCGCGTGAGGCTGGGGGGGCCGCCCCGGGCGAATGCGTTATTGAGCTGAGGGGTGGCCCCCCCAGCCTCACGCGTACCCTCGGAGTCGGCGAACGTCACCAGCACGTCGCCGACTTTCACGGTCTGGCCGGCCTGGACGTGGATGCGCTCGACTCGCCCGCCCATCGGCGAGGGAATCTCGACCTGAGCCTTGTCGGTCTCGACCTCGAGGAGCGGAGCGTCCTCCCCGACGAGGTCGCCCTCGCGCACCAGGACCTTCACGATCTCCGCCTCGGTGAGCCCTTCACCCAGGTCGGGTAGCCGGAACGCTCGCGCCATCGCGCCCATTGTATGCGTCCTCATCGCCGCTCGACCAGATCCAGATCGGCCAGTACGCCATAGTGATCGGAGGGCCAGAGGACGCCGCCGTTGGCCAGACGGCCGGGCGTGTCGAGCACGACGCGACTGCCCCGCACCCGCACGTCCATCGCGGTCCCCGGGAGCACGAGGACGTAGTCCACGCGACGGAACACCGTGGACGCCGGCGCCTCGACCTGCTGCCAGACGGTCGCTCCGCTCCCCGTGGGGTTGGCGGCACGGAACGCGTCGATGAGCCCGGCGTCGGCGAGCACGGCCATCGCGGCGGTGCCCTCCACAGCATTGAAGTCACCCATCACGATCGCCGGCAGCGCATTCCGTCGGGCTGCCACCAGCTCGGCGACCCGGCGGTGCTGGCAGGCATCGCGGGTGGTGTGCGTGGAGTAGACGTCCAGCGGGCCCCAGGGCGTCGCCACCACGACGCGGAGCAGCACGCGGGGGTCGAGGGTTTGCTCGCAGCGTGGCAGGTCGTAGATCTCCCAGCCGGCGATGGGGAAGCGGCTGAGGATGGCCGGGCCCTCGGCAAACCCGATGAGCCACACCACGAACCGGTTCAGCGGTCCGAGCGAGAAGACCCGGGACGTGGCCGGGGCATGGATGGGGTGGAGTCGCAGCTCGTCGGCCATGCGGACCACCACGTCGCCACGGCGCGGACCGGCCGACGCTTCCTGGAGCGCGATGATGTCGGGGTCGAGGGCGCGCAGCTCACGCACCGCCAGATCAAGGCGGGTGCCGAGCCGCGCGGTGTTGCCGTTGAGCCCCGAGGCGGCGCCACCGTGGAACATGTTGAAGGTGATCACCCGCAGGGACCGACCGGACGCCTCCGGGCCGGCCGCGGCCGCGCCCGCCACCAGCAGGGCCCCGAGCACGACCCCGGCGATCAGTCGCACTGTGCTCAGTAGGCGAGCGTCTCGCGGGCCGCCGCCAGCACGCGGCCCGCATCGGGGACGTGGGCGCGCTCGCGCGCGAACCCCACGAACGAGACGTCCCAGGCGGTGACGCGGCGAATGGGCGCCTCCAGGGCCAGGAACGCGCCCTCCACGATGGAGGCGGCGATCTCGGCGCCGGGGCCGAAGCTCCGGGGGGCCTCATGGATGATGACCACGCGGCCCGTCTTGCGCACCGAGGCCACGACCGTCTCGCGGTCCAGGGGCGAAATCGTCAGCAGGTCGATCACCTCACACTCGGCGTGATCCTCCTGGGCCAGCACCTCGGCGGCGTCGCGCGCCACCCGCACCATGGCCCCGTACGCAATCAGGGTGAGATCACCGCCCTCGCGAACGACCTGAGCCCGGCCCAGCGGCAGGGCCTCGCTCTCGTCGGGCACCTCCTCCTTGGCGGCGTGGTAGAGGGCCTTCGGCTCGAAGAAGACGACCGGGTCGGGATTGCGGATGGCGCTGACGAGCAGGGCCCGGGCGTTGCGAGGGCCGGACGGGATCACGACCGTGAGCCCAGGGATGTGGGCGTAGAACTGCTCCTCGGACTCCGTGTGATGCTCCAGCGCCCGCACGCCGCCACCGTAGGGCATCCGGATCACCATCTGGCAGTGAAACCGCCCCTGGGAGCGCTGCCGGTACCGGGCGGCGTGGTTCTCGATCTGGTGGAAGCACTGGAAGGCGAAGCCCGAGAACTGGACCTCGCAGACCGGCTTGAGGCCGTAGAGCGCCATCCCCACCGACGTCCCGATGATGGCGGCTTCGGCCAGCGGGCTGTCGATGACGCGCTTGCTGCCGAACGTGCGGTGCAGGTCCTCGGTGACGCGGAATACCCCGCCGTCCACGCCCACGTCCTCACCGATGATGATGACGTCCCCGTCCCGCTCCATCTCCTGGAGCAGGGCCAGGTTGAGGGCCTTGACCATGTTCAGCTTTGCCATCGTGTCGTCTGGCGCTGACCCCGCATGGGCGGTGAGGGCGGCTCGGGTTCCGGATTGCGGTTCGGGCCCCGGCGCAGCCAGGCGGCCAGATCGTCGCGCTGGCCGGCGAGGTGCGGCGGCAGGTCGGCGTAGACGTGGTCGAAGAGACGGAGCGGGTCGGCCGGGCCGACCGCTTCGAAACGCTGGATGGCCGCCGTGATCTCCTCGCCGACCTGCGCCTCCAACCCCTCCTGCCAGAGATTCCGCTTCTTGAGGTACTCGGCAAAGCGCGTGAGCGGGTCCTTCCGCTCCCACTCCCGTACCTCCTCCTCCGAGCGGTACTTGGTGGGGTCGTCGGCCGTGGTGTGCATGCCGAGACGGTACGTCACGCATTCGATGAGGGTGGGCCCGTCGCCGGCCCGGGCCCGAGCCACGGCCTCCTGGCTGGCCGCGTAGACCGCGAGCACGTCGTTGCCGTCGACCTGGAGGCCGGGCAGCCCGTAGGCCAGCGCCTTCTGGGCCAGCGTGCGGGAGTGCGTTTGCTTCTTGAGGGGGACCGAGATGGCCCACTGGTTGTTCTGGCACACGAAGACGATGGGGACGTGCCAGACACCGGCGAAGTTCAGGGCCTCGTGGAAGTCCCCTTCGGAGGTAGCGCCGTCGCCGAAGAACGCCATGACCACGACGTCGTCGCCCCGGTACTGCGCGGCATAGGCCAGGCCCACCGCGTGGGGCAGCTGGGTCGCCACCGGGATGGTGACGGGCAGGTCGTGCTGATCGGGGGCGGGCTGTCCCCCTTCCACGTAGCCGGAGAAGAACAGGAGGAGCTTCTCGATCGGCCAGCCCCGCCAGACCATGGCCGCCGTCTCTCTGAAGGACGGCACCATCCAGTCCGTGCGTCTGAGCGCGAAGGCGCTGCCCAGCTGAGAGGCTTCCTGGCCCTTGATGGGGGCGAAGGTCCCGATCCGGCCCTGGCGCTGCAGCCGCACCATGCGCTCGTCCAGCCGGCGGCCCAGCACCATCGCGCGGTAGAGCTCCTGGAGCCGGGCGGGCGGGATCGCGGGCTCGAGCGCGCTGTCGAGGTTGCCGTCGGCGTCGAGGATCGACAGGTACTCGACGGAGAACCGGGGCTCGAGCGGCTTTCTCGGCATAGCGAACTCGCCTCCGTCATTGTACCGGAAAGGTCCGCCGGGACCGCGGCCCTACTCCTTCAGCCCCGAGAAGGCGATCCCCCGCACGAAGGCGCGCTGGAAGCACAAAAAGATAATCGCCGTCGGGATCATGCCGATGACGGCGATGGCCATGATCTCGTGATAGGCGGCCGAGTCGATGCCCTCCATCTGGGCCAGCCCCAGGGGAAAGGTCTTGAGCGTATCTCGAGAGGCCACGATGAGGGGCCACAGGAACTGGTCCCAGTTGTCGCGGAACGTGAGGAGGGCCAGGGCGCCGAGGGCGGGCTTGCAGTTGGGCAGGATGATGCGCCAGAAGATCCCGCGCTCGCTGCAGCCGTCGAGCCGGGCGGCCTCGATGAGGGAGTCGGGCAGATCCTTGATGTACTGGCGCATGAGGAAGATGCCGAAGGCGTCCACGGCCAGGGGCACGATGAGCCCCCCGTAGCTGTTCACCAGCCCGAGCCCGCGCACCACCAGGAAGGTGGGGACCAGGACGATCTCCAGGGGCAGCATGAGCGTGCTCAGGATCAGGCGGAAGGAGGCCTCCCGATACGGGAACCGGAACTTGGCCAGGCCATACCCGGCCAGGCTGCAAAACAGTAAATTCCCGGCCATCACCGCGAGCGCGACCACGGCGCTGTTGAAGAAGTACACGCCGAAGGCACCTCGGGAGAGGGCGTCCGGGTAATTCCACCACTGCGGGTCCCGGGGCAGCCACCGGATGGGAAGCTCGAAGACCTCGCCGCCCGTCTTGAGCGAGGACCCGAGCATCCAGAAATACGGCAGGAGGGTGACGCCGATCCCGGCGATCGTGAGGATCGTCAGCAGGCGTCCGCCCCAGAGCCGTACCGCCTTGCCGCTCATTCGACACCTCCCCGGCGCAGCAGCCGCAGCTGGATCAGCGTCAGGGCGAAGGCGAAGGCGAAGAGCACCATCGAGGCGGCGGCGGCCTCGCCCATCCGGTGATAGGCGAACGCGGTGTCGTAGATGAAGTACGGCAACACCCGGGTGGTCCCGTTGGGGCCACCCTCCGTCATCACCAGGGGATTGAGGAAGACCTTCATGGCCGACAACAGCGACATGACCATGACGAACAGGATGGTGGGCATGAGCAGGGGGATGGTGACGTGCACGAAGCTCTGCCACCCGCCGGCGCCGTCCACCGTCGCCGCTTCGTGATATTCCCTGGGGATGGCCTGCAGCCCGGCCAGGTAGATGACGCCGAAGAGGGGGATGCCGCGCCAGATGCCGATGAGGATCAGCGCGGGCAGCGCGGTCTCCTCGGTGGCCAGCCAGTTGATGCGCCCCACCCCCACGTAGCCCAGGAGCGTGTTCACCACGCCCAGGGGGTTGTACATGAACTTCCACACCAGGGCGACCACGATCTGGGACATCGCGATCGGGAAGAAGTAGGCCAGGCGGATGAGCGACCGCCCGGGCAGCCGACGATTGAGGAGCAGGGCCAGGGCCAGGGCCAGGAACCACTCGGGGATGGAGACCCCGAACATGTACTTGGCCGAGACCCAGAAGGACTGGTGGAAGAGCGGGTTGTTCCAGACGGACCGGTAGTTCTCGAGCCCGTGGAACAGCGGCGGGCTCATGAGGTCGTACTGGTAGAAGCTCAGCCGGAACGCCTCCAGCATCGGGTAAAACTTGAAGGCGATCAGGTGGAGCAGGGCCGGCAGCACGAACAGAACGCCCGCCCAGCCGAGGCGGGCGTTCAGCGACGACCTCCTCCGGCGCACTTAGGGCTTGGCCAGCGCCGCGTCGATCTCCTTGCAGGCCTGGTCGAGGGATGTCTTGGGGTCCTCGTTCTTCAGCACCACGCGCTCCATTGCCCGGTGCATGGCATCGCTGATCTCGATGAAGTAGGGCGAGCGGGTGACGTAGGTGCCCGTCTTGATGTCGCCGACGAACACGTCGAGGTACCGGGTCTTCCTGGCCTCCTCCATCCCGGGGAGCTGCAGGAAATTCGCGCTGGGATAGGGATAGGACGTCTTCTCGTACCACTCCTTGGGGTCCCGGACGACGTGGCGGATCAGGTCGTGCACCGCCTTCTGCTTCGCCTCGGGGACGTGCGGGTTCACGGCGAGGGCGAAGCCGTAGACGACGCTGATGGGCTTCTTGGGATCTACCTGCGGGAAGGGCACGACCTTCATGTCCTCCATCACCTTGGGGCCGAACTGGGCCACGCTGCCGGCGTGGGTGATGAACATGGAGACGCGGCCCTTGGGCAGGTCATCGGCGGGCAGCGCGTTGGTGGCCTGGCTCACCGTCGGATCCGAGATCTTGTACTTGTGGACGTACATGGACCGCACCCGCATGGCCTTCACGCCGGCCTCGCCGTTGGCCGTGCACTTGCGCCCGGTCCGGTCGAGGATGCTCCCGCCGTACTGCCGGGTCAGACCTTCCAGGTACCACATGGTCCACGCCGAGGAGTGCATGGCGAAGTCGAAGCCCTCGCGGACCATCGTGCCCCCCTGCATCTTGACCAGCTTCTGCCCGACCCGGCCGATGTCCTCCCAGGTCCGGGGATAGTCCTTATCGGGGTCCAGGCCGGCCTCCCGGAAGTGCTTCCGGTTGAGGTAGAGGCTGAAGACGGAGGCGATCATGGGGACCGCGTA
>DATBIM010000089.1:0-36221 GCA_036556905.1 Candidatus Methylomirabilota bacterium
GGGACCGTGGAGGTCCTCCTGGTGGAATGCAGCTCGCGGGAGCTCGACTTCTTTGCCAGGCAACTCGAAGCCCACCTCCCGGTCCGCGTCGACCAGGTGCTCCTGGGCGAGCTGGCGGCGGTCACCCGGCGCCCGAAGCAAGCCGGTCGCTGGCGGGCCGCGGTCACGAGCTTCTGCCATCTCCCCGAGGTGGAGCGGCGCTTGAAGGGCCGGGGGGTCCCGGTGATCGCGCTGCTGGCCGAGGCGCATCTCGAGACCCTCCACAGCCTGGCCCAACTCCCGTCGGGGACACGGGTAGGCGTGGCCTCCGCCGCCGAGACGGCCCATAACCTGGAGCACTCGATCGCCAACGCGGGCCTGCCGAATATCAAGCTGGTCGGGGCCTGCCCCGCCGAGGGGGTCGCCCTGGGCCGTTTGCTCCGCCGCGTGGATGTCATCGTCTGCTCCACCGCGGCGGCCGAGCGGGTCCGGGGGCTCGCGGGCCCAGCCGTGCGGGTGCTCATCGACGACCGGGCCCTGGACCAGCGGGCCGTCCAAATGCTCGCGGCCCTCCTGGTGCAACAGAACGGCAACACGCCGGTGGCAGCTCCGCCCGCCGGCCAGAGGCGCCTGAGCCCTCGCCCATCCACCCGGCGCACACGGCGGCGAAGCGTGGCGCGGGCAACGGTGGGAGCAAATGATGCGGGGGAGCGGTAACCGAGCGAAGGAGGAAGAGTCATGAGTTTCACCATGTTCGTGACGTGGGTGCTCGCAGGAGTGCTGGCCGGCGTGCTGGCCGGACTGGTCATGAAACGCGGAGGCTACGGGCTGAAGAACGACATCATCCTGGGCCTCATCGGGAGCATCGGGGCAAGCTGGATCTTCCGGGCCCTCGGCGTGTTCCCGGGCGCAGGGATTGTCGCGATGCTGTTCGTCGCCTTCGGCGGAGCGGCCGTCGTCATCATCGCTCAACGCAAGATTCGGCCGACTGAGCGTCTTGGCGAAGACAGGGCTGATATGTGGTGGCGGGGAGGGCTGGTCGCAGCGGTCGTGGCCGTGGTGGCATGGATGACTCTTGCCCCCGCATCCCAGCCGACAGCGACGGCGGCAGCGGTGGTCGAGGACAAGACGTACACGGTGACGCCGGCCGCGATAAAGGTGAAGGCCGGGATCGTCACCGGCGACGTGACGAACATGAAGGTGACCGAGCAGGTCGAACAGGGCTCCGGCCGCGTCGTCTCCCCGGCCAAGCTCACGGCGCTCATCGTGCTGAAGAACAGCTCCGAGAATCAGACGGTCCGCCTCGTCGCCGGGACGATCAAGTACATCGATGCCCAGGGGCAGGTGATCAAGCTCGAGGAGACCCGGACCGAGCCGACTCTCAAGTTTGCCACCTACGGCACTGACCGCCTTGACCCCGGGCAGGAGGCCATTCAAACCCTGGATGTGGACTTCCCCGCCGAGGCCCTGAAGGCGCAGAAGTTGAAGGAGATCCGCCTGGAGCTAGCGTACATCCCCTCGCCCTACCGCGAGGAGACGGTCCACTTCATCGTGTCCATCGGCGAGGGCAAGTAAGCTTCTGGAGGTGACTCCCTCTGGGAGTCACCTCCAACGTGATCGCGAGTCTCAAGGAGGAAGGAGCCGGCCGATGAGAGCCAGGTTCTGGCGGGCGCTTTGGGCCGCGGGGCTCGTGGCACTCGTTCCCGCGACAGCGATGGCGGCCGAGCAGCCGCTGCCTGTCCCGAGCGTCCGTCCGATCGTCCACGTGGTGCCGATCGAGGGCGTCATCGACCTCGGGCTCGCGCCCTTCGTCGAGCGCATCCTGGGCGATGCCGCGGCGACGGGCGCCGCCGCCGTCATCCTCGAGGTCAACACGTTCGGCGGCCGCGTCGACGCGGCCGTCCTCATCCGGGACGCGCTGCTCCGCGCGCCCGTGCGGACCGTGGCCTTTGTCAACAAGCGAGCGATTTCCGCGGGGGCCCTCATCAGCCTGGCCGCCGAGACGATCGCCATGGCCGACGGCGGAACGATCGGGGCGGCCACCCCGGTCGAAATCGGAGCGCCGGGAAGCCCGGCCCAACCCGTGGCCGAGAAGACCGTGTCGTACGTGCGCAAGGAGTTCCGCGCCACCGCCGAGAGCCGGAAGCGGCCGCTCCTGCTTGCTGAGGCGATGGTGGATGCGGATGTTGAGATCCCCGGGCTCAGCGCCAAGGGCAAGCTCCTGACGCTCACCACCGAGGAAGCCCTCGCCCACGGGTTCGCCGACTTTCGCGCGGACACTGTCGACGCCGTCCTCGCGTCCCTGGGCCTCGCCGGCGCGGAGGTCCGCCGGGCTACCCCGACCTGGGCCGAGACGCTGGTACGGTTCCTGACCCACCCGATTGTCAGCTCCCTCCTGACAACGATCGGCATCCTCGGGATCATCCTGGAGATGCGGACCCCGGGCTTCGGCCTGCCGGGAGCGCTCGGCATCCTGAGCCTCGGACTCTTCTTCTGGGGGCACTGGCTCGTGCGGCTGGCCGGCTGGGAGGAGATCCTCCTCGTCGCGCTCGGGCTCGGTCTCCTCGGGGTCGAGATCTTCGTCACCCCAGGCTTCGGCCTCACGGGAACGCTGGGGCTCGGGGCGTTGCTCGGGGGGCTCGGGCTGAGCCTCGTCGGTGCCGGGGCGACGTGGCCGGTCGTGCTCAGCGCGATCGGCCAAGTCGTGGGGTCCCTGCTCCTGGCGATCGCGGCCTCGCTGGTCATGCTGCGCTTCCTGCCGCGCCTGCCCTTCGGCCGCCGGCTCGTCCTCGAGACCGAGCTGGACGCGCGCGAGGGGTTCGCCTCCGCTCCCGAAGCCGACCTCATGTGGCTCGGCAAGCGCGGCACGGCGGCGTCCACGCTGAGGCCGGCCGGCATCGCCACCCTCGAGGGCGATCGAGTGGACGTGGTGTCCGACGGTGAATTCATCGAGGCGGGAGAACCGATCACGGTCGTCAAGGTGGACGGCAACCGGATCGTCGTGCGGCAGCTTGCGGAAAGGACTGAGCGATGATTGGCATGCAGACAAGTGTATTCGGGGGCTTCGCGCTCCTGGTCCTGGTGGTCGCGGTACTGGCGTTTGTGCTTTACCTCATCCCCGTCCGGCTCTGGATCGCGGCCTGGGCGTCGGGGGCCTACGTCGGGCTTTTTAGCCTGATCGGGATGCGCTTCCGGCGGGTACCGCCGGGAACGGTGGTCACCGCACGCATCAGCGCGGTGAAGGCAGGGCTGGACGTCCCGATCAACGATCTCGAGGCGCACTACCTGGCCGGCGGCAACGTGGTCAACGTGGTGATCGCCATGATCTCGGCCGACAAGGCGAATATCACGATGCCGTTCAAGCGAGCCGCGGCGATCGACCTGGCTGGCCGCGACGTGCTGGCCGCGGTGAAGATGTCCGTCCTCCCCAAGGTGATCGAGACCCCGCGCATCGCGGCGGTGGCCAAGGACGGCATCCAGCTCCACGCCATCTGTCGGGTGACGGTCCGCACGAATCTCGACCGGCTCGTGGGCGGCGCCGGCGAGGAGACCGTCATCGCTCGAATTGGAGAAGGGGTCGTCAGCACGATCGGCTCGGCCAGCACCCACAAGGACGTGCTGGAGAACCCGAATCACATCTCCAAGCACGTGCTGTCCAAGGGGCTCGACGCGGGGACCGCCTACGAGATCTTGTCGATCGATATCGCGGACGTCGACGTCGGCGAGAACATCGGCGCCAAGCTCCAGATCGACCAGGCGAACGCCGACAAGCAGATCGCGCAAGCCAAGGCGGAGGAGCGGCGCGCCATGGCCATCGCGCTCGAGCAGGAGATGCGGGCCCGCGTGGTCGAGGCCGAGGCCGAGGTGCCACGGGCGATGGCCGAGGCCTTCCGCCAAGGCCATCTCGGGATCATGGACTACTACCGGATGAAGAATGTGCAGGCCGACACGACGATGCGGGATTCGATCGCGAGCGCCCCCGATGGCTCGCTCACGAGCCCGAGGAAATAGAGGGCCACGATGACGCGGGCTCAGGTTCTCCTCTTCGCCGCGCTCGTGCTGGCTCCGCTGTTCAGCCTCCTCATGCGTGCAGTCAAGAAACGACTCGCGGGCCAGGCACCGCCGGACCTCGAGCTTGAAGCGCCGAGCGTTCCCGCTCCCGGGCAAAAGCCGACGGCGCCGGTGATCGGAGTGGGCGCCCGCCCGCGCGACACTCCGCTCCGGCGAGCGACCGCGATGGGGGCGACAGCCCCGGCGGCCGGCAGCCGCCTGGGGGAGGTGCGCCGAGGGATCGTCCTCATGACGGTCCTCGGCCCTTGCCGCGCCCTGGAGCCGCCCGGCGCCTGACCGGGGCGAGCTTGGCCTCGCGGAACCTCTCTTCGGTAGCAAGGAAGGGGCGATGCAGGTGAAACCGACACAACAGGAAGAGGAGTACTTCGCGCGGCTCGAGTTCCAGCGACAACGGGACGTCCTCAACGAGGGGGAAGCCCAGGCGGCCGCCGAAGAACGACAGCGCATCCTCGCCGTGGCCCGAGGACGGTGCCCGAAGTGCGCCGGCGAGCTGATCCCCGTGGCCTATCGGGGTGTCGAGCTGGACAAGTGCTCGCGCTGCCGGGGCTTGTGGCTGGACTTCGGCGAGCTCGATCAGGTTGCGGCCGAGGACACCGGCTTCTTCGGGAGCGTCCGGAGAATCTTCTTCACTTCCGAGCCCTTCCTCAGAACCGGGTGATCGGTCAGGAGGAGTGAGATGTTCACGATTCGTTCGCTCAAGTCGAAGCGAGCATCGGGTCCGCCTCTGAATGAGGCACAACGAACGCTCGTCGCGAAAAAGTTTGAGATCCTGCGGCGGGCGAGCTTTGGCTTCACTCAGGACCGACTCTTACACCTTCAAGAGGAGGACTTGAAGAGATGGACGGATGAGTGCACGGCCGAGCTTCGCAGAGCAATAGCATCAGCCGCGCCGCCGCATATCAAAATTACCCTGATCGACTTTGCCAAGCTCAGGTGTATTTCTCTCCAGTGTCTTCCGTTCCAGATGCACGATCCTGGCTTTCGAAAGGAGTACGGCATGGCCCTGGCCCTGATCCTCCTTCTCTCGCTCGCCGCCCCGCGGACGGTCGACGGCCAGGTCCCCACTTCCGCCGACTTCGCCGCCTGCAACGAATTGGCACCCCAAGCGGTCAAAGCAGGAACTGCCGTACCGACCCGGAACGACCACCTCCGGGCCGACAGCGCGCGCGGCGGCGCCATGACGACGAGCTCTCCAAACGTGACCGGCAGAGTGATCGCGTCGTCCGATCCGCAAATCCACGGTATGGAGGCGGAAGGCGCCAAGAACGCCACGTATCAGGCCGCCTATCGTAGTTGCATGAGGCGAAAGGGCTTCTAAGGAGAGGCCGACGCGGTCAGTGTTCGTGACGATGATGAAGATCCGGGTAGTGAGGATGGCGATGGCGAAGGGGAGCGTGCACGTGCCAGTGGCGGTGCGGCTCCCGACCAGCCTGGCCGGCGGCATGGTCGTGCTGATGATGCTCGTCATGCCAGTGCAGGTGGTCGTGCTCGAGTAGCTCGTGCCCGTGCTCGTGCACGTGCCGTTCCGTGAGGTGCAGCCAGACGCCCACGGCCATCAGCCCGCCGGCCACGGCCAGGGTACCCGTCACCGACTCGCCGAGAATGACCACGCCGGCCACCGCACCCACGAACGGCGCCGTCGAGAAGTACGCCCCGGTGCGCGCGGTCCCCAGGGCCCGTAAGGCGCGGATGAACAGCGCCAGGCTGACGCCGTAGCCGAGCAGCCCTACCAGACTGGCACCCAGGATGGCTCCCGAGGTCGGCCAGGAGGCACCCCGACCGAGGGCGATCAGGGTGTTGACGCCTCCCGCAACGGCGCCTTTGAGCGCAGCGATCTGCACGGGGTCGCCGGCCGAGATCTTGCGGGTCAGGTTGTTGTCGATGGCCCAGGCCAGGCAGGCACCCGCCACGAGCGCGGCGGACCAGCCTGGAGAACCCGGACTGGACGATTGCCATGAGAGGGCCATGGCGCCGGCGGCGATGGCGGCCATTCCGACGGCGATTCGAGCGGACACGTGCTCACGGAATACGACCCAGGCAACCAGCGCGGTGAAGACGCCCTCGAGATTGAGCAAGAGCGCCGATTGGGCAGCCGAGCCGGCCGCCAGTCCGAACATCAGGAGCAGGGGCCCCACCACGCCGCCCGCAAGGATCGCGCCGGCGAGCCAGGGCATATCGCTCGGGGTGAGGGCCGGCTCATTGGCGGTTCGGGTGCCGCCAACGGAGGTCAGGCGATAGAGACCGAGGCCGATTCCCGAGCTCAGGTAGAGGAGTCCGGCGAGCAGCCACGGGTCGGTGACGGCGATCAGGAGCTTCGCGGCCGGGGCGCTGAGACCGAACAGCACGGCCGCCCCCAGCGCGAGCAGTGGTCCAGCCCGTTCGCGCGACATGGGCAGCAACATTACCGCACGGGCGTGCTCGGCGTCGTCTACCGCATCGTGCCGGGCAGCAGCAGCGCCATTCGGGGCCAGAGCGTGAGGAGCACCAGCAGGACGATCTGCATGGCCAGGAACGGCATGACGCCTCGGTAGATCGCGGTCAGGGGGACATCGCGGGCCATGCCCCCGATGACGAAGACGTTGAGGCCGACCGGCGGGGCGATCAGCCCGATCTGCACCACCACCACGATGATGACGCCGAACCAGATGGGATCGTAGCCCAGGCTCTTCACGATCGGGAAGAAGATCGGGACCGTCAACAAGATCATGGCCAGCTCGTCCATGAGCGCCCCCAGAACGATGTAGGTCACGATGATGGACCACAGCACCACCACCGGCGCCATCTGCATCTGGGTGAACCAGCCGGCCAGGCGCATCGGGAACTGCGACAGGGTCATGAAGTAGCCGAAGAGGTCGGCCCCGATCACGATGAAGAAGACCATGGCCGTCGTACGGATCGTCTGGTCGAGGGCGCTCAGGAGCCGGCGGCCGCCCAGGGTCCGCTTGGCCACCCCGAACACCAGCGCGCCGACGGCGCCGAAGGCCGCCGACTCCGCCGGCGTGGCCAGGCCCACGTAGATGCCGCCGATGACGATGAGGAAGAGCACGAGCACTTCCCACACGTCGCGGACGGCCGCCAGTCGCTCCCGCCAGGAAGCGGCCGGCCCGGCCGCGGCCAGCGCCGGCCTGAGCGCGGTCACGAGGGCCACGGCCAGGATGAACAACAGCGTCTCGACGAGCCCGGGGAGGATTCCGGCCAGCAGGAGCTTGCCGATCGACTGTTCGGTCATGATGCCGTAGATCACGAAGATGATCGAGGGCGGGATCATGATGCCCAGCGTGCCGCCGGCGGCGATGGAGCCAGTGGAGAGGCTGTCGGCGTATCGGTAGCGCCGCATCTCGGGCAGCGCCACCGTGCACATGGCTGCCCCGGTGGCCACCGACGAGCCGCAGATGGCGGCGAAGCCCGCGCTGGCGCCCACGGTGGCCATGGCCAGGCCGCCGCGCCAGTGACCCAGCCAGACGTTGGCGGCCCGGAAGAGCTTTTGGCTGAGCCCGGCCTCAGCGGCCAGGTAGCCCATGAGGACGAACAGCGGGATGACCACTAGCGTGTACGACGAGGCGCGCTCGAAGGGGCCGTGGCGAAGCGTGGCCAGGGCGACCGGCCAGCCGGCGATGGCGGCGGTGCCGAACACGCCGATGATCGCCATCGAGGCGGCGATGGGGACGCGCACGAGCATCAAGAGCAGGAGCCCGGCGAAGCCGAGCGCCGCGACGGCCAGCTCGCTCACGTCACGCGCCGGGGGCGGGCGGAGGCGGCAGGTCGGGGCGGGCGACGCGAGCGGCCGCCCCCGCGGCCTGCAAGAGCGAGCAGAGAGCGGCCAGGCCCGAGGCCAGCACCGCCGGCAACATGAAGGGGAAGACGGGGATGCGGTTGACCAGCGTCGTGCGGCCGGTCCGGGCCATCTCGGCGGCCAGATGCCCCATCTCCCAGGTGATGATCGCCAGCAGCGCGGCCACCACGAGCCCGGCTCCGGCCAGCAGGGCATGCCGGGCCCGCGGCGGCAGGCGGCCGGCCAGGACGTCCACGGCGACGTGGCCGTCGATCAGGCCCGTGTAAGGCAGCCCGAAGAAGATCACCGCCGCCAGCACCAGCTCGGTGAGCTCGAACGTACCCGGAATGGGGCGACTCAGGCCGTAGCGCAGCCCCGCATCCACCACCGTGAGCACGGCCGCAATCAGCAGGAGCCCGCCGCCGGCCAGCGCCAGCCACCGGGCCCAGCGCACGCTGGCTCGCTCGAGGCCGGGCAGGCTCAATCAGCCTCGCCGTACTTGAGGGCCAGCTCCCGGGCGGCCTTGAGCAGCTCCTTGCCCGGCACGCCGCGTTTCTCGGCGTCGGCCACCCACTTGTCGTCCAGGCTCCGCACGGCCTCGCGCCAGCGCTTGCGCTCCTCTTTGGGCAACACGTAGATCTGGCTCTTGCGGTCGACGATCGCCTTGCGGCCGGGAGCCTCCGCGCGGTCCCACCGCGCACCGACCGACTTCCAGTAGCCGCTTTCCCGCGCCGTCGTCTCCACCAGCACCTGGCGCACGTCGGCCGGCAGCGACTCGAACTTGCGCTTGTTCATCATGGTGACGAAGGCCGTCGTGTACATGCCGATCTCGGTGTGGTAGCGCGAGACCTCTTGGAACTTGAGGGGTGGGAACACCTCGTAGGGCACCACGAAGCCGTCGATGACTTTGTTGGACATCGACTCGTAGATCTGGGTGACCGGCATGCCCACCTTGGCCGCCCCCAGCAGCTCCAGCAGGTCGCCGATGGTGGCGGTGGGCGTCCGGATCTTCATGCCCCGAAAATCGTCGAGGGTCCGGATGGGCTTGGAATGGGTATGGATGTGGCCGGCCGGGTGGACGTTCATGTACAGCACGTGGACATCGTCATACTCGACCTTGAGGTACTTGTCCCAGAGATCGGCCAGCATCTGGGAGCCGGTGGCGGCCGTACGCATCATGAACGGCAGCTCGACGACCGAGCTGCGCGGGAAGCGCCCCGGCGTCCAGCCCGTCACTCCGAAGGCAATGTCGGTGATCCCGTCCCGCGCACATTCGTACTGCTGGGGCGGCTTGCACAGGGTGGCGCCCGGAAAGATGGTGATCTCCACCCGTCCCTTCGTGCGCCTCTTCACCTCCTCCACCCACGGCGCCAGGACACTCACGTGGTGATTGTGGGACGGGGGCACGAAGTGCGAGAGCTTGAGCTTGATCTCCTGGGCGGCCCCGGGACCGGCCCCGGCGACGACGGCCAGCGCGACGGTGGTCGCCGCGACTCCCGGCAGCCTCATGGGCGAACCTCCTCGTCCCAGAGCCCGAGCGCGCGAACGGCGGGCTCGTCGTTGAACTGGACCAGACAGGCCGGGGTCGTCCGCGACGCGCAGCGATGCTCGACCCAGGCGCAGGCGGGGGCCACGAACGTGTCCCCCGGGGCCCACGCGAACGCGGCACTGTCGATGCGGCTCTCGCCCTCGCCCTCGACGACGTGATAGACGGCGCTGGACGTCCGGCGCTCCGTGCGGGTCCGGCTGCCCGGCCGGAGCCACTGGGCCTCGGCGCCCATGGTGGGCAGCGGCGGTAGCCCCGTCGTGGGATTCACGTAGCGGAGCACGACGGGCACCCGGGGCGGCGCGTTCGCGGCAAGCGTGGCCAGCGCCTGACGCACGGTCCGCCAGGGCCAGCGCACCTGGGGAAAGCCGATGTTCGGGTAGCGCGAGGTCCGGGGGACCAGCCCCGCCACGGTGAACTCGTCGGACGAAGAATCGGTGGGCGTCACCGGGGCCGTGGCCGGGCGCGTCGGCGAGCCCCAGCTCGCGTCGAAGGCCCGGACCAGGGGAATGTCGAGGCCGTCCAGCCACACCACCGGCTCCTTGCCCTCGTGGCCGTGGTCGTGCCAGCGCATGGCCGGAGTGATGATGAGGTCGCCCGGCTCCATCACGCACTTCACGCCCTCGACCGTGGTGTAGGCGCCTCGGCCCTCGACGATGAAGCGCAGGGCGGAGGGCGTGTGCTGGTGGCTCGGCGCCGTCTCGCCGGGATTGATAATCTGCAACCCGGCGAAGAGCGTCGGCGTGATGGCGTATTCCCCGCCCAGCCCGGGATTGCAGAGCACCAGCACGCGCCGCTCGGCCTGATCGATCCCGATGAGCTGCGCCGCGCCCAGCAGCATCGGCCGCACGTCACGCCAGCGCCAGTGATGGGGCACGGCGCGGCTGGCGCGCTCCGGGGGCAGGAGCGTGTGGAGCACCGTCCACAGCGGGCGGAGCGCGCGGGCCTCCAGAGCCTGGGAGTAAGCGGGCGGCAGGCCGGTGTCGCGGGTGGCCAGCGTTCGCGCCATGCTGGCGGAATTCTACATTATGATGCAGCCCATGTGGCAGGGTCAGGTCGTCTCGCTGCACATCGTGAGTGAGGCCGGTGCCCCCCTGGACATCGTCCCCCAGGTCCGGGCCGTGCCCGGCCGTGGGCTGGAGGGCGACCGCTACTTCCTGGGCCGGGGGCACTACTCGGGCCGGCCGAGCGTCGGTGGGCGCGAGGTGACGCTGATCGAGACGGAGACCATCGACGCCCTCGAGCAGGGCGTGGAGAACGCTGCCGGCGAGCGCCTGGGCATCAAGATCACGCCGGCCGAGACCCGGCGCAACATCGCCACCGTCGGCGTCCCCCTCAACCACCTGGTCGGCGCGACGTTCTGGGTGGGCGCGGTGCAGATGCGAGGCACCCGCCTCTGCGAGCCCTGCCAGTACCTCGAGGGCCTGACGGGACGGCCGCGGTTGATGCACGGTCTCCTGCACCGCGGCGGGCTCCGCGCCCAGATCCTCAGTGAGGGCATCATCCGCGTGGGCGACGTCGTCCGACCCGCCTGACGTCCCGCCGCGCCGACACCCCAGTTCTGCGGTAAGCTTCGGGCCGTGCAGTTCGAGGTCGAGATCTACCGGAACGAGACCGGCGACTGGGTCGCCGCCGCCGTTGCCTACGATGTGACCGTGACCGGGCGCACGGAGAAGGAAGCCCTGGCCCGCCTCATGGAGGCCCTGGCCTCTCGCTTCCGGCAAGCCTCGCGATGACCGGCGCCCTGCAGGGGGTGCGGGTCGTGGACTGCTCGCGCCTCATCGCCGGCGGCGTGCTGGCGACGGTGCTGGCCGATCATGGCGCCGATGTCATCAAGGTCGAGGACCCGCGGCGCGGTGATCCCCTCCGCACCTGGCTCCGGGAGCGCGGGCAACTCTGGTGGAAGGTGTACGGGCGGGGCAAGCGCTCGATCACGCTGAACCTCGCCGCGGCACGCGGTCAGGGGCTGCTCAAGCGGCTGGTGGCCGAGGCCGACGTGCTGCTGGAGAGCTTCCGGCCCGGCACCTTCGAGCGCTGGGGCCTGGGCTGGGACACGCTGGCCTCGATCAACCCCCGGCTCGTCTTCGCCCGCATCTCGGGCTGGGGCCAGGACGGCCCGTACCGCGAGCGGCCGGGGTTTGGCACGATGGTGGAAGCCATGAGCGGGTTCGCGGCTACCACCGGCCCCGCCGACGGCCCGCCCACGCTGCCGTCGTTCCCGATGGCCGACATGGTCGCCGCGCTGTCCGGCGCCACCGCCGTCCTCGCCGCGTTGCGCTGGCGCGACCAGGACTCGGGCCGCGGCCAGGTCATCGACATCTCGCTCTACGAGCCCCTGCTCTCGGTTCTCGGCCCCGACGCCGCCCTCTTCGCCCAGGACGGCACCGTGCGGCGGCGGCAGGGCAACCGATCCGACAACGCCAGCCCCCGCGGCACCTATCGCACCCGCGACGGCAAGTGGGTGGCGCTGTCGGCGTCGACGCCGGACTCGGCCGCGGCGCTGTTCACGGGTCTGGGCCTGGGCCACCTGCTGGGCGACCCGCGCTTCGCCACCAACGACTCCCGCGTCCACCACAACGATCTGGTGGACGCGACGTTGACGGCCGCCATCGGCGAGCGCACGCTGGACGAGATGCAGCGCCTGTTCGAGACGAGCAACCTCACGGCCAGCCCCGTCTACGACATCGCCGACATCACGAAAGATCCGCACGTGGTGGCCCGGGGCATGCTCCTCGACGTGCCGGATCCCGAGGTCGGCAGCGTGCGCATGGTCGCCCCCACCCCCCGGCTCGGCAGCTCGCCCGCCGCCGTCCGCTGGCCAGGCCCGGCGCTGGGGGCGCACAATCACGAGGTCTATGGCGCGCTCGGCATCGATGACGCCGAGCTGGAGGGACTGCGGCGGGAGGGGGTGATCTAGGTGCGACGGCTCTGGGCGATCAGCATGGTAACGCTGCTGCTGGCCGCGCCCGTTGGCGCTGGCGCGGCAGATTATACCGGGCCGCTGATCGACGCCCATTCCCACATCCCCGACGCGCGGGCCATCGACGCCTACGTGGCGGCCATGAAGCGGCACAACGTCAGCAAGGTGGTGCTCCTGGGCGTGGGCGGCATCCAGAAGAACGACCCCGCGCTGCTCGCGGCCGCCGCCAAGAAGTATCCCGACCGCGTGATCGTCAGCCTGCCTCTGCCCGATCCCCAGAGCGAAGGCGCCGCGGCCCGCGTCGACGCCGAGCTCGCCCGGGGCGTGGCCCGGGCGATCGGCGAGGTGCACGTGCGCCAGGTTTCCCGGAAGATCAACCGCGATCCGTCCGAGTCGGCCTTCGTCAGCGTCCTCGCCGTCGCCGCCCGCCGCAAGGTCCCGGTCGTCATCCATCAGGAGCTGGACGACCGGGCCACCGCGGCGCTCGAGCGCGCCCTCAAGGCCGCGCCCGAAGCCATCATCGTCCTGGCCCACGCCGGTGAGAGCGCGCCCGACCGGCTCGAGGGCCTGCTGGCCCGCAACCCCAATCTCCGGATCGACCTCTCGGGGATGCACTTCCTGCGCACGCCGCGCCTGGCCTCGGAGACCGGTCCCCTCGAGCCCGGCTGGAAGGCCCTGATCGAGCGCCACCCCCAGCGGTTCCTGATGGGCGTCGACGTCTGGTCCCCGCGCCTCTTCGAGCCGGCCATGCTCGACCGGCTGATGCGCTGGACGCGTCGGGTGCTCGGGGAGCTCCGGCCCGACGTCGCCGAGGGGGTCGCCTATGGCAACGCGGCTCGCCTCTTCGGCGTGCAGTAGCGACCGCGGGCCGGCCATGAAGCTCCGCACGGCGCTGTGCGACCTGCTCGGCATCGAGTATCCCATTCTGCAGTCGGGCATGGGCAATGTCGCGGGCCCCGAGCTCGTGGCCGAGGTGTGCCGCGCCGGCGGCCTCGGCATCCTGGCCGGGCTCGGCCTGGCGCCCGAGGAGCTGCGCACGCGGATCCGACAGGTGCGCGCGCTCACCGACCGGCCGTTCGGCGTGAATCTGTGGCTGCACGAGCACCTGCGGCCGCCGGCGGACCCGGCGATGCTCTCCGAGGACACGGTGCGGGCCGTTCAGAGCGTGCTCAACCGGTTTCGTCAGCGGCTGGGCCTGCCCCCGACGCTGGCCCGCCCGGCACCGGTGCCCGACGTCATCGACGCGGGGTTCGAGATCGTTCTCGAGGAGCGTCCGCCCGTGTTCAGCTCGGCCCTGGGCACGCTGGGCCCGGTGATGGTGCGGCGCTGCCACGAGCGCGGCATCCGGGTCGTGGCCATGGTGGCCACGGTGGACGACGCGCGGCGGGCCGTCACGGACGGCGTCGATGCCGTCGTCGCCCAGGGGGGCGAGGCCGGCGGTCACCGCTCCATCGGGACGAAGCCGCCGCGCGCGGAGGACTCGAGCGTGGGCATCATGGTCCTCGTGCCGCAGGTCGTCGACGCCGTGCGCGTGCCGGTGGTGGCCGCCGGCGGCATCGCCGACGGTCGGGGGCTCGCGGCGGCCCTGGCGCTCGGGGCCAGCGGGGTGCTCCTGGGCACCCGCTTCGCGGCCACCCGCGAGTCGACGGCCGCGGAGTACCGCAAGAAGGCCATGCTCGAGGCGGGCAGCGAGACGACCGTGGTGTCCGACAGCGTGAGCGGGCTCTGGGCCCGCTACCTGCGGAACGCCTTCATCACGGAGTACGACGCCTCGGGCGCGCCGGTCCTGCCCGCGCTGCTACAAACCAACGTCGCCCAGGACATCTTCGCGGCCGCCGCCCGACATCAGGACATCGCCCACATTCCCATGCCCGCCGGCCAGAGCGTCGGGCTGATCCACGATCTCCCGGGTGCCGCCGAGGTGGTGGAGGCCATGGTCCGGGAGGCCCGGGCCGTGCTCGGGGCGCTGACCAGCCGAGCGCGGATCGACTGAGCCAGGGAGGACACGCGTGAAGCTCGACGTCGGCATGCTGACCCACGATCTGGGATCGATCCCTGACTACGCGCGGCGCGTGGAGGCGCTGGGCTTCGACTGCCTGTGGTCTTCCGAAACCCAGCACGATCCGTTCCTGCCGCTGGCCGTCGCCGCCACCGCCACCTCGCGGCTCAAGCTCGGCACCGCCATCGCCGTGGCCTTCCCCCGCAGTCCGATGCTCACGGCCCACACCGCCTGGGATCTACAAAAGGCCTCGGGAGGGCGCTTCATCCTCGGCCTGGGCTCGCAGGTGAAGGGTCACAACGAGCGCCGGTTCTCGGTGCGGTTCGAGTCGCCGGCCGCCAAGATGCGCGAGATCGTGCTGGCCCTGCGGGCCATCTGGGACTGCTGGCAGAACGGGACGAAGCTGAACTTCAAAGGCGAGTTCTATCGCTTCGATCTCATGACGCCGTTCTTCAACCCCGGCCCCATCGCGCATCCCCAGATCCCCGTGTATCTGGCCGCCGTGAACCCGGCCATGTGCCGGGTGGCCGGCGAGGTGTGCGAGGGGCTGCACGTGCACCCGTTCAACAGCCCGAAGTACTTGCGCGAGCACGTGCAGCCCGCCGTCGACGCCGGATTGGGCAAGGCGGGCCGCGCGCGTCGGGACTTCACCTACGCCACCCAGAGCTTCGTCATCGTCGGCGACACCGAGGGCGAGCGCCGGCCGCAGCGCGAGGCCGTTCGCCAGCAGATCGCGTTCTACGCCTCCACCCGCACCTACGAGCCGGTGCTGGCCGCCCACGGCTGGCAGGACGTCGCCGCGCACCTGCACCGCAAGTCGGTCGAGGGGGATTGGGCCGGCATGGCCCGGCTCATCACGGACGAGATGGTCGACACCTACGCGGTGACCGGGACCTGGGATACCATCGCGGCCCGGATCACCGAGCGCTACGCGGGGCTGCTCGACCGAACGGCCTTCTACCAGCCTCAGCCGCCCGGGCTCGATGACCCGCGCCTGGCCCGCGTGGTCCAGCAGTTCAACGGCTGACGCCAGCGTCAACGGGGGACCCCATGAAGGATGTGTACGATCTCGGAGAGCGGCCGCCGCTGGGCCAGGTGCCGGCCCGGATGCATGCCTACGTGGTGCGCCAGAACCGCTTCGGCGAGCCTCGCGATGCCTGGCGGCGCGAGATCATTCCCACGCCGGCGCTCGGCCCCGGCGAGGTGCTGATCTACGTGATGGCCTCGGGGATCAACTACAACAATGTGTGGGCGGCCCTGGGGGCGCCGCTCGACGTGATCGCCGAACGCCAGCGCCTGGGCGAGCCCGAGGACTTTCATGCCGGCGGCAGCGACTGCTCGGGCATCGTGTGGGCAGTCGGCCCCGAGGTGAGCCAGGTGAAGGTGGGCGACGAGATCATCGTGCACAGCGGCTGGTGGCGGCCGGACGACCCCTGGGTGCGCGCCGGCAAAGATCCGATGCTGGCCGAGAGCACCCGCATCTGGGGCTATCAGACGAACTACGGCTCCTACTGCCAGTTCGCCCGGGCCCAGGCCCACCAGTGCGTGCCCAAGCCCCCGCGCCTGACCTGGGAAGCCGCGGGCTGCTTCCTGCTCTGCGCCTCCACCGCGTGGCGGATGCTGATGGGCTGGCCACCGCACATCGTCGAGCCCGGCGATGTCGTCCTCGTCTGGGGCGCCGCCGGCGGGCTGGGCAGCATGGCGCTGGAGATCACCCGGGCCCGGGGGGGTCGGGCCATCGCCGTCGTCTCCGACGAGGCCAAGCGCAAGTTCTGCCTGGCGCACGGCGCCGTGGGCGTCATCAACCGCTCCGACTTCCGCCACTGGGGTCCGCTGCCCGACACCAAGGACGGCAACGCGTACGGTGAGTGGGCCAAGGGTGCGCGGGCCTTCGGCAAGGCCATCTGGGACGCGCTCGGTGAGCGGGTCAGCCCCCGGATCGTCTTCGAGCACCCCGGCGAAGCCACGCTGCCCACCTCCGGCTTCGTGTGCGCCACCGGCGGCATGATCGTCATCTGCGCGGGCACAACCGGCTACAACGTGACGATGGACCTGCGCTACCACTGGATGCGCCAGAAGCGCTTCCAGGGCAGCCACCTGTCGAACGACGAGCAGGCCGCGGCCGTCACCCGCCTCGTCGCCGCCGGCCAGATCGATCCGGCCCTGAGCCGGACCTACGGCTTCGACGATCTCCCGCAGTGTCACCAGCTCATGCACGAGAACAAGCATCCCTACGGCAACATGGCCGTGCTCGTGAACGCGCGGGAGCCCGGCCAGGGCCGCACGGCGTGAAGGCCCTGGCCTTCACGCAGTTCGGCGGACCCGACCAGCTCGCGCTCCGCGACGTCCCCGACCCCGTGGCCGGGCCGGGCGAGATCGTGATCCGGGTTCGGGCCTGCGCGCTCAACCACCTGGACATCTTCGTGCGCGAGGGAATTCCCGCGCTCAAGACCCCGCTGCCGTTCTGGACCGGCTGCGACATCGCCGGGGACGTGGCCGCGCTCGGTCCCGACGTCCACGGCGTCCGGGTGGGCGACCGGGTGGTGCTCAATCCCAGCCTCGCCTGCGGTCAGTGCGAGTTCTGTCAGCAGGGCGAGGATTGCCTGTGCGTCCGCTACGGGATCATCGGCGAGCACGTCCCCGGGGGCCTGGCCGAGTACGTGAAGGCGCCCGCCGCCAGCGCGCTGCCCCTGCCCGGCCACATCGCCTACGAAGATGCCGCCGCGTTCGTGCTCACCAACATGACGGCCTGGCGGATGGTCGTCACCCAGGGCCAGGTGCGGCTGGGCCAGGACGTGCTCATCCTGGGCGTGGGCGGCGGCGTGTCCTCGGCGGCGGTGCCCATCGCCAAGCTATGCGGGGCGCGCGTCTGGGTCACCTCGTCCAGCGACGCCAAGCTGGAGCGCGCCCGCCAGCTCGGCGCCGACGTCGGCATCAACTACGCGAAGGAGGACTGGGCGAAGGTGGTGCGCGAGCGAACCGGGCGACGCGGCGTGGACGTCGTCATCGAGAACGTCGGGGCCGCCACCTGGAAGCAGTCACTGCGCGCGCTGCGCCGGGGCGGGCGCCTCGTCACCTGCGGGGCCACCAGCGGGCCCATCGGGGAAACCGACATCCGCGTCGTCTTCTGGAACCAGCTGCACATCCTCGGCTCCACGATGGCCAACCGGAGGGAGTTTCACGACGTGATGCGGCTCTTCTTCGCGGGCCGCCTCCGGCCCATCATCGACGAGGTGGCAGCGCTGAAGGACGGCGCCGCCGCCCAGCAGCGCCTGGCCGAGAGCCAGCAGTTCGGCAAGATCGTGCTGCGCGTGGATTAAGGACTGACGCGCAGGCGCGGGTGCCGCAACCGGAAGTAGCCAGCCATGACGGCGGCGGCCAACAAGTTCGCCACCAGCACCGCCGGCCACGTCAACACTCTCAGAATGGGCGCGGCGAAGAGCATGGCCGTCACCGTGAACCCGAACTCGAAGATCACGAACAGCAGGAGAATGCCGAAGCCGACGCTGGGGTTGCGCTCGACCATGCCCAGCAGTCGGGACACGATCCCACCCAGGGCGGCGAAGGCCAGGCCGTGGACCCAGGTGAACATCAGGACCATCTCCAGGGAGACGGGCACGCTCTCCAGCGGCGCCAGGCCAGCGCCGCGGCTGAAGAGGGCGGTGCCCAGGACCGTGGGCGTGTAGAGGGGACGTCCCTGGATCGTGTCGATCACGAAGAACCAGAGGGCGACGGTGGCGGCGCCCAGGACGCCGGCCACGATGCCCTCCTGGTACAGCCGGACGGTGTCGGTGCCGGGGAGGACGGGAACGGCGGGGTTGACGTCGGGCTGAGCGGTCATCACCCTACTCCTTTCCGGGTGCGTGAGCCGGCCCTGTGACGGTGATCACTCAGTATAGTCGCCGCCCGTGGCCCCGGCAACGCCGGCCCTCCGGGGGCGACTCTCAGCGGCGGCCGCTGCGGTGCACTCTTTCGATACGGTCCCGTCGCCCGATCCTCTCCGGCCGTACGATCGTTCTCAGGCGCTCAATCGTTTCTGGCCGCCCGCCCCTCGCCGGGCGCTCGACGGTACCCGCCCCCCGGACTCCTGCTGCGGGCTCAATTGGCTCGAACTGCTCCACGCCTTCAGGTCGCTCCACCAGGCTGCGATCGACGCGCTCGTAGTCGGGAAGCCACTGGAGCCACTCTAACCGCCGGGCACGATTCTTCTTCCGCTCCGGGTCGCCCTCGATGAGCTCGGTCTCTTGCGGCTCGCGGGGGACGACCGGTTCGCGGGCGGCGACGGGAGGTCTGGTCAGCACGGGAGGAATCACTTGAAAGGGAGTCGGCTCGAGGGCGGACGCCGGAGCGATGGCGCCGGCCACCAGGAGAGCCATCAAGACCCGGAGTGTCATGACTTTCATACGACCACCAGAGGATCTCGGGGCACCCTTCGGACCAGAGGGTACTACGCAACCGGCGCCATGGCTACCACCGCCCGAACCGGTACGAGACCTCGAACCCGAGGCCCCAGTCGGGGCTGCCGTCGGTCAACCCGAAGAACGCGTAGGGCGCGATGGTCGTCGTGGGCGAAGCCTTGACCACCAGCGCCACGAGCAGCTCCAGCGGGTCATCATCCCCCGACAGCAGAGCGCGCCGCCAGTCGAGCATCATGCTGGCCGTGAGGGTCCCCAGACGGGCGCCGAGACCCAGACTCGCGCCCGGACGATCGCGGAAGTTCTGATCGGGCGGGTCCCCCATGAAGGTGTAGCTGATGTCCCCGAAGATGAAGATGACATCGCCGAGTTGCTTGTCGAACTCCAGGCCGACGCCGACATCATACTCGCCGGTCCCCAACCCACGGTCTTCGTCGCCGGTCGGCAGCTTGAGCTTGATGAACGGAGCGAGACCGCCGTAGTACGAGCCGGGGCCGGGGTCGTCCAGCAGGAAGTACCGGGCTCTGATGACCGTATCGCCGATCCCGGCCACCTGGTCCTGCCCGGTCGGCTGTCCGGTGATGGTCGGTCGGCCGTCCACGATCGTGACGTCCTCGGGCGAATCGAGATAGATGAACGAGCCGGTCACGCCTACGTCGAAGCGCTCACCGAGGTACCGCAGCGTGACGGGCGCGTAGGCGGTCTGCGTGGTCGTCGCCGACGTGCCGAAGTCGCCCTTATCGTACCCGGCGCCGACCTTGAGCTGAAAGTGCTCACGCTGGGCCCAGCCGGGAGTCGCAGCGACAAGCACCATCGCCAGGATCGCACCGAACCGGCGAACCAAGCGCCGGGCCGCCACACCGCGCCTGCTCGGGCTGAGCAAGATGCGCCAGCTTTCGACACCACGGGGGCCCTTGTCAAGGCAGCGGCGGCAGCTTCCCGGGCGAAGTAATATTCACGCCGGCGTTGACGCATCCCGTACGATAGATCGTGAAGGTGTGGGAACCCGCATGAGTGCAGACAAGACGCTGGCCATCCTCGTGGGCGGCGGACCGGCGCCCGGCATCAATGCCGTCATCGCCGCGGCGACCATCGAGGCCCGCAACCACGGGCTCCGCGTGCTCGGCTGCTACGACGGCTTCCGGTGGCTGGCCCAGGGTGATACCGAGCATGTCGTCGAGCTCGGCATCAACGACCTGTCCCGCATCCACTTCGAGGGCGGCTCGATCTTGAGAACGTCACGGGTCAACCCGACCCGTACCCCGGAAGGCGTGACCCAGGTCGCGGACACCCTCAAGCGACTGAGCGTCGATCACCTCATCACGATCGGCGGCGACGACACGGCCTATGCCGCATCCCGCCTGGCCAAGACCATGCCGGGACTCACCGTGGCTCACGTTCCCAAGACCATCGACAACGACCTGCCCCTGCCCAGCGACATCGTGACCTTCGGCTTCACCACCGCCTGCAACCTGGGCAAGGAGCTGGTGCGCAACCTGATGCAGGACGCGGTGACCACGGAACGGTGGTTCTTCGTCACCGTGATGGGCCGCCACGCCGGACACCTCGCCCTCGGCATCGGGGGCGCCGCCGCCGCGACGCTGACCGTGATCGCCGAGGAGTTCCCCGAGCCGCGCATCAGCCTGGACCGGCTCGCCGACGTGCTGGAGGGGGCGATCATCAAGCGCCGGATGCACGGGCGCGAGCACGGCGTGGCCATCCTGAGCGAAGGGCTGGCCGAGAAGCTCGACCCCGCGACGCTGGGCCCCGTCGAGCGCGATCAGTACGGCAACGTGCGCCTGACCGAGCTCGAGCTGGGCCGGATGCTCAAAGAGCGCGTGGCGGCGAGTCTCAAGTCCCGCGGCATCGAGGTGACGATCGTGGACAAGGACCTCGGGTACGAGCTGCGCTGCGCGCCACCGGGCGCCCACGACATCCAGTACTGCCGGAGCCTCGGGTACTGGGCCACCCGCTTTCTGCTGGAGGGCGGCAGCAACGCCATGGTCACCATTCAGGCCGGCCGGCTGGTGCCCATTCCCTTCGGGCTCATGATCGACCCGCGCACCGGCCGGATCCGCGTCCGTTACGTCGATGTGGAGTCCGAGATGTACCAGACGCTGGACGCCTACATGATCCGGCTCAAGCCGGAAGACCTCGAAGACCCGCAGACACTGGCCGCGCTGGCCCGGGCCGGGAAGCTGAGCGAGCCCGAGTTCCTCGCGCGCTTCAGTCCCCTCGTCGGCAAGCGCTAGGAGGACAGCCGTGCATCTGAACACGATCGATCGCGACGGACGGGGGCGCTTCGCCTTCCTGGCCTACGACCAGGGGCTCGAGCACGGCCCCGACGACTTCCGCGGGAACCCGGACGCGCTGGCGCCCCGCTTCGTGCTGGAGCTGGCCCGTGACCACGACTACACGGCCGTGGTCTTCCAGCAGGGCACGGCCCTGCACGCCCGCGACGTCTGTCCCGAGGTGCCGCGCCTGATCAAGCTCAACGGCAAGGCCGGCCTGGCCAAGGGCGAGCCGTACTCGCCCCTGCTCTGTCCGGTGGACTACGCCGTCAAGGAACTGCGGGCGGTCGCCGTCGGCTACACGATCTACGCCGGCTCCGAGCACGAGGGCCGGATGCTGGCGGAGTTCGCCGAGGTCGTCCGGGAGGCGCGGTCCCTGGGCGTGCCCACCGTGGCCTGGGTCTACCCGCGAGGCCGCGCCGTCGCCTCCGACACCGAGCCCGCCATCGTCGCCTATGCCGCGCGCATCGCCTACGAGCTGGGCGCGGACATCGCCAAGGTCAAGTGGACGGGTAGCGTGGATTCCTTCCGCTGGGTGTGCCAGGCGGCGCAGCAGACCCGGGTGGTCCTCTCCGGCGGCGTGCTCACCGATCGCCCTGAGGATTTTCTGGCCGTCGTCGACGGGGTCATGCAGGCGGGCGGCGCCGGCGTCGCCGTCGGCCGCAACGTCTGGCAGCGGCCGCGGGCCGAGGCCGCCGCCATCTCGAAGAAGATCATCGCGCGCGTGCGGGCCTGACGCCCGGAGTCGGCCTCAGGCGCCGCCGCGGCGCGCTCCCCCGCCCGGGATGAGCCAGCGGAACAGCATTGTGGCGCACCCGGCCCCCAGCAGCTGCGCCGCGATGAACGCCGGAGCGTCGGCGGGCCGAATCCCCGCGAAGGTGTCGCTGGCCGAGCGAGCCAGGGTGACGGCAGGGTTCGCGAACGAGGTGGAGGCGGTGAACCAGTAGGCGGCCGTGATGTAGGCGGCCACGGCTGCCGGGACTGCGGTCACTCGTACCCGCGCGCAGCCCCGAATGACCATCAGTAGCCCGAAGGTTGCCACGAACTCGCTGAACGCCTGAGCAATCCCCGCGCGGGCATGCCGAGACGCGAAGAACAGCGGGGCCTCGAACATCAGGTGGGCGGCGGCGACACCGGCGAAGGCCCCCGCCACCTGGCCCGCGACGTAGAAGGGAACCTCACCCCACGGCAGACCGCCCTGGCTGGCCTCGGCCAGCGTCACCGCCGGGTTGAAGTGCGCGCCCGAGATCGGCCCGAAGGTGAGGATCAGGGCCAGGAGGGCCGCGCCGGTGGCGATCGTGTTCGCCAGGAGGGCCAGGCCCACGCTGCCTCCGGCCAGCCGCTCGCCCATGATCCCGGAGCCCACGACGGCGGCCAGCAGCATGGCCGTGCCCACCGTCTCGGCGATCACCCGCCGGGCCAGCGTCAATCGTAGCCCGATCGTAATATTCTCGGCCAGCCGGGACCTCCGCTCGTCGTCTACACTTCGGGAATCGCCGGCTGAGACTACACGGGAGGGTTGGCGTGAACAAGCCGCGTATCCTGTTTCTCTGCACGCACAACTCGGCGCGGAGCCAGATGGCGGAGGGTTTCTTGCGCGCCCGCTACGGAGATCGGTTCGAGGTGGCCAGCGCAGGCACGGAAGCGACGCGCGTCCACCCGCTGGCGAAGAGAGCCATGGCCGAGCTGGGCATCGAGCTGGGCGGCCACACCTCGAAGACGCTCGACCAGCTCGGCGATCAGCGGTGGGACTGCGTGATCACCGTGTGCGACAGCGCCAACGAACGGTGCCCGATCTTCCCGCAGCGCACGAGCCGGCTACACTGGAGCTTTCCCGATCCGTCGCAGGCCACGGGGACGGAGGAGGAGCGGTTGCAGGTGTTTCGCCGCGTGCGCGACGCCGTGGCCGGGCGGATCACGCAGTGGGTCGCCGACGGCGAGACGCGCCGGCACGCCCAGCCCTAGTAGTAACCGGGATCGCCGGGGAGCAGCGTTCGCGGCTTGCCCTCGGCCGTCACCATGCGGGGACGGATCGGGGCCACCCGCAGCCCGCCGAGCCGGTCCAGGGCTTCGGCGGTGGAACCAGCGCCTTCGAAAAACGCCAGGTTCTTCATCGTCGGCAGGCGGAGCGAGATCTCGCCCCGGGCCCGCGCCTGCAGCGCGTCGGCGGGCGTGAGCCAGCGCACGCCGATGATCTCCTGCTCGTCGGCCTCCGCGTCCTGCGCCGGCGGCATCGGGGCCGCGAAGAACCGCGTGTCGTACCGAAGGGGTCGCTCCTCCGGGGTGATCCAGTGGGCGAAGTAGACGAGCTGGTCCGTGGCCAGCTTCAGGCCCTCGCCGCGCAGGAGCTGCCAGAAGGCCCGGTGATCGCGCTGGCAGGCCTGACGGTGATCGAGCAGTCGCGCGCGCTCCAGGGCCGCCGGGCCGCCGCCGGCGCCGTAGGCCAGCAGGACGCCGACCTCCTCGAACGCCTCGCGGACGGCGCCGACCCAGTAGCCCAGCGCGGCGCGCGGATCCTCGAGCCCCAGCGTGCTGGCCGCCGACGCGCCCTCGAGCCCGGTACACCAGGCCTCGGCATCGGACGGGGTGTCGTCGGCCTCGATCTTGCCCCCCGGGAACACGAAATCGCCGGGGGCGAACCGGCTGCCATGGTGGCGCTGGATCAACAGGGTCTCGACCCCACCCTCGACGCGGTCGCGCAGGAGGACCAGCGAGGCGGCCGGCACGGGGACAACCGGGCGCGGTTTGACGGACACCCCGACACTGTGCCACGATGACCGCGCACTTTTCATCACTTCTTGTTCGAGGGAGGGACACGCGGCTATGGGCGCCGAAGCCCGACTCAAGGAGCTGAACCTCACGCTACCCCCGCCGGGCACACCGATGGCGAACTACGTCGGCGCGGTGCGCGTCGGCAACCTGCTCTTCGTCTCCGGTCACGGGCCCCTGCGCACCGACGGCAAGCCCTCGGCCCGTGGCAAGCTCGGCCGTGAGCTGTCCGTCGAGCAGGGCTACAAGGTCGCGCGCGAGGTCGGACTGAATCTTCTGGCCACGACACGGGCGACGCTGGGCAGCCTGGACCGGGTCAAGCGGGTGGTGAAGGTCCTCGGCATGGTCGCCTCTGCCGAGGGATTCAACGAGCAGCCCAAGGTCATCAACGGCTTTTCCGACCTGATGGTCGAGGTGTTCGGCGAGGCCGGCCGGCACGCGCGCTCCGCCGTCGGCATGGCCGAGCTCCCCGTGGGCATCCCTGTCGAGATCGAGATGGTCCTCGAGGTGGAATAGCATATGGAGACCCTTCTTGGCCTCCTGAGCACGGCGATCTCGCTCCTGTTCCTGACTATCCTGGGGATCATCACCGCGGTGGCGATTCCCGGCCTGTTCATCAGCGCCGCCGCGCCCTGGCTCGACTGGCTGCTTCCCGTGCGCAACAAGAAGTAGCAGCGGCCGCAGCCCTCTGATGGGTGCCAGGTACTTCGGGGCCGCCGTCCGCCGGCGCGAGGATCCCCGGCTCCTCCGTGGCGAGGGGCGCTTCGTAGACGACATCACGCTACCCGGCCTGCTCCAGGTCGCGTTCGTGCGCTCCCCCCACGCCCACGCCCGGATTCGTGCAATCCGCACCGAGGACGCCGCCCGCATGCCCGGCGTGGCCGCCGTGTTCACGTTCGCCACGCTCGAGCGCGGGATGGCGCCCCTGCCCCTCTTCGGGGCGCCGCCGCCGGGCCTGGCCGCCGCGATCGCGTTCGAGCTTCGTCAGGCGCCGCAGTACCCGCTCTGTCGCGACCGCGCACGCCACGTCGGCGAGATCGTGGCCATGGTCGTGGCCACGAGCCCGGCCCTGGCCGAGGACGCTGCCGAGCGGGTTGCCGTGGACTGGGAGCCCCTGCCCGCGGCCGTGGACATGGGGGCGGCGGCCCAGCCGGGCGCTCCGCTGATCCATCCCGAGTGGGGGACCAACGTCGCCGTCGCCTTCAAACATGCCATCGGCGATGCCGACACCGCCTTCGCCCGGGCCGACGTGATGGTGAGCGAGACGTTCGTCACCCAGCGGTACGTGGGCATGCCGGTCGAGACGCGCGGCGTGATCGCGCAATGGGACCGCCGCGACGGCACCCTCACCACCTGGAACAGCACCCAGGTTTCCCACTTCGTCCAGCAGGGCCTGGCCACCATCCTGAACATGCCGCATCACAAGATCCGCGTCATCGCGCCCGACCTCGGCGGCGGGTTCGGCACCAAGGCGGCCGGCTACCCCGAGGACCTCCTGATTCCCCTGGCTGCCATGGCCCTCGGCCGCCCGGTGAAGTGGATCGAGAGCCGTCGCGAGCACATGATGGGGGCGGCCCACGCCCGCGACCAGGTCCACGAGATCGCGCTGGCGGCGACGCGCGACGGGACGCTGCTGGCCGTCCGCGACCGCATCTGGCTCGACTTCGGCGCCTACAACTCCTGGGGTATCGTCCTGCCCTACAACACGGTGGCCCACCTGATCGGCCCGCACCGCCTCCGCAACATGCAGGTCGAGTTCCAGGGCGTCGTCACCAACAAGACGCCCAACGCGCCCTACCGCGGGGCCGGCCGGCCCGAGACGGTCTTCGCCATGGATCGCATCGTCGATTGCCTGGCCCGCAAGCTGGGAATGGACCCCGCCGAGCTGCGACGGCGCAACTACCTCAGGGCCGACGAGCTGCCCTGGGATCTGGGGATGCCCTATCGGGACGGCAACTCGCTCGTGTACGACAGCGGCGATTTCCGCGGCGCCCTGGAGGCGGCGCTCAAGGCCGCCGGCTACGATGAGTTCCGCAGCGGGCAGCGGCGGCTGCGTGAGCAGGGCATCTACCGGGGCATCGGCATCTCGGGCTACGTCGAGGGCACGGCCATCGGGCCCTACGAAGGGGCCACGGTGAAGCTGGATCTCACCGGGCGAGTCACCGTGGCCACCGGCGCGGTCAATTCCGGCCAGGGTCACGAGACGTCGTTCGCCCAGGTCGCCGCCGATGCCCTGGGGGTGCCGCTGGAGTGGATTACAGTCATCGGCGGCGACACGGCGGCCGTTCCGTTCGGCGTCGGCACGTTCGCCAGCCGCAGCGCCGTGACCGCGGGCAGTTCGATCGCCGACGCCTGCCGCCAGGTACGCGACAAGCTCGTGCGCGCGGCGGCCACGCTGCTGGAGGCGGCCCCCACGGACATCGAGGTCGAGGACGGGTCGGTCGGTGTGCGCGGGGCTCCGCAGACCGCCGTCCCGCTCAGCCGTGTGATCCAGGCCTCCTTGCCGACCTTTGCCCGCCCCGGCGTGGCGCCGCCCGACTTCGAAGCCAGCGCGTACCATCACGTCCCCACCGTCACGTGGGCGAGCGCCGTCCACGTGGCCCAGGTCGAGGTCGATCCGGACACGGGCCGGGTCCGCTTGCTGCGGTACGTCGTGGCCCACGACTGCGGCAGGGTGATCAACCCGATCATCGTCGACGGCCAGGTCCACGGTGGAGTCGCCCAGGGTGTGGGCGGCGCGCTGTGGGAGGAGATGGTCTACGACGGACAGGGTCAGCTCCTGACCGGCAGCTTCATGGACTACGCGATCCCGGTGGCGACGGATCTGCCCCTCATCGAGACGGTCCACCTGGAGTACCCGTCACCGCGGAACCCGCTGGGGGCCAAGGGGCTGGGCGAGGGGGGCGCGATCTCGCCGCCACCGGCGATCGCCAACGCCATCGACGACGCCCTGGCCCCCTTCGGGGTTTGCGTCACCACCACCCCGGTGACCGCCCCCCGCCTGCACGCCCTCATCCAGAACGGGACACCGCGACGTGCCTCATGAACTCGCCGACCCGCGGGTCGGCGTAGCAGCCGAACGCGTCGGTCAGGGTCCCCCGGATTCCGTTCCAGGTCTCGATCCCGTACAGGATCGCCATGTCATCGGGGTCCGAGATGCCTTCGAAGCGATGATACTCGGCCACCGTGACCCGATCCGGGGAGAAGGTCTCCTGTTTGCCTACGGCCCGGAGTCGACGCTCGACCACCTGGAAGTGCTCGGTGAACCCTCGCCGGCCGAGGTCGTCCATCACTGCGGCCAGAGTCGCGGGCTCGGCGGGCACCGCCTTACTCCAGACCCCAGGTGAACACCCGCGTCGGCGTCACCTCGACGATCACAGAATCGGAGGTGGCCAGAGCCGCCTCTCGCGCGTACTGGGGGTATTTCGCGTAGAGACGGGCGCGCGCCGTCTTGAAGCGGGGACCGCGGGCGATCAGGGTCGCGGTGCCCAGGACCATCACCCCTTTCAGGTGGGACCAGTCCTCGGAGTACAGATCCACGGTGAGCGCGATCCGCGGATTCTCCCGGAGGTTGGCGACCTTGCGACCATCGTCGCCGGAGCCGAAGTAGATCTTGTCGCCGGCCAGGACATGGCACACGGGGACGACGTGCGGAGCGCCGGTGGCCCCCGCCGTCGCCACCCGACACACGCGCTCGTGGGCGATCAGCCTGGACACTTTCTTCGTGAGTCGCACGGCGCCTCCTTCCCTGAATAGCAGGTCGGCTTCACAGCATCGGCAGCTCCCGGGGCCGGGGGCCGAGAGGAAAAGCCTCGTCGATCTGCACGAGCTCGGCATCGGTCAGCGGGAGGTCGCCGGCCCCCGCATTCTCGACGGCGTGGTCGGGCCGGGACGCCTTGGGAATGGTGAAGAGTGACGCCCGCCGGGCCAGGAAACGGAGCGCGACCTGGCGCGCCGTGGCCCCGTGCGCGGCGGCGATCCGCTGCAGCACCCGACCCCCGGTCGTGCGCGGCCCGGGAAAGCGGTCGTGGCCGAACGGGCTGTAGGCGACCACGGCCACGCCGTGCGCCTCACACCATGGAAGGACCGCGTGCTCGATCGCGCGTTCGTGCAGGTGGTAGAGCACCTGGTTGCACACGAAGCTGCCATCGCCGGCGATCTGCCGGGCCTCCTCGAGGTCGGCCACGTCGAAGTTGCTCACTCCCCACGCGAGGATCTTGCCCTCCCGCTGCAGCTGCGCGAAGGCACCGATCGTGTCGGCCAGGGGGTGCTGGCCACGCCAGTGCAGCAGATAGACATCCAGCCGGTCGGTGCGCAGGCGCGCCAGCGACCGCTCGCAGGCCGCCAGCGTTCCCGTCCGGGAGGCGTTGGGGGGGAGCACCTTGGATACCAGGAAGGCCGCGTCGCGGCGGCCGGCGATGGCCTCGGCGACCATCTCCTCGGCGACACCCGATCCGTACATCTCCGCGGTGTCGATGTGGGTCATGCCGAGATCGAGACCCTGGCGCAGCGTGGCGATGGCCCGGGCGCGGTTGCCCCGCTCCAGGTACCAGGTGCCCTGCCCGACGACCGAGACCTCGCGCTTGCCGGGACCGAACCGCCGCCGTTCCATGACTGTCCCCTGCCCCTCTGCAGAGGCCTAGCTGGCCGGCACTACCCCGCTGGCGACAGGCAGGAGGGCCCGGCGCAGCACCTCCTCGGCGTCGTCCACGAGGGTGAAGGACAGCTGGCGGCGCAGCTCCTCCGGCACGTCCTCGAGGTCCCGCTCGTTTCGGCGCGGCAAGATCACCGCGCGAATCCCGGCCCGATGGGCGGCCAGGACCTTCTCCTTGATCCCACCCACGGGCAGCACCTTGCCGCGCAGGGTGATCTCACCCGTCATGGCCACCTCGCTCCGCACCGGACGGCCGGTGGCCAGCGAGGCCAGCGCCGTCATGATGGTCACCCCGGCTGAAGGCCCATCTTTGGGAATGGCCCCGGCCGGCACGTGCACGTGGATGGTCTTGCCCTCGAAGAGCTTGGGATCGATGTCGAGGGCCTCGGCGTTGGATCGCACGTACGACACCGCCGCCTGCGCGCTCTCGCGCATGACGTCGCCCAGCATCCCGGTGAGGATGAGCCGCTCCTCACCGCTCGGCATCATCGTGACTTCCACGAACAGCACGTCGCCACCGGTCGGCGTCCAGGCCAGTCCGGTGGCCACGCCCGGACGCGTCGTCCGCTCGGCGACCTCGTCGAAGAACCGCGGCCGGCTGAGGTACTCGACGAGATTCTCGGCGGTGATCCGGACCGGCTCGCGGTGCCCCTCGGCCAGCCCGCGGGCCACCTTGCGGGCGACGGCGGCGATCTCCCGCTCGAGGTTACGCACGCCCGCCTCGCGGGTGTAGCCCCGCACGATCTGGCGAATGGCGTCCGGCTCGAAGGCCAGCTCGTCGGCGGCCAGGCCGTGGGCGGCGAGCTGCTTGGGGACCAGATACTGCCGGGCGATCCCGATCTTCTCCTCGTCCGTGTACCCGGACAGCGCCAGCACCTCCATGCGATCGCGCAACGGCCCGGGGATAGTGTCCAGCGTGTTGGCGGTGGCGATGAACAGCACCTGCGACAGGTCGAAGGCGACCCCCAGGTAGTTGTCGACGAAGGTGTGGTTCTGGGCGGGATCCAGCACCTCGAGCAGGGCCGAGGAGGGGTCACCCCGCCAGTCGGCGCCGATCTTGTCGATCTCGTCGAGCATGAAGACGGGATCGCGGCTCTCGGCGCGCCGTAGCCCCTGGACGATGCGGCCGGGCATGGCGCCGATGTAGGTGCGCCGGTGGCCGCGGATCTCCGCTTCGTCCCGGACGCCGCCCAGCGACATGCGCACGAATTGCCGGCCCAGGGCCCGGGCGATGCTCTGGCCCAGGCTGGTCTTGCCCACGCCTGGGGGTCCCACGAAGCAGAGGATCGGCTCCCGGGCCGGCGTGTCGCCGGTCACTCGAGGCGGCGTGGCGGGTACCGCGGCCACGCCCGCAGCGGGCTGACCCGCTCGAGCCTCGCGCTCCTGCCTCAGCTTCTTGACGGCCAGGTACTCGAGGATCCGGTCCTTGATCTTCTCGAGATCGTAGTGGTCCTCGTCGAGGACTTCGCGAGCCCGGCGGATGTCGATCGTCCCGCCGCTCAGCTTGCTCCAGGGCAGGCTGGCCAGCCACTCCAGATAGGTGACGATCATGCCGTGTTCGGGCGACGCCGCGGGAATCCCCCCGAGGCGGCCCAGCTCCCGCTCGGCCTCCCGCCGCGCCTCCTCGGGCAGGCCCGCCTCCTCGATCCGGCGCCGAAGGTCGGCCACTTGCGTGTCGCCGCCTTCGGCCTCCCCGAGCTCGCGCTGGATGGATCGAAGCTGCTCGCGCAGATAGAACTCGCGCTGCTGCTTGGTCAGCCGCTCCTGCGTGTCCGTCGTGATCTTCCGGCCCAGCTCGCGCACGGCGAGCTCGCGCTGCAACAGGTCGACCAGCCGGCGGAGCTTGTCCGAGACGGGATCGGTCTCGAGGAGCGCCTGGCGCGTCGCCACGTCGAGCGGCACCACCGACGCGACGAAGTACACCACGTGCCGGGGATCGCTGAGGCTCTCGGCGGCCGCGCCCAGCTCGTCGGGCAGATCGGGGGAAGCCTCGACGAGCCGGCGGAAGATGTCGACCACGGCATGGCGCAGCGCCTCTGCCTCCGTGGCCTCGCCGGGCCGATCCGGAACCTGCTCGATCCGCGCCACCAGATAGGGCTCCCGGCCGATCCAGTCCAGAATCCGGATGCGCTCGAGGCCCTGGACCATCAGCCGCACGCTGCCGTCGGGGGCCCGGGCCATCTGGTGGATCACCCCCACGGTGCCGACCGGGTAGAGGTCCTCGGGCGCGGCCGGCTCGGCCTTGGCCTCGCGCTGCGCCACCAGGACCAGGAGCCGATTGCCGCGCATCACGTCGTCGACGAGCCGCACGGAGCGGGGCTGGCCCACGGCGAGCGGCATCGCCGCGAGCGGCAGCACGACCGAGTCCCGCAACGGCAGGACCGGGAGCGCGTCGGGAATCGTCACGGTGCCAGGGCTGGGAGGCGGGATGGCCATCATGGATCTCAGGCCACCTTGGGCAGCGTGATGTGCAGCAGCCCGCGGTCGTAGCGCACGTCGACCCGCTCGGCGTCCACCGGAGCCGGCAACGGCACCTCCACACGGAATGCCCCCTGGCGGATGGCGGCCGCGTGGTAGACGGCGCCCTCCTGGCACGCGGGAAGGTGCCGGTAGCCTTCGACGACGAGCGCATCCTCGAAGAGCTGGACCTCGACGGCGTCGTCCTCGACTCCGGCGAGGTCGACGACGACCTCGATGGTCGTCGCCGTTTCGTAGGTGTCCGCCTCCGGCCGCCAGTGGGGCTGGACGAGAAGGCGCAGGCGGTCGCTCGACCACCACTCGCCGAACAGCGCGGTGTGGCCAGCGCGCACCACCATCGCGTAACGATAGGTCAGGCGTCGGTAGCGCATCGAGCTCGCATCGGGTACCGGCCTGATTGTCTCATTGCCGCCGCTGAGGTCAACCGCGCTCGAACAGGGCGGGCAGCGTGCGCAGGGCCTGGGCGATCCGGGGCCCGTGCCAGGAGAAGGGCTTGCCGTCGACGAGATGGATGCGCCCACTGGCGACCGCGGGGACACCCGGGAAGCGGGTGAAGTCCCGGCGATGGACCTCGCGAAAGCGGAACGGCTCGTCGGGCAGCAAGATGACGTGCGGGCTTCGCGCCGCGATCTCTTCCAGCGCCACCGCCGGGTAGCGGTGGGGGTGCTCGGCGAAGACGTTGGCACCTCCGCAGAGACGCAGCACGTCGTGAACGTACGTATCCTGGTTGATCGTCATCCACGGCTCGCGCCAGATCGCGTAGAAGACGGGCACCGCCGGGCGGCCGGCGATGAGCGCCGTGACCCCGGCCAGCAAGCCGTCGAGCTCGTCGGCCAGCGCGGTCGCCCGGGCCTCGGCCCCGGTGACCACCCCCAGCTCGCGGATCATCCGGATGGCGTCGGCGACGGTGCGCGGGTACGTCACCCAGACCGGGATCTGCCACCCGCGCAGGGTAGCGATGTGCTCGCGCACGTTCTCCTCGACGTTGGCCACGACGAGATCGGGGGCGAGGGCGCGGATCTGCTCGAGATCGGGGTTCTTCTCGCCGCCCACCCGGGTCTTGGTCCGCACGACGTCGGCGGGCTCCCGGCAATAGACGGTGATCCCCACCAGGGCGTCGGCCAGACCCAGCGCGCAGAGCGTCTCCGTGGTGCTGGGGATGAGCGACACGATGCGGCGCGGCGGCCGCGGAAGGGCGAGCGCCAGGCCCGAAGCGTCGACGAGCGGACTCACGCGATACGGCGGCTCCGCAGGCGCTCCACGAACGCGGTGACGTCGCGCATCCGCTCGGCCAGCTCGGTGTCGAGCTTGACAATATCCTCGACGGAGGCCTTGCCGTCGATGGCGTCCTCCAGATTGGTGACGGCCACCCCGAACGCCTTCAGCAGCCTGCGCGTCTCGTCGCTGGGCATCGTGCGCTCCTCGCCGGGGGGCGACTCAGTCCAGGGCCAGCTCCGGCGCGTCCCGCCAGCGCGGCTCGCCCTCCGGCTTGAAATTCTTGGTGCTGACGAAGTGCATTCCGTGATGGAGATTCACCTTGAACTTCCCGCCGCCCCAGTGGGACCCGATCCACCCGGCCGGGTCGTCGAGGAACGGGGCCATCTCCGCCGCCGTCAGGCGCGCCAGCCATTTGAACCGAATGGTTCCCGCGAACGGCTCCTGCACGCCGATGGTGGCCGTGAACGCCGGCCAGACGCGACCGAACTCTTGTAAGAGCTGCGCACGGGTGGGGCGCTCGAGGCCGCCGTTGAGGAGGTTGCGCCGCAGGTACGGCTCGATCAGCTCCCAGCACCAACCGGCAATCACAGCGGCGCGAGTGTATCATGTGGCCGTGAAAAACTTCGAGCTGGCCCGGCTCTTCTACGAGATGGCCGCGCTCCTCGAGGTGAAGAATGAGAGCCGGTTCCGCATGCGCGCATATCAGCGGGCGGCGCAGACGCTGGAAACGCTCACCGAGGACATCGCCGAGGTGGCCGGGCGTGGCCAGCTCACCACGTTGCCGGGAATCGGTCAGGACCTCGCGGCCCGGATCGACGAGTACCTGGCCACGGGACGGCTGGCCCGGCTCGAGCGCTTGCGGACCGACCTGCCGCCGGCCTTCCTGAGCTTGCTGGACGTCCGCGGGCTGGGACCCAAGACGGCCAGGCTCCTGTGGGACCGGCTGGGCGTGGACTCGGTCGATCGCCTGGAGCAGGTGTGCCGGTCCGGGGAGATCCGGGCCCTACCCGGGGTGGGCGCGAGGACGTGCGAGAACATCCTCAAGGCCATCACGGCCTGGCGGGCCGGGCGCACCCGCACGCTGCTGGTCAGGGCCACGGCCGTCGCGGCGCAGGTGGTGGAGGCGCTCCGGGCCCGGGGCGGCGTCGAACGCATCGAGGTGGCGGGCTCGCTGCGCCGGCGGCGGGAAACGGTGAAGGACATCGACATCCTGGTCACCTCCCGCGAGCCGGCCCGGGTCATCAAGACCCTGGTGACCCTGCCCTCCGTGCTCGAGGTCCTGGCCCAGGGCGACACCCGGGCGTCGGTGCGACACCAGGACGGCCTGCAGATCGACCTGCGGGTCGTGGCGCCCGAGGCGCTGGGCGCGGCGCTGCAGTACTTCACGGGCTCCCGGCAACACAACGTCCGCCTGCGCGAGCTGGCGCGCCGGCAGGGCCTCAGCATCAGCGAGTACGGGGTGTTCGACGAGCAGACGGGCGCGCGGGTGGCGGGGGCGACCGAGGAAGACGTCTATGCGGCGGTGGGGCTGGCCTGGATCCCGCCCGAGCTGCGCGAGGACGCGGGAGAGATCGAAGCGGCGCGCGCCGGACGCCTGCCCGACCTGGTGACGGCGGCCGCGATCCGGGGCGACCTGCACGCCCACACGGACTGGTCCGACGGTCACCTGCCCCTCGAGAAGCTCATCGAGGCGGCGGAAGGCCGAGGCTACGAGTACGTCGTCGTCTCCGACCACTCGAGGTCCACGGCCATCGCCGGCGGGCTCAGCGTCGACGAGCTGCAGGCCCAGGTCCAGAAGATCCGGGAGCTGCAGGGCCGGTTCCGGATCCGCATCCTGACCGGCACCGAGTGCGATATCCTGGCGGACGGCACGATGGACTTCCCCGACGAGGTGCTCCGTGAGCTGGACATCGTGCTGGCGGCCGTGCACTCCCGATTTGCCCAGACCCGGGCGGAGATGACCTCGCGCATCGTTCGCGCCCTGGAACACCCGCACGTCGACGTCCTGGCCCACCCCACCGGCCGGCTCATCGGATCCCGGGAGCCCTACGACGTCGATCTGGAATCCGTGTTTGCCGCGGCGGCCCGGCACGGCAAGGCCCTGGAGATCAACGGCTCGCCCGACCGGCTGGACCTCGCCGACGTGCACGCCCGCCGGGCCGCCGAGCTCGGCATCCCCATCGCCGTGAACTCCGACACCCATTACCTGTCCAACCTGGACAACCTCGAGCTGGGCCTGGGAGTCGCCCGGCGCGCGTGGCTCGGTCCCGCGCAGATCCTCAACGCGCGGCCGCCCGCCGACCTGCTCTTGGCCACCCATCACGCGCGTTGAGAGTCGGGAAAGGAGCCCGCGCATGCCCGTGAAGCTGTTCGTCGGCGGCCTGTCGTTCACGACGACCAATGAGAGCCTGCGCGGCGCCTTCGCGCGCTTCGGCGCCGTGACCGCGGCCACCGTGATGACCGACCGCGCGACGGGCCGGTCCCGGGGCTTCGGATTCGTGGAGATGGCGACGCCCGAGGAGGCCGAGCGCGCGATCAGCAGCCTGAACAACACCAGCCTCGACGGCCGCATGATCCGCGTCGACAAGGCGACCCCCCGGGGCTCGGCGCCCCCGCCCCGCTCGCCGGGCTCCCGGCCTGGCGGCCCCCCGCGTTCCCCCGGTGGTCCGGGTGCGCGCCCTGGTGGTCCTCCCGGCGGGGGGTTCGACGCACGCCCCGGAGGGGGCGGATGGGATCCGCGGGGCCCCGGTCGCAGCCAGGGGCGCCCCGACCGGCGCCGGACCGGGGACGACGAGTCCCGCAGACCGCCCAGCACCCGACGCAAGCCGGGAAACGAGCGCCGGGCGGGCGACAAGGGCCGCAGGAGCGAGGAGGGCTTCCGCTGGTAGCCGGTTCTAGCCGCCGCCGGGCGTGATCGGCTTGCGGCCGTTGCCCGGGAGGAACCGCTGGATCCGCCGCATCTTCCCGATGCGACGGCGCATCGCGCCGCCGACCAGGCTCGGCCGCGCCCACTGGAGCGCCACGGCGGTGTCCTCGAAGATCGAATAGGCCACCGGCGTCACCAGCAGGGTCAGCAGCAGCGAGAGCATCTGCCCTCCGATGACCACGACCGCGATGGCCCGCCGCTCTTCGGCGCCGGGCCCCGTGCCGACCCAGAGCGGCAGCATGCCCGCCACCAGGGCCAGCGTGGTCATCAAGATCGGCCGCAGCCGGTCCCGGTTGCCCTGCATGATGGCGGCCAGACGCTCCATCCCGTGGGCGCGCAGGTTGTTCATGTGGTCGATCTGCAGAATGGCGTTCTTCTTGACCACCCCGAACAGGACGAGGATGCCCAGGGCCGAGTAGAGGTTGAGCGTGTTGCCCGTGTACCACAGCGAGAGCATGGCGAAGGGCACCGACAGGGGCAGCGAGAGCAAGATGGTCAGCGGGTGGACCAGGCTCTCGAACTGGGAAGCCAGGATCATGTACATGAAGATGACCGAGAGCAGGAACACCCAGAGGAACTCGATGAACGTCTTCTCGAACTCCTTGGCCCGGCCCGACACCGCGGTCGAGTAGCCGGCGGGCAGGTTCATCTCGGCGACCGCCCCCCGCAACGCCTCGATCCGGTCGGCCTGGCCGAAGCCGGGAGCGACCTGGGCCCGCAACCGCACCTCACGCTGCCGGTCGGAGCGATCGATGCGCGCCGGCGTCTGGGCGGGGACGATCTTGACGAGGTTATCCAGACGGACCAGCCCGCCTCCGGGCGCCAGCCCGATCTGAGGCGCCGCCCCAGTGGCGGCGACCGCGGTGGCCGACGAGCGCGGGACGTAGAGCCGGGCGATCGTGTCGGCGCGACCGCGGTAGCTCTCGGTGAGCCGCAGCGTCACGTCGTAATCCTCGTCGACGAGGGGATCGCGGAACCGCGAGACCTCATCGTCGCCGCCGACCATGAGCCGGAGCGCGGTGGCGATCTGCTCGGTCTCCACGCGGAGGTCGGCCGCCCGGTCGCGGTCGATCTCGACGCGCAGCTCGGGGCGATCGAGCCTGAGCGTGGTGTCGGTGTCGACGATGCCGCCGAGCTGCCGGGCGCGCTCGCGCACCTCGTCGGTCAGCAGCAGCTCGCGGCA
>DATBIM010000090.1:0-99418 GCA_036556905.1 Candidatus Methylomirabilota bacterium
CCGGGTCGGGAGCGTGTCCGGGACCCGGGGGCTGGGGGACGGCTGGGGGAACGAATCGACATACAGGCGATACGCCTTGTCGGTCGGCACCCGGCCGGCACTGGCGTGGGGCTGGCTCAAATACCCCATCTCCTCGAGGTCGGCCATCACATTGCGGATGGTGGCCGGGGAGAGGTTACGAAAGTGCCGTTTGGCGAGCAGACGGGAGCCGACCGCCTCCGCCGAGTCGACGTACTCGCGAATCAGCGCGATGAGCACATCGCGATGACGCTGGTCCATCCGAGGGTTTTGTAACAATCGGCTACGGGCAAGTCAAGCTATGGGCCGGTACCCGTCTACAGCAGCTCCACGAACAGGGCGTCGGAGAGCAGGAAGCCGGACTCGGTGAGGACGGCCCGCCCGGAATCCCGCCGCAGCAGGCCGGCTTCCTCCCAGTCGGTCGCCAGACGCTCGAGCCGGGCGTCGGCGGCCACGCGCTCGTCGAGCCAGGCGCGCGGTACGCCGTCGGCCGTGCGAAGGCCCAGGATGAGCCGCTCGGCCTGCCGCTGTCGGGGCGTCAGACGCTCCCAGGTCTCGAGCGGGAGGGTGCCCGCGGCGAGCGCGCTCACGTAGCGCGGCACGGGCTTGTGGTTGCCGTACCGGACGTCGCCGATGAAGCCACAGGCGCCCGGGCCGCCGGCCAGGTATTCGGCGGCCCGCCAGTAGATCTGGTTATGGCGTGAACGGAACCCGGGACGCGCATAGTTCGAGATCTCGTAATGCTCGAATCCACGGCGTTGCGCGCAGCGGGCCAACGCCCAGTACTGCTCGACAACCACCCCCTCCGGGGGCAGGTCGGGAACACCCGCGGCCCCCCACCGGCTTCCCGCATCGAGGGTGAGCCCGTAGGCGGACAGGTGATCGGGTTGCCAGTCGAGCACCTGATCGATGGTCCGGATCCAGGCGGCGACGTCGACGCCGGGCAGGCCGTACATGAGGTCGACGCTCACGTTGTCGGCGCCGGCGGCCCGGGCCGCGACGAACGCGGCGTGCGCGTCGCGGGCCGAATGGAGCCGGCCCAGCCGGGCCAGGACGGTGTCGTCCAGCGCCTGCACGCCGAGACTGAAGCGGGTGACGCCGGCAGCGCGATAGCCGGCGAACGTGTCCACCGACACGCTCTCGGGGTTGCACTCGAGCGTCACTTCGGCGTCGCTGGCCACCGGAACGCGCGCGCCCAGCGCGCGCAAGAGCGCGGCCACGTCATCGGGGTGCAGCAGCGAGGGCGTGCCGCCCCCCAGAAACACGCTGACGATGGTGATGGCGCCGGCCCAGGGCAGCGAGCCCACCAGGGCGATCTCGCGGTGCACGGCCTCCAGGTAGCGGGCCAGCGCCTCGCGATCGAAGGGGGCAGTGTTGAACGAGCAGAAGTGACAGCGCGTCTGGCAAAAGGGCATGTGAACGTAGAACCCGAGCTCGCGACTGGTCGGGGAGGTGTCGGCCAGGACACCGTGTGGCGACTCGTACCGCGCGTCCGGGGAGGATGTCCGGGCCGGGATCCCCGCGGCCCCGGCCCGCCGTCCCCTCACGGGATGTACTTGCCGAGGCGCCACCACCGCAGCCAGTGCCGGTCGCTATCCCACGACCAGTAGATGAGAAACGCCTTGCCCTTGATCTTCTCCCGGCGGACGAATCCCCAGTAGCGGCTGTCCTGCGAATTGTCGCGGTTGTCACCCATGACGAAGTAGGAGCCGGCCGGCACCGCGGTAGCCTCGCACCCGTAGGCGTAGCCGCAGTAGTTCTGGCCCCCCTGACTGTGGGGCGGGGCGGTGTGCTTGACGAAGGTTTCCTGCAGCCGCTGCCCGTTGACGTGCACGTCGTGGCCCCGGATGAGGATCTGATCGCCGGGGACGGCGATGATCCGCTTGATGAAATCGCGCTTCTCGTCCTGGGGGTACTTGAACACGACGATGTCGCCCCGCTGGGGCTCCCGCAGGCCGGGCACCCGGAACTCGGTGAAGGGGACCTCCGGCCCGTACAGGAACTTGTTGACGAGGATGTAATCGCCCACCAGCAGCGTGTCCATCATCGAGCCCGAGGGAATCGTGAAGGCCTGGACGACCAGCGTGCGGATGATCAGGGCCAGGGCGATGGCGATGACGATCGCCTCGCCGTACTCACGGACGAGAGACTTGCGACGCACCTGCACGCCGGCACTCTCGGCCGCTCCGCCACTGCCGTCGGCTGACCCGGCCACCGGCAGTCCTGTCTTCCCTCTCACCTCGACCTTCCGCTCGTCCATGGTCAGCTCTTGAGGACGGTGAGGAAGGCCTCCTGGGGCACCTCGACCTTGCCGACCTGCTTCATGCGCTTCTTGCCTTCCTTCTGTTTTTCCAGCAGCTTGCGCTTACGGGTGATGTCGCCGCCGTAGCACTTGGCGGTGACGTTCTTGCCCATCGCCTTGACCGTCTCCCGGGCGATCACCCGGCTGCCAATGGCCGCCTGGATGGCCACTTCGTAGAGCTGGCGGGGGATGACGCCGCGCAGCTTTTCCACCAGCGCTTTGCCCCGCTCATAGGCCTTGTCGCGGTGGACGATGGTGCTGAGGGCATCGACGGGATCGCCGTTGAGAAGGATGTCGAGCTTCACCAGGTCGGAGGGCCGGAACTCGGCGAACTCGTAGTCGAACGAGGCGTAGCCCCGGGAGATCGACTTCAGCTTGTCGTAGAAGTCGATGACGATCTCGGCCAGCGGGAAGTCGAAGCGGATGTGCACGCGCTTGCCGAGATACTCCAGCGACTTGTGCTCACCGCGCTTCTCCTGAGCCAGCTTGTAGATGGCCGTCATGAACTCGGTGGGCACGAACACCGACGACTTCACGTACGGCTCTTCCATGTGCTCGATGTGATCGGGGGTGGGCAGTTTCGAGGGGTTGTCGATGTCCAGGACCTCACCCGCCGTCGTGAGCACCCGATAGCGCACGGAAGGAGCGGTGATGATGAGCGACAGGTTGAATTCACGCTCCAGCCGCTCCTGGACGATCTCCATGTGTAGCATGCCCAGGAAGCCGCACCGGAAGCCATAGCCGAGGGCCAGCGAGGTCTCCGGCTCGAAGTTGAAGGCCGGATCGTTGAGCCGGAGCTTCTCCAGGGCGTCGCGCAGGGCCTCGTAGTCGGTGTCCTCGATCGGGTAGAGTCCGGCGAAGACCATGGGCTTGGCGTCACGGTAGCCGGGGAAGGGCTCGGGTGTGGGCCGGGCGGCCTCGGTGATGGTCTCGCCGACTTTGGCGTCGGCCACGCGCTTCATAGACGCGGTGAGGTATCCGACCTGACCGGCGGACAGCTCCTCGACCTGCCGCATCTCGGGCGTGAACACCCCGAGCTGTTGGACGTCGTAGGCGCGGCCGTTGGACATCAAGAGGATGCGGGTCCCGGCCCGCACGCGCCCATCCCGCAGGCGCAGGTAGACCACCACGCCCTGATAGGAATCGTAGAAGGAGTCGAAGACCAGCGCCTTGAGGGGCGCCGCCGGGTCGCCGGTCGGCGGCGGGATGCGGCTCACGATCGCCTCCAGCACTTCGGGCACTCCGGTCCCGTGCTTGGCCGAGATGGCCAGCGCGTCGGCGCCGTCCAGCCCCAGCAGCTCGGTGATCTGCGCCCGGGTCGCCTCCACGTCGGCGGCCGGAAGGTCGATCTTGTTGATGACGGGAATGATCGTCAGCCCGGCGTCGGCGGCCAGGTAATAGTTGGCCAGCGTCTGGGCTTCGATGCCTTGCGAGGCATCCACGATGAGGATGGCGCCCTCACAGGCGGCCAGGGCCCGCGACACCTCGTAGGAGAAGTCGACGTGACCCGGGGTGTCGATGAGATTCAGCGTGTACTGCTCGCCGTCGCGGGCCCGGTAGAGGAGCCGGACGGTGTGGGCCTTGATCGTGATTCCCCGCTCCCGCTCGAGGTCCATGGAGTCCAGCACCTGATCGACCGCCTTCTTGGCGTCCATCGTGCCGGTGAGAGCGAGCAGGCGATCGGCCAGCGTCGACTTGCCGTGGTCGATGTGGGCGACGATCGAGAAATTGCGGATGCGGGCCAGCGTCATGACGACTCAGTCTACCATCAGCGCGGGATTCGGGTGCCCTCCCCCACGACAGCGCCGGACTCCACCACCGCGCCCCCGGTCACGGTGGCGTTGGTTCCGATGTCCGCGTCGTTGGCGACCACGCACGCGCTCAGGATGGCGCCGGCCCCGATGCGGACGCGCTCCCAGACGACAGCCTCTTCCACCTGAGCGCCGGGCCCGATGCTGGAGCCGGCGCCGATGACGGCTCGCGGCCCCACGCGGGCCCGCGCCTCCACGCGCACGGCGGGGCCGATGACGGCTGGCCCTTCGAGCCGGGCCTGGGAATCCACCACCGCGTCGTCGGCCACCCAGGCCGGGCCCCGCGAGTGGCCGCCGGGCCCCAGGGGCGTGCGCACGCGCCCGTCGAGCAGGTCCATCTGGGCGAGACGGTAGGCCTCGGGGCTGCCGATGTCCCGCCAGTAGGCGGTCGGGCACCAGCCGAAGCAGGCCAGGCCGTCGTCGATCAGCGCGGGGAAAACCTCGCGCTCGATCGAGACGGCACGATCAGCGGGAATGCGAAAGAGCAGTTCGGCGTCGAGGAGGTACACGCCGGCGTTGACGGTGTCCGTGGTGAGGGGTTCGCCGGGCGCCGGCTTCTCCCGGAAGCGCCGGATGCGGCCGTCGGGGTCGGTCTCTACGAGGCCGAAGGCGCGAGGATCGGCCACCCGCGTCAAGAGGATGGTGACCTGGGCCCGCCGGGCCTCGTGGAACCGGGCCATGGCGGTGAGGTCGGCATCGGTGAGGATGTCGCCGTTGAGGACGTACAGCCGGCCCCGGGCGAGGTCGGCGGCGTTGCGCACGCCGCCGCCGGTGCCCAGTGGCTCTTTTTCCACGACGTAGCGGAGGGTGGTGCCGAACATCTCGGTGCCGAGCGCGGCCTGGATGTCCTCCACCCGATACGAGCAGGCGAGGATCACGTCGTCGATGCCGTGCTGGCCGAGCAGGGCCAGCTGGTAGGCGAGGAACGGCCGGTTCAGGAGGGGCACAACCGGCTTGGCCCGGGCCAGCGTGAGGGGACGCAGGCGCGTGCCCTGTCCCCCGGCGAGGATGACCGCCTGGGCCCGGTCCCCGGTCAGCTGCCCGGCGACCAGGGCTGGGCCTCGTCGATGAGCATGACCGGGATCCCGTCGCGGATCGGATAGGCCTTGCGGCAGGCCGGGCAAATGATGCGCGTCTCCTCGAAGCGCAGGTCGCCTTTGCAGGCCGGGCACACCAGGATGGCTTTGAGCTCCTCGTCGATCATCGCCTCATCCCCTTCCTTTGAAATGGGCCAGTGTGCGGGCCAACCCCTCGTCGAGCGCGATGGCCGGAGTCCAGCCCAGCACGGCCTTGGCCCGGCCGGCATCCAGCACGCTGCGTCGCTGCTCGCCGGGCCTGGCCGGACCGTGCACGGGGGCGCGATCGACCTGGGCCAGCCGGGACAGCCGACGGTAGAGCTCGTTCACGGACGTCTCGATGCCGGTGGCGACGTTGAGCACCCCGACGGCCTCGTCGCGGGCCAGCGCGCGGACCACCGCCTCGGCGACGTCACCCACGTAGACGTAGTCGCGGGTCTGCTCACCATCGCCGTTGATGACACAGGGCTGTCCCTCGAGGAGGCGGTGCGTGAAGATCGCCACGACACCGGCCTCACCGTGAGGACTCTGCCGCGGCCCGTAGACGTTGGCCAGTCGCAGGGAGATGGCGCGGCCACCGGTCAGGCTCGCCCAGACCTCCAGATATCGCTCGGCGGCCACCTTCGACACCCCGTAGGGTGAAGCCGCCCGTGTGGGATGGTCCTCGGGCGTGGGCAGCACGTCGGTATCACCGTAGGCGGCCCCCCCGGTGGAGGTGTAGACCACCTGGCGCACGCCGCTCTGGCGGCAGGCCTCGAGCAGCGTCAGGGTGCCGAGGAGATTCACGCTGGCGTCGAAGACGGGATCGATCACCGAGCGGGCCACCGCGGCCTGGGCCGCCACGTGCACGACGGCGTCGGGACGGTGAGTGGACACGACGTCGAACAGGCGGGCGCTGCGGATGTCGCAGACGTGCAGGGTGGCGTCGGGGTGCACGTTGGCCTGCCGACCACTGCTGAAGTTGTCGACGATCGCCACCCCGTGCCCGTCACGGACGAGCCGATCGACGACGTGGGAGCCGATGAAGCCGGCTCCCCCGGTGACGAGGATCCTCACAGGCCCAGCTTCCCTCGGAACCAGTCGATCGTGAGCCGCAGCCCCTCCTCGGTGTCGACGCGCGGCTCCCAACCGAGGAGGGTGCGGGCGCGGGTGATGTCGGGTTGGCGCACCTTGGGATCGTCCTCGGGCAGCGGGCGGAAGATGATCTCGCTGTGCGACCCGGTGAGACGGATGATGCGCTTGGCCAGCTCGAGCAGCGTCATCTCCTGAGGGTTTCCCAAATTCACCGGCTCGTTGACCGGCGCCTGCATCAGGCGCCAGATGCCGTGGACGAGATCGTCGATGTACTGAAAGGAGCGCGTCTGCGAGCCGTCGCCGAAGACCGTGAGGGGCTGGCCACGGAGGGCCTGCGTGACGAACGCCGGGATGGCCCGGCCGTCGTTGAGCCGCATGCGTGGCCCATGACAGTTGAAGATCCGGGCGATGCGGGTATCGATGCCGTGCGTGCGGTGATAGGCCATGGTGAGGGCCTCGGCGAAGCGCTTGGCCTCGTCGTACACACCGCGTGGTCCCACCGGGTTCACATTGCCCCAGTACTCCTCGTGCTGGGGATGCACCAGCGGGTCGCCGTAGACCTCTGACGTCGAGGCGAGCAGGAACCGGGCCCGCTTGGCCTTGGCCACCCCGAGCGCCTGATGGGTGCCCAGGGCCCCCACCTTGAGGGTCTGGATCGGCAAGGCCAGGTAGTCGTAGGGCGATGCCGGGCTGGCGAAGTGCAGAATCCAGTCCAACCCGCCGTCGACCTCGATGTACTGCGTGACGTCGTGGCGGACCAGCGTGAAGCCGGGATTGTCGAGGAGATGGGCGATGTTGTCGGGCACGCCGGTGATGAAGTTGTCCATGCACACGACCCGCGCGGAGCGCCGGAGCAGCGATTCGCAGAGGTGGGAGCCGAGGAAGCCGGCCCCGCCAGTGACGAGCACCCGCATCGTCGCGCGCTACGCGGGCAGCACCGGCTTGCGGCCCACGGAATAGTACTCGAACCCCAGTCGCCGCATGCGCTCCGGCTCCCAGAGGTTGCGGCCGTCGAAGACCACGGGCCGGCGCATCAGCCCGCGCACGCGCTCCAGGTTCAGGAACTTGAACTCGTTCCACTCGGTCACCAGGACGAGCCCGTCGGCCCCGGCCGCCGCCTCGTAGGGGGAGTCGGCATAGGTCACCGCCGCCGGCAGCACGTTACGGGCGTTGGCCACGGCCACCGGGTCGTAGGCCCGGACGCGGGCCCCCAGCGCGAGCAGGCAGCCGATCACCTCGATGGACTTCGCGTCCCGCATATCGTCGGTGTTGGGCTTGAAGGCCAGGCCCAGGACGGCGATGATCTTGTCGTCCAGCGGGGCCAGCGTCTTCTGGATCTTGTCCACGAAGTGCGCGACCCGCTCCCGGTTCACGTCCACCACCGCCTTGAGCATGCGGAAGTCGTACCCCAGCGCGCCCGCCGTGTGGATCAGCGACTCGGTGTCCTTGGGGAAGCAGCTGCCCCCGTAGCCGAGCCCGGCCTGGAGAAACGCGGGCCCGATGCGGGCGTCCAGCCCCACGCCCTTGGTGACCTGGCTGACGTCGGCGCCGGCCTGCTCGCAGATGTTGGCGATGGCGTTGGCGAAGGAGATCTTGGCGGCCAGCAACGCGTTGGAGGCGTACTTGATCATCTCGGCCGACGGGACGTCCGTGATGATCATGGGCCGCTCGAGCGGCGCGTAGAGCTCGAGCAGCGTCATGGCCACTTGCTGGTTGGACGCGCCGATCACGATCCGGTCCGGCCGCAGGGTGTCCTCGATGGCCGAGCCTTCGCGCAGGAACTCGGGGTTGGACACCACGTCGAAGGGGACCGGGGTGGCCTGGTGCCGCGCGATGACGTCGCGCACCAGCTCCCCCGTCCCCACGGGCACCGTCGATTTGTTCACGATGACGGTGTGCCGCTCCATGGCCTGGCCGATGCTTTTGGCGACCTCCTCCACCGCCGTGAGATCGGTCTGTCCATTGCTCCCGGCCGGGGTGGCCACCGTGATGAACACGATCTGGGAGCGCTTCACGGCGGCGGCCAGGTCGGTGGTGAAGCGCAGGCGGCCGTCGGCGACGTTCCGGGCCACCATCTCCTCCAGCCCCGGCTCGTAGATGGGCATCCGGCCCGCCTGCAGGGTCGCGATCTTGTCCAGCTGGTTGTCGACGCAGAGGACCTCGTTCCCCAGGTCGGCGAAGACGGCGCCAGTGACGAGACCCACATAGCCGGTACCGACTACGCAGATATTCATGAGGGTAGACCGTCCTTCATCATAGCAGGCGGGGCCAGCGGGGGCCGTGTATCGGGAGACCTACCGGCGTCGCTGGCGGTCGCCCGAGGTCGCGAGCGCGAACGTCGTCGTGCTAGGATCGCGCGCGTCCTGGCTGGACGAGGCCGCGGCCGGAACGAGGGGCGGGAGGACCGGGGAAGTGACGTCAGGAGGATCGTGATGCGCATCCACAATCTCTACAGCGACGCCAACGGCGAGTCGCACTTCCGCGACATCGAGGTCGAGTGGGTCGAAGAGCGCCGCGGCAGCAAGCTGTCGAAGCGCCTGCCGGGGAACGGGGTCATCTTCCGCGAGACCCGGGCCGAGCACAGCCTCGGCTGGCATCCCGCGCCGCGCCGGCAATACATCGTCAACCTCGATGCCGGGGTGAAGATCACCGCGAGCGACGGCGAGAGTCGGTTCATCGGCGCCGGCGAGGTCATTTTGGTCGAGGACACGACCGGCAAGGGGCATCTGTCCGATCACGTCGAGGGCAAGATCCGCCACTCGATCTTCATCCCGATCGAATAGCTGGGGAGGAAGCCATGCTGATCGTCGATTCCCAGATCCATATCTGGCAGAACGCGAAGATGAGCGCCCACCATCGTCAGATTCCGACGTACTCGGTCGATGACGCGCTGGCCGAGATGGCCGGGGCCGGGGTCGATTGCGCGGTGATCCATCCGCCGAGCTCCCTCGGCGAGCCGGTCAACGCGCTGGCTGTCGAGGCGGCGCGCCGGCATCCCGACCGGTTCTGCATCCTCGGGCATTTCGACCTCCTGAGCCCCGATCGCGAGGCCATCGTCGCCCGCTGGCGTGAGCGGCCCGGCATGCTCGGCTTTCGCTTCACCTTCAACCAGCCCCAGCAGAAAGCCTGGTGGACCGATGGCTCGCTCGACTGGTTCTGGGCGGCGTCGGAGAAGGCGGGACTGCCCGTCGGACTCCTGGCCGGCGGCCAGATGGCGGCGCTGGCCAAGATCGCCGAGCGGCACCCCCGCCTGAAGCTGCACATCGATCACCTCGGGCGCCACGGCGGCGGCACCGGGTTGACCGACGACGCGGCCTTCGCCGACCTCAACGACACGCTGGCCCTCGCCCGGTTTCCCAATGTCGCGATCAAGATGTCGGGCGCGCCGAGCTATTCGAGCCAGCCCTACCCATACAAGAGCATCCACGGCTACCTGCGCCAGATCTTCGAGGCCTTCGGCCCCGAGCGCTCGTTCTGGGGCACCGACATCACCCGCATGCCCTGTTCGTACCGGCAATGCGTGACGATGTTCACCGAGGAGCTGCCGTGGCTCCGGGGCCGCGATCTCGAGCGGGTGATGGGCGGGGCCATCGTGGACTGGCTCGGCTGGAAGCGGCCCGGCACCGCCTGATCGCTCGGGGCCAGACGAGGAGACTCCACATGGATCTGGGACTGTCAGGCCGGGTCGCGATCGTCACCGGAGGAAGCAGGGGTATCGGCCGGGCGATCGCCAAGATGCTGGCATCGGAGGGCGTCGACGTGGCGATCTGTGCCCGCCAGCGCCAGGCCCTCGAGGAAGCGGCCAAGACGCTTTCGCAAGAGACCGGCCGCCGCATCATTCCGATCGTGGCCGACACGATGAGCTCGGAGTCCGTCGCCCAGCTGGTGGACATGACCATGAAAACGTTCGGTCGCGTCGATGTGCTCGTGAACAACGCCTCGACGCCGGGCGGCATGGTCCGCGGACCGCTCGCGGAGGCCAACGACAAGACGCTCCTCGAGGACATCGACACCAAAGTGGTTGGCTATCTCAGGTGCGCGAAGGCCGTGGCGCCTCACATGCAGCAGCGCCGCTGGGGGCGCATCATCAACATCGGTGGGCTGTCGGGCCGCCGCTCCGGCAACATCAGTGGCTTGCGCAATGCCGCCATTGTGCACCTGACCAAGACCCTCGCCGACGAGCTCGGCGCCCACGGGATCACGGTGAATCTGGTGCATCCCGGCACCACGCGGACGGAGCGTACCGACGCGGAGACCGAGCGCCGGGCGGCGACCAACGCGATCCGACGCATCGTCGACGCTTCGGAGATCGCTCAGGTCGTGACATTCCTGGCCTCGACGAAGGCGGCGAACGTGACGGGCGTGGCCATCGATGCCAGTGGAGGGTCCATCCCGGTGATGTTTCAGTGAAGGGGCGAATCTCCCCTACCGTAACGCGCCGCGATGGGAGAAGCGCGTCTCCTGGCTGGTGATGAATTCCAACAGCGCGGCCTGGCCGCTCTCGGTGGCCTTGCGGGCCCGGGCGAAGGCGCCGGCGATGTCCTCGGGGCGCTCGACCCGCTCGCTCCAGCCGCCCATGGCCTGCCCCAGATCCGCGTAGCGTCCGCCGATGTCGCGGGCGCCGTACTTGTCGTGCGAGACGACGAGGTGCGGGATCTCGATAGCCATGGCCGAGTTGTTGAGCACGACGGTGCAGATGGGGGTCCCGCAGCGCACCGCGGTCTCGAAATCGAGTCCCGTCATGCCGAAAGCGGCGTCGCCCATGAAGTTGACGCAGAACTTGTCGGGGGCGGCGAGCTTGGCGCCGATGGTGAGGCCGAGCCCGGTGCCGAGCGCATGGGACTTGCCCCAGCCCAGATAGCTGCGCGGCGAGACGGCCCGGTAGAAGGGCAGGAGCTGGTCGCGCGGGCTTCCCGAGTCGTGGGTGACGATGGCGTCGCGCGGGTCGATGGTGCGCATGAACTCGGAGATGACCCGGTAGGGGTTGATCGGGACCTCCTTCGAGCCGAGCGTCGGCGTCCACTCGGCCAGCCAGGCCGCGCGGATGCGCTCGAGCTCGGCACGCACGCGCTCCCGTCCGGCCGGGCGGCCCCCCTGGGCTCGGACGGCCTCGATGAACTGGCGCAGCACGAGTCGCGCGTCGCCCAGAAGCGGGTAGTCGGCCGCGTAGCTCTTGTTGAGGTCGCGCTCGTCATTGGTGGCGTGGATGAGGATCTTGCCGGCCGGGATGCTGGCGGCCATCCCGTGGCGAGTGAAGCTGCAGCCGACGCCGAAGACCACGTCGGCCTCGCGGAGGCAGTGCAAGGTCAGTCCGGTCACGGACGGGCCACCGGCGCCGAGCGCGAGCGGGTGATCCTCGGGGAAGGCGCTCTTGGCTTCCATCGTGGTCATGACCGGCGCCTGGAGCAACTCGGCCAACTCGAGGAGATCCGCCGAGGCCTCGGCGTACAGCACGCCCTGGCCGGCGTGAATCAGGGGCCGCCGCGCCTCGCGCAGCACCCGGGCGGCCATCTCGACGTCACGGACGTTGGCGCCCGCCGACGTCACCTTGACCGGCCGGTACGCCTCGATCAGGGCCTCGGGCACTTCTTCATTCAGGATGTCGGCGGGGATCTCGATCATCACCGGGCCCGGGCGGCCCATGCGCATCAGACTGATGGCCCGGCGCATGACGTCCGCGATCTGCGGACCCAGGGTGACGGTCTCGACGGACTTGGTGACGGACGCGTAGGTGCGCGCCGAGCTGAAGAGAGGGAAGACCTGGGCCCGGTCGCGCGGGTGCCCGAGCGGCAGGATCAGCATCGGCGTGGAATCCGAGTATGCGGTAGCCACGCCGGGGAAGGCATTCTCGGCTCCGGGACCGTACTGCATGCAGAAGACGGCGAGCGTCTTGCCATTCTTCACTCGGGCATAGCCGTCGGCGATCCCGACACCCACACGTTCCTGGCGGCAGAGCACCGGTCGGATGTCGGCCTTGGCCGCGGCCTCGATGATTGGGGTCGTTGGATAGGCGCTCAGGAATTCGGCGCCTTCGATCTTGAGAATGCGGGCGATGGCATCGACGACGTTCACAGGTGGCGCTCCTTTAGCCTCTCGGCTCAGCGATGAAGACCGGGATCCTCCGGGTGGTCTTCGCCTGGTATTCCTCGTACGGCGGATACGCCGCGACGGCCAGCTTCCACAGCCGCGCTCGCTCGGTCTCGTCGCCGACCTCACGGACCCGCATCGCCTGGACCACGGCGTGGTCGCGGATCTCGACGGCAGGGTTGGCGCGCAGGTTGTACACCCAGACCGGATTGTTCGGCGCGCCTCCCAGCGAGCCGACGAGGACATAGCGGGCGCCGTCCTTGACGCGCATCAGCGGGGTCTTGCGAATGGCGCCCGTCTTGTTGCCGATGTGCGTCACGATAATCACCGGCAGTCCGGTGTCACGGAGCGTGGTGCCTTCCCTCCCACCACTGCGCTCGTAGAGCTCGACCTGATCGCGCACCCACTGCCGGGGGCTGGGAATATAGCCGGGCATCGTGCTCTCCTCGTTGCGTGATGACTCGGCACCCTAGGAGGGATCCGCCCACGTGTCAAGGCGCAGCTCGGCTACACTATCCCGCGGAACGCCACCGCCGTCCCTCAGGAGGAGACTCGTGACCAAGATCCTCACGCCCCAGCAGCCAGCTCCCGTCATGGAGATCGCGCGCGAGCTGCTCCCGCCCGGCATGGAGCTGGTCGTCGCCGATCCGACCAAGCCTGAGTTCTACGATGCCGCGGCCGACGCCGAGTACTATCTCGGCTCGCCGCGCCACGGGATCGGCAACGAATTCTTCCGGGCCGCGCCCAAGCTGAAGCTGGTGCAGCTGACCAGCGCCGGCTACGACCGGGTCGACATCGAGGCCGCGCGCAAGGCCCGGGTGCCCGTGGCCAACAACGGCGGCGCCAACTCCGTCGCCGTCGCCGAGCACGCCGTCATGCTCATGCTGGCCGTGCTCAAGAAGCTCGTCTATCACCACCTCAACGTCGTCTCCGGCACGTGGCGCGCCAGCGATTTTGCCTCGATTCGAACCTACGAGGTGGAGGGCAAGCGGCTGGGCATCGTCGGTCTCGGAAACATCGGTAAGAAGGTTGCGCGCCGCGTGGAGGGGTTCGACATGGACGTTCGCTACTACGACATCCTCCGGCTCACCGAGGAGCAGGAGGATGCGCTCGGCGTCCGGTTCGCGCTCTTCACGGAGCTCCTCCGCACCTCGGACATCGTGACCCTCCATGTGCCGTTGAACGACGTCACGCGCAAGATGATGTCCACGCGCGAGTTCGCGATGATGAAGCGGAGCGCGATTCTCATCAACACCTGCCGCGGCCCCGTCGTCGACGAGGACGCGCTGCATCACGCGCTCACCTCCGGCACGATCGCCGCCGCCGGCCTCGACGTGATGGTGGAGGAGCCGCCGAAGAAGAACCATCCGCTGTTCTCACTCCCGAACGTCACCCTGACGCCGCACAGTGCCGGGCCCACGTGGGACAACTGGGCGAAGGCCTACCGCAACGGCTTCGACAACATTCAGCGGGTGGAAGCCGGGCGCGCCCCGTTCTGGGTGGTTCCTGAGCTGCGGAGCTAGGAGGCCGGTCGCCCGGAACGGGCGGTCACTTGCGCAGCGCCCACACGGTGCCGGCCGGGGTGTCGCGGAGCTCGATGCCGGCCGCGGCCAGATGGTCACGCACGCGGTCGGCGAGCTCCCACTGCTGGGCGACCCGGAGATCCTTGCGGAGGGCGATGAGGCCATCGACCACCGGAGCGAGCAGCTGGCGAGGGTCCCGGAGACCGTCGGCCGCGGCCTCGCCGAGGCGATGAATCAAGGAGTAGAGCACCGCGCGGGCCCGGTCAGGCTCGTCGGTCTGCAGAGTGTCGGCCGACCACTCGAGGATAGAACGGTCGAGGGTCAGCACCGCTTCCGCCGCGTCGGCCGCCCGCCGGGCGGCGATAGCCGCCGCGAAGGCCTGCTCGAGCTTCGCCACCTCCGACATGAGCGGGGACTTCGTGGCCGCCGGGACGCCCTCGTCGGGCGCCGGTGCCGTCGTCCCCTCGGCGGCCCGGCCGGGCGCGGCCGGGCGGCTCGATGAGGCATCCCCCCGGGCCGCGGCGAGCAGGGCGTCGAGGCCCAATCGTTCGCCCGCCGGGAACACGCGGGAGACCCCGCGCCGGCGTACGGTGAGGCCGCCGCGTCCCATCACGGAGACCGTGCGCGTGTCGAGGTCTACGATGAGGGCCGTGTGCTCGTCGATGCCGAGCACCCAGGCATCCTCGGGGAGCAGCGCCTCCATCGCCGCCAGCCGCCGCTCGCCGAGATAGCAGTAGTGCGTGTCGTGCGTGCCGCCCTCGGCGTTGTCGTAGTGGGGAATGACCACGCACGAGCCCGCGAAGCCGAGCGGGCGAAGGAGGTCGAGGCCGTCGAGCCAGTGCACGGGCAGCCCGACCTTGTAGATCTCGTATACGGGGACGCTGAAGCGGCCGACGGTGAGGGCCGCCGCGCTGGAGAACACCACGGCGCCGCCCTCGGCGAGTTTGCCGGCGAGCGTCTCCGGGACGGGCGAGCCGCGCCAGACCGCCAGTGCGTAGGACGGGCTGCCCGGCCCGGCGAAGACGAAGCCCGCCGTGCGTAGTCGCGAGAGGGCGGCGGCCTCGGCCATCGGGGTGCGCTGCGCGGGATCGGCCGCGAGGGGGCCGAGAAACCCGGCGGGCTCGATCGTGAGCTGGACGCGATGGGCGAAGTACTCGATCGCCCGCTGGGTGATTTCGGCGGCGTTCTCCTGAAATCCGTAGGGCGTGTCCAGGAGCACCGCGCGCGGAGGCTCCTCCCCGAGCCGCGCCACGATCTCCCGATGCGGCGTGACCATGGTGGGCGCGGTTTCCCCCGACCCCATGATGGCGAGGAGCCGTGGCCTCCGGGGGCTCACTCGAAGAACCCGTCGCGCAGCCCCTGCACGAGCAGGTCGGCCACCCGTTCCGGCGACTCCAGGTGCAGATCGTGATGCCCCGGCGTGAACCAGACCGATCGGATCTTGCCGCCGGCGGCGATCGCGGCTGCCTCGGCGCGACGCTTGGTCGCCATCCTGGCCTCGTCTTCGCTGCCGGCCAGCATGAGCAGGCCGGGGACCTTCAGCGTCACCCAGCGCGTCGACGACCGGTACTCCCAGAGCGAGCGCAGGATCCTCAGGTGTCGGCTGCGGGCGAGGCGAGGCTCAATCCTGCCGTCGGGTAGCTCGCGGAAGCAGTGCAGATACGCCGCGACGGCGCGATCGGAAAAGTGGGGTACGCCGGCACGAATTCGCGCCTCCAGCTCGGCGAGGGTCAGGTGCGTAAGGGTCGGCGGGGTCAGCTTCGCCAGGCAGTCATCCCAGGCCGGATACGACTGCGCGAGCTCGGTGACGCCCCCGTCGACGCAGGCGATACCACGGACCAGTGCCGGGTGCCGCCAGGCCAGCTCCAGCACGACGCTGCCACCCCAGGACTGGCCAGCGAGCAGCGGGCGCTCGAGGCCCAGCGCCTCGATCAGGGCCAGGAGGTCGGCGACCGCCGTCTCGAGATCGTAGCCAGCGTCGGGGGCATCGGAGCGGCCATGACCCCGCTGGTCGAGGGTGATGACGGTGTGCCCGGCTGCGTGAAGCCGTTCGGCCACGCCGTCCCACAGGCGGAGGTTCGAGGCCAGCCCGTGGACGAGCACGAAAGGCGCGGCCGCCGCGTCTCCGCTCCGCACCTCGACACAGAGCCCGACGCCGGGAGCGACGACGACTCGCCGCTCGACCGGCGCCACCGCGGAGACATTGGCCGGCTTCCTCATGCGCGGTCAATCGTAGACCAGGCGCGCGGTCCCCTCAACTGGGCGCTTCGCCGTAGAATCGAGATCATGGGATCGATCGACGGCCTGGCCGGCGTGCTGATCTGGACCGCGGCCGAACGCTTCCCGGCGATGGTGCGCTTCTATCGGGAGACGCTCGGGCTCGCTCCACGCTCGGCCAAGGCCGACTTCATCAACTTCGACTGGCACGGCGTCCGGCTCAGCGTGGGCGTCCACGACCGGATCGGAGGGACGAGTCGGGACCCCCTGCGCCTGATGGTCAATCTGGCCGTCACCGACATCAGCGCCGTCCACGATCGGCTGGTCCGCGCCGGGGTGGTCTTCACACGGGCGCCCGAGCGCGAGGAGTGGGGCGGCTGGGTGGCGACGTTCACCGATCCGGACGGCAACGTCCTGCAGCTCATGCAGCTGCCCTGACGGTCGCGGTGATTGCCTGCGTCCCCATCTCGCTCGTGCGTGTCCGCACCCGCGACGGAGTCTGGCTCGATGGCGTGATCGCCGAGCCGCCGCGTCGGCGGAATGTGGCGCTCATCTGGGTGCACGGCCTCGGCTCGGTCTTCTCCTCGGGACAGCCGCTCATCCGCGCGCTGTCGGCGCGCCTCAACGCCGCCGGTATCGCCTACCTCAAGCTCAACAACCGGGGCCATGACACCGTCACCCGCGGCGGCCAGCGGCTCGCGGGCGCCGCCTTCGAGCGCTTTGGCGAGAGCGTGGAGGACATCCGGACAGCGATCGTGCTCGCGGGCCGCGCCGGCTATGATCGCGTCATCCTCGCCGGACATTCGACCGGCGCCAACAAGGTTCTCCACTACACGGCGCGAGTGCGCGACCGTCGCGTGATCGGACTGATCTTGCTCGGGCCTGTCTCGGATGTCGCGGCGGAACGGACGCGAGTGGGCCGCCGTGAGCTGCAGCGCCGGGTGGCCGTGGCCGAGCGGATCGCCAAGCGTGATCCGAACGCGCTCGTCCCGCACCGCTTCGGGTACTGGAGCGCCCGACGCTACCTCAGCCTCTACCGGCCGGGCGAGGCCGAGGACGTCTTTCCCTACTACCGGCCCGCCGCCCGCTGGACCGCGCTGCGTCGAGTCGGCCTGCCCATCGCGGCCATCGTTGGCAGTCGGGACGAGTACCTCGACCGTTCACCCACCGCGCTCATCGACGCGTTCGCGCGGAACACAATCCGGGCGCGGTCGTTCACCGGGATCGTGATCCCTCGTGCGCGCCACGGGTTCCAGAACCGCGAGCACGACCTCGCGCGCGCGATGGTGCGCTGGATCCGCGAGCAGCGGCTCCGGGGTTGACGGCGCGCGACCGTCACCACCGCTCCGAGCGCCGACTTCGCCGGCGCAATCCTGTCCTGGGGGGAGGCCCCTAGGGGCGTGCGAGCGAGCGACGACCGTCGGAAGCTCGAGGCACGCCCCGGGTTCCCCGGGGCGTGACGAGCGTCGGGGGGCTTGGGGGGCCCGTGGCTAGGCCCCCCATGTGATCAGTGCGGGTGACGGTGCTGCAGGACGTGCGGGCGCTCGAGCCCGTGGGCCAGCATCAGGGGCTCATCGGCGAGGAGATCGACCGGAGGACCATCCGCGGCGATCTTGCCGCCGTCGAGGACCACCGCGCGAGTGCAGAGCTGGACGACCAGCTCGAGGTCGTGCGTCGCGATGATCTTGGTCGCGGGGATCGCGGCGAGCAGGGCCTTGAGCTCCCGACGGCCGCGCGGGTCGAGGTTGCTCGTGGGCTCGTCCAGCACGAGAATGCGCGGCTCGCAGGCCAGGATGCCGGCCAAGCACACGCGGCGCTTCTCGCCAACGCTCAGCCGATGGGGGGCGCGTGTCTCGAATCCCGCGAGGCCGACCATCGCCAGCGCCCGTGTCACCGCCTCCCGAACGTTGGCCTCGACGAGACCGAACTGGCGGGGCCCGAACGCGACGTCCTCGAACACGGTGGGGCAGAAGAGCTGATCGTCGGGATCCTGGAACAGGAGGCCCACCGCCCGTCGGATCGATCCCAGGTTGGCGGAGGAGATCGGTTCGCCGAAGACGCGGATCATCGACGGCGCCGCCTCGCGGCGCCCGCCGAACTCGGGCAGGATGCCGTTGAGATGCAGAAGCAGGGTGGATTTGCCGGCGCCATTGGGCCCGATGAGGCCCACGCACTCGCCCTCGGCCACGCGCAGGTCGATACCGCGCAGCGCCTCCGAGCCGTCCGGATAGCTGAAGCGCAGGTCACTCAGCTCGAGCGCGTAGGTCACGACCACCCCCGCGCGATCATCGCCGCGTAGATCCGCTCGGCCCGCTCGGTCGACCGCACGAAGAGCTGGCCGATCACTGTCGTCAGCGTACGCCACGTCCACCAGCGACCTGGCCGGAAGGTGCGGCTCGCGCGGGCGCGCCGCATCCGCTGGGCCTCGTCTACCAGCACGAACAGGTAGCGATACATGAGGGCCAGCGTGGACACGAGGATGTCGGGGACACGGGCTCGCTTCATCACGTCGAGCAGCGCCGCGAAGGGCGTCGTGCTCGACAGGAGAATCATCGTGAGCAGGCAGAGTGTGGTCTTGGCGAGCATGGTCGCGAAGATCCGCCCGCCGTGAGGCTGGAACATCGCGAGGCCGGCGACGCCCAGGGCCAGCGGTTCGAGCGTCACGAGCCGGCGCACGATGAAGCTCCCGGGGACCCGGCTGGCTGCGGCAACCCCGATCAGCAGCAGCGCGATGACCATGAAGCCGTCCCAACGTCCGACCGGCAAGACGACCGTGACGATCACGATCGCCAGCGCGACGGCCAGCTTGAGGGCCGCGGGCAGCCGATGGATGGAGCTGTCGGCATAGCTGTAGCGATCGAAGAGATCAGCTCGCATCTCGGCTCGCCGGGTGTCGGGGGACGATCAGGCGGGCGATCACGAGTACGGCCAGGAAGACCACGGCGGTGCCGATGCCGCCGGCCAGCGCCGTGGCCCAGCCCGGCGACCCGATGCCGGGGAGGGTGTAGTCGGGGATCGGGGCCGAGGCCAGCGGCGTCTGGACCGCGCGCTCCAGAAAGCCGAGAGTGCCGGCAATCTTCTCGAGGCCGTCGGGCCACGTGGACGCGATCGGCGAGACGAAGATGCCGAGCCCCAGCGAGATCACGAGACCGAAGGCCACGGTCTCCGCCGTTCCGCGGAGCGGGAGGCCCGTGGGTCCGTCAGCGAGGATCTCGGGGCGCGTCCGGTCGATGGCCAGGACCACCAGCGTGGTGATCAGAGCCTCGCCGACGCCCATCACCATATGTACGCCCGCCATCGCGAGCACGCCGACCGACCACGGCACGACTCCCGACAGACTCAGCTCTCCGGCCGTTGCCACCGCCGACATGACGGTGCCGCACCAGGCCGCAACGGCCACGGCCAGGAACTTGGCCCGGGCCCCGAACGCCCGAGAGAGGGCGCGGTAGACGTAGTACCCACCGACACCGCCCACGATGCCCATGTTGAAGATATTGGCTCCGAGGGCGAGCAGGCCGCCGTCGGCAAAGAGCAGACACTGTAGCGTGAGGACCGCCGTCATCACGAGCACGGTTCCACTCGGGCCGAGGAGGACCCCGGCCAGGACACCGCCGATGAGGTGGCCGGAGGTGCCGCCGGCGATCGGGAAGTTCACCATCTGGGCGGCGAAGACGAACGCGGCGGTCACCCCGAGCAGGGGAACCTTCCTCGGCGGAAGCTGCGCCCGAGCCTGGCGCACGGCGGCCGTCACGCCGACAGCGGCGAGGCTCGCGGTGACGACCAGCGTCTTGGCGTCGAGGAATCCGTCGGGGATGTGCATCGACCTCAGGCCACCGGCGCCCCGCGCAGGTCGGGGACCAATTCCTCGTAGACGTCGAGCAGCATGCGCGTCACCGACGGCCAGGCGAAGCTCTGCGCCCAGCGAGCTGCCTGCCGGCCCAGCGCCGCGCGCCGGGCGTCGTCGCCGAGCAGGGAGGCGATCGCGGCGGCGAGCGCGACGTCGTCCCGCGGCGGGACCAGCACGCCAGTGACCCCGTCCTGGATCGTCGTCGCGAGGCCGCCGACGCGCGAGGCGACCACCGACGCTCCGCAGGCCATGGCTTCGAGGGCGGCCATGCCGAACGACTCGTGGTGCGAGGGCACGAGGCAGAGATCGGCCGCGCGGTAGTAGTCGGGGAGGACCGGCTGGGGCTGGGGGCCCCTGAAGTCGAGCCACGCGTCGATGCCGAGCCCCTCCGCCAGGGCGCGCAGCCGGCGGCGCCCGTCGTCGCGGCCCTCGTCCCGGTCGCCTCCGACGATCACGAGGCGCATCCCGGCCTCGCCGAGGCCATCCGATCTCCGGAGGCGGGCGAGCGCGCGCAGGAGGCTCTCGAGGCCCTTGATCGGCGTGGGCCGACCCACAAAGAGCAGCACCCGCTTGGCGTCCAGACCCAGGCGCGCGCGCGCCGCCGACTTCTCGCCCGGTCGGAAGAGGTCGACGTCCACCCCGCAGGGGACGACGCGCACGTGGTCGACGTCGGCGCCGCAGTACCAGGCGAGATCCGCCTGCTCGAGCGAGGTGGCGGCGACGATACGATCGGCGGACGCCGCGACCCGAGCCTCGGCGTCGACCCGGGCCCGCGGGATCCGCTCGGTCCTCCCATCGGCCAGGGCGCTGTTGACGACCCCGAGGGTGTGGAACATCTGGATGACGGGGGTCTCGCCCCAGCGGCGCGCCAGCTCGAGCGCCACCACGCCCGACAGCCAGTAGTGGGCGTGGAGCAACGCGTAGTCGGCGCCGCTCCGGCGCCGGAACGTTTCCACGCCGTCGGCGAACGCGTCGAGATGGGCCGCCAGCGCGGCCGCCGACAGCGGGCGCTGCGGCCCGGCCTCGACGTGGATGACGCGCGCGCCCTCGCCGAGCGCCACGATTTCCGGCACGCGCGCGTCCTGGCTCCGGGTGAACACGTCGACCTCGAGGCCGAGCCGGCCCAGGTGTCGCGCGGTCTCGCGCACGTAGACGTTCAGGCCTCCGGTCTCCTTGCCGCCGAGCGCGGCGAGGGGACACGTGTGGACGGAGACGAGCCCCAGCCGCTTCATGCCACGGCGATCGGATGGACGACGGTGGGGGCGAGCCCGGCGGCGGCGCGGAGCCGGTCGAGGATCGCGAGGACGGCGACGGAGTCTCGCGGAGAGCGACACGGCCGGACGCCGTCACGCACGACGGCCCCGAAGTGCTCGATCATCGTCCGATAGGGATCGGCGCCGCCGGCCACGATCTCCTCGACGCGACCGTCCCGACGCCGGAGGGTGAAGGCGACGTCCTCGGGCCCCGGGGTGTGCGCGCGGTCGACGGCCAGCGCCGCCTCGGTGCCGACGATCTCGAGTGATTGACGCTCGGGCGCGTCGATCGAGCACTCGAGAGCCGCCGTGAAGCCCTCGCCGAAGTCGAGCCAGCCCGAGAACGAGGCGTCGACCCCGGATCCCGTCAGTGAAGCCGCTGCCTCGATCCGCGCGGGCCCCCGGCCCGCCGCGGCGAGGAGCGGCGCCGTACAGTAGACCCCCACGTCGAGCAGGGCGCCTCCCCCCATCTCCGGGCGCCAACGGTGGTCGTCGCGACGCGACAGCACGCCCGTGAAGACGGCGCGCGCGAAGCGTAGCGCGCCGAGGCGCCCGGAGGCCACGAGGGCCGCGATCGCCTGCGCGCGCGGATGGTGCGGGGTCACGTAGGCCTCGAGCAGCGTGACGCCCGCCTCGGCGCACGCCGCCGCCATCGCCTCGGCGTCGGCCGCCGTGGGGGCGAGCGGCTTCTCGCAGAGCACATGCTTGCCCGCCGCAGCGGCGCGCTCCACCCAGGGTCGGTGCAGGCTGTTGGGAAGCGGAACGTAGACCGCCTCGACGGCGGGGTCGGCGAGCAGCTCGGCATACGTGCGATAGGACCGCTCGGCGCCGAAGCGCGCGCCGGCGCCGTCCATCCACTGGCTGGCGGCCGCGACGAGCCGGGCCGCAGGGCTGGCGACCATCGCGGGCAGCACCGCGCGCTGCGCCACCCACGAGGTCGCGCCGATCACGCCCCAGGCGAGCGGGGGAGCGCCCCGGCGCCGCCGAGGCTCTCCTCGATCACACGATGTCCGCATGGGCCCTCAGCCCGCCGTGTCCCCAATCGTGACGGGTACACCGCCGCGGCCGCTCGATCGCTGCGCGGCCTCGAGCACGGCGATGACCTGGCGCACCGATGCCGGCGTGACGGCGAGGGGCTCGCCGAGGTGCAGGTGGTCGGCGAGGTTGCGATGAAAGGCGAAGGGCTGCTCGGTGGCGGGGGGCAGGCGCGTCTCGCTGAGCCCGTAGCCACTCTCGTAGCGCGCGAGCAACAGCTCGGCGGGCGCCTCGGTATGGTGTGCTTCGGTCGCGACGTATCCACGACCCGGCTCGATCTGCTCGAGCGTCACGGTGCGATACCGCCCGACCAGTGTGCCGGCCGTCCCCTGCACGTAGAACTTGGGCCGCCGGACGGCGGCGATGTCGCTTTGGAAGAACTCGGCCTCTCGCCCGTCCGACCACGTCATGCGGACGCGGAGTTGATCGTGGTTGGTGACGTCGTGCCAGACGCGCTTGTGCCCGTGCGCCTGCACGACATGGGGCATTCCGTCGAGGAGCTGGAGCACCCAGTCAACATGATGGGATCCCCAGTCGTAGCCAGTGCCGCCCGAGACTGCGGTGTCCGAGTGCCACGTCCGGCAGGGATGGGCGAAGCCGCCCACGAACGTCTCGACGTTGAACACGTCGCCGAGCAGGCCCGTCGCGACGGCGCGGCGGACGGCCACGAAGTCGGCGTCCCACCGCCGGTTCTGGTGGACCGTGAGCACGCGATCGCTCGCCTCGGCGGTGGCGACGATCTGGTCGGCCTCGGCCACGGTGAGGCAGAGCGGTTTCTCGCACGCGACGTGCTTGCCCGCCCGCAGCAGGGCGAGGGTGAGCGCCACGTGATGGGCGGGCGGCGTGGCCACGAAGGCGACCTCCACGTCGTCGTCGCTCCCCAGCTCGCTGATCGACGCGTAGGCCCGCACCCCGGGGAAGTCCGTCTCCGCGGCTTTCCGGCGTTCCAGGTTCGGGTCGACGATCGCGACGAGCTCGAGTCCCTCGGTACGCGTCACGCCCATGCCGTGGTGGTAGCCCATCCCCCCGAGGGGGCCGTAGCCCACGATCCCGACACCGATGTTGCGCCCGCAGCAGTGCAGATCGGGGCGGAGCGCGCGGCCGAGGAGCTGGACCAGGCTGGGCGTCCGGAGCGCGTCGTCGGTGTTGCCAAGGCCGCAGGCGACCACCCGGCCGGCGCCCCGCGAGGTTTCGACGACGGCCGCGAGGTCCCGGAGGGCCACGCTCACGTCGACGATGACCTTGCCGTCGGCCAGCGGGATGAGGGGCACGAACCCATCGACCACGGCGAACTCGCGCGTCACCCGGTCGGAGATGTGGGAGTGCGCGGAAGTGACCCGCGCGTAGTACTCGCCGGTCGGCGGCTCCGGCCCGGCGATCACTCCCAGAAGGTCGGCCCAGAACCCATCACGCTCGGTCGGCATCCCGCCGATGGCCACCAGCGACGCGCCGCGCTCGACGGCCGCGCGCAGCGCAGCCAGGGTCGAGAGAGGCTGCGCCGGCTGCGGACCGTCGACGACAATGGCGTCGTGCTCGGAGACGTCCGGGAGCGGCTCGCCGGGGCGAATGAATCTGAGTTCGCCGAGGCTCTGGGTGAGGGCTCGGAAAGCCGCTGCGCGATTGTCCGAGAGGCGGGCCGACAGGACGAGGACGCGCATGGCCCGGTAACGGTACCACAGGCCCGGCTGCTTCTGGGGCGAGGCCACGGCTCGGCTACTCGCCAATTGTTTGGCGTATCGCCAGGCCGCCCGTCAGTCGGCCACTGACGGCCGGAGACGCTCGGCGATGATGTCGAGGGTCTGGTGGATCGCCGGGTAGGTCGCGTAGGACACCTCGAGGGCGATGTGGCTGCACCCGAGGTCCCGAAAACCGCGCAGCTCGTCGATGATCGCGGCGGTGGAGCCCCCGATCACGTGGCGGCCGCGGATGAGCGCCATGTCTACCGCGGGCCGATGCACGCCTTCGATCACGATGGGGATGCGCAGCGACAGCGCGGGCTCGCCCTCGCGGCCGATCTCCTTCCAGAAACGGCGGAGCGTGTCCACACCCTGGCCGAACGCGTGGAGATTGGTCGCCGTGGCGTGCCAGCCATCGCCGAGCCGGGCGACGCGGCGGAGCGCTGCCTCGCTGTTTCCGCCGACGTAGAGCGGCGGGCGCGGCTTCTGGAGCGGCATCGGCGAGAACGTTACCGCGTCCAATCGGTGACGTTTCGTCTGGATCTTGGGATGGTCCTGCGTCCACAAGGTGCGAAAGAGCTCCAGGGCTTCTTCGCTCCGGCTGACGCGTTCCCGGAAGGGCACGCCCAGCGCGTCAAATTCTCCTTCCAGCCAGCCGATGGCCGCGCCCACGATCAGACGGCCACCGGAGAGGACATCCACGCTGGCCAGCAGCTTGGCGACCGGGATCGGCGACCGGTACGGCAGGATCACGACACTCGTACCCAGCGCGATGCGATGCGTGACGCCGGCCAGCCACGGCAGGACCGCCAGCGGATCGAGCATGTGCTCGCGATAGATCACGTTCGCCTGGTCCGGCACGATCACATGGTCGGTGACCCAGACCGAATCGAGGCCACGCTCCTCGGCGCGGCGCGCGACCTCGAGCAGGCGTGACACCTCGATTGGACGGCCATAGTGCGGCAGGCAGACCCCGAGCTTCATCGGGCGGCAGTATACTCCTCCCACGGAGGGACACATGCCGCTGAAGCCGATCGCCTACGTGCAGGCCTCCTGGCACACCGACATCACCGAGCACTGCAAGACGGCCTTCATGGCAGAGCTGGCCAAGCACGGCTACGGCGCCGACGACATCGAGTTCTTCTCGGCGCCCGGCAGCCTGGAGATCCCGCTGCTCGCCAAGAAGCTCGCCAAGACCGGGCGCTACGCCGCGGTCTGCGCCAGCGGCCTCGTGGTCAATGGCGGAATCTACCGGCACGAGTTCGTGGCCCAGGCCGTGCTGCAGGGCATCGTGCAGACGTCGCTGGAGACCGAGGTGCCGGTGCTCTCGGCCGTGCTGACGCCCCACCACTTCCACGAGCACGCCGTTCATGAGGAGTTCTTCAAGAACCACATGCGAACGAAAGGCAAGGAGCTGGCAGAGGCATGTGTGTCGATCATCGAGCGCCTCTCGGCCGTCGCGGCCCTCACCGCGTAGGGAGCCCTTGACGAAGATGAACGGGGTCTGCGAGGGACGGTAGCCATGGGTGGGACGAGCGGCCGCTGGGACTGCGAGGTGGCGGTCATCGGCGGAGGGCCGGGCGGCTCCAGCGTCGCCACCGCCCTGGCCAGGCGCGGCCGGAGCGTCGTGGTGCTGGAGCGCGAACAGTTTCCCCGCTTCCACATCGGCGAGTCACAGCTGCCGTGGACCAACGAGATCCTCCACGCCCTGGGCGCACGCGACACCATCGCGGCAGGCGGGTTCGTCGAGAAGTGGGGCGCGAGCTTCCGCGCCGCCGACGGGTCGGTCGAAGGGTACGCCGACTTCCAGAACGCCCTCGAGACACCCACGCCCCAGACGTTTCAGGTCTTGCGGGAGACGTTCGACGAGATCCTGCTCCGCCATTCCGAGAAGTGTGGCGCCCGGGTGCTCGAAGGGCATCGGCTCCTCGATACGGTGTTCGACCGCGACGGCGTCACGCTCCGCTTCGCGGACCAGCTCGGGGCCGAGGGCGCTCTGCGGGTGGGGGTCGTCGTCGATGCATCGGGACGGGCCGGCGTGCTGGTGAAGCGCTTCGGTCGCCATGCGCCCGACCCGCTCCTGTGCAATATCGCGGTCCATGCCCAGTTCGAAGGCATCCCCCGCCCGGCGGGCCGGCGGGCCGGGGACATCCGGATGTTCACGCGCCCTGACATGGGCTGGCTATGGTTCATCCCGCTCTCGGAGACCGTCATCAGCGTCGGCGCCGTCATCCCGCAAGGGGTTCACCGGCGCGAATCCCGACCCACGCCGGAGGAGAGCCTGGCCCACTATCTGGCCGATACACCGGCCGCCGCGCCGATCCTGCAGCGGGCCCAGCGCGTCTCCCCCGCGCGGTTCGACGCCGACTATTCCTATCTCGCCACCCGCATGGTCGGGGACCGATGGGTGGCGGTCGGTGACGCGGCGGCCTTCCTGGATCCCATCTTCTCGACGGGCGTGATGCTGGCGATGCAGGGAGGGCTCGAAGCGGCAGGCGCCATCGACGCCGGGTTGCGGGGGGGCGACGTGTCGGCGCGGACCTTCGCCCGCTACGAGCGGGTCGTGCGCACCCGCTACCAGCACTTCCGGCGATTCGCGGTCGGGTTCTACGATCCCGCTTTTCGCGAGCTATGGTTCTCGCGCCCCTCGCGCCCCCCGTTCACCAGCATCTCCGATGCCGTCGTGTCCGTGCTGGCCGGGAACTGGCGGCCCTCGGTGACGACCCGGGCCCTGGTCGAGGTGTTCTTCGCGATCGTCGCGGTGAAGCGCCTTCTCCGGAGGTTCAGGCCCGCGCGGTACGATCGCTAGACCGCGCCGTCTTTGACGAGCGCGGTGATCTCGGCCTCGCTGTAACCGAGCCCGGCCAGGATGTCGTGCCGATGCTGACCGAGCCGGGGCGCCGGCCCGATCGTCGTCGGTGAGGCGGACAGCTTGATCGGGTTGCCGACGGTGAGGTATCGCCCACGCACCGGATGTTCGATTTCGACGATCATGTCGCGCTCCCGAAGATGCGGATCCCCGAGCACCTCGCCGGTGTCCAGACAGGCCCCACAGGGGACGCCGGCGCCGGCCAGGATCTTCATGACCTCGTGCTTGGAGCGCTGCGACGTCCACGCCTCGATCAGCCCGTCGACCTCGGCCTTGCGCTGCCAGCGTGCGTCCGCCGTGTCGTAGCGCGGATCGCCGATGAGGTCGTCGCGCCCCAGGGCGCGCAGCAGTGGGTGCCACATCTGTTGCTGCGCGAAAATGAAGACGTGGTCGTTGGCGCCGCCGGGGGCGCAGCGGTACGTTGTCCCGGGCACATTGGACCCCAGCTGATTGCCGGAGCGCTCCATCGTCCTGCCCTGGCGCTGGTGGTCACGCAGGCTGACGCGAATGAGATTGACGACCGCGTCTTGCATCGACACCTCGACCTGCTGCCCCTGGCCGGTGGTGTGCCGCTGCATGAGCGCGGCGAGGATGCCGATCACACAGTGCATGCCGGTGCCGGAATCGCCGATTGCGGGCCACATGTACATCGGCGGGCCGTCGGGGACACCGGTCACGCTCATGGCGCCCCCCATGGCTTGGGCGATGGGCTCGTAGCTCTTGTAGTCGCGGTAGGGCCCGTACGAACCGAAGCCCTTGATGCTCGCGAACACGAGGCGCGGGTTGATCTCGCGGAGCGCGGGATAGGCGAAGCCGAGGCGCTCGATGACGCCAGGGCCGAAATTCTCCAGCAGCACATCGGCCGTCTTCAGCAGGGTCCGGAAGACGTCCTTGCCGCGCGGATGCTTTAGATTCAGCGTCAGACTCCGCTTGTTGGCGTTGAACGACAGGTAGAAGAGGCTGTCGGCGTCGGGCCGGTCCCGGTGGGTGTGCCGAGCCGGGTCGCCCCGGTCGGGCTCCTCGACCTTGATCACGTCGGCGCCCAGCCAGGCCAGCATCTGGCCGCAGGACGGTCCCGCCTGGTTGTTCGTGAGATCGACGACCCGGATGCCCGCCAGCGCCTCGCCCATCGTCCGTGTCCTCCCGCCACGATTCTACGACCGGTTCTCATCGCAGGATCGTGGCCGCTTCGGCGACCCCTCCTAGGCGCCGAGCGTCCTGAAGTAGCCCGGGGGATAACGCTCGCCGGCGACCGCACCGGGGCGAAACACCTCGCTCAACTGCTCCAGCTCTCCGGGGCTGAGCATGACCTCGGCCGCGGCGGCGTTGGCGTCGAGGTACCGCTGCTGCTTGGTGCCAGGAATCGGCACGACGTCGTCCCCGCGGCTCAGCAGCCAGGCCAGAGCGATTTGCGCCGGGGTGAGGCCATGGGCGGCGGCCATCCGCTCCAGGGACTGCACGAGCTCGAGGTTGCGCTCGAGGTTTCCCGCGTGGAACCGGGGATGGATCCGGCGCCGGTCGTGCGGCGCGAGGTCGTCCAACCGGCGGATGGTGCCGGTGAGCAGCCCGCGGCCAAGCGGTGAGTAGGCCACGAACCCGATTCCCAGCCGGCGGCAGGCGGGCAGGATCTCGGCCTCCACATGGCGGCTCCACAGCGAGTATTCGGTCTGCAGGGCGGCGATGGGGTGGATCTGGTTCGCAAGCTCGAGGGACTTCGGTCCCGCTTCCGACAGGCCGAGGTACCGGACCTTGCCCGCTCGCACGAGCCGGGCCATGGCGCCGACGGTCTCCTGGATCGGCACATCGGGATCGATGCGGTGCAGATAGTAGAGATCGATGACGTCAACCCCGAGCCGCCGAAGGCTCGCCTCGCAGGCCTGGGGGACGTATTCCGGTCGTCCATTGTAGCCCTTCTTCCCGCCCGGCAGATCGAGGTTGCCGAACTTCGTGGCCAGGATCACCTCGTGGCGGCGGCCCTGGATGGCCCGTCCGATGAGCTGCTCGTGCCGACCCGCGGAATAGGCGTCCGAGGTGTCGAAGAAGTTCACGCCGCGGTCGAGGGCCCGCCGCATCGTGGCGATCTGCTCGGCGTCGTCCCGCTCGCCGAAGTTCGTGGTGGCGCTGCCGGTACCCAACCCGATGGCCGAGACCACCAACCCACCGCGGCCAAGCGCCCGTGTCTTCATCCTCGTCCTCCTCCCGTCTCGGCACGAGTCAGGATGTTGGTGCCCGGTAACCATGTCAAGGGCGTCACGTAGTACCATTGCCCACGCCCAGGAGGGGATCAGCGATGAGTGACAACTGCCAGGACCTCGATTGTCTCGCCGGCATTCGGGTCGTCGATTTCACCCAGTTCGAGGCGGGGACGTCCTGCACCGAAGCGCTGGCCTGGCTTGGCGCCGAGGTCGTCAAGATCGAGAACCCGAAGACGGGCGATCCCGGCCGCCGGCTGCAGCCGGGGAAGCCCGATAGCGACCCGTGGTATTTTCACATGTTCAACGCCAACAAGAAGTCGCTGGCGATCAACCTCAAGGCGCCGCGAGGGCTCGCGCTCGTCAAGGACATGCTGAAGAAGGCCGATATCACGGTCGAAAACATGGCGCCGGGGACGATCGACCGCCTCGGCCTCGGGTATGACGAGGTGAAGAAGCTCAACCCTCGCATCATCTATTGCCAGATCCAGGGGTTCGGCACCGGGAGCAAGTACGAGAACGGCCTGGCCTTCGACATGATCGCCCAGGCCGCCGGCGGCCTGATCAGCGTGACCGGCGAGCCCGACCGGCCGCCGGTCAAGCCCGGCCCGAGCTTCGGGGATACCGGCACCGGCATGCTGATGACGGTGACCATTCTCGGCGCACTGCTCGAGCGGCAGCGGACCGGCAAAGGCCGGCGGCTGCAAGTGGGCATGCAAGACGCGATGCTCCACTACATGCGGACCTGCTTTGCCACCCAGGCGCGTACGGGCAAGCCGGCCCAGCGCCGCGGCGGGAAGACCGTCATGGGTAGCAATGCGCCTTCTGGTCTCTATCAGTGCAAGCCCGGCGGCTCCAACGACTGGGTTTACATCACCACGAGCCGCGGCAATCCCGAGCACTGGGGACGGCTGATGAAGTTGATCGGGCGTGAGGAGCTGATCGACGATCCCCGCTTTGCCACCGGCGCCGCCCGGCTCGAGCGGGAGGCCGAGGTCGACGCGATCATCACCCAGTGGACGCGCAAGCACACCAAGGAAGAGGCCATGACGCTGGTCAGCGGCGTAGGGGTGCCGGCCGGGGCGGTCTTCGACACGATGGAGCTACAGAGCGATCCGACCTTCGAGAAGCGCGGCATCATGCAGGTGATGGAGCATCCGAGCGGGCCGTTCAAGATGCCGACCTGGCCGGTGCGGCTCGACGGCCAGACGGCCCGGGTCAAGCCCTCGCCGCTGCTAGGCCAGCACAGCGCCGACGTGCTACACGACTGGCTCGGCCTCGGCGCCGGCGACATCGCCGCCTTGAAGAGCGAGGGCGTGTTGTAGAGCGCGCTAACCACCGGAAGGCGTCTGAAAGATAGGACCGCGCTCAGGCGTAGCGGATGCCCATGATCTCGGCGACGAGCGCCGGCCGGCTCTGGCCCTCGACCTCCATCGTCACCTCGTTGGTGACGCGCACACCGTTGCCCTCGACGGGCTCGACCTTGGCGATCTTCAGGCGCAGGCGTACCCGCGCGCCGGCCGGCACCGGCGCCGTGAAGCGCACGCGGTTCGAGCCATAGTTGACGCCGCGCTTGACCCTGTTGATCTTCACCAGGGTGGCGGCCAGTCGCGGCACCAGGGACAGCGTGAGGTAGCCGTGGGCGATCGTCTTGCCGCCCGGCATTTCGCGCCTCGCGCGCTCCACGTCGACGTGGATCCACTGGTGATCGCCGGTGGCGTCGGCGAACTTGTCGATCATGGCCTGGTCGACGGTCATCCAGTCCGACGGGCCTAGCTCCTGGCCCACGTGCGACGTCAGGTCGTGCGGCGTCTCGACCGTCAGGATTCCGGCCATGATGGGCGCTCTCCTTCCATCGGATCAGTGTCCGTTGCCCTGAACGGCGTTCGCGAGAGCGACTCTCAAATTTTCTCGGACGGCCTCGAGGTGCGGATGCACCGCGAGCGCGCGGCGGAAGAGCGCGGCCGCCTCGCGGGCTTCGCCGCGCGCGAGATGGCAGAGCCCCTGGCCGGACAGCGCGCCGAAGTGGTCCGGATTGCGCGCCAGGGTGGCCTGGCAGTCGGCGATGGCGCCCGGGAAGTCCTCGGCCAGGTAGCGGACGGTGGCGCGCTTGTTCCACCCCTCGGCGAAGCCCGGCACGCGCTCGATGATGCGCGTGAAGTGCTGCTCGGCGTCCGCGAAGCGCCGCGCCGCCATGGCCGCGACGCCATCCCGCATGAGCAGGTTGACCTCGTCGTCGGTCGACCTCGTCCACATCGTCCAGAGCGCGGCCTCCGCGCGGGCCGCCAGCACGGGGTCGTCGCCACGGAGGGCGGCCAGGGCTTCACGCTCGGTCACGGAGACCGAGTCTACGGTGGCGGCGGCAGAATCGCCAGGCACCTGCGTCGCCGCCTTCAAGGAGCCCCGCAGCATTGTATACTCGCAACAGCTCGACGCCAGCCAAGCCGCGTTCGGCGTCATGAGGTGACGGTCATGCCCCGACATTTCGGCGTGCTCATTCCTTCCACGAACACGACGGTCGAGATCGAATGCCGGCTCTTGCCGGCAACCTATCAAGCCCACTTCGGGCGCCTCAAATCGAGTGGCGGCGGCAGCTTCTCGCCGAGCCGCGATGAGGACATCGACTATCAGTCGCACTTGCTGGGGACGGCCAAGGTCGAGATGGTGATTCTGGCCCAGACGTCGGCCAGTCTCTTCGCTGACGATTACGACGAGGTGGTCACGAAACGGATGAGTGTGGGGGCCGGCGTGCCGGCGATCACCTCGGCCCAGGCCGTCGGCCGCGCCGTCCGGGCTCTGGGAGCGCGCCGCGTCGCCATCGTGTCCCCGTATTCCGAGGCCGTGAACCAACGGGCCGCCCGCTATTTTCAGACGAAGCATGGGCTCCACACGGTCGCTCTCGAGGGCTTTGGCGCGACCGACGCCTATGCCATCGGCCAGCTCGGTCCGCAGCACGCGCGCGATGCCTTCGCCCGGATCGATCGGCCGGAGATCGAGGTCTTCGTGGTGCCCGGGGGCAATTTCCCGACGATGGCGTCGGTGGCCGCCTGGGAGCGGGAGTTCAAGAAGCCGGTGGTGACCACGAATCAGGCCTCGTTCTGGGCGATGCTGCGCGCGTTCAAGAGCGCCGACCGCCTGCCGGCCTTCGGCCGCCTGCTCGCCGAGGTGCCGTCCGACGCTTCATAGCATCGTACGCACGTTCGGTCCGACGGCGATCTCCATCTCCGTCAGCGCGATCACTTCCGGGGGAGTGAACCCCGGCGCCACGGCATCGAGCACGAAGCGGTTCCTGTCCCATCGCAGCAGCGCCAGGTCGGTCACCACGTAGCTGACGCAGGCCTTGCCGGTCAGGGGATAGCTGCACGTCCGCCGCAGCTTGGGGCGGCCCTTGCTGTCCACGTGCTCCATCACGATGATCAGGTCACCGGTTCCCGATAACAGATCCATCGCGCCGCCGATGCCGCCGCGCTTGGCGTCGGCCGTGCTCCAGTTGGCGACGCCGCCGTGCTGGTCGACCTCGTAGGCGCCGAGGATCACCGTGTCGATCCGGCCGCCGCGCGCCATCTCGAACGAGGCGACGCTGTCGAAGAACGACGCGCCGGGGTTCAAGGCCACGAACTGGCCGGCGGCGTTGTAGATATCGGGATCGATCTCGTGCTCGTCCGACACCATCCGGCCGTAGCCGAGGACACCGTTCTCGGCGTGGAGGATCACGTCGCGGCCGTGGAGATAGTTCGACACCATGGTGGGGATGCCGACCCCGAGATTCACGTAGGTGCCGTCCTTGACGAGCCGGGCCGCGTTTTTCGCGATCCCCTCGCGCGTCAGCGCCGGTTTGCCGTCGTACAGGCGTGGCTGGTCTGCCGGCCTTCGGACGGGCCGGCGCCAGGCCTTGCCGTCGACGATGTGCGTCGTCTTGACGACGCGCGACACGAAGATTCCGGGCAGATCGACCAGCTCGGGGGCGATCTCACCGGGCTCCACGATCTCGTCCACCTCGACGATCGCGACGCGGGCGGCCTTGGCGAAGCTGGGATTGAAATTCTGGCTGCCGCCGCGGAACTGGACGTTGCCCAGACGGTCGGCGCGATGGCCCCGCAGCAAGGCGTAATCCACGTGGATCGCGTACTCGAGGACGTGGGGCTTGCCGTCGAAGGCGCGGATTTCCCGGCCCCTCACGAGGTCGGTGTCGACGCCGGTGGGTGAATAGAACGCCGGGATCCCGGCGCCTCCGGCCCGGCAGCGTTCGACCAGGATCCCCTGGGGCACCAGCTCCACCTCCATCTTGCCGGCGGCGATCTGCTCCTCGCTCGCGGTCGGCGTGCCTGGCCGCACCGAGAACGCCGCGATCAGCTTCTTGACCTGGTTGTTCTCGGCGAGAATCTGGCCGCGGGTCGCCCCGGCGTCACCGAGCGAGTTGCACACGAGCGTGAGGTCCGTGGTCCGCTGATCGCGCAGGGCGCAGATCAAACTCGTGGCGAACCGGTGCCCGACACTGAAGCCGGCGATGGCCACCGTGGCTCCGTCGGGGATGTCCGCGACGGCCTCTTCAGGCGATCCGACGATCTTGTTCATGGATGTCCGGCTCGCTTGGGCCACACCGGCTCGTGGTAGCCGAGGGGCACCGTGGGACGAGCCCAGCGCGGCGGTGTCTGGGAGAGGCGTACCACCGGTCCGAGATGACGCAGCCGACCGACGGGCGTATCGCTCGTCATCGACCAGCGCTCCAGCTCAGCGGGAGTGAATTCCTTCGCCACGTCCTTGAGCTCGGCTTCCGGCACCTGGCCGCGGCCGACGAGCCAGCGTCCGGTCTGGGCGAGCGAGATGCGCACGAGCCAGCTGCCGCCCTCGCGCACGCGGCGGGCGAGGGCCACCATCGCGCCGAACGCCATCAGATAACCGGTCAAATAGTCGATGGCCGACACCGGATAGAACTGCGGGCCCGGCGCCGCGCCGGGGAACAGCTCGCCCTGGCGGCTGGTGATCCCGCTGACCGTTTGCACCACCGTATCGAAGCCGCGGCGCGACGCCCACGGCCCGGCATGGCTGAAGGCGCACAGCGAAACGAACACGATGCCGGGTCGCAGCTTGGCCAGGGCTTCGGGCGCGAACCCTCGATTGCCGAGGGTCCCTGGCCGGTAGCCTTGCGAGAAGACGTCCGCCTCGCGCACCAGCCCGCGCAGGGTCTCGACAGCCTCCGGCTCACGCAGATCGAGGTGGGCGGAGAGCTTGCCGTGGCCCGTGTCGTATTCCTGGTAGCCGATGTTCGGCAGGTGCGCCGCGGTGATCTTCAAGACGTCGGCCCCATGCTCGGCCAGGGTGCGGGCACCGGTCGGCCCGGCCAGGACCCGCGTCAGGTCGAGCACGCGGATGCCCGACAACGGCCGATCGCCGGCGGGGAGCTTTTCCGACGGGCTGTCGCCGATCTTGAGGATCTCCATCAGCGGCAGCGATGCGATCGCGGCGGCCTGCGGATGCTTGGCCCATTCGTCCATGGTGCGCACCATGCCCCCGGCGCCCTTGGCGGCGATGATCGCCTCCTCGAGCTCGAGGGCATCCCACTTCGCCACCGCCTGACGCACCGCCTCGCGATCTTCCGGGACGCCGAGCACGCCGAGGGCGGCGGCGCGATGGTTCGGGAAATTGCAATGGAGATAGCTCCAGCGACCGTTCTTCGCCGGGTAGACACCCATCACCGTGTTGCGCTCGGTCGACACGGGCGCGCCGTTCATCTTCATATAATGTCCGCTGCGAAGCGAGGCGGTCGCCTGCCGGGTATCGACCGTGACCTCCTGGTGACGCCCGGTCCGCAAGGCCCACAGATCGGAGACGGCGAGGCCGACCGCCGCCAGCGCGGCGGCGCTGGTCTCGCCGATGCGGAAGGGCGTCGGCAATATCGGATCGGTGCCGCCCGTGATTTCCACGGCGTGGGTTCGCTCTTCACCCCAGCCGGCGATCGGCAGGATCGTACGCAGCGCATCATTGGTCATGGTCGGAGACCCTCCCTCGTCGCACGTGGTCAGACGTTAGAGGGGGAGTGTACCGGCCGTCAAGCAGGCTTCGGACCAGGGGCCTCCTCGGTTGCCCCAACGGACGCTTCCGCTGGTAAGATGCGCGAGCGGTCTCCCCAGCGGGGCCGAGCATCTCGTCCACGACCTCACACGGAGGAAGGTTATGGCCCACACGTACCAGACCGATCAGTACGAAGGCATGATCGCCGAAACGGTGTCGATGAGGGGGCACAACGGGGATGTCATCAACGCGTACGTGGCCCGACCACTCGGGGCCGGACCGTTTCCCGGCATGGTCGTCATCCACCACGCGCCGGGATGGGACGAGTGGTACCGGGAGTGCACTCGTCGCTTTGCTCACCACGGCTACGTGTCGATCTCTCCGAACCTGTACTTCCGCGACGGTCACGGCACTCCCGAGGACGTCGGCGCCAAGGTGCGGGCTGCTGGTGGCGCTCCGGACGCTCGTGTCCTTGGCGATCTCGACGGCGCCAACGCCTGGCTCCGCTCGTTGCCGTACGTGAGCCGCAAGGTCGGCATCTTCGGCACGTGCTCGGGAGGCCGACACGCGTTTCTCGCCGGCTGCCGCCTGAAGGGCCTCGACGGCGTGATCGAGTGCTGGGGTGGACGCGTGGTCCAGTCCAAGGAAGAGCTCACCCCGAATCAGCCCGTGGCGCCCATCGACTACACCAAGGAGCTCTCGTGCCCGATCCTCGGGCTCTTCGGCAACGAAGACAAGTCCCCAACCCCCGAGCAGGTCAACGCGCACGAGGCCGAGCTCAAGAAGCACGGCAAGCCGTACGAGTTCCATCGCTACGACGGTGCTGGCCATGGCTTCTTCTACTACGACCGTCCGGCCTATCGGCAGGAGCAGGCCATGGACGGCTGGAAAAAGGTCTTTGCGTTCTGTGAGAAAACGCTCCGCTAACCGCAGACGAGGAGGTCAACCGTGTGCACGATGATTGCCCATCAGGTGAAGCTCCAGGGTCGTGGAAAGAGCGGCCCGGAGTGGTTCGAGGTCCGCGAGGCCAATGTCTCCTACGACCATCCGTATGATTTGCCGCTCGAGCACGCGCTCAACATCGATTTCGTCAACGAGGCCCTCGGTCCGGGCGCCCGGGTGGCCGTGGAGCTGAGCGTAGATGCCGCGCGCCAGCTCGTGAAGACCATCGAAGCCGTGCTCGCGCAGGCCGGCCAGCGCGGGGTACTGGAGGACATTCCCGTCGCCGCCGCGTCCGCTCCCGCCAACGCGTAGTCGCGTCACCGCGCCGCGCGGGGCGACCCTCGCCCCGCGCGAGCCAACGGCCAGCGACGACCGTCGGAAGGGGGCGGAGCCCCCCCTCCGCGTTAGAAGAGCGACAGATCGATGGCGTCTCCCATGGCGCGGTAGCCCAGGTCGCTCGGGTGAAGGTGGTCGTCGCAATCGTAGATGGGCAGCATCCGGGTCGGATGGTCGGGATCGCGCAACGCCCGGTCGAAGTCGACGATCGCGTCGAAGGCGTCGGTCTTGCGCAGCCACTCGTTGACCTCCTGGCGGATCGCCTCGCGCTTCGGGTTCCAGGCGCCGGGAAGGAAGGTCTCGTTCTCGAAGGGCGTCAGGGTGCCGCCGATGACCCTGATCCCGCACGCCTGGCCGCGCACGGCGAATTGCTTCAGCCCGGCGATCATCTGGGGGGCGGTGACTTCTTCTTCGGGCTTGCGGTGACGGTTCCGCAGATCGTTGGTGCCCAGCATGATGATGGCATGGGTGACGCCGGGTTGGGCCAGCACGTCGCGGTCGAAGCGGCGCAGGCCACTGTCGCCCCGGATATCGTGCAGGATGCGGTTGCCGCCGAGCCCCTGGTTCATCACCGCCATCGCCCGTCCGCCCGGCCGCGCCACGAGCCGGCGCGCGAGCTGCGAGGGCCAGCTGTGATGGCCGTCATGGGTGGAGATATTGGCGTCGGTCAGCGAGTCGCCAAGCGCGACGATGGCGCCCGTGTCTCGTGGTGCGACGACATCGATGCCGCAGACGAAGTACCAGTCGTCGGTGAGGCGGCCGACCGGCATGCGCTCTTCGGCCGTGAAATCCCCGGGCGGCGAGATGTAGTTGGTCTGCCGCGCATAGCGCCCGGTGATCCCGAAGCTGACCGGCAGGTCCTCCGGCAGGTGCACGCTGACGGCGAGGTCCGACAGCGGCGCGAACGCGAGCTCGACGGGATCGCTGACGACGAGCGCGCCGGCGGCGATCGTTGCGCGGGTTTCGCCGCCGAAGGTGAGCTGCCGGTGCGAGCCCGGCACGATCGCCGGACCGGTGCTGCGCAGGCCGATGTACGCCGCGCCGATCGTCAGCGGGCGGGTGCCGTGGGCGTTCGAAATGCGTACGCGCAGTCTGCTGCCCCCGATACTGACCCGCGGTATCATTCGCAGCGTATGGTTGCTGAAGGCGGCGCCTTCAGCGGGTGCCGGAGCCGCAGTCCAGGTGCCGACCCAGTGCGTGTTGTCGATCATGGCCTTCAACGTCTCCTTTGACAATCGAGCGGCCCGCCTCTGTCTCGACCCGTTCTATCCGGTCCGTCCTGCCGTCGTGATCGGACCACAAGCGATCTTATCTCTGCCACCGGCGCGCTCCTGTCAAGGCTGACCGCGTCGTCCACCGCGGCTGACGCCCGGCAACGCACCAGTTCGCGGTTGACGGCGCCCGCGTCACCGGTGTATGACCGCCGGCATACCGAGCGCCTGGTAGCATGCGCAGGGCCCCCGGGTTCGTGGACAGGAAGGAGACGGTCATGTGCCGCAGGAGTCGGATCGTCGGCAAACCGTCTAGCGGGGGCGGGTCAGCGCCGGGCGGTGGCGGCCGCCCTCACGGCCTCGGAGGACGAGGACATGCGCTTCGGACTGTTCGGTAGCGCCCAGGCCAGACGGGGAGGGCCCGACGTCGACAGCGGCGCGGGCTTCCGGGAGTTCGTAGAACAGAACGTCGAGGCTGAGGCGCTCGGCTATCACAGCACGTTCATCGTCGAGCACCACTTCACGGGGTTCGGCCAGATCTCGGCCACCCTCAACTTGCTGACCTGGGTGGGCGCGCGCACCTCCACGTTGCGCCTGGGGACCGCGGTGATCGTGCTGGCCTGGCACAATCCCGTGCTGCTGGCCGAGCAGGCGGCGACGATCGACTTGCTCTCGGGGGGGCGCCTCGACTTCGGGATCGGCAAGGGCTACCGGTACAAGGAGTTCGCGGGCTTCGCCACGCCCATGGAGGAGGCCGACGGACGCTTCGACGAGTCCCTGGGGGTCTTGCTCAAGGCGTGGACTTCAGAGGCGCCCTGGTCCCATCGCGGCAAGTACTGGCGGTTCGACAACGTCGTGGTGGAGCCGCCGACCGCGCAGAAGCCGCACCCTCCGCTCTGGATGGGCGCGGGCAGCGCCGCCTCCATCAAGAAGGTTGCGGCCCTTGGCTACAACCTGTTATTGGACCAGTACGCCTCCGTCGAACAGATCGGCGAGCGGATTGCAGTCTTCAAGGCGGAGGTGGAAGCACGGGGGCGCGTGTTCGATCCGCTGAGCGTTGGGGTGACCCGCTCGATCAGCATCGTCACGACCGCCGAGGAGCTCGAGCGCGCGATGGTGAACCGCGTCGCGGCCCGCCGGCGCATCGATCGGTTGACGGTCCGCCCCGACGGCACGGCCCCGAACCGTGCGCAGCTGTCCGACGCGGAGATCCGCGCCTCGGCCCTCTACGGCACGCCGGACGAGGTCGCCGTCATGATGCAAACTCTACGATCCGCCGGCGCGGAGTACGTGCTCCTCAACAGCGCGGGCGGACGCCCGACGCTACGCCGGTTCGCGCGAGAACTGATGCCGGCGTTCGCCGACGCTGTGGTCGTCCCGGCCATTCGATGACCCGTCGCCCGCCGCGTTACGGAATCAGCCTCGCCAACCGCGGGGTGCTCTTCGGGGTGACGAGCGTCGACGAGTTGCTCGACGTGTCCGAGCAGGTCGACGCCTCCGGCGCGTTCGATTCGATCTGGGTCGGCGACAGTATCTTCATCAAGCCGCGCCTGGAGTCGCTCGTGCTCCTGTCGGCGATCGCCGCCCGCACCCGTCGGGTACGGCTGGGGACGTGTTGTCTGTCGACGTTTCCGTTGCGGGATCCGATCTTCCTCGCCGCTCAGTGGGCCGCGCTCGATCACGTCTCGCATGGGCGGATGGTCCTCGGGGCCTGCGTCGGAGGGGCGCTGCCGCGCGAGAAGGCGGAGGCGGAGTTCGCGGCGTTTCATGCGGAGCTGAGCGAGCGGGCGCCGAGGCTGGAGGAAGGCATCACGATCCTCCGCCGGCTGTGGACCCAGGACCACGTGAGCCACCAGGGTCGCTTCTGGCAGTTCCGTGATCTCACGCTCGAGCCGAAGCCCGTGCAACAGCCCTGCCCGCCGATCTGGATCGCGACGAACCCGAAGCCTGGGCTGGCGCCCCCCCACGTCGCAGACCGGGCGATTCGCCGCGTCGGACTCATGGCGGATGGCTGGATGACGGACAACACGCCGGTGGAAACGTTCAAGGCGCGCTGGGAGCTGGTCCGGCGGGTCGCGCGCGAGGCCGGGCGCCCGACCCACCAAATGGAGTCGGCGCTCCACCTGATGGTCAACATCAACGACGATCGCAACGCGGCGCTCAAGGAGTCCGTGACGTTTCTGCAGACGTACTACAGCCCCGCGATGACGCGGGAGTACATTCAGGGCTGGCTGGCCTATGGGTCGCCGGCGGCCGTCATCGACAAGATTCGCACCTACGTCGAGGCCGGTTGCACGACACCGATCCTTCGCTTTGCGTCGTGGGACCAGAAGGGACAGCTCGCGCGTGCGCTCGCCGACGTGATGCCCGAGGCGCTCGCGCTCCCGCTGGATTATTAGCCGGAGGGACGCCCCCCAACGCCAGAACGAGTGACTGGGGGGTCATGGGGCGCGCTCGAGTGACGGAGCCGATCGCTATCGTAGCGCCAGCCCCTGGACGTGGGCCAGGGCGGTGGCGTAGGCGCCCGCGGTGCCGGCCAGCATGGCAATCGGCGCGCCGGTTTGCTGGGCCGAGGTGACCGGAAAGAGCTGGCCCCCGTCCGGCGCCGTCAGGCGCGCCCCCGCCTCGAGCACGACGGGCGCAGCGCCGGCGATATCCCAGAGTGCGGCCCGGTGATCGTAGACCACATCGAGGCCGCCCATCGCCACGTAGCAGAGCTGGAGCGCCGTCGAGCCGTACCGGCGGATCCGATGCTGCCGCAGCCACTCGAGAACAAAGGGCGGGACCTCGTCATCGAACGGAGATCGGATGGCGATGAGCGAGGTAGCGTCCAGGGGCGCGCGGCTCGTGACCAGGGGGTGCTCGTTGAGTCGGGCCCCGCGGCCCGCGACGGCCGCGAAGAGCCAACGGGTAAGCGAGTCGTAGACGGCGCCGGCCCAGGGCAAGCCGTCGCGCAGCACGCCGATCGACACGGCGAAGCCGGGCAGCCCCCGGCCGAAGTTGCTGGTCCCGTCAATGGGATCGACCACCCACTGGTAGCGGGCGCCAGGCGTGCCCAGGACGAGGTTGTCCTCCTCGGCCAGGATGCCGTCGTCGGGGTAGGCCCGGCGGATCCCCGCGACCACCAGATCCTGCACCTCCAGGTCGACGTCGGTCACCGGGGAGCCGTCCCGCTTGTACGACGCGGCGGCCCGGGTCATGGCCTCGAGCGCCACCTGGCCACCCGCGCGCGCCAGGTCGACGGCCAGGCGATCCCGCGAGGCAGGCTCGTGCGCCGACATGGCGGTCAACAATCGAGGCCCGGCCCCAACGGCTGCGACTGCGGGCCGAAATAGCGCTCGAGGAGCGTGTGGTAGGCGCGCAGCGGGGGGACGCGCGCCTGCGGCCGCTTGGCCGCGTCGTCCCAGCGACGCAGGCGCAGCGCGTCGGCGAACCACGGGTGGGCCTCGATGGCCAAACGCTCGGCGTCGGGCACGGTCCCCCCCTGGGCCTCGAGCGAACGTCGCGAGGCCGGCGAGAGCCCCTGCCGGTAACGCGGGTCGACGGTGCAGAGATAGCGTTTGGCCACCACGTGCTGGCGGATCAACCACGCGACCCGCGGGGGGACGAAGGGACGCCGCACCGCGGCGGCCTCCGTCCCGTGGTGGCGCTGCGCCGTCTCGGGGCCGCCAGCCAGGAAGTGCCCGAGATCGTGGAGCAGCGCCGCCGCCACGAGCTCGTCGTCAGTGTGATCGCGGCACGCCTGGGCGGCGCACTGCAGGGCATGGGAGAGCTGGCTGACCCGGTCGCCATACGCGCGGGCGCCGAGGCGCGCGAAGAGGCCGACGACGTCGAGGCCCTCCGGACGTGTCGCCTCCATCACGTCACCGGCTGTCCCGCCCGCCACACCCGACGGACCACGGGTAGCTCGTCGGCGAGGTGGACGCGCACGAGGTCGGCGCGCAGGCCGGGAGCTACCTCGCCGCGGTCATCGAGGCCGGCCCGCCGGGCCGGCGTGACGGTCACGCAGGCGAGGGCATCGGGCAAGGAGGCGCCGTGGCGCCGGTGAAGCAGGAAGGCGCCGTGGAGCAGCGCGGCGGGGACGTAGTCGGACGAGAGAATGTCGAGGACGCCGTGCGCGGCCAGCTCGGCGGCCGCGATGTTGCCGGAGTGCGAGCCGCCGAGCACGAGATTGGGCGCGCCGGCTAGCACGGCGAGCCCGTAGGCCCGGGCCGCTTTGGCGGCCTCGCGCGTGGTGGGGAACTCCGCGATGGCCGTGCCCGCCTTCGCGGCCTCCTCCACGTGGGCTACCGTGGCGTCGTCGTGGCTGACCAGCGTCCACCCCTGCTCGTGACAGGCGCGCACGACGGCGGCGCGGTGCGGCGTCGCGAAGCGGGCCTGCTCACCCTGGCGCTGGGCGATGAGCGCCTCGACCTCGGCTTCGCTCAGGCCGTACTTGCCCCGGTAATACTCGCGGTACTTGTCCAGGCTCACGAACTGCCGCTGGCCCGGCGTGTGATCCATGATGGAGACGAGGCGTACGAGGGGGTCGTCGGCGAACGACGCGAAGTCGTCGACGACGTGGGCCGTGCTGATCTCGCAGCGCAGGTGGAGCAAGTGCTGGGCGCGCAGGAGCCCCGCGGCCTGGGCTCCCCGGACCGCCTCGGCCAGCGCGCGCGGATTGGCCGGGCGCCGGCCGGTGTCGACGACGTAGCCCAGGGCGAGGCTGGCGAAGCACGTCGTGATGCCGGCGGCGGCGATCTCGGCGTCGTAGGCGATGACGGCGGCCGTCTCCGGCCAGCGAACGCCGGGCCGCGGAAAGGCGTAGCGCTCCAGCACGTCCGTGTGGAGCTCGACCAGTCCGGGGATGACGTAGTCGCCGTCGCAGTCGATGGCGCCGGGCGCCACCCCGGCCCCCACGTCGATCGCCACGATGCGGCCCTCCACAACCTTGATGCTGCCGCGCAAGACCTCGGTCCGGGTGACGACGCGGGCGTTGGCCAGGATCAGCTCGCTCACGCCGTCGTCCCGTGCAGGTAGACCGTCCGGGTGGACACCGCATCGCGCACCTCGCGGTCGTGGAACGTGCCCAGGAGGGCGGCGCCGCGATTCCGCGCCTCGCAGATCAGGTCGACGACCACGGCTCGACTGTCGGTGTCGAGCGAGGCCGTGGGCTCGTCGAGGAGGAGGATGGGATAGTCGGGAGCGAGGCCGCGGGCGACGTTGACGCGCTGCTGCTCGCCGCCCGAGAAGGTCACCGGCGACACCGACCACAGCCGCTCGGGGATGCGGAGTCGGTCGAGCACGCGCCGGGCCACCTTCCCGGCCTCTTCCCCCGCCAGGCCACGCCGCCGCAGCGGCTCGCTCACGACCTCCACGGTAGGGACCCGGGGCAGGACGCGGAGGAACTGGCTAACGTAACCGATCGTGAATCGGCGCACGGCCAGCACCTGGCGGGGCTCGGCGCGCGCCATGTCGACCACGGTGCCGACGTGGCGGACGAGGATGGCCCCGGCCTGGGCGAGATAGTTACCGTAGATCGTGCGCAGGAGCGTGCTCTTGCCAGCGCCGGAAGGGTCGCCGAGGGCGACGCACTCGCCCGCCCGGACGGTGAGGCTCACCCCCCGGAGCACGGGCAGCGTCACGCCGTGCTGCGTGTACAGCGTGAACGTCTTGCCCAGCTCGCGCACGTCGACGAGCACGGCGCTCGCGCTCATGGCGGAAGCACCGACGAGACGAGGAGCTGCGTGTAGGGATGCTGGGGATCGTCGAGCACCTGATCGGTGAGGCCGGTCTCGACCACCTGGCCAGCCCGCATGACGAGCAGGCGATGGGCGAGCAGCCGGGCCACGGCGAGATCGTGGGTGACGACGACCGCGGCCAGTCCGAGGTCGTCGACCAGCCCGCGGAGCAGATCGAGCAATCGGGCCTGCACCGAGACGTCGAGACCTCCGGTGGGCTCGTCCATGAAGACCAGGCGCGGGCGGGTGACGAGCGTACGCGCGATCTGCAGCCGCTGCTGCATGCCGCCCGAGAACGTCGTGGGCAGGTCGTCGATCCGGTCGGTGGCGATTTCCACACGGCCGAGCCAGTCGAGGGCGGCGGCGCGGATCTCTCCGTAGTGGCGGGCGCCCACGGCCATCAGCCGCTCGCCCACGTTCGCCCCTGCCGTCACGCCCAGGCGAAGCCCGTCGCGCGGGTTCTGGTACACGCAGCCCCAGTCGGTCCGGGCCAGCCGGCGGCGGTCGGCCTCGGGCAGGGCGAGCAGGTCGGCCGTCTGCCCGTCGCGCCGGGTGAGCTCGACGCTGCCGCCCGACGGCACCAGGCGACCCGACACGCAGGCGAGCACGGTCGTCTTGCCCGATCCGGATTCCCCCACGATCCCGAGCACCTCGCCGGGCCAGAGATCGAACCCGACATCGAGGCAGCCGAGGCGGGCGCCGTAGCGCTTGGTGAGGCCGCGGACCCGCAGGAGCGGAGGCCCTTCGCTCACGGCGGGGAGCCCGCGCGGCGCCGGCCGCAGTAGTCGGTGTCGGAGCAGGCGAAGAGCCGACCGCCCTTGTCGTCGACGATGATCTCGTCCAGGAACACGTCCCGGGCGCCGCAGAGCCCGCAGGCCTGCTCCCAGCGCTCGATGCGGAATGGGTGGTCTTCGAAGTCGAGACTCTTGACCCGTGTGTGGGGCGGCACCGCGTAGAGGCGCTTCTCGCGACCGGCCCCGAACAGCAGGAGCGCGGGGTTGCCGTCGAGCTTGGGGTTGTCGAATTTGGGGATCGGAGACGGCCGCATCAGGTAGCGGTCGTTCACAATGACCGGATAGTCGTAGGCCGTCTCGACGTGGCCGTGCCGGGTGATCTCCTCGTAGAGCCGGACCCACATGACCCCGTAGTCCTCGAGCGCGTGCATGGTGCGGGTCTCGGCCTCGCGCGGCTCCAGCCAGCGGAGCGGCTCCGGGATGGGCACCTGGAAGACGACGATCTGCCCCGCCCGGAGCGGCGTCTCCGGGATCCGGTGCCGGGTCTGGATGATCGTGGCTTCCTCGGTGCGGGTGGTGGTGGCGATCCTCGCCGTGCGCTCGAAGAAGCGCCGGATGCTCACGGCGTTCGTGGTGTCGTCTGAGCCCTGGTCGATCACCTTCAGCACGTCGGCGGGGCCGATGATGCTGGCGGTGACCTGCACGCCCCCTGTCCCCCAGCCGTACGAGAGCGGCATCTCCCGGCTGCCGAAGGGCACCTGGTAGCCGGGGATCGCCACGGCCTTGAGCAGGGCTCGGCGGATCATCCGCTTGGTCTGCTCGTCGAGGAAGGCGAAATTGTATTCGCTCACCGGGCCGCCGCCTCGGCGCGCAGCGTGCGCAGCAGCACCAGCTCGGACTGGAAGTCCACGTAATGCGGGAGCTTGAGGTGCTGGACGAAGCCGGACGCCTCGACGTTGTCGGTATGGGAGAGCACGAACTCCTCGTCTTGAGCCGGCGCCGTCGGCTCCTCGCCGAGCTCGCGCCAGCGGAGGGCGCGGTCGACCAGGGCCATGGCCATGGCCTTGCGCTCGCAGTACCCGAAGGTGAGCCCGTAGCCTCGGGTGAACTGGGGCGGCACGCTCGCCGAGCCCTTGAACTGGTTCACCATCTGGCACTCGGTGACCGTGATCGCGGCGACGGTAACGGGAAAGCCGAGCTCCTCGGGCTCGAGCTCCACCAGGACCTCGCCGACCCGGATTTCCGCGGCAAAGGGATGATTGCGGCCGTACCCGCGCTGCGTCGAGTAGCCCAGCGCCAGGAGGAAGCCCTCGTCCCCGCGAGCCAGATTCTGGAGCCGGGCGTCGCGCCCGCTCGGGAAGGCCAGGGGCTCTCGCGTGATGTCCGCCACCGGCCGCTGGGGAGGATCGGGCAGCTCCGGCTCGATGAGGCCTTCGCGATCGAGGACGTCGACGACCCGGGGGACGAGTTCCTCGGCCAGCGGCTCGGCGGCCGGCGGAGGCTCGGTGTCGGGCTGCGCCTCCTCGGCCCCCGTCTTCCCGTTCGCGAGATCCACGTCGAGCAGCCGGTGCGTGTAGTCGAAGGTCGGGCCGAGGACCTGGCCTCCCGGCACGTCCTTGAAGGTCGCCGAGATCCGCCGGTGGAGGACCATGCGGCCCGTGTCCAGCGGGATGGTGGCGCCGAACCTCGGCAGCGTTGTGCGGTATGCCCGCAGCAGGAAAATCGCCTCCAGGAGGTCGCCCCGCGCCTGCTTGACGGCGAGCGCGGCCAGATCCGGGTCGTAGCAGGAGGCCTCGCTCATGACGCGATCGACGGCGAGGGTGAGCTGCTCGCGGATCTGGGCCGGCGTCACCTCGGAGACGACCGGGTCGCCGCGCCGGTCCTCGGCGAGCAGCCGGTGGGCGTTCACGATCGCCTGCTCCCCTCCCTTCACGGCGACGTACATCAGTCCTCCACCCGCGTCGTGCGCGGCAGGGCGGCGAGTCGGCGGCCGACGGTCAGGATCAGATCCACCCCGCATGGAAAACGCGCGCGATTCGCCCGCAGCTCGGCCGGGAAACCGGCGGGCAGCCCGGGCGCTGCCAGGCGGGCGACGTCGGCGATCCCGGGCCCGGTGAGCCGCCATCCCCGGCGGTCGTCCAGGGCCTCCACTTCGACGATGACCGTGGCCGAGCGGTCGGGACGTTCCACCGTTCCCGCGGCAAACGCCTCGAGCGGCGGGAGCCGCGCGGGCTCGGCGGTCAGGGCGACGCAAGCGTCGGCCGGCGCCGGCACGAGGGGGACCCCGCAGTGGAAGCGCAGGTAGGCGGTGACCGCCATCGTCCGGGCGGCGTCGTCGAGCCACAGCGGCGTCTCGAAGTCGAGCAGAGCCAGGCAGGCTGCGGTGGCGGCGACGCCGAGCGGCGAGGGGCACTCGAGCGACGTGCTGAGCTCGACGACGCGGCCCGGGTGGGCCATCGCCTCGAGCACGGCGCGAAAGACACGCTGGCCGTCGAGGACGGGGTCGGCGAATCCGGGGTGAACGGCCATCAGTCCTCGCCGCGAACCATCGTGAGGAACTCCACCCGGGACGACGCGCTGCGGGCGACGGCGCCCTGACGACGCAGGGCCTGGGCCTGCTCGAGCGGGGCCACGATCGCCGCCTCGAGCTCGGCCCGGCCGCCGGGCTGCTGCAGCAGCGCGTCGAGGACAGCGGCTCGTTCGGCGTGCTCGGGGCGCCGGCCACCCACGCAGGCGTGGCCGACCGTCCCATCGGCGAGCTGGACCGCGCAGCGGGTAACCGTGATTTCGCCGAGATTGAATCGCAGGCCGGTGCCACCGGCCTGGGCCCGCACCATGACGAGCCCGACCTCGGGCCCGCGGAGCCGGCGGAACCCGGGGACGGTCGCCGGCCAGCGCGCCGCCAGCTCCTCCGTCGACGCCAGCGCCAGCACGGACATCCAGCGCCGGCGTGCCAGATCCGGACCCACCCCGCTGGTCACGGGTGGTTCGGATCCCACACCTGACAGCGCGCGAGCTGCTCGCCACAGGCCAGGCAGAGGTAAATGCTGCGGAAGGTGGCGGGAAACACGGTCACCATTTCCTCGTCCAGACAGTGCATGGCACGGCCGCAGTCGGGACAGCGGGCGGGTGTTGAGCCGCTCACGAGGCCGGCGAGGAGACTCGTCACCCGCCCGTCCATGCCGTCCTACTTCTGGGCCTTGAGACGCTTGGCCGTCTCGTTGAGCTCGCGGATCACCTGGTACTTGCCGTCGCCGGCGGTGACGAACCCGCCGACCCAGGCGCCGATCTCCTTGAACGCCTCGGGATTCCGCGCCTTCATGGTGGTGAGAGACTCCTGGATCGCCTGCTTGAGGTTGGCGGGAAGATCCTTGCGCACGACCACGGGATCGTTAGGAATGAGCTTGGAGACCCAGATCACGCGCAGGCCCCCCCGGGGCACCTTGCCCTCGCGCGTCAGCTGCTGCAGATCGGGCAGGTTCGTCGAGGCGACCTCGACCTTCCTGTTGGCGACGGCCAGGATCGAAGCCTCGTGGGAGCCGGAGAAGATGACCTTGGAAAAGTGCTTCTGGGGTTCGATGCTCATCTCCATCATGAAGAACGCCGAGGGCACGAGGTAGCCCGAGGTCGAGTTGGGGTCGTTGAAGGCGAAGGTCTTGCCGGCCATGTCCTCGGGGCTGAAGATGTCGGAGTCGGAGTGGACGATGAGGCAGGAGCGGTAGCCGAGCGAGCCGTTGGCGAGCTGCAGCTGGGCCACCGGCTCGACGTTGGAGTAGTTGTTGGTGGAGGCCTCCACGTAGGCCTTCGGCCCCAGGTGGCCGACCTGGGCCTTGTTGAACTTCAGGGCCTCGATCGTGCCGCGGTAGTCGGTGGCGGTGACGTGCTTGATCTTGACTTTCAGGTCCTTCTCGAGCTGGCCGATGATCGGCCCCCACCGCCGGGTGATGTCGGCGGCGTTTTCCGTCGAAAGTAGCGCGAACGTGAGCTCCTTGGGCCAGCTCGCATCCTGCGCCATGGCGCCGCCGCCGAGGGCGAGCGCTGCGAACAGGCCGGCCGCCAGGATCTTCATCACTCGGTGCATGGGACCTCCTTTGTGCGGTTGAGCTTCAGATGGTCAGACGGCGGATCCGCGAGGACACCACGTCCACGGCCATGACCATCGCCACGATGAGCAGGATGACCGTCGCCGACTCCCGGTCGTTGAAGGCCCGGATCGTGTCCCAGAGGTAGAAGCCGATGCCGCCACCTCCCACCATGCCGATGACCGAGGCCGATCGGATGTCCGATTCGAAGCGGAGCAGGATGTACGAGAGAAAGTTCGGCATGACCTGGGGCACGACCCCGAAGGCGATCACGTGCAGCCGGCCAGCGCCAACGGCGGCGACCCCTTCCACCTGGCCAGGGTCGATCGCCTCGATCGTCTCGCTGAGGAGCTTGCCCAGCACGCCGCCGGTGTGGACCCCGAGGGCCAGCATGCCGGCGAACGGCCCCAGGCCCACCGCGGTGACAAACATCAGAGCAAAGACGAACTCGTTCACCGCTCGCAGGACGTCCATCAGGCGGCGGGCCGCGAAGTACACGAGGGGATGGGGAGCGAGGTTGCGTGCGCCCAGCAGGCCCAGGGGGACTGACAGGACGATCGCCAGCAGCGTGCCCCACAGGGCGATGCAGACGGTGATCACGCATTGCCACGCATACTCGCCCAAATGGGCGAACGAGGGATTCAGGTAGCCGCGCAGGAAGACGGCGATGTTGCCGGCGTCGCCGAAGAGCTCGAGGGGCCGCAGCTCGATGATGCGGGCGGCCGCGGCGTAGACCACGGCCAGGGTGAGCAGTACCCCCAGGTTCCGGGTGAGCGTCGGGGGCCGGGCCGGCGCCAAGGGAACGGGGCCCGTCCCCAGGCTGGCGAGGGCAGCCGACGCGGTCCTCATGGCCCCTCAGCCGGCCGTGGCGAACGCCGGCTCGTCGGAGGACTCCAGGGGCGGCGGGTACCGGCCGAAGATCTCGACGAGCATTGCCTCGGTGAGCTCGCGGGGCGCCCCGTTGAAGACGACGCGGCCGTCGCGAAACCCCAGCACACGGTCGGCGTAGCCGCGGGCGTAATCGACGTGGTGCAGGGTCGCGATCACGGTCAGGTTGGCGCCGGCCGCGATGCGCCGCAGCGTTTCCATGACGCGCCGGCCGTTCAGGACGTCCAGACTGGCGACCGGTTCGTCGGCGAGGATCACGCGCGGATCCTGGGCGAGAATCCGCGCGATCGCGACTCGTTGCTGCTCGCCCCCGGAGAGGGTGTCGGCACGCTGCCACACGCGCTCGACGAGCCCGACGTGGTCGAGACAGCGCACGGCGGTGGCGCGCTCGTCGCCGTCGAGCCAGCGGGCCATGGCGGCCCAGCGGCGCCAGCCCCGGAGGTGGGGGATCCGTCCGACCAGGACGTTGTCGACGACCCGGAGGCGCTTCACCAGATTGAACTGCTGGTAGATCATGCCGACGCGAGCGCGGTGCTGCCGGAGGGCTCGACCGCGGAGCAGGGTCAGGTCCTGGTCGCCGAAGCGGATGGTTCCGCTCGTCACCGTGGTCGCCCGGGCCAGACAGCGGAGCAGAGTCGTCTTGCCGGCGCCGGAAGGGCCGATGATGGCCACGAACTGTCCAGGGTGAATGGTCGCCGACACGTCGTCGAGGGCGCGCGTAGCGCCGAAGTCCTTCGTGATCCGATCGAGCGTGACGACCGGCGAAAGAGACTCAGGCATGCCGCGGCAGAGCGTAGGCTGGCCATGTTGCCTGGCCATGAAGAGAGCATGACGTTTCGGCGACGGCCGCCGCCGGTCGCGGAGGCAGGCCGAGCGGGCTGACCAACTCGACCCGCGCGATGCGAACCCGGCCGGCTAGCGCCAGCATGGCCAGCAGCCACCAGTCTTCCATGGGGCCTCCTGAGGCCGGCCGGACCGTGGACGCCGGCCCCCGGAGCACAAGTTACGCGCGCACTGTTGCCGCGCGACGTCCGGGGTGTGACGTTTTGCGTACGAGCACGCCGTCGCAGACCCTCGCGGCGGTGCGCGAGGCGAGGAGCGTTCGGGGCGGGAGTCGGGGGTGGGAAGGCGCTTGGGAGCTACGCGGCCAGGGCCAGTAACGTGTGCAGCAGCACGTTGGCGCCGCGCTCGATGGCGTCGGGCTCGCTCGTCTCGTCCACCCGGTGGCTGCGGCCGCCCTGCGAGGGGATGAAGATCATCCCGGCTTCGGTGATCCGGGCCAGGTTCTGGGCGTCGTGGCCGGCGGCCGAGTACAGGCGCTCGGCCTTGAGGGCGAGGCTGGCGCAGGCCGCCTCGATGGCGGCCATCACGCGTGGCGCACTGGGCGTGGGCGTGGTCGCGGACATCGGCCGGATCTCGATCCCGATCCCGCGCGCATCGGCCACGGCGCGGGCCAGCGCCCCGAGGTCGGTGGCGAGCCGCTCGAGCACGTCGGGATCGGGGTCGCGCATCTCGTGGATGAGCTCGGCCCGTCCGGGCACCACGTTCGCCGCGCCGGGGTGCACGGCGACGACGCCGATGTTCATGACGCTGACGCGACTGCCGCGGCTACCGATCAGCTCGCGGGCCCGCAGGGCGAAGTCGGCCGCGGCCAGGAACGCATCGCGCCGCCGGTCCATCGGCGTCGTGCCGGCGTGGTCGGCCTGGCCGGTGAAGACGATGCGGGCGCGGCGCACGCCCACGATCTGGTCGACGACGCCGATGGCCAGGCCGGCTTCCTCCAATCTAGCCCCCTGCTCGATGTGGAGCTCCACGTAGGCAGCCACCGAGCCGGCCGGGGCGCGGGCCTCCGGAGCCCGCCGGGCATCGAAGCCGGCCCGTTGCATGGCATCCACCAGGCGCTCGCCGTCGACGGCAGCCATCTCGGGAATCCGGGCGGCGTCCAGGTTGCCGCAGAAGGCGCGGGAGCCGAAGAGGCTGCCGTAACGGCCCTCTTCGTCACTCCAGGCCGCGACGGCCAGGGGGTGCCGAAGGCGGGTGCCGGCCTCGCGTACGCTCTGCAAACACTCGAGCCCGGCCACGACTCCCAGAGCGCCGTCCAGGACTCCGCCCTCGGGGACGGTATCGATGTGCGAGCCGGTGAGGATCACGGGGTGCGCGGTCTCGAAGCCCCGCGCTCCCAACGCGCCGAAGACGTTGCCGGCGGGATCGATCCACGCCTGAAGCCCGGCCCCGCGCAGCTCGGCGACCAGCCAGGCCCGGGCCTCCTCGTGGAGTGGGCTCCAGGCCGGGCGGCTCACGCCGCCGCCGGGCAACGCCCCAAAACGCGCCAGCGCGCGCAGGCGGGAGTCGAGCCGTGGCAGCGAAACGTGCAGCACGGCGGGGCAGTATACGCCTTGACGAGCACAGCCAGGCATCCCTACAATGAATCACCGTTCAGTCGGGTAGCCCGCCTCAGGAGGATGACTTGGACCTCACGCTGAACCCGGAGCAGGAGGCCTTTCGGACCCGAGTCCGCGGCTGGCTCAAGACGAACATCCCCTCCGAGTGGCGGTCCCGCATGGCGGCCAGCGCCGACGTGCCCCGCCCCGAGGCCTACGATCTGCTTCGTCGCTGGCAGCGCAAGCTCTACGAGGCCGGCTTCGTCGGACTGACCTGGCCCAGCGAGTACGGGGGGCAGGGGCTCACGTTCCTGGAGGAGATGATCCTCCACCAGGAGATGGCGCTGGCCAAGGCGCCACCCATCCTCAACATCCTCGGCGTCGGCATGGCCGGGCCGACGATCGTCGCCTATGGCACCGAGGCCCAGAAGCAGCGTTATCCGGCGAAGATCCTGTCCTGCGAGGAGATCTGGTGCCAGGGCTACTCCGAGCCCAATGCCGGCTCGGACCTGGCCTCGTTGCAGACCCGCGCCGTGAAGGACGGCGAGCACTGGGTGATCAACGGCCAGAAGGTGTGGACGTCGCTGGCCCACGTCGCCGACTGGATGATGTTGCTGGCCCGCACCGATCCCGAGGCCCCGCGGCACAAGGGAATCACCTACTTCCTGCTGGACATGCACGCGCCCGGCGTCACGGTGCGGCCGCTCCGGCAGATCACCGGCGACCCCGAGTTCAACGAGGTCTTCTTCGACAACGTTCGGGTCCACGAGTCGCAGATCCTGGGCGGGCTCAACAACGGCTGGCAGGTGGGCCTCACCACCCTCATGTACGAGCGGCTGGCCCTCGGGTTCGGCCTGCAAGTGCGGTTGCGCATCGCTCTGGACGGTCTCGTGGAGCTGGCCCGGAGAATGGAGAAGGACGGCCGCGTCATCACCAAGGATCCGGTGATGCGGCAGAAGATCGCCCAGCTCTGGATCGAGACCGAGTGTCTGAAGTACACCGGGGCCCGGGCCATCACCCGGCTGCTGCGGGGCGAGATGCCGGGGCCGGAAGCCTCCACGGGCAAGATGATCTGGGTCGACACTCACCAGCGCCTGCAAGAGCTGGCCATGGAGATCCAGGGCCCCTATTCGCAGCTTACCCGCGGCTCGGACTGGTCGGTGGAGGGCGGGCTCTGGCACTATACCTTCCTCCGCTCGCGCGCCAACTCCATCGAGGGCGGGACGACGGAGGTCCAGAAGAACATCATCGGCGAGCGGGTCCTGGGTCTGCCCAAGGGCTAACCGCCCGCTGGTCGCCATCGCGGGAGAGGGTCCATGAATTTCGGCTTCAGCGACGAGCAAGAGCTGCTGCGCGCCACCGCCCGGAAATTCCTCGAAAACGAGTGCACCTCGGCCTTCGTGCGGCAGCGCATGGAGGAGGCGGCGGGGGTCACCGACGAGTTCTGGGCCAAGCTGGCCGAGCAGGGCTGGCTGGGGCTCGTCTATCCCGAGCAATATGGGGGCAGCGGCCTGGGGTTCGTGGATCTGACCGTGCTCATGGAGGAGATGGGGCGGGTAGTGATGCCGGGGCCCTATCTCTCTACGGTGCTCCTCGCCGGGTTGACGATCCTGGAAGCGGGCACGGCCGAGCAGAAGGCGGCCTGGCTGCCCCGGATCGCCAGCGGCCAGGCCAAGGCGGCGCTGGCCTGGGCCGAGCCCAACGCTCGCTGGGACGCCGCCGGCGTCACCGTCGGCGCCAAGCCCGTGGGCGGCGACTGGGTGCTCAACGGCACCAAGCTCTTCGTCCTCGACGCCCATCTGGCTGACCTCCTGGTCGTCGTGGCCCGCACAGGCGACGGCAAGCAACCGGAGCAGGGGGTGAGCCTGTTCCTGCTGCCCAGGGGGACGGCGGGGCTGGAGGTGAAGCTGCTGCCGACGATGGACCAGACGCGCAAGCTCTGCGAGGTGAGTCTGCGCGATGTCCGGGTGCCCGGCACCGCGTTGCTCGGGCCGCGCGATGGGGGCTGGGCCCCCCTCAGCCGTGTCATCGACCGGGCGACGGTGGCGCTGTGCGCGGAGATGTGTGGCGGCGCGCAGCGGGTGCTGGACATGACCGTGGAGTACGCCAAGGTCCGGGTGGCCTTCGGGCGCCCCATCGGCTCCTACCAGGGCGTCAAGCACAAGGCCGCCGACATGCTGGTCGACGTCGAAAACGCCAAGTCACTCACCTACTACGCGGCCTGGGCGGTCGACGAGAACGTGCCGGAGGCGCCGCTGGCCGCCTCCATGGCCAAGGCCTACTGCTCGGACGCGTTTCGCAAGGCTGCGGGCACGGGCATCCAGCTGCACGGCGGCATCGGCTTCACCTGGGAGCACGACCTGCACCTCTACTTCAAGCGGGCGAAGTCCTCGGAGTTCACCTTCGGTGACGCGACCTATCACCGGGAGCGGGTGGCCCAGCTGATCAATCTGTGATCACGCGCGGCGCGCGCGCTCGATCTCGGCCGCGCTGTAGCGGAAGGCCCGGAAGATGAAGTTGTTGAGCCCGAAGCGCGGCGACTGACCGAAGTGCGGGCTCACGTACTCCCACACCACCTCGCCCCCGCTGGTCACCTCGAAGATGCGGCCGAAGCAGCCCTCGCAGATGAGCGTGTTGCCGTTCGGCAGCCGCTGGGCCCCGGAGATGTACGGGCTGAAGAAGTTGAAGGGGACAGTCTCGCGATACTCCCAGACGATCTTGGCGCTGCCCGGATCGACCTCGATGACCCGTGAGTATGGCCAGGGGTTGTCCTGACGGTGGGTGCCATTGTCGAAGATGAGCAGGTGGCCGTTGGGCAGGGGTCGGGGATCGTGCTGCTGGGCGAGGGTAGGCGGGCCGAGCTTCCAGGCCAGCCGGCCGGTCGCCCGTTCGATGATGGCGACGGTGGAGATGTTGCGGAAGCTCACCACCAGGTTGCCGTCGGGCAGCTCGGCCACGGTGTTGCCATGGGTCCACTCCTCGCGACGATCCTGGGGCGTGATGCGATCGATCGCCGGATCCATGTGCTCCCAGCTGTGCCACTCCCACACCGGCTCGCCGCCGATCGTGACCTCCACCAGATAGTCGGCGTACATGTCGCCGTTGTGCTCGGTGCCGGCCAGGCCGCCCTGGATGCGGGGGATGAGCTCACGGGGGAGCTTCTCCATGCAGAGGAGGATGACGTTGCCGTTGCCGAGCTTGCGCGCGTCGTGATGATGATCGGGGTGGTGCACCTGCCAGAGGACGCGACCTCGCCAGTCGACTTCCATCACCACGCCGGCCTTGAAGCCGCGCTGCCAGAGCGGCAAGCGCTCGACCTCGGCCCCCGGCTTGCCTCCGTACAGCAGGTGCCCGTTGTCGAGCAGGTAGCCGTAGAGCCCGGGGGGATGGGGCATGGTCCACGTGTGCACCCCTCGGCCCTGCATGTCGATGAGGTGCACGGTGCCGTCGCCGAACATCGGGGCGAACAGGGTGTAGCCGTCATAGGCCAGCGCCGGATCGTACGCTTTGAGCCCGGTCCCGAGGCGTCGGACCTTCTGCTGGTCCACGGTGGTCATGGTGACTCCTTCTGGTCCGCGTGCGGCAGCGGCGTCGTCTGGCTAGAATGAAGTGTCGTGACCACGCCCGTTGATCCCAAGCCGGCGGCCTCCGTCCTGCTGGTGCGTTCCGGCGCGCCCCTGGCCCCCGAGCCGCTCGAGGTCTATCTCATCCGCCGCCAGAAGGGAATGAAGTTCCTGGGCGGGTATTATGCCTTTCCCGGGGGCAAAGTGGATCTCGCCGATGCCGCGCCCGAGGCCCTCGCCCGCTGTTACGGCCTGCGCCCCGAGGCGGCCGCGCGCGCCCTTGACGAGGTCGCTCACTCGGAGCTTCCCGCCCTGGCCTACTGGGTGACGGCAGTCCGGGAGCTGCTGGAGGAGAGCGGGCTGCTCGTCGCCTGCGACAGCCAGGGCCAGCCCATCGACGCCAGCGACCCGGCGGTCGCCCACGCCGTGGATGACACCCGCAAGGCGCTCATGGCCGGTGAGGCGTCGTTCGCGAGCCTGCTCGAGCGCCGGGACTGGTACGCGGACCTGCGCCCCTTCCGCTACCTGTCGCACTTCGTCACGCCGACGGCGAGCCCGATCCGGTTCAGCGCACGCTTCTTCCTGTGCGCCGTGCCGGCCGGGCAGCGCCCTCGCCTGTACACCGAAGAGACTTCCGAAGGCTTCTGGATCATGCCGGGGGAGGGTTATCGTCGGTTCCGGGCCGGTGAGATGGCGATGGCCGAGCCCGCCGAGTACGGGCTCGGCTATCTCGCCCAGTTCGAGTCGGCCCAGCGCCTGTGGGAGGCCCACGCCGACTACCGCGGGAAGTTCGAGGGGACCATCGATCGGATCGATACCTTCTGGAAGGACTTCGACTGGGCCCGGAACCGGGGGCGCGCCCCCGGGGCCCGGGGGGAGTCGTGAAGAAAACTTGGCGATGACCGCGGTCTGACGCCACCCTAGGCGCGATGGGTGACCTCATCGCCGTCTACCTCACGGTCCACGCTCCGACGTATTGCACGTACGAGACGGCCCTGGCGACCCAGGTCGTGCACCCCGACGTTCAGGCGGTGCGCGATGGCCTGGTGGCCCAGGGCCGGCACCTGGCCGCGCTTCGACCGGATGTCGTCGTCATCAACTCCTGCCACCTGGTCACGACCCTTCCGACCGTCGTCGACGGCACCACCCGCCACCGGGGCGTGCTGACGGCCCAGGAGGCTCCCGACCAGATCCGCGGCGTCGACTACGACTTCCCGGGCGACTATGAGCTGGCCGCGGCCGTGGTCGACCAGGGCCGCGGCGCCGGAGACCTCGGCACGCTGGCCAACGACGTGCACTACCCGCTGGACTACGGAACCGTGATGCCGGTCGTATGTTATCTCGACAGGACGCAGCGGACCCCGGTCGTGCCGGTGTCAGTGACACTGGCCAGCGATCTCGAGGAGTGCTTCCGCTGGGGCCGGCACATCGTGCGGGCCATACGGGGCCTACCCCGGCGTGCCGCCTTCGTGGCCAGCGGCAGCCTCTCCCACAAGGTCGTGCGCGTGCCCGGGAAGTGGCCGAGCGCGGAGGATCAGGAGCTGGACCATCGCTTCGCGCGGATGCTGGCGGACGGCGAGTACGAGAAGCTCTGGAGGTGGCTGCCCGAGTATGCGTGGATCGTGCAGGCCGAGATGGACGGGCGGCACCTGGCCATGATGCTGGGGGTCATCCTCGAGTCCGGCCTCCGGTTCACCGCCACCGCCCACGGCTATGGGCCCGCCTCGGGAAGCGGCAACTACGTCATCTCGCTCGCCGCCCAGGGCCGGCAGCCCTGAGCCCCTCGCCTGGACGTCGCCGGGCCCGTTTGCTAGACTCCGCGACGGCTTCCGCAACACAACTCCGAGGGGAGGTACTACCGTGGTGATTGCCCTCCGTGGTTTCGTCATCGGGCTCCTCGCCACCGCCCTGGCCGCGACCCCGGCCCCGGCCGCCGAGACCGTGAAGATCGGGTTCATCACCTCGCTCTCCGGCCCGGCCGGAATCATCGGCAAGCACATGAAGGACTCCGTGGAGCTGGCCCTCGACCACCTGGGTCGCAAGGTCGGCGGGCTGGACGTCGAGGTGATCTACGGGGACGATCAGCGCAAGCCCGACGTCGGCAAGCAGCTGGCCGACGAGATGCTCAAAAAGCACCGGGTGCACTTCGTGAGCGGGATCATCTGGTCCAACGTCATGCTGGCGGTGGCGCCGACCGTCACCCAGGCCGGCACGTTCATGATTGGTACCAACGCCGGTCCTCACGAGCTGGCCGGCAAGATGTGCCACGAGCTGTTCTTCACAACCTCGTGGCAGAACGATCAGACGCCGGAGGCCATGGGCAAGTACATGTCGGACCAGAATCTCACCGACGTGTACGCCATGGCCCCCAACTACGCCGCCGGCAAGGACATGATCTCGGGGTTCAAGCGCTACTTCAAAGGCCGGGTCGTCGACGAGGTCTACACCAAGCTCGGCCAGCAGGACTACCAGGCCGAGATCAGCCAGCTCCGGGCCAAGAACCCCAAGGCCGTGTTCGTCTTCTACCCGGGCGACATGGGGATCCAGTTCGTGAAGCAGTACGTGCAGGCCGGACTCCGGGAGCAGATTCCCCTGTACTCGGTCTACACCATCGACGAGGTGACGCTGCCGGCGCTCAAGGACGTCGCCCTCGGCATCGTCGAGACGCGGTACTGGAGCCCGGATCTCAAGAACGACGCCAACCGGAAGTACGTCAGTGACTTCCGCAAGAAGTTCGGGTACACCCCCTCCTTCTACGGAGCCCAGAGCTACGACGGAATCTTGCTGATCGACTCCGCGGTCCGGGCGGTCAGGGGCGACCTCGCCAACAAGAAGGGCATGATCGCGGCCATGCGCAAGGCCGACTACAAGTCGGTTCGCGGTCCGTACACCTACAACGTCAACCACTTTCCCATCCAGAACTTCTACCTGCTCAAGACCGTGAAGGGGGCCGGGGGCGACGTGGAGATGCAGATCCAGAAGACGGTCTTCGAGGCCCACAAGGACGCCTACCACCGGGAATGCGGGATGAAGTGATCGGGCCCCGCCGGGGGGACCGTCGGGGCGCGGGAGCACCGCGCCCCTTTTCTTTATGCTGACGTGTCGATGAACCTGCTGCTGATCCTGGAGCAGGCCTTGAACGGCCTGCAGTACGGCGTGACCCTCTTCCTCATGGCCGCCGGTCTCACGCTCGTGTTCGGCATCATGAATCTCGTCAACCTGGCCCACGGCTCCCTCTACATGGTGGGCGCCTATCTGGCCACGACCTTCTATCAGTGGACGGGCTGGTTTTTCGGCGGCGTGGTCCTGGCCCTGGCCGCGACGCTCCTGACCGGGATCGCCCTGGAGATGGTCGCGCTGAGGACCCTCTACGAGCGCGACCACCTCGACCAGGTGCTGGCCACCTTCGGACTCATCCTGTTCTTCAACGAGCTGATCGCGATTGGGTGGGGGCGGGCCGCGCTCTACACCGGCCTGCCGGCCTGGCTCGGTGGTCACGTGCCGGTGCTCCCCGGTGTGCGCTACCCCGTCTACCGCGCAGTGGTCATCGTGGTGGGTCTGGCGGTGGCGGCCCTGCTCTGGGCGCTGGTGGCGCGCACGCGCGTGGGGATGCTCATCCGCGCGGGCGCCAGTAACCGCACCATGGTGGCCGCGCTGGGGATCAATATCCGCCTGCTGTATACGCTGGTCTTCGGGATCGGCGCCGCCCTGGCCGGCCTGGCCGGACTCATGGCCGGGCCCATCTACGCGGTGCAACCCGGCATGGGCGAGGAGATCCTCATCCAGGTGTTCGTCGTCATCGTCATCGGGGGAATCGGCTCGATCCGCGGCGCCCTGGTGGGCGCCATCATCGTGGGGATGGTCGACACGCTGGGCCGGGCATTCCTCAAGCCCACGCTGGCCACGTTCCTGTCACCGAGCGCCGCCGACAGCGCGGGCCCGGCGCTGGCCTCGATGCTCATCTATCTCCTGATGGCGGTGGTGCTCTTCGTGCGCCCCCAGGGGCTGTTCCCGGTCCGGGCCCGCTAACCGTGACGCCGTCACGCCGCACCGTGGCGCTGGTCGCCGGCGTCCTGGTCCTCGGGCTAGTCCCGGTGGCGGCCGCCCTGTTCAACCAGCCGTTCTACATCGACCTCTTCCGGCGCATCATGATCTTCGCCATCGCCGCCCTGAGCCTGGACCTGATCCTCGGCTATGGCGGCATGGTCTCCTTCGGGCACGCCGCCTACCTCGGAATCGGCGGCTACGCCGTGGGGATCCTCACCCACCACGGGGTGCCGAACGGCTATCTGCAGTGGTCTCTGGCCATCCTGGCTTCGGCCCTGATCGCGCTGGTGATCGGCGCCATCTCCATCCGGACCAGTGGCGTGTACTTCATCATGATCACGCTGGCCTTCACCCAGATGCTCTACTACCTGGGCATCAGCATCGAGGAGTACGGGGGGGACGACGGCATGCGGCTGGCCAGGCGCAGCCAGTTCCCCGGCGTCATCGATCTGTCTGACGCCACCGCGTTCTATTACCTGGTGCTCGGCATCCTGGTGCTGTTCCTGTTCTTGAGCCACCGGATCGTCAACGCGCGCTTCGGCATGGTCATCCGGGCGGCCCGTTCCAACGAGGCCCGCACGCTGGCCATCGGCTTCGCGCCGTACCGCTACAAGCTGGCCGCGTTCGTGATCGCCGGGGCGATGGGAGGCGTGGCCGGCGCGCTGCTCGTCAATCACACCGAATACCTCACCCCCGAGTTCATGCACTGGACGCGCTCGGGCGAGATCATGTTCATGGTCATCCTCGGGGGCATGGGCACCCTGGTCGGTCCCCTCGTCGGCGCACTCGTGTTGCTGCTGCTCGAAGACGTGCTGTCGGCGTGGACGGTGCACTGGCAGATCATCCTGGGTCCCTTCCTGGTGCTGGTCGTGCTCTTCGGCAAGCGTGGCCTGGTGAGCCTGCTGCCCGGCGGCGCCGGACGTGGCTGAGCCCCTGCTCGAGATCCGCGGTGTGACCAAGCGCTTCGGCGGCCTCGTCGCCACCAACCATGTCGATCTCGACATCGTGGAAGGGCAGACGCATGCGCTCATCGGGCCCAACGGTGCGGGCAAGACGACGCTGATCGGGCAGCTGGCGGGCGAGCTACGGCCCGATGCCGGGCGCATCCGGTTCGGGGGCGAAGACATCACCGGGCTCTCGACCCCGGCCCGCTCGATCCGGGGCCTGGCGCGATCCTTTCAGATCACCAGCGTCTTCCGGGAGTTCACTGCGCTCGACAACGTGGCGCTGGCCGTGCAGGCTCATGCCGGCTCGAGCTTTCGCTTCTGGCGTCCGGCCGGGAGCGATCCCGCGCTGCGGACACCGGCGCTCGAGATCTTGCAGGCGGTGGGCCTCGGCCCGCGGGCCGACGTCAGCGCCGCCAGCCTGGCCCACGGCGAGCAGCGACAGCTGGAGATCGCCATGGTTCTGGCCACCCGGCCCCGGCTTCTGCTGCTCGATGAGCCCATGGCCGGCATGGGCGCCGAGGAGTCGCAGCGCATGATCGCGTTCCTGCGCGGGCTCAAGGGCCGCCACACGATCCTCCTGGTGGAGCACGACATGGACGCGGTGTTCGCGCTGGCCGATCGCATCTCGGTGATGGTCTATGGTCGACTCATCGCCACGGGCGCGCCCGAGGACGTGCGCGCGAACCCCGACGTCCGCCAGGCCTACCTGGGCGAGGAGGAGAGCCCCTGATGCTGGCCGTCGCGGCGCTGGCGGCCGGCTACGGCGCCAGCCAGGTCCTCTTCGGCGTCAGCCTGACGGTCGGGGCCCGGGAGGTGGTGACGCTCCTGGGGCGCAACGGCATGGGCAAGACCACGACGATCCGGGCCATCATGGGGCTCCTGCCGGCGTGGGCCGGCGAGATCCGGTTCCTGGGCCGGGCCGTTCACCGGCTGCCGGCTTATCGGGTGGCCCAGGCCGGCCTGGGCCTCGTACCCGAGGGCCGTCAGGTATTCCCGAATCTCACCGTGCGCGAGAATCTGATCTCGACGGCGGCCAACCGTCAGGGCCACCCGGATCCCTGGACGCTCGAAAAGGTCTTCGATCTATTCCCGCCCCTGGCGGGGCGGACCCGGCTCATGGCCGGCGCGCTCTCCGGTGGCGAGCAGCAGATGCTGGCCATCGGGCGCGCGCTGATGACGAACCCGCGCCTGCTCATTCTCGACGAGGCCACCGAGGGGCTGGCTCCGCTGGTGCGCGCCGAGATCTGGCGGTGCCTGGAGCGCCTGAAGGCCGCCGGCCAGTCCATCCTGCTCGTCGACAAGAACGTGCGGGCCCTGACCCGCGTGGCCGACACACACTACATCCTCGAGAAGGGGCGCATCGTGTGGACGGGGCCCTCGGCCGAGCTGGCGGCCCGGGAGGACATCCAGCACCGCTATCTGGGTTTAAGCTAACGGCATGCCCTGGATCGATCCCGCCTTCCCCCGGACAGCGACCCCGAGCGACCTGGTCGGCCGCGTGCTGGGCCTCAACCCCGGGCTGATGACCGGGCCCGGCACCAACACCTATCTGGTGGGCCGGCGCGATCCCATCCTCATCGACACCGGCAGCGGAGTGCCCGACTGGGTCCCGCTGCTCGAGGGTTACCTGGGTACACGGGGCTGGCGATCGCCCTCCCGCGTGCTGCTCACGCATCGGCACCCCGATCATCTGGGTGGGGTTGGCCCGCTGCGCGAGCGCTTCCCGGGCCTGCCCGTCGCCAAGATGCGCCACCGCGACAGCACGCTGCCCGAGCCGATCGATGATCTTCGCGACGGCGCCGTGGTGGAGGGTGACGGCGTGACCCTCATCGCCGTCCACACCCCTGGCCACGCCTCCGATCACCTCTGCTACTACCTGGTCGAGGAGCGGGCGGTGTTCACCGGAGACGTGGTGCTGGGCGGCTCGACGACGGTGATCCCGGCCGGCGACGGCGACCTGCTCGACTACATGGCCTCGCTGCGGCGGCTGCAGGGCCTGGATGTGCGGCGCATCTACCCGGCCCACGGGCCGGTCATCGAGGACGGCCCCGGGCGGCTCGCCGAGTACATCGAGCACCGGCTCCTGCGCGAGCGCCAGATCCTCGAGACCCTGGGCGACGGTCCGGCCACCATCCCCGCGCTCGTCGCGCGCATCTACGTGGATGTGGCGCCGGCGCTCCACGGCGCCGCCGCCATGTCGGTGGAGGCCCACCTGGGCAAGCTCGCGCGAGAGGGGCGCGTGCGCGAGCATCGCGCGGCCGACGCGCCCTCGCGGTGGGAGCTGACTCGGTAGCCGGCCCGGACGCCCTCGGGCTTGCGGCTACCGGCGGGCGGCCGCGACGAGGGCGCTGAAGAGATTGCGGGCGGCCGGATCGTGCTCGACCAGGTCCTCCGGATGCCACTGCACACCGACCACGAATCCCCGAGCATCCGGCCCATCTACGGCTTCGATGACCCCGTCCGGTGCCCAGGCCACGTCCCGCAGGCCGCGGCCCAGACGATTGATGGCCTGGTGGTGAAAACTGTTCACCTGCAGCTCGGCCGCGCCCACGATCGCCCCCACCCGCGTGCGCTCCACCATAACCTTGACCGGATGAGTCGCCTCCTGGCGCGGCTCGCGTTGCACGTGTTCGATGACGCTCGCCGGGTACGCGTCGGGGATGTGCTGGTGCAAGGAGCCGCCGAGGGCGACGTTCAGGAGCTGCACGCCGCGACAGATGGCCAGCAGGGGGCGACCCTCGTGCAGGGCCCGTTCGGTCACCTCCAGCTCGAGGGAATCGCGGGCTTCCGACACCGCCTCGGTCCTGGCATGACGCGGCTCCCCGAATCGCTCCGGGGCGACGTCGCCGCCGCCGGTGAGGACGAGACCGTCCAGCCGCTCCCACAGGGCCTGCAGGGTTGGACCGTCGAGATACGGGGGCAGGAGCACGGGGACGCCCCCGGCGCGCTGCACGGCCAGGACGTACGCACGGTTCACGTGGGCGCGGTGCGGTCCGGGCCCCGGTTCGTCGTCCGGTGTGACCGAGGTAGTGAGGCCGATCAGGGGCCCGCGTGGCATGAGGTCAGCCTAGCACGACACCACAATCGGCCCGCCCTGGCTCCGCCGACCGAGGTATGATTAGCGGGCCATGTCACTCGACTCCGCCTCCGCCCCGCGGTCGGCAGCACCCCACATGCCCACCCACACGGCGCAGGTGATCGGCCGGCGCTGGGCCGTTGCCGCTGGCCATCCGCTGGCGGCGGAGGCCGCCGCGCGGGTGTTGAGCGCGGGTGGCAATGCGATCGACGCCGGCGTCGCCGCCGGCCTCTGCCTGGGCGTCGTCCATCCCGACATGGTCTCGGTGGCCGGGGTGGCGCCCATCCTCGTGCACCTCGCGGGCAGCGGCCAGACCTGGCAGGTCGCCGGGGTCGGCCCGTACCCGCGTGCCTCCACCGTGGAGTACTTTCAGTCCCGGCACGGGGGCCAGATCCCACCGGGCCTGCCCCGTACCGTGGTGCCGGCGGCGCCGGACGCCTGGTGCACGGCGCTGGAGCGTTGGGGCACGATGACGCTCGGCGAGGTGGCGGCCCCGGCAACGGAGCACGCGGAGCGAGGTTTCCCGGTCTCAGAGTTCTCCGCCTACCAGATGGCGTCGAACGCGGAGAAGTACCGCCGGTGGCCGACCTCGACAGCGCTCTATCTGAAAGACGGGCGCGCCTACCGGGCCGGTGAGGTGCTGGTCCAGCGGGAGCTGGGCGAGACGCTGGGCCGGATGGCAGCCGCCGAGCGCCGGGCGGGGGGCAGCCGCGCCCAGGGGATCCGGGCCGCGCGTGACGAGTTCTACCGCGGCGAGACCGCGCGGCTGATCGCCGAGTTCCATCGTCGCGAGGACGGGCCGCTGACCCTGAGCGATCTCGCCGAATTCGCCGTGGAGGTCGCCCCGGCCCTGCGGGGAACGTTCGAGACGTGGGAGGTGGCGACCTGCGGGTACTGGTGCCAGGGCCCCGTGCTGCTGCTGATGCTCAACATGCTCGAGGGCCTCGATCTCCGCTCCCTCGGCCACAACTCACCGGCGTACCTGCACCGGATCATCGAGACGGTCAAGCTCGCCTTCGCCGACCGGAACGCGTACTTTGCCGACCCGAAGTTCGCGAAGATCCCCGATTTCCTGCTCAGCCGAGCCTACGCCGCCCAGCGTCGCGAGCTGGTGGGTGAGCGCGCCTGGAGAGAAATGCCGCCAGCGGGACCGCGGGAGCGGCCCGCGGTGGCCGCCGAGCCGGCGGCGCTGGCCTCGGGCGTGGCTGACAGCCTCGACACGAGCTATGTGGCGGTGGTGGATGCCGAGGGCAACGGGTTTTCCGCCACGCCCAGTGATCCGAACACGGACTCTCCGGTCGTGGCCGGTGTGGGCTGCGTCGTGTCGCCCCGAGGCTCGCAGGGCTGGCTCGATCCGGCGCACCCCGGCGTCGTGGCGCCGGGCAAGCGGCCCCGGCTGACTCCCGCGCCGGCGATGGTGTTTGCCGACGGGCGGCTGGCGATGCCCTTCGGCACGCCCGGTGGCGACGTGCAGCAGCAGGCCATGCTCCAGGTCTTCCTCAATGTCGCCGTCTTCGGCATGTCGCCTCAGAGGGCGGTGGAGATGCCTCGGGTGGCCTCGCGAAGCTTCCCCGACTCGTTCTGGCCTCACGTGATGTCGCCCGGCAAGGTCGAGGTGGAGCAGCGGATTGCCGCCGAGACGCGGGCCGCGCTCGCCGGGCTCGATCACGACGTGTCCGCCTGGCCGGAATGGGAGTGGCGGGCGGGTGCCGTGTGCGCCGTGAAGGTCGGCGCCGACGGCACGCGCTGGGCCGCCGCCGATCCGCGCCGCGGCGCCCACGCGATCGCCCGCTAACCGGTTCTCCCACGGGCCCGGGGACGGGCCCCCACCTGCCTCGATCACGCCGGTGGCGCGCCGCCGCCTCGTCAGGGTTCTGCCGTGCCGTCCAGCGCCCGCAAGGCAGCCAGCGGACGCCGCTCGACGCCGACCAGGCCCTCGACCACGATGATCGACTTGGTGCGGAACACCAGGCCGGCATCGTGGCGCCAGGCGCGCAGGATGCCCCGCACCTGGGTCAACCGCGCGCGCTCTGAGCTCTTCGGAGGTACGGCCTCCAGCTGATCGAGGACCGCCACCTCGAGATCGGCGAGCCCGCCCGCGTGGTCGAAGGCGAGAAACGCGCGGCCGTCGGCGAGCGGAATCATGGACACGCCGCGCAGCCGCGCGAACACCTCGGGCTGGACCACGATGAGTGCGCGCCGGCCGGGCAGGTGCACGAGCTCGATGAGTGGCGCGGGGCCCATCGCCCGTGCCCGATGCCTGCCCTGGCCGAGGATCGGCTCGACCAGCTGGACGATCGCCCAGCCGGGATCCTGATGGAGCGTCCGGAGCGCCTCGAGCACCTCCTCCGGCAGCGTCAGTGCGACCACTTGTGAAGGCCGCCCGAACTTCGGGGGACGACCCCGCCTCGCGCGCGGTGGCGTTGGCTCGTCAGCGCTCCGCAGTGGAGTCGGTTTCGGTTGTTTCGGTGGCCGGTGCTTTCCCTGCTGTCCCATCTCCACTCCGTGGCCAGCCCGGCCGGGGTGTGGGCGCGGCCGGATAATTAACTTGACTAAAATAGGCTATTCGTATATTACACGTAAAAAATCGGCGGCGGCCCTGAGACGCGACGATGATGTCAGAATCCGAACGTATCCTCCACCTGGAGCACCGGTCGCCGGCCGAGACCGGCTCATGACGCTCAGGGCCCTGCTCTGGGAGCGCCGCTGGTTCTGGCTCGGCCCGCCGCTCGTGATCCTGGCGCTGCTCGCCGCGTTCGCCCTCCGCGCCGCCACTCACTAGCGCCGAGGGTTCGGCGCGAGCGACGGTTCAGCTGCTCACGAGATGGCGGGCGCCGCTGCCGGCGCCGGGGTCGGGCGGCGGGAGACTGGTTCCTCGCGGATCAGCAAGGTGAGACCCGCGGCGGCAATGGCCAGGACCGCGGCCGACACGAATGCGCCGCCGTAGCTGCCGGTCCACTCGAAGATCCAGCCGGCCAGGGCCGCCCCCAGGGCGGCGCCGACCTGGTGGGAGAAGAAGATCCAGCCCGAGAGCTCGCCCACCGAGTAACGCCCGAAGATGTTCGCGGTCAGGGTGGTGGTGGGGGGTACCGTCGAGATGTAGTTGAGCCCGAAGAGGGCGGCCCACAGGTGCAACGACGGCACGTCCCAGATGTAGGGTAGGAAGAGCAGGGAGAGGCCGCGGACGAAGTAGTAGACGGCCAGCGGGCCGCGGCGGCCGAAGCGGTCACAGATCCAGCCCGAGCCGACCGTGCCCACGATGTTCAGCGCCCCCATCACGCCGAGCGCAGCCGAGGCCTGCATCGGCGTGAAATTGTGCTCGAGCGTGTGCGGCACGAAGTGGGTGAGGATCATGCCGCCCGTGGTGTAGCCGCAGACGAAGAACGTGGCCATCAGGAGCCAGAACTGCGGCCACTGCGCGGCCTCGGTCACCGAGACCCGGCCGGCCTGCTGGATGGTGGCGGCCTGGGCCGCGGTCTGCAGGGGCCCGCGAGCCCCATAGGGCCGAACACCCCGATCCTCGGGGTTGTTGCGGATGAGCCAGACGCCGATCGGGAATACGAGCGCCAGTAGCCCCACGCCCAACCACAGGAAGCTCGACCGCCAACCGAACCACAGCGTGAGCACGGTGGCAAGCGGGATGACGACGAGCTGCCCGGCCGACATTCCTCCGGCCGCCACCCCGATGGCCAACCCGCGTCGGGCCTCGAACCATCGGCTCACGACCGTGGAGCCCGTGGTCATGGCCACGCCACCCGAGCCCAGCGCCATCAGGACGCCGGCGGTGAAGTAGATGTGCCAGAGCTCTTGCACGAAGGCCGAGCCGATCGACCCGAGGCCGAGCAGGAGGAGGGAGAACGCGACGACCCGACGGGAGCCCCAGACGTCGGCGAGCCGGCCAACCCACGGACTGACCGCGCCCAGCAGGAGCAGGGAGACCGCGGCGGCACCCGAGAGCGCTCCACGGGACCAGCCGAAATCCGCCTCCATCGGCTTGATGTAGACGCCGAACACCGACCGCAAGCCCGAGGCGGCCATCATGCACACGGTGAGCGCGCCGAGGATGACCCAGGCCGGGTGCAGGGAGCGGACGCGACTCACACGCTTGAGATGACCCGGCGCAGGCGGGAGATTCGGACCGTGGGAGCCCTCGCGCGAATGGGGGAGGTTCGGAGGGGGGCGCGCCTAGTGCCCCCCTCCAAGCTTGCGAAGCGTGATCTGATCCCCTTTCGCGTCCACGGTCACGGTGTCGCCTTCAGCGAACTCGTGCTCCAGCAGCTTGAGGGCCAGCGGATCCTGGACCAGCCGCTGGACGGTCCGCTTGAGGGGCCGCGCCCCGAAGGTCGGATCGTAACCCTCGCGGGCCAGCAGGGCCTTGGCCGCGTCGGTGACCTCCAGCTCGATCCGCTTGTCGGTGAGCCGCCGCCGCAGATGGCCGAGCTGGATATCGACGATGCGGCTCAGCTCCTCGCGGCCGAGTGGACGGAAGATCACCACCTCGTCCACGCGGTTGAGGAACTCGGGCCGCAGCGTTTGCCTGAGCTCGGCCATGATCAGCGGCCGGACCTTCTCGGGCTGCTCGTACTCCTTAAAGATGTGGGCCCCGAGATTCGACGTCATGATCACCACAGTGTTGCGGAAGTCTACCGTGCGGCCGTGACCGTCGGTGAGCCGGCCGTCGTCCAGCAGCTGCAGGAGCACGTTGAAGACGTCGCTGTGGGCCTTCTCGATCTCGTCGAACAGGATGACGGAGTACGGCCGGCGCCGAGCGGCCTCGGTGAGCTGGCCACCCTCCTCGTAGCCGACATATCCCGGCGGAGCCCCGATCAGACGGGCCACCGTGTGCTTTTCCATGTACTCCGACATGTCGAGGCGAATCATGGCCCGCTCGTCGTCGAACAGGAATTCGGCCAGCGCGCGGGCCGTCTCCGTCTTGCCCACTCCGGTGGGCCCGAGAAAGAGGAACGAACCGATCGGCCGGTTCGGATCGCTGAGCCCCGAGCGGGCCCGGCGCACCGCATTGGCGACCGCCCGGATGGCCTCGTCCTGTCCCACCACCCGCTGGCCCAGCCGCTGCTCCATCTGCAAGAGCTTCTGGGTCTCGCCTTCCAGGAGCCGGGTGACCGGGATTCCGGTCCACTTGGCCACCGTAGCCGCGATGTCTTCCTCGTCGACCTCGTTGCGTACCATCGGCCCGCCGTCCTGGGGTCGGCTGACGCGGGCCTCGAGGTCGGCGCGCTCGCGCTCCAGACGGGGCAGGGTGCTGTGCTGGACCTCGGCGGCGCGGCTCCACTCGGCGGCGCGCTGGGCCTGCGCCAGCGCATGCTGGGCAGCCTCGATGTCGGTCTTCACCTTCGTGAGCCGATCCATGTCGGTCTTCTCGGCGTCCCAGCGCGCCCGGAGCGCGGTGGCCCGCTCCTTGAGCTGGGCCAGCTCGGCGTCCAGGCGGCCCAGCCGCTCCCGGGCGGCGGGATCGTCGGTGTCCCGGGCGACCGACACCCGATCGATCTCCAGCTGCATGATGCGGCGCTCGACGTCGTCCAGCTCCTGGGGCTTGGACTCCATCTGCATGCGGATGCGGGCCGCGGCCTCGTCCACCAGGTCGATGGCCTTGTCGGGCAGGAAGCGGTCGGCGATATAGCGGTGGGAGAGCACCGCCGCCGCGACCAGCGCGGCATCCTTGATCTTGACGTTGTGGTGGCGCTCGTAGCGCTCCTTGAGCCCGCGCAGGATGGAGATGGTGTCCTCCACCGACGGCTCCCGCACCATGACCGGCTGGAAGCGGCGCTCCAGCGCGGGGTCCTTCTCGACGTGCTTGCGGTACTCGTCGAGGGTGGTGGCGCCCACGCACCTGAGCTCACCGCGCGCCAGCGCCGGCTTGAGCATGTTGGCGGCGTCTACCGCACCCTCGGCCGCTCCGGCCCCCACGATGGTGTGCAGCTCGTCGATGAAGCAGATGATCTGGCCCGCCGCCTCGGTGATCTCGCGGAGCACTGCCTTCAGGCGGTCCTCGAACTCACCGCGGTACTTGGAGCCGGCCACCATGGCCCCGATGTCCAGCGAGATGAGGCGCTTGCCCTTGAGGCCCTCGGGAACGTCCCCGGCCACGATGCGCTGGGCCAGGCCCTCTACGATGGCCGTCTTGCCCACGCCGGGCTCGCCGATGAGGACCGGATTGTTCTTGGTCCGGCGGGACAGGACCTGGATCACGCGCCGGACCTCCTCGTCGCGCCCGATCACCGGATCGAGCTTGCCTCGGCGGGCCAGCTCGGTGAGATCCCGGGAATAGCGCTGCAGCGCCTGGTACTTCTCCTCGGGATTCTCGTCGGTGACCCGCTGGGTGCCCCGCACGTCACGCAGGGCTTGATAGATGTTCTCCGGCGTGACGCCGCCGGCGGCCAGGGCCTGCCCGGCGGCGCCGCCGCGGTCGTGGACGATGCCGACGAGCAGGTGCTCCATCGAAACGTAGTCGTCTTGAAGTCGGGTCGCCTCGTCCTGGGCCCGCTCGAAGACCTTCTCCAGCCGAGGCCCGGCGTACTGGCCGCCACCGCGCACCTTCGGCACGCGGCCGAGCTCCGTCTCCACGCGCCGTCGCAGCGCCTCGGGCTGGGCGCCGAGCTTGCCCAGGATGGGGCCGATAACACCCTCCTGCTGGGCGAGCAGCGCCAGGAGGAGGTGCTCGGGCTCGATCACCTGATGCTCGTGCTCGGCGGCGATCGCCAGCGCAGCCTGCACGGCCTCCCGGGCCTTCACGGTGAACTTGTCGAATCGCGGTGCCATCGTGCTTACCCCAGATACGCGCGCGGGTTGTCGGCGCGGAGCGCCATGAGTTTCTGGTAGAGCTCGCGCTCCGCCGGCGTGAGCTCGGCAGGCACGACGATCTTGACGCGGACCAGCTGGTCCCCACGGCCGCCGTCCTTGACGCGCGGCATGCCGTATCCGGGCAGCCGGAAGCTGCGACCGCTCGGGGTGCCGGGCGGGATCTTCATGGCGATCTTGCCGCGAAGCGTGGGCACCTCGATGCTCGCACCGAGCGCGGCCTCCGGCGCGGTCACCGGCAGCTCGAGCACCAGGTCGTCGCCCTTGCGCTCGTAGACCGGGTGCGGGGAGACGGTGACGCTGAGATAGAGATCGCCGCGCCGGCCGGGCGCGCCGGTGCCCTCGCCAGCAACGCGCACACGCTGGCCCGTCTTCACGCCGGCGGGGATCTTCACGTCGAGCTGACGCCGTCCCCGCTGCCAGCCTCGCCCCTGGCACGTCGCGCAGGGCTTGCCGCTCACGTGACCGGAGCCGTGACAGGTCGGGCACGGATCGTCCAGCTCCAGCGTGAAGGTCTTCTGGCTCCCGTGGAACGCCTCCTCCAGCGTGATCTCCACGTTGGCCTCGACATCCTGGCCGGCCGCCCGCCGGCGCCCCGCGCCACGACCTCCGCCCAGGAGGTCTTCGACGTCGAACTCGATGCCCCCGCGGGGACCCTGGGCGCCCCGGCCCATACGCGCGCCCCCGCTCCCGCGAGATAGCAGGTCACCGAAGATCGTGCGGAAGAAGTCGGAGAAGTCGCCGCCGTCGTCGCCGTACTCCACCCGGAACCCGCCGGGGCCGCCCGGCCCGCCGCCCGGGCGCTGGGCGTAGCGCTGCCAATCAGGGCCGAGGCTATCGTAGCGCTGGCGCTTCTCGGGGTCGGACAGGACTTCGTAGGCCTCGTTGATCTCCTTGAAGCGCTCGCCGTCCCTGCCCTTGGCCACGTCGGGGTGGTATTTGCGGGCCAGGCGCCGGTAGGCGGACTTGAGCGTCTTGTCGTCGGCCTTTCGGTCGACGCCGAGGATCTTGTAGTAGTCCTTGAATTCGACAGCCATATGCTGAAGCCCCGGCCCTGAGTCGGCGCCGCTCACCTAAAGTGTAGCAGACGCCTTTCCGGCGGCGGCTTCGCCGCCGCAATCGATTCCGGGGGGGGAGGATTCGGAAGGGGGGCGAAGCCCCCCTCCGAGGGTCTAGTCGCGCCCCGCCGTGAACGCCACGTACAGCGACATGGGCCCCCGCTGGAGCAGCAGGGTGAGCCGGTCGCCCTCCTTGACGTCCTTGGTGAGCCGCTCGAAGTCGGCCATCGATTGCACCCGCTTGCGGTTGATCTCCCGGATGACGTCTCCGCGCTGGATGCCAGCCTCGGCGGCCGGCCCGGCGTCCTCGACCCGGACCACCACGACGCCGTCCGCCGTCTTGAGGTTGAGCTGGCGAGCCAGCTCGGGGGTGAGAGGCCGGACCTCGAGCCCGAGCACGGAGCGGGTCGGTCGGGCGCCCGGGGCCCGAGCCTCACGCTCCTCGGGTGCCTCGCCGATCTTGAGCTCGAGGGTGCGCTCGCCCTGGTCGCGCCAGACCTTGAGCCTGGACGTCGTCCCCGGCGCCGTGAGGCCGACCGCGCGCTGGAGATCGCCGGGGCCTTCCATCTTTTTGCCATCGAACTCCACCACGATGTCGCCCGACTGCAGGCCGGCCTTGGCGGCGGGGCTGTCGGCCACGACGTCGGAGATGAGCACGCCCTTGGACTCCTTGGCCCCGAACGACTTGGCCAGCTCCGGGGTGAGCGGCTGGATGGCGACGCCCAGCCAGCCCCGGCTGATCTTGCCCTTGGCCAGCAGCTCCGTGTAGATGCGCTGGGCCATGTTGGAGGGGATGGCGAAGCCGATGCCGGAGCCGCCGGCGACGATGGCGGTGGCGATACCGATGATCTCGCCCTGCATGTTGACGAGCGGCCCACCGGAGTTGCCAGGGTTGATGGCGGCATCGGTCTGTAAGAAATCGTCGAAGGGGCCCTGGCCGATCTGGCGAGCCTTGGCGCTGATGATGCCGGCCGTGACGGTGGCCTGCAGCCCGAAGGGCGACCCGACGGCGATCACCCAGTCTCCCACCTGGGTCTTGTCGGAGTCGCCCAGCCGCGCAGCGGGGAACCGGGTCTTGCCGTCGTCGAGGCGGAGCACGGCGAGGTCGGTCTTCTTGTCCATGCCGACCACCTTCGCCTTGTGCTTGCTGCCGTCCAGGGTGATGACCTCGATCTCGGTGGCCCGCTCCACGACGTGGGCGTTGGTCAGGGCAATGCCGGTGGCGTCCACGATGACGCCCGAGCCCAGGCTGCGCTGGGGGATGCGTTCCGGCGTCTCGCCGAAGAAGCGCCGAAAGAACTCCTCACCGAAGAACTCCTCGAATGGCGTGCGGCCCAGCATCCCGCCCCGGCTGACCGTATTGATGTTGATGACGGCGGGTTTGATGGCCTCGGCGACCTTGGCGAAGGTGCCGCTCGTCAGAGGCATCTGCACCGGCAAGATCGGCGCCTGCAGCTGAGCCACGACAGGCCCGGGGCGCTCGGCCCGGCTGAGCGTGAAGGCGCCCAGCCCTCCACCCACCAGGAACGCGGCGACGAGCCCCGCCACGAACGTCCTCCATCTGACCTGCCTCATCCCTGCCCCTCCTCCTGCTTCTCGCCTGCCAGCGCCCGGCGCAGCCGCTCGCCATCCAGCGTCTCGACCCGCTTGAGCTCGGCGGCCCCCGCCACCAGCGTCGCCTTCTTGGTGGTGAGGATGCCCCGGACCCGATCGTGGGTGCGGTCCAGGATCTCCCGCACCTCGGCATCGATGATCCTGGCCGTGTCCTCGCTCCAGTCGCGCTCCCCCGCCCACGGCATGCCCGGGCCCTTGAGGAAGATCGGCATGCGATCACCGAAGGTGACCAGTCCAACCCGCTCGGACATGCCGTACTTCATGACCATGAGGCGGGCCAGGTCGGTGGCCCGCTCCAGGTCGTTGTGAGCACCCGTCGAGACCTCGCCGTACACGAGCTCCTCGGCCACCCGACCGCCCAGCAAGACCGCGATGCGGTCCTCCAGCTCGCTGCGGGTCAGGAGGAACCGGTCCTCGGTGGGGAGCTGGTAGGTCATGCCCAGGGCGGCGATGCCGCGGGGGATGATGGTGATCTTGTGGACGGGGTCGGCGTGGGCGACCGAGACGGCCACCAGGGCGTGGCCCATCTCGTGATGGGCCACGATGTCCCGCTCCTTATCGGAGAGGACCCGACTCTTTTTCTCGAGCCCGGCCACCACGCGATCGATGGCCTCCTCGAAGTCCGCCATCTCCACGGCGGCCTTGTCCTTGCGGGCGGCCAGCAGGGCCGCCTCGTTGACGATGTTGGCGAGGTCGGCACCGGCGAAGCCAGGGGTGCGGGCGGCGATCACGCCGAGGGCGACGTCCGGGCCCAGGACCACGGCCCGCGCGTGGAGCTTGAGGATGGCCTCGCGCCCCCGGACGTCGGGCTTGTCGACCACGATCTGGCGGTCGAAGCGCCCGGGGCGCAGCAGCGCCTGGTCCAGCACCTCGGGGCGGTTGGTAGCGGCCATGATGATGACGCCCTTGGAGGAGTCGAAGCCGTCCATCTCGGCCAGAAGCTGGTTGAGCGTCTGCTCGCGCTCGTCATGTCCGCCCACGAAGCCGGTGCTGCCGGCCCGCGACTTGCCGATCGCGTCCAGCTCGTCGATGAAGACGATGCAGGGGGCCTTGTCCTTGGCCTGCTCGAAGAGGTCGCGCACGCGGGCGGCGCCCACGCCCACGAACATCTCCACGAACTCCGAGCCCGAGAGGGTGAAGAAGGGGACATCGGCCTCCCCGGCCACGGCCCGGGCCAGGAGCGTCTTGCCGGTGCCCGGTGGCCCGACGAGGAGCACGCCCTTGGGGATGCGGCCGCCCAGCCGCTGATACTTCTTGGGGTTCTTGAGGAAGTCGACGATCTCGATCAGCTCGGCCTTGGCTTCGTCCACGCCGGCAACGTCATTGAACGTCGTCTTGAGCTCCTTGCGGTCGTAGATCTTGTGCTTGCTCCGCCCAAACGACAGCGCCTGGGTCGGCCCCCCGCCCACGCGCCGCATGAGGAAGACCCAGATCCCGATCATGATCGCCAGCGGGATGATCCAGCCGAAGAGCAGGTCGCGCCAGAACGTCGTCTCGATGCGCCCGGCGAACTCCACCTGATGCTGCTCGAGCTCGCGCAGGAGCCACTGGTCGTCCACCCCGGGGATGCGCGTGACCGTGAAGACCCGAGGCTCCTCGTCGCTGCCCAGCCACTGACGCAGGCGATCGGAGGTCGGCGACGCCTGCGGCGCGGGCAGGGCTCCCGGCTTGGCCACACCGCGGATCTCGCGCTCGGACAGGGCCACGCGCTCGATGTGCCCCTGGCGGAGGAGCTCCAGGAACTTCGACATCGGCAGCTCGACCGTCCGCGGGGCGAGTAGCCAGGACTGCAGCAGCGACAGGACCAGGGCGCCGACGAGCAGATAGACGAGCGAAAACTGCAGGCGCTGGGTGAGACGTGGCTTCATGGGCGGTCCTCACAGGATGCTAGCGCCGGGGGTACGGCGTGTCAACGCCACGCACCCATTTCTGCTTGACACATCAAGGCGTTTGACCTAAAAAGTTCGCTGAAATGGCATGTGACCGGCGGAACAAGCTTGTCTGCCTCGTTCTCCTGCTCGCCCTCGCCGTCGTGATCCTGGCTGCGCTGAGCGCGGAGGCTCAAGACCCTGCCCGGGAGCCGGCCTATCGCAACTTCCCCCTGATCGGCTCCCGGCTCGCCGTGTGGGCGGTGGCGCAACTGCACCTCAACTTCGCGGCGTTCATCCTGGGCGTTCCCATCTTCGCCGTCATCATCGAGATCATCGGCTGGCGGACGCGGGATGCGCGCTACGACTGGCTCGCCCACGAGTTCGTCAAGCTCACCTTCGCGGCCTTCTCGGCGACCGCGCTGCTCGGGGCCCTGCTGCTCTTCCTGTTCGTGGGCTACTACCCGCGGTTCTGGGCGTACATGACGTCCATTTTCTTCCCGACCTACTGGGTCTACGCGTTGTTGTTCTTCGCCGAGACCTTCATCGTCTACCTCTGGTACTACGGCTGGGACTGGCTGAGCGGGCCCCGGAAGTGGATCCACGTCGGCCTGGGCGTGCTGTCCAACCTGGTCGGCACCGCCATCCTCTTCGTGGCCAACTCCTGGGTCACCTTCATGATCTCCCCCGGCGGCGTCGACGAGGCGGGCCGGCTGACCTCGCTGGGCGCGGCCATCTACAACTTCACGTGGATGCCCATCAACATCCACCGGCTCATCGCCAACATCGTGTTCGGGGGAACGATCGCGGGCGCCTACGCGGCCTTCAAGTTCCTGTCCGCCGAGACCGACGAGGAGCGAGCCCGCTACGACTGGATGGGTTACGTGGGGAACTTCGTGGCCATCTCGGCCTTCATCGTGCTGCCCTTCGCCGGCTACTGGCTGGGCCGCGAGATTTACGCCTTCAATCAGACCATGGGCATCACGATGATGGGCGGCTTCATGTCCTGGCTGTGGATCGTGCAGGCCATCCTCATCGGCATCCTGTTCCTGGGCTCCAACTACTACCTGTGGCTGGGGATGGAGCGCATTCCCGGCTCCGAGCGGTACCGCAAGTTCGTCCCCCCGATGCTCTTCGTGCTCGTCATCGGCTTCCTGATCTGGGCCACCCCCCGCTCGATGGTGGTGACGCTGGACGAGGCCCGGGCTATGGGCGGCACCCACCACCCGGTGCTGGGATTCTTCGGCGTGATGTCGGCCAAGAACACGGTCGTCAACCTCATGATCCTCACCACGTTCCTGTCCTACATCCTCTACCGTCGGGCCAACCGCATCTCCTCTCGCTCCTGGGCGTCCGCCGGTATGGCCGTGCAATGGGCAGCGTTCGCGGTGGCCGCCGTGATCGTCATCTTCTACGGCGTCTACGGCTACTTCGTGGAATCCATGGTGCGTATCGGGTTCTCGGTCTATCAGGTAGCCGCCGTGCTGGCCTGCATCGTGCTGGTCATGGCCATCGACATCCCGCTGTTCCGGGGCGCCCGGTCCACCGGGACCATTCGCTGGGGCACCATCGCGACCCGCTCGCAGTACGTGCTGATCATCCTGGCCGTGACCTTCACCTGGCTGATGGGGCTCATGGGCTTCGCCCGCTCCGGTATCCGCCAGCACTGGCACGTGTACGGCGTCCTCCGGGACTCCTCCCCGGAGGCGGTCACGCCGGCGCTGGGCTACGCCGCCAACGTCATCACCGTGATCACGATCGCCTTCTTCGCGCTGGTCATGTTCATCTTCTGGCTGGGCGGGCTCGGCGAGAAGGGCAAGGCCAAGGCCCACGGCCCCGCGGCCGCCCCGGTCATCGCGGGCGGCAGTGACGCGCGTGTGAAGTTGGAGGAGGCAGAGACTGCCCCCTCCCCCCCTGCCCACTCGCCCGGGGTGGCACCACCGTCGCCGTCTTTCCGCGCCGGCGGAGCCGGCCCGCGAATCGGCTAGTGCGCGTTCCGGTTGGCGTGAAGGTCGGAGTCATCGGGCTGCTGGTGATGGGCTCGTACGCGGCCTTCAGCAATTCCATCCCCCAGATCGAATCCCGGCCGCCCCAGGAGCTGAATCTGGAGACCGGCAACGTGACGCCGGCCCAGCTCGTCAAGGCCGGCGAGGAGATCTACAAGGGCAAGGGGACCTGCGAAGTCTGTCACCGCATCGGCCAGAAAGGTACGCGCGCCCCCGACCTGGCCGGCATCGGCAGCCGGGCCGCCCGTTCGAAGCCGGGCAGCACCGCCAAGCAGTACCTCATCGAGTCGCTGCTGAATCCCAGCGCCTTTGTGGTCGAAGGGTACCCGCCCATCATGCCCCAGGTCGACAAACCCCCCATCGCGCTGAACCGCTCGGAGGTCTGGGCCCTGACGGCATTTCTCGAGTCGCTCGGCGGCTCCGTGGACGTCGCCCTCAACGACATCCCGGCGACCGTCGGCGCCGGCGGCGCGGCGACCGGCGCGGCCGCCGAGGTGAAGCTGCCCGGCGACGCCAAGGCCGGCAAGAGCGTGTTCATGGGCAAGGGGGGCTGTCTGGCCTGCCACAAGGCCGGCGATATCCCGGGCACGCCGGTCGGTCCTGATTTGTCGCAGATCGCCAAGATCCAGACGCCCGACTACATCATGAGGAAGATTCTCGACCCCAAGGGCATGGGAACGGTCGCCGGCTATCCCCCCGGCGTCATGCCACCGGTCTTCGGGCAGACACTGACGGCCAAGGAGTACACGGATCTGGTCGCATTTCTCCTGACGCTCAAATGAGCTTCCTGCGCTCGCGCTTCGTCCAGGCGGTCATCATCCTGGTCCTGGCCGCCCTGCTGCTCCGTTATGGCATCCGGCCGGCGGCGCCCTGGAGCGTGTTCACGCTCTACATGGCCATCGTGTTCCTGGGCGTGCTGGTCTTCGTTTCCTCGGACGCCGACTCCTGGCGCGGCTTCATCCGGCCGCTGTGGGCTGTGCTGGTCGATCCCGACAAGCGCTACCTCCGCTACGCCCTGCTGATCGTGATCCCGCTCCTGCTCGGCTACTACGCCTACACGCAGGCGGCGGCCAAGCCGCAGGCGCCGCCCGAGCTTCGGGCCGTGCATCCCGCGCCTCCCGACACGATCGACTTCCGCGGCAAGCCGTTCAACATCTCCGGCGCCGACAACCCGCTGCGCAAAGACCAGGCGGCCTACGCCAAGCACGTGGCGGCCGGCGCGGCGATCTACGTGCGCAACTGCGTCTACTGCCACGGCGACAACCTGGACGGCCGGGGTCACTTCGCGTCGGGCTTCAACCCTCCGCCCGCCAACTTCCAGGACCCCGGCACGATCGCCATGCTCCAGGAAGCCTACCTGTTCTGGCGCATCGCCAAGGGGGGGCCCGGTCTGCCGAGGGAGTCGACGCCCTGGAACTCGGTGATGCCCGCCTGGGACGATCGGCTCAACGAGGAGCAGATCTGGCAGGTGATCATGTTCCTGTACGACTTCACGGGCCAGCAGCCGCGGCGGTGGGAGCACTGATGGATCGTGTGAGTCGGAGGGCGCTGGCTACGACCCTGCTGGCGATGACCGTCTTCCTCATCAATTTCACCGTGGCGGTCCCCGTGCTGGCCCAGCCGGGCGACGCCAACGCCGGCAAGGTGGTCTACGAGCGCAAGTGCGCGGGCTGTCACGGCGACCGGGGGGACGGCAAGGGACCGGCGGCCGACCTGCTCGACCCTCGCCCACGCGACTTCACCTCGGGCGTCTACAAGATCCGCTCGACCCTGAATCGGGTGCCCACCGACCAGGACATCTTCCAGGTCATCACCGCGGGAATGCCGGGGACCTCGATGCCGGGCTGGGCCGCGCTTCCCGAGCGCGAGCGCTGGAACCTCGTCGCCTACGTCAAGACCTTCGCCGGCGACAAGCTCAAGGAGGCGCCCAAGAAGGCCGAGCTCCCGAAGGAGGTGGCGCCGTCGGCCGCGTCGCTGGCGCGGGGCAAGGAGATGTTCGAGGCGATCGAGTGCCACAAGTGTCACGGCATGGAGGGACGGGCGGACGGCCCGTCGCGGGCGGAGCTGAAGGACGACTGGGGCCAGCCCGTCAAGCCGGCCAACCTGAGCAGGCGCTGGACCTTCCGGGGCGGAAGCGGACGCACCGACGTGGCGACGCGCATGGCGGTCGGCGTGCTGGGCACGCCGATGCCGGCCTTCCTCGATGCCGTCGAGAAGCCGGAGGACATCTGGCACGTGACCAACTACGTGCTCGCGCTGGGGCCGGAGGCGCCAAACTACGCGACCCTGGTCACGGTGGCGGCCGTGCCGGACGCGATCCCCGACGATCCCGCGGCCGAGTTGTGGGGCCGGATCTCGGGCCAGGCTATTCCGCTGATGGGGCAGGTCATCATCGATCCTCGGAACTTCAATCCCGCCATCGACATGATCACCGTGCGGGCTCTCTACAACGACCGGGAGATCGCGTTTCACCTCACCTGGCACGACCCGACGCCGTCCAAACCGGACGGCAAGCAAACCTTTGCCGACGCCGTGTCGTTGCAGTTTCCCCCGATGGTGGCCCCGGGCGGGGAGCGTCCCTACTTCCTCCTGGGGAACGCGTCGGAGGCCGTCTACCTGCTGCGCTGGCAGAGTGAGGGGGGCGTGCAGGAAGCCGCCGCCAACGGACCCGCGAAGATCCGTCCTCTCGCCGGCTCCGAAGCCGGTGGCCGGGCCGTGTTCGACAATGGCCAGTACCGGGTCGTGCTCAAGCGGCCCCTGGCGGCCAAGGATAGCGAGCGGATCACCTTCCGCCCGGCGGTGTTCACGCCCATCGCTTTTCAGGCCTGGGACGGCGGCGCGGGGGAGACCGGGGCCAAGATGTCGCTGACCTCGTGGTACTATCTGCGGCTGGAGGAGCCCCGGTCGAACGCTCGTTTCGTGGTGCCACCCGTGGTCGCACTTCTCGCGCTGGGAGGGATGCTGCTCATCGTATGGGCGGCGAACCGGCGCGGCCAGATTGCATAGTGAGCCGAGTTCGTTCGTCGAAGAGACGAAGGAGGTAAGGACGTGATGCGCAGAGTATTGGGAGCGTGTACGGTGCTGGCCCTGCTGGCCGGCGCGGCGATCGTCGGTGGGCGGATCGCCCCCGCCACCGCCCAGGGCGGGGGCACCCTCGAGGTCGAGGTGAAGTACAACGGCGCCCCCGTGGTCGAGAAGCTGAAGATCAACAAGGACACCGCAGTGTGCGGGACCGACACCACCCTGGAGAAAGTGGTGGTAGGGGCCGGCAAGGGGCTGGCCTACGCGGTGGTCTCGGTGCCTACGGCCAAGGGGCCGGCCAAGGTCGTCAAGGGCGAGATCGACCAGAAGGGGTGCAAGTTCGTGCCCCACGTCGTGGCCATGATGCCGGGGGAGATCGATATCAAGAACTCCGACGGGGTCCTGCACAACATCCACACCTACTCGACGGCCAACCCGTCCATCAACAAGGCCCAGCCCAAGTTCAAGAAAGTGATGACCGAGAAGTTCGAGAAGCCCGAGATCATCAAGGTTACCTGCGACGTCCACAGCTGGATGCTGGGATGGGTCGCCGTGGTGCCCACGTCGTTCTTCGGGGTCACCACCGACAGCGGGATGGCCAAGATCGACAACGTGCCGGCGGGCAAGCACAAGGTCGAGGTGTGGCACGAGACCCTCGGCCAGCAGTCCAAGGACGTCGAGGTGAAGACCGGCCAGGCGACCAAGGTCAGCTTCGAGATGAAGAAGTAGACCACGGGGAGAACGCATGCTGAGCTGGTGGCTGCCGGAAAACGTCGCGACCTACGGCGGGGAGATCGACTGGCTGTTCCACCTCATCTATTACATCACCGGGATCACCTTCATCCTGGTGACCGTCGCCTTCCTCAGCTTCATCGTCATCTACCGGGACCGGCCGGGGCGGCGGGCCCGCTACACCCACGGCAACACGCCCCTGGAGATCGTGTGGACGGTGGTGCCATCGCTGATCCTGGTGGTGCTGACGTTCCTGAGCGTGCCGGCGTGGTCCAAGATCAAGATGACCGTGCCCCAGACCGATTTCGTGCTGCAGGTCACCGGCAAGCAGTTCAACTGGCAGGTGACCTACCCGGGCCCGGACGGCCGCTTCGGCACGCCCGATGACAAGACGCTGCTCGACGAGATGCACGTGCCGGTTGGCAAGCCCATCCGGGTGAATCTCCGGTCCCAGGACGTGATCCACAGCTTCTTCGTGCCGAATTTCCGCTTCAAGCAAGATGCCGTCCCCGGTCGCGAGATCGCGACCTGGTTCGAGATCACCAAGCCCGGCAAGTACGAGGCCCCCTGCGCCGAGCTGTGTGGCTTCGGCCACTCCGGGATGCGGGGCTGGGTGTACGTGCACACCGCCGAAGAGTACGCGAAGTGGGCGGCCGCGAATCTCAGCGGGGACGCCCCGGCCACCCAAGCGGCCCAGGCCGAGCCGGCGCCGGAGAAGACGGCCGCCAAGGGGGAGAGAGGGAAACGATGAGCGCCACCACTGCTCACTCGCACGCTGCGCACGTGGAGCATCACGAGATGTCCTTCGTGCGCACGTACATCTTCTCGACCGACCACAAGATGATCGCCCGCCAGTTCCTCTTCCTCGGGCTCTTCATGATGATCATCGGCGGTCTGCTGGCCCTGGTCGTGCGCTGGCAGCTGGCCTGGCCGGAGACGGCGGTGCCGGGCCTGGGCTGGGTGCTGACTGAGACCGGCGGGATCCTGGAGCCCAGCCAGTACAACATGGCCTTCACCATGCACGCCACCATCATGATCTTCTTCGTGGTGATGCCGATCCTGGCCGGCGCCTTCGGCAACTTCTGCATCCCCCTGATGATCGGCGCCCGCGACATGGCCTTCCCGTTCCTCAACATGCTGTCGATCTGGACGACGCTCAGCGCGGGACTGTTGATGCTGGCCGGCTTCTTCGTGGAGGGCGGCCACGCCGCGGCCGGCTGGACGTCCTACGCCCCGCTCTCCGCGGTGCCCCAGTACACGGGGACCAACTGGGGCCAGAACCTCTGGTGCATCAGCCTGTTCGTCATGGGCGTCGGGTCCATGATGGGCTCCATCAACTACGTCACCACCATCATCAACATGCGGGCCCCCGGCATGCAGCTGTTCCGGATGCCGCTGGTGGTGTGGTCGCTGTTCATCACCGCCATCCTGCTGCTCCTGGCCCTGCCCGTGCTGACCTCGGGAGTAGCCATGCTCCTGTTCGATCGCACGCTGGGCACGAGCTGGTTCAAGCCGTCCGGCGGCGGGGAGCCGCTGCTCTGGCAGCACCTGTTCTGGTACTTCGGCCATCCCGAAGTCTACATCCTGATCCTGCCTGCCATGGGCATCGCCTCCGAGATCCTGCCGGTCTTCGCCCGCAAGCCGATCTTCGGCTATCACGCCATGGCCTTCTCGATGATCGGCATCGCGTTCCTGAGCTGGATCGTCTACGGCCATCACATGTTCGTGAGCGGCATGAACCCCGCCCTGGGCATGGCCTTCACGGTGACCACGATGATCATCGCGGTGCCCTCGGCCATCAAGACCTTCAACTGGCTGGGGACCCTGTGGGGCGCCCGCATCCAGTTCACGGTCCCCATGCTGAACGCCCTGGCCTTCGTGTGGATGTTCGTCATCGGCGGGCTCAGCGGCATCTTCATGGCCTCCACCCCCGTCGACATCTACATCCAGGACACCTACTTCATCGTGGCCCACATCCACTACGTCGTCTTCGGGGGCTCGATCTTCGGGGCCTTCGCCGCCATCTACTACTGGTTCCCCAAGATGTTCGGGCGCCTGACGAATCCCTTACTGGGGCACCTGCACTTCTGGGGCACCTTCCTGTTCTTCAACCTCACCTTCTTCCCCATGCACATCATCGGTGTGGGCGGGCAGATGCGCCGGATCTACAACCCGCTCCAGTACGAGTTCCTGCAGCACCAGCAGCACTGGAATGTCATCATCACGATCGGCGCCCTCGGGCTGGGGCTCGCCCAGATCCCGTTCGTGATCAACTTCTTCTGGTCGCTCTTCCGGGGCGCCCGGGCCCCCCAGAACCCCTGGAACGCCAACACGCTGGAGTGGTCGGCCCCATCGCCGCCACCTCACCTCAACTGGGGGCCCACGCTGCCCACGGTGTACCGCGGTCCCTACGAGTACAGCTCCCCGGAGTCCCGCGAGGATTTCCTGCCCCAGTGGCAGCCCTCGCCGGGGCGGGTGGGGGCCGGGCGGCACTGAGGGCGGACGTGAGGGTTCGGGAGGGGCGATGAGGGCCGCCCATCGGCTCGCACTGCTCACCGGCGCAGCGACGCTGCTCCTCATCCTCGCCGGGGGCCTGGTCACCAACACCGGCTCGGCCCTCGCCGTGCCCGACTGGCCGACGACGTTCGGGCACAACATGTTCTTCTATCCCTGGTCACAGATGGTGGGCGGGATCTTCTACGAGCACAGTCACCGACTTCTCGGCTCGCTGGTGGGGCTGCTCACCCTGGGCCTGGCCGCGGCGTTGTGGCGTGTCGGGGGCGGCCTGCGCGTGGCCGGGATCGTGGCGGCGCTCGCGGTGATCGGGCAGGGCGTGCTCGGTGGTCTTCGCGTCGTCCTCTTGCAGGACGCCCTGGCGATCCTGCACGGCTGCCTGGCTCAGGCCTTCTTCGCGCTCGTGGCCGCGTTGGCCCTGGCCACCTCGTCCCGCGGCCAGCAGCCGGTGGCTCCGATCGAGCCGGGGGTTCGGACGGCAACCCTGCTCGCCGCCGGGCTCGTGTATGTGCAGATCGTGTTCGGGGCGCTCCTGACCCATGCCGGCTGGCTGCAGGTGCACCTCGTCGGGGCCCTGGCCGTCTTCGCGCTGGTGCCGGTCGCCGCCGCGCGCCTGCGTCGGGCCGGCGACGCCGTCGCCGTGCCGCTGGCCGGAGGCCTGCTCGCGCTGCTGGCGCTGCAGCTCGTGCTGGGTGTCGCCACCCTGGTGGCGCGGCTGGCCCCGGAGGTTGTGCCGGCGCCGGCGCTGCTGCTGGGCCTGCCGGTAGCCCACCGGCTTGCCGGCAGTCTGATCCTGGCGGTGTCGGTGATGTTGGCCCTCCGGGTCTGGTCCGCCGTTCGGGAGGCGCCGACGCTGCGGGAGGCGGCGCAGACGACCGCATGAGCGACATCATCGCGGTTCGAGCACGGGCTCTACCCGCGCGCAATGGCAGCCCCCCGCGCGAACGGGCAGGTTTGGACGGTGCCGCCGCCCTCGAGGCCCCTGCCGAATCGATCATCACGATCACCGCTCGCGATCGGCGCCAGGTCATCACGGATCTCGTCGCGCTCACGAAACCCCGGGTGGTGGTCATGGTCCTGGTCACGACGCTCGTCGGCTACTACGTGGGCCTGACCGGCCTGGCCGACTGGGGGCGGGTGCTGCACCTGGTCTTCGGCACGCTGCTGGCCGCGGCCGGTACCCTGGCCCTCAACCAATACTGGGAGCGCGACGTCGACGCCCGTATGGAGCGCACCCGCGGCCGGCCACTTCCCGACGGCCGACTGCAGCCGCTCGAGGCGCTGGCCTTCGGCGGAGCGATCACGCTGATTGGAGTGGCGTATCTGGCCGCCTTCGTCAACGCCGTGGTCGCTGGGGTCACCGTGACGACGGTCGTGCTCTACCTCTTCGCCTACACGCCGCTCAAGCTGCGCACGGCGCTCTGCACGGTGGTGGGCGCCGTGCCCGGCGCCTTGCCCCCGGTGACGGGCTGGGTGGCAGCCCGCGACGAGCTCGGCCTGGGCGCCTTTTTGCTGTTCGGCATCCTGTTCCTCTGGCAATTGCCTCACACCCTGGCCATCGCGCGCCTCTACCGGGACGACTACGCTCGCGCCGGCGTCCGCGTGCTGCCCGTGGTGGATGGCGGGGGGACCAGCACCGAGCGGCAGATCGTCACCGCCTGCCTGGGCCTCCTGGTGGTGAGCCTGTTGCCCACGCTCGTGGGTCTCGCGGGTCCGATCTATTTCCTGGGAGCGCTGCTCTTCGGGCTGGGATTCTCGATCCTGGGTGTGTTGCAGGCGCTGGAGCCGACCGCCCGGGCGGCGCGGCGGGTGCTTCTGGCCTCGCTGCTCTACCTGCCGGCGATCCTGGCCCTGCTGGCCCTCGACAAGGCATGAGCGCGCCGACCCGGGCCACGGGTGAGGAGCAGACGGCGCGCAACCGCCGGGTCGCCCGCATCTTGCTCTCCATCATGGGCGCGCTGGCTGCGGCCGCGCTGCTCGTCGGGATCCGCTGGTGAGCACGGTCCTGGCCCCGCCCCGTCGGCCGCGCCCGTCGCGCGGCGCGGGTCGTCTCCCGCCGCCCCTGCCCCCGACCGGAGGCGGCGATGGTCGGGACGCAGACGGGGGGCCGCGGCGCACCGGTCTCGACAACGCGATTCTGGCCACGATGTTCCTGATCGCCGGCGAGGTGATGTTCTTCGCCGGGCTGGTCTCGGCCTTCTGGGTGCTGCGGCTCGCCGCTCCGGTGTGGCCGCCGCCCCTGCAACCCCGCCTCCCGGTGGAAGTGACCGGCGTGAACACGCTGGTGCTGCTCGGGTCCAGCCTCGCCGTGTTTGCCGGGGTCCGGGCGCTGCGCGCGGGCTGGCACGGGGCCGCCCTTCGCCGGCTCGGGCTAGCGGCCGGCCTGGGCGCGTTGTTCCTGCTCATCCAGGGCTACGAGTGGGTCCGGCTCATCGGCTTCGGTCTCACCATGTCGTCGAGCACCTACGGCGCCACGTTCTACACGCTCATCGGCGTCCACGGCGCCCACGTGCTGGCTGCCCTGGGCTGGCTCACCGTCACCCTGGTGCTGCTGGCGCGGGGTGGGTTCCCCGAGGGGCGGATGGCGACGGTGCGAGCCTGCGCCCTCTACTGGCACTTCGTGGTGATGCTGTGGCCGATCCTCTACGTGTCGGTCTATCTGTCATGAAGATCCCCGCGCTCATCGCGCTCGTCCTGACGCTGGCCCCGACGGTTGCCGTTGCCTGTCCGGGATGTCTCAGCTCCGCCTACGGGGATCGCACGTTCAACTGGGCCTTCCTGGGCCTGCTGATCATGCCCTTCCTCGTGGCCGCCGCCATCGGCGGCGTCCTTGTCTACGCCTACTCCCGCTCGCGATCCCGGCGCCGCCTCGTGGCCGGCCGGCTGTCGAGCGACTACCAACCAGAGGAGACGACATGAGCCAGGCTGCGGTGCATTCGGCGGTCGAGCCGGCCGAGACCCCGCTCACCCCGGAGAGCTGGGGAAAGCTGGGGATGTGGATCTTCCTGGTCGGCGATGCCGTGGGCTTCGGCGTGCTGCTGGCGTCCTACGGGGCCATGCGCGCCACCAGCGCCGACTGGCCCAGCCCCTACGAGGTGCTCGGCATCAACCTGACGGCGTTCATGACGTTCCTGCTCATCTGCTCCAGCGTGACCATGGTGAAGGCGCTGGAGTGGCTGGGCCGCGGCGATCGCATCCGTTGCCGGACGTTCCTGGCCGGAACGGCGATCGGGGGGGCGATCTTCGTGGGGCTGCAGGCCTACGAGTGGTCGAAGCTGATCCACGAGGGGTTGCACATCAACGGCAATCCCTGGGGGGCGAGCCTGTTCGGCACCTCGTTCTTCCTGGTCACGGGATTCCACGGCCTGCACGTGACCGGCGGCGTGATCTACCTGCTGGCGATGATCCGTTACGTGACCAACCGGCCCGCTCCCATGGCCAGCTACAACGCCGTGGAGATCACTGGACTGTACTGGCACTTCGTCGATCTGGTCTGGATCATGGTGTTCACCTTCATGTATCTGCTCTAGGGGGCGGGAAGCGATGACGGCGACGACGGCGGCGGCCCACAAGCACCCCAACTACATGATGATTTTCTGGTGGCTGGCCATCCTCACGGTCATCGAGCTGGCCGTGATCTTCCTGCCAATGGCCAAGTTCACCATCGGCGTGCTCCTGGTGGCGCTGGCCCTGGGCAAGGCCGCGCTCGTCGCCATGTACTTCATGCACCTGCGCTTCGAGGTTCGGACCATGGGGCTCATCGCCGTCACGCCCCTGGCCATCGCCACGCTCCTGGTCTTCCTGCTCCTGCCCGACGGGTTCGCCGTCGCTCACAAGAGCGTTCCCAAGAAGCCTGCCGCGGCGGCGCCCGCCAAACACTGACGTGCACCGTGCTGGCCGAGTCGCTGCTGGCCCGGGCCGCCCGGATCTTCGGGTGGGCGGTGCGCCTGCGCTGCCCGCGCTGTGGGGCGACACCGCTGTTTGCCGGCCCGCCCCCGAGCCCGGAGCCGGTGGGCCTGCTCCGGCGTGGGCTGCGGCCGTTCACGGGCTGGTTCGTCATGGAATCGCAGTGCCTGTTCTGCGGCCTGCGCTACGAGCGGGCCCAGGGCTATTTCGTGGGCGCCATCTACATCAACTACGCGGTCACGGCGAGCATCGCGCTCGGCGGCTATTTCCTGCTGCGAGCCTGGGCGGACCTCTCCACCGGAGCCCAGTTCGCGATCTGGGTGCCGTTTCTGCTGGTCTTCCCGTTGTGGTTCTTCCGGTGGAGCCGCAGCCTGTGGCTAGGGCTCATGTATTTCCTGAGCCCGGACGCGTGATGAGCGTGGTGCTGGCGGCGCTCCTGGTGCTGCTGGTGGCCGGACCCGCCGGCGCAACCTACGAAGAAGTGGCGGTGCCCGACGGGGGGACCCTGAGCGGGGTCGTCCGGTTTGCCGGAGCGCCGCCGAAGCTCGAACCCATCCGGGTCAACAAGAACCGTGAGGTTTGCGGGGAGTCCAAGGAGTCCGAGGCGCTGGTGGTGGGGACCGACCTCGGCGTGGTGGGCAGTGTCATCCTGATCGAGGGGATCACCCGGGGCAAGAAGGCCGAGGGGCAGCTTCTCATCGACAACCTCCGGTGTCTGTTCGTCCCCCACGTCAGCGCCCTCATGGCCGGCACCCGGGCCCGCGTCCGCAATTCCGACGCGATCCTGCACAACACGCACGGCTTCCACGGGGCGGGCGCGGGACGGCAGACGGTGTTCAACCTGGCCCTGCCCAGCGCCGGCCAGGTGATCGAGATCACCCGGAAGCTCACCAGGCCCGGTCCCGTCCGGGTCCTGTGTGACGCCCATCCTCACATGTTCGCCTGGGTGTACGTGCACACCAGCCCCTACGTCACGGTCAGCGACGCGCGGGGCGCCTATCGCATCGCCGGGGTCCCGCCAGGAGCCTACCGGGTCACGATGTGGCACGAGGGCTTCCGGCCCAAGGGCGTCGACCGGGACGGGCGCCCGATCTACGACGAGCCCACGATCGTGACGAAAGACGTCACCATTCGGCCCCTTGGCACGAGTGCCGTCGATTTCGAGCTGCGGTAGTGCGAGGTGAGCCGCGCCGAGCGGCGAGCCGAGCGGTGAGATGGTTCGAAGATGTAATCGAGGAGGAAGCATGTACAGGCACATCTACGTTCCCGTCGACAACTCGGCGCACTCGAACCGGGCGATCGACCTCGCCGTGGAGTTGGGGCAGGCCCTGGGGGCGCGGCTGACGGGCTGTCACGTCTACGCCGCTCGCCTGCACGACTACCGCTTCAAACAGATGGAGTACACGCTGCCCGAGGAGTACAAGGACGAGCAGGAGCTGGAGCGGCAGCGCAAGATCCATGACTCGCTCATCGCCATGGGCTTGCAGCTCATCTCCGACTCCTACCTCGACGTGATGGCTGGCCGCGCGGCCGCCGCCGGTCTGGCCTGGGAGGCCAAGACCTTCGACGGCAAGCACTACAAGGCGCTCATCGACGACGCGCTCGCTTCCGACTACGACCTCGTCATCATGGGCGCTCTGGGCATGGGCGCCGTCAAGGACAGCCAGCTGGGATCGGTCACCGAGCGCTTCGTGCGCCGGGTGGCCACCGACACCCTGGTCGTCCGCAATCACGACGCCCTCCGCGACCAGCAGGGGGCCATCGTGGTGGGCCTCGACGGCTCCCCCCAGTCGTTCCACGGCCTCAAGATCGGCATCGCGCTGAGCCGAGCCCTGGGGCGGCCCCTGCACGCGGTGGCCGTCTATGACCCCTATCTGCACTACGCCATGTTCAACGGCATCGTGGGCGTCCTGAACGAGAAGGCCTCCAAGATCTTCCGCTTCAAGGAACAGGAGCAGCTCCACGAGGAGATCATCGACACCGGGCTGGCCAAGATTTATCAATCGCACCTCGAAATCGGGCGCAAGCTGGCCGCCGACGACGGGGTCGATCTCGCCATCACCTTGCTCGACGGCAAGTGTTTCGAGAAGATCCTGACCTTCGCCCGCAAGGAGCAGCCCTGGCTGCTGATCCTCGGACGGATCGGGGTGCACTCCGAGGAGCGGGAGGTCGACCTCGGCTCCAACACCGAGAACCTCCTGCGGCTGGCCCCCTGTAACGTCCTCCTCACCGGAGGGCGCTTCTACCCGCCGCTCGACGTTAAGGCCGAGGAGATCATCGCCTGGACCGAGGAGGCGGAAGCTCGCATGGAGCGGGTTCCCCCCCAGGTCAAGGGTGTGGCCCGCACCGCCCTGCTCCGCTATGCCATCGAGCAGGGGCACACCGTGATCACCAACAAGGTCATCGACGAGGCCATGGCCATCTTCATGCCCACCCGCATGGCCGAGAAGATGCAGATCCTGGCCGAGGACGTGGCGGTGGCCCGGCTCCGCGCCGAGCAGGCGGCGGTGACGGCCATCTGCTCGGTGTGTGGCTACACCGTCAAGGGCCCCAACCCGGTGGTGGTCTGTCCCGTGTGCCGGGCCTCGGCCGATCGCTTCCAGGTCGTCTCCCGCGACGTGGTGGAGGCCATCGCCACGCAGGAGGGCGGAATCGAGGAAGAAGAGTCGCTGCCCGGGGTGGCCGTGAAGTGGTCGGCGGATGCCCGCGACGCGCTCCGCGAGGTCAGCGACGCGTACCTGCGCCGGCGGGCCAAGGCTCGGGTCGAGAAGTACGCGCGCTCCAGGAAGATCCCCGTCATCACCTGTGCGCTGGCCTTGCCGATCATCGAGGACACCGTCGGTCGTGACAAGCTGGGGGCGGGCTGGGACACCCTGCTGGCCAAGACTCGGTTCGAGCCCGCCGAGGCGCCAGCGCCGGAGCAGCCGGGAGCCTTCGCCTGGACCGAGGAAGCCACCGCGCGCCTGAACCGGGTCCCGGCCGGCTTCATGCGCGACATGACGCGGGAGGAGATCGAGAAGGTCGCCACCGCCAAGGGCGTCGGCGCCATCGATCTGGCCTTGTGCGAGGAGGGGATTGGCCACGCGCGGCAGCTCATGAACGAGGTCATTGCCGGGTACGTCTCGACGAAGACGCCGCGCTGAGGGCTCGGGGCCCGGCACCGTGGAGCCCTTCACCGCCTACAGCGTGTCGTGGAACCTCACCCAGCGGTGTAATCTGGAGTGCGCGCACTGCTACATGTCGGCCTTTGCCGGCGCCGACACGCGCGACGAGCTCACCACGGCCGAATGCCGGCGGGTGATCGATGAGATCGCCCAGGTCAACCCCAACGTCTTCCTCATCCTCACCGGGGGGGAGCCGCTCCTGCGCCGTGACCTCTGGGAGATCGCCGCCTACGCCGCCGAGAAGCGGTTCACCACCGTGCTCGGAACCAACGGCGTGCTGCTGCGGGAGCGGGAGGCTGCGCTCATGCGCGCCCATGGCGTGCTCGGCGCCTCCATCAGCCTGGACTCCACCGACGCCGCCCGGCACGATGCGTTTCGTCACCTCCCCGGCGCCTGGCAGGGGGCCGTGCGGGCTACGCGGACGCTGCGCGACGCCGACCTCGACTTCTCGCTGCACATGTCGGTGACGGACTGGAACGTGCGTGAGGTCCCCGCGATGATCGATCTGGCCCGCGAGCTGGGCGCCAGAGTGCTGAACTTCTTCTTTCTGGTCAGAACGGGGCGGGGGCGGGACCTCAGCGACATCGATGCCTCCGCCTACGAGCGGATTCTGACGCACCTGGCGACCGCTCAAGGCGTAGGCTCGGCGGAGCGCTTCGAAGACCCCTGGTCCCTGCCGGTGGGCCGGGCCGATGGTCTCTTGATCCGGGCCAAGTGCGCGCCCCACTTCCGTCGCATCCTCTGGCAGCTCAACCCCGAGTCGCCGCTCCTGAAGAACTACGCCCACGGCTCCTGTCCGGCCGGCAAGTACTACTGTCGGATCACCCCCCAGGGTGACGTCACCCCGTGCCCCTACATGCCAGTGGCGGCCGGCAATCTGCGGCGTACGTCCTTCGCCCAGCTGTGGCGCGAGGCCCCCGTGTTCGCCGACCTCCGGGAGCCTGCGCTCGGTGGCCGCTGTGGGGCCTGCGAGTTCGCCAAGGTCTGCGGTGGCTGCCGGTGTCGCGCCTACGCGACCTCCGGCGACTATCTCGCCGAGGATCCCGCCTGCGCCTATCAACCGGGGGCTCATGGCGGGCGGGTGATCGAGTTGCCGGCCACGCTCACGTTTGGTTTGCCCGTGGCCTTCGAGCTCGTGTGGGACGAGGCGGCGCGCGCCCGGATGCAAGCGATCCCCTCCTTCGCGCGCGGCATGGTGGTGAAGGCGGTGGAGGCCTACGCCCGGCGCCGCGGCGAGCGCGTCGTCACGCCCGGGCTGCTGGCCGACGCGCGTTCCAAGTGGGGAAGCCGCTTCCGCCCCCAGGCCTAGCCGTGGCCCGCGACAGCTTCCACATCGCCGCCCGCGCCTACTTCCTGTACGGCCTGGTCTATCTGATGGGTGGCCTGTACCTGGTCATTCACGGTGTCGGCGCACGGGGCTCCCGGGTGACGGCCAGCGTGGAGTGGGCAGCCATCGGGCTGGTGCTCCTGTTCGGGATTCCCTACCTGCTGAGCCGCCGGCGGATGTGGTTCGAGCGCTGGGTCCTGAGCCGCCGCGACTTCGCTCGCCTCCTGGCCCTGCTCATGGCCGTTCGAGCCTGGGCGGTGTTGCGGGTCGCCCTCCGGCCAGAAGCGGCAGCGGTGGCCGCCCCGTGGGGCGGGGAGCTGTCCTTCCGGGTGGGCGCGGCGGTGTTCTTCGTGGTCACGGTGGCCGCCCTGATCCTCGTGGCGCGGGCGGCGTGGCAGCGGGAGCTCGTGTGAGGGAACGTCGTGAAAAAGTATGTGGCAGTGCGAGCCGCAGGACGGCCGCGAGGCCGCAGGCGGAGCGCGTCCGAGGCGAGCGGTGAAAAAGTATAAGGACATCGTCGGCGACGGCGGCTCCGACGTCGTCGGCCAGGTGCGTGAGCAGCACGAGCGGATGCGCCGCCGCCTGGCCGCCGTCCGTCACGTCGTTGCCGTCGTCTCCGGCAAGGGTGGCGTGGGTAAATCGACTCTGACTGGCGGCCTGGCCTGCGCGCTGGGGCTGGCCGGCTGGCACGTGGGGGTGCTCGACGCCGATCTCAACGGCCCCACGATGGCCAAGATCCTGGGAGTGCGCGGCCAGCGTCTGACCGTCGTCGGCGACGCCGTCGAGCCTCCCCGCTCGGCGCTCGGGATCAAGGTGATGTCGATGGATCTCCTGCTGGCCTCGGATGCCGCCCCGCTGGCCTGGCAAGCGCCGACGCAGGACGAGGCTCACACGTGGCGGGGCAGCATGGAGGCCCAGGCTCTGCGGGAGTTCCTGGCCGACACCGCTTGGGGATCGCTCGACGCGCTCATCGTCGACCTGCCGCCGGGCACCGATCGCCTGGCCACGGTGACCTCGCTGGTGCCGACGACCGCGATCGTGGTGGTCACGATTCCCTCCGACCTCTCTCAGCTGGTGGTGCGAAAGTCGATCACGGTGGCGCGGAGCACGGGAGCTCCGGTGCTGGGGCTGGTCGAGAACATGGCCGGGCTCTTGTCCGGGCCGGATGCCTCGGTTCTGGCGGATGAGGCCGGGATTCCCTTCCTGGGCCGCGTTCCCTTCGATCGCGCCCTGGCGCTGGCCGCCGACCGTGGTGACCCTCTGGTCGCGACCCCTGCGGACGGCGAAGCCGCCCGTGCTCTCGCTGCTATCGCCGCGCGGGTGCGCGCGGCCCTGTCGCTACAGGCCTGACGGGCAGCTCACGCCCTTCTCGAGCTGATAGTTGGCGACCTTGTATGTCGCCACGAAGTCGTCCTCCCACGCCGTCACCCGCATCTGGCCCCGCGCGGTTTCGCCGTCCCACGCCAGGATACGGGCTTCGGCCAGCCGGCCGACCGGGGCGCGCCCGGCCAGGTATTCCGCGGCCATCGACTTCTGGATGAAGACCGCGATGGTCTCGGTGATCGGCCGCGCGCTCTCGGCCCGCGGCGCGGGCTTCGCCCAGTCGAGGATGACCGTGAAGCCGTCGAGGTCGGCATCGTCGAGAAGCGTCCGCTCGGCTCCCATTCGCTTGAGCAACGGCCCGACGTAGCGAGAGAACATCGCGGCAGCGCGCTCGTCCGCTCCCAACCGGGCGAACTGGGGGGAGGCATCCTGCTCGATATAGACCCGCAGCGCCAGGTAACGCTCGTCTTGCGACGCATCCTTGGGCCGGAAAAAGCCGATCGAGTGCTTGGGTAGCTCGAGCCACGGCAGGCAGTGATATACCCCGGCGCTGAGGTCGCGAAGCGCACGGGCATGTGTCTTGGCCAGCCGTCGGGCCTTGTCGGAAGAGTGCTGGTCGGCCGGCAGCAGCCGGTCATCCGCCGGCCCTGCCCAGGTCATCGAGCCGGGACCAAGCGCCAGCAGCAGCAGGAGCGAGAGCAATGCGGGTGCCGTGTAAGTCAGTGGTCTCATACTGGCCCGCCTCTGCACGCGGGGTGCCAGAGCCGCGACGATCGTGTAATCAACGCCTTGGCGGAATGTCCTCGCCTGGCGTTGGGACAAACTGGCCAGACGGTGACAGGCCCGCGATGAACGCCTACCGTTCCAGGATCGCCTCCTGGCTCACCGTGATGGCCTTGCCCCACCAGCCCTCCTCTCTGGCGGTGGCGATGTCTTCGCGGGTGACCCGGGATGCCGTTCCCAACCGGTTGCGCAGGGAGAACTTCATGTGTGATTCCGAGGCGAAGTGCGCCGGACGAGTTTGCCAGGTCTCCCACTCTTCCTTCGTGGCGCACCCGACGAGGGTGACGAGCAGCAGCGCCAGCACGGGAACGCCTACCATCCGCATATCGCAATCCTCCGAACGGCCGCACCAGAATGCTACCGGTGGGCGCGGGCCGGGTCAACCTGGGGCCGGACGTGTTAGACTCGCGGTACCTCGGAGGAGCCCGCCATGGACCCGCTGAAGATTCACGCTATGCCGGAGCGGTTCCGCCGGCCCGTGATGATCCTGGCCTACACCGGCTGGAACGACGCCGCCGAGTCGGCCACGACGGCGGCACGCTTCCTGGCGACGGCGTTCGGCGCGTGGAAGCTCGCGGAGATCGATCCCGAGGAGTTCTATCATTTCGGGCTCAACCGCCCCTACGTGCGCTTCAAAGTCGGCTCTACGACGGACCGCGAGGTGATCTGGCCCGTCACCGAGTTCTCGATGGCCCAGTCGGACGAGCTACCCCGCGACCTCATCATCGGCGTCGCCCCCGAGCCCCACCTCCGCTGGAAGGCCTACTGCGATACCGTCCTGGGCCTGGCCCGCGTGTGTGAGGTCACGCTCGTGCTGACCCTGGGCGCGCTCCTGGCCGAGGTCGCCCATACGAAGCCCGTTCGCCTGGTCGGAGGGGCCTCCGACCCCGAGCTGGCGACGTTGCTGGGCATCCGACCCACCAGGTACGAGGGCCCGACCGGCATCGTCGGGGTTCTCAACACCCTCTGCCGCCAACGCGGCCTGCGCACGGCCAGCCTCTGGGCCAACGTGCCGCACTACATCTCGGGAATCGAGAATCCCAAGGCAACCCTGGCGCTGGTCCGACGCGTGCTGACCTTGCTGGGCGGGTCGGCGGATGTGGGGGAGCTGGAGGAAGCAGGCCGGCAATTCGACCAGAACCTGGCCGAGATCGTGGCCCAGAATTCCAAGGTCGCCAACTACGTCTCGAAGCTCGAGTCTCGAGAAGATGAGACCGAGCCCGACCCGACCGGAGAGTCATTGAGCGAGTTGCCCCCGGCATCCCAGCTCGTCGAGGAGATCGAGCAGTTCCTGCGCCGCCAGCGCCCGGAGTAACCCGAACCCGCCTCATCGCGCGCGCGGGCCTCCTTCTGCTCGCGCTCGTCGTCCTGGGTCCCGAACCGATATGGGCGCATGACCTCACCGTCCGCTGGCAGCCCGCCCGGCCCCGGGTCGGCGACGTGGCCTGGCTCACCGTCCCAAACGTGGAGCCTGGCGCGAGCGTGGAAGGCTCGGTGCAGGGGCGCCCCCTCCGCTTCTTCCCCTACGCGGACGGGCACGCGGCCATTGTGGGCTTCGACCTCGACATCAAGCCCGGCCCTCTGGCCTGGCGCCTCGCCGTCCTGCCTCCCGGCCGGGCCCCTCAAACCGCCCAGGGACGGCTGCAATTGCGGCGCCGGGACTTTCCTGTCCAGCGGCTGACCCTGCCATCCGGGCTGGTGGACCTCGATCCGGAGACGGAACGCCGCGCCCTCAGCGAGGGTGAGCAGTTGCGGACGCTCTACGCGAGCGTGACTCCAGAACGCCTCTGGCGGGGCCGCTTCGTCAGCCCTGTTGGCAGCGGGGAGCCCGGGACCGGGTTCGGGGCCCGCCGGATCATCAATGGGCAACCCCGCACCCCCCACGCCGGCGCCGACTACTCAGCTCCCCTGGGCACCCCGGTGGTGGCCGTCAACGATGGTAGGGTGGCCCTGGTCGCCGAGTACTTCTTCCCGGGCCGGCTGGTCGTCCTCGACCACGGCCTGGGACTCTACACCCTCTACTTCCACCTGGATGAAACCAAGGTTGTCGAGGGGGAGCGGGTGGGCCGGGGCCAGTCGATCGGGACGGTAGGAGCCACCGGCCGGGCCACCGGGCCCCACCTGCACTTCGGTGTACAGGTGGGGCCAGCCCGAGTCGATCCCGCGACACTCCTGGAGCTGACCGTCCGCGATTAGCGCCGGCGCTTTGCCTTGCCCCTCTTGGCCCCTTTCGCGCGCCCCTTGGCCTTGGCCCGGGGCCTGGCCTTCGCCTTGGCCTTGGGCTTCGCCTTGGCCTTGGGCTTCGGCCGCGGGGCAGCCGCCTTCGGCTTGGCTGGCACCGCTGGAGCGGGCATCGGCGGAGGCGGCGGGGGTGTGCTGGGCATCCAGGGCTGCGTGTCGCCGTAGGGTCGCTCCATCATGGCCTCCCGGTCTCGAGGTTGAGCTGCGCTGCTTGCTTACCCTGCACATCGCGCCCGATCGGCGCAAGCGGAATTTCCGTCCCCGGCATCATACGGCGACACGCCGCCGGGCGCGCGTGGCCTCGGCGCCGAGCGCCGCGTCGGACCACACCGCGATCAGCGAGCGCGCCAGGATCGCGCGGATCTCACGTCGCCCGATCTTGATCGGGCTCGCCGCGCCGAGCGGATCGGGATGCGCGGCCAGGTCGCGGAGCGTGGCCAGCCCGATCATCAGGGGCCAGGCACAGGCCAGGCGCATCCGCCACTCCAGCCGGGGGATGGCCAGGGTGTACTGCCACCCGACCTCGTAATGATCGAGGGCCAGACCCAGCAGTCGGCGCAGCAGCGGACGGGCACGACGCCTGGCCCCAGGATCCAACAGATCGGGCGGCGAGAGCCCGAGGGCGAGCAGCTCGCGAGCCGGCAGATAGCAGCGACCGCTCCGCAGATCGGCAGGGACATCACGGAGGATGTTGGTGAGCTGCAGGGCCTTGCCGAAGCGGACGGCCCGCGCGCTCATTGCCGACAGATCCCAGTGCCGGAGGCGGGGGCGGTGGATGCGATGCAGCGCGGTCCAGAATGGGCCTACGCAGCCGGCGATGAGGTAGGTGTAGTGGTCGAGCTCTTCCAGGGTGTCGAGCGCGTCGATCGCGCTCGCGTCCTCCCCGGCGAACCGTGTCAGGTCGAAGACCATGCCGTTCGTCAGGGTGGCCAGAACCTGACGTACCTGGTCGCGGTCGCCGGATTCCAGGCGTTCCAGGCGGGCCACCGCTTCGTCCACGCGCTCGAGCAGGTGTTGCTCAGCCGGGTAGGGTCGGTGCGGGGCGCAGGCCCGGCCGACGGCGGCGACGTTGCCGGGCTCGCCCGCGAAGGCGCGGCGCAGCGTCTGGAGGTGGGCGAGCCGGTCACGGCGCGGGAGCAGGCGGGTGTCGGCGACGCTGTCGGCGGCCCGGGCCAGGAGGTACGCCAGGCCGATCGGCTCGCGCAGTGCCGCGGGAAGGATGGCGAGGGAGAGATAGAAGCTCCGGCTGACCTGCCGCAGGAGGCTGCGCAGCAGGTCATCGGACATGCTAGTCGTGGTCGAACGGTCTCCGCGGGGGGTCGGGGTCGTCCTTGGCCTTCTTGAGGCCCTCCTGAAATTTGCGGTCGAGGATCTTGGACTTCTGCGCTTCCGCCTGCATCTGCTGCCGGAAGCGCTCCTCGCGCTGGGCCGCCCGCGCGTCCAGCGCCCCCAGCGCCGTGTCCAGGTCGGCCAGGGTCCGCTTGCGCGGCGGCTCCTGATGCGCGATGACGACCTTGAGCTCGGGGTCGATGGTGAGCCGACCCTCGCAGCAGGGACACGTGACGACGAAGGATGAGGCCGCCATGGCGTTCACGCTAGCAGGTCGCGATCGGCGGTGCAACCCGGGTAGAATGCCCCCGACGTGGTACGGTCGGGCGAGCTGGTCAACGAGTTCTCCTGGTCGCGCAGCCGCGACGGCGCGTTCCAGGAGTGCCGGCGGAAGTACTACTACCACTACTACGGCGCCTGGGGTGGCTGGGAGCCCGGGGCTCCCGAGGAGCTCCGGCGTCTGTACGTGCTCAAGCAGCTCATGTCGCGGCAGCAGTGGGCGGGGCGGGTCGTCCACGACGCCATCGAGCTGGCCCTGCACGGTCTGCGCGACGGCCGCACCGTTCCCGTCGAGCCGTTCATCGCCGACGTCATCGAGCGCATGCGGGGGGACTGGCGCTCGTCGCGGGCCGGCCGCTACCGCGAGAACCCCAAGACGGTGGCGCTCTTCGAGCACGAGTACCGCCTGGAGCTGAGCCGGGAGGCCTGGCAGGCGCTCAGCCAGAACGCGGCCGCCTGCCTCCGGAATTTCTTCCGGCTGCCCCTGCTGGCCGACATCCGGCGCACGTCGCCGGAGCACTGGTCGATCGAGCACTGGTCCAAGGTCTTCGACTTCGAAGGCACGACGGTGTGGGTGGCGCCGGATTTCGGCTTCTGGACCCCGGAGGGGCGTCTGGGCCTGGTGGACTGGAAGACCGGCGGCAGCAATGGCGAGGGCGCGGCCTTCCAGCTTGGCTGCTACGCCCTCTATGCCCGGGAAGTCCTCGACGTGAAAGTCGACCAGGTCGACCTCTACGAGGTGAACCTGCGCGAGCCGAAGGTCACGGCCCATCGCTGGGACGAGGGACGGCTGGAGGGCATCAAGGAACAGCTCCGCCTGTCGATCCGCTCCATGAAGGCCTACCTGGCCGACCCCGCGGCCAACGTCGCCGTGATCACCGACTTCGAGCGCACCGAAGACCTGCGCATCTGCCGCTGGTGCAACTTCCGGGCGGTGTGCCGCCCCGAGCTGGGCTGACGGCGGCCAAGGAGGCTATCATGCCCATCCAGTCCCCCTATCTCTTCGCGGCGGCGATGGATGTCGATCCCGCCCGGGAGGCGCTCTTCAACGAGGTCTACGACAAGGAGCACGTGCCCTTGCTGCTGCAGGTGCCCGGGGTGCTTTCGGTGGCCCGGTTCCGGGCCGAGCCGGTGACGATGATCATCGGCGGCGAGCGCAAGACGATCGTCGTCGAGGGCGAGCCACGCTACCAGGCCCTCTACGAGGTGACGGGCCCCGACGTGCTCACCAGCGAGGCGTGGGCCAAGGCGGTCGACCAGGGGCGCTGGCCGGGCCAGGTTCGGCCCCACACCCGGAACCGCCGGCACATTCTGTATCGTCGGATCCCCTGAGCGGCATGGCGAGCCGCCTCGTCGCCGAGACCGCCCTGGCGGTCGGGCTCTCCCGGCCGTGAAGCCGCGGGGCCGGCTGCTCCGAAAGTACATCGTGCTCTTCGGGGCGGTGGTCAGCGGGGCGCTGCTCGCCAGTGGCGCGCTGGAGATCTACTTCTCGTACCAGGAGGCCAAGGCCGCCCTGGCTGCCATCCAGCGGGAGAAGGCGCTGGCTGCGGCGACGCGGATCGAGCAATTCGTCCGGGAGATCGAGCGGCAGCTCGGCTGGACGACGCATCCCCTGTTGGCGGCGGGGGCGGCGGCCCTGGAGCAGCGCCGGATCGATTACTTCCGCCTGCAGCGCCAGGTGCCGGCGATCACCGAGCTGAGCCATCTCGACGCCACCGGCCACGAGCAGATCCGGGTCTCCCGGCTGGCCATGGACCTCTTCGGCAGCAGCACCGATTTCTCGCGCGATCCCCGGTTCCTGGAGGCCAGTGGCGGACGAACCTACTTCAGTCCGGTGTATTTCCGAAAAGAATCCGAGCCGTACATGACGGTCAGCATGTCGGGGGGAGGGTCGGGCCAGGGCGTGACGGTGGCCGAGGTCAATCTCAAGTTCATCTGGGACGTGGTGAGGGAGATCAAGATCGGGCGGGCCGGCCAGGCCTACGTCGTGGATGCCCGGGGCCAGCTCATCGCCCATCCCGACATCAGCCTGGTGCTCAAGAAGAGCGACCTGTCGGGCCTGGAGCAGGTCCAGGCCGCCCGCGCGGCGGCCGCGCGCCGCAGCCCCAGCGAAGAGCCCACCCAGGCCCAGGACCTCCAGGGCCGTCGGGTGCTCGCCGCGTACGCGCCGATCACCCCGCTGGGCTGGCTGGTCATCGTGGAGCAGCCCCTGGCCGAGGCCTTCCAGCCCATCTATGCCTCGATCATCCGCACGGCGCTCCTGGTGCTCGTCGGCGTGGGCCTGTCCGGCATCGCCAGCCTGGTCCTGGCTCGCCGGATGGTCCGGCCGATCCAGACCCTCGGCGCCGGCGCGGCCCAGATCGGCGCCGGGGACCTGGGGCACCGGATCCAGGTGCGCACGGGCGACGAGATCGAGGCCCTGGCCGACGAGTTCAACCGGATGGCGACCACGCTGCAGGAGTCGTACGCCGGACTGGAGCGGAAGGTCGAGGAGCGCACCCGAGCGCTGACGGAG
>DATBIM010000091.1:0-10379 GCA_036556905.1 Candidatus Methylomirabilota bacterium
CGCGCGAGCTCGACCAGGTCGCGGGAGGTCACGTCGGCGGTGAAGCCGACGACCCGATAGTTCGACGTGTGCACCTTGAGCAGCAGGGCCGTGGCCGGCCCCATCGCGCCGGCGTAGTCCCGGGCATGCGTCCGGTTCGTCGTGCCCACCTCTTTGAGCATCGCGCCACTGCGCAGCATGATGTCGGGGATCCGGAACTCGCCGCCGATCTCGATGAGCTCGCCCCGGGAGACGATCACCTCGCGCCCGTGCGCGAGCGTCTCCAGGGCGAGCAGCACCGCCGCCGCATTGTTGTTCACGACGAGCGCATCCTCGGCCCCGGTCAACCGGCGCAGCAGCGCCTCCACATGGGCGTAGCGGGAACCCCGCTCCTTGGAAGCCAGGTCCAGCTCGAGGTTCGAGTATTCGTCGCCGATCCGTGCCAGCCGCTCCATGGCCAGGGGGCAGAGCAGGGCCCGCCCCAGATTGGTGTGCAGCACGACACCCGTGGCGTTGACGACGGTGCGGAGGGAGAAGGGCCCGGTGCGCCGGACCTCGTCCAGCACCCGGGCCGCCAGGTTGCCGGCGTCGGAGGCCTGCTGGCGCCCGGCCCGAACCCGCTGCCGCTCGGCATCGAGGATGTCGCGGACGAGCGCGGTCAGGCGTGCCCGCGGCAGCCCCCGGGTTTCCGGGCGCTCGGCGACCTGCCGCACGAGGGCGTCGACGGAGGGCAGGCCCCGGAGGGCCGAGGCTCCTTCAGTGCTCACGGAGCACGGCCTCCACGCGCTCGCGGACCCGTGCCACGATCTCCTGGGCTTCCCGGCGCCACGCCTGCTGTGACCACCGGCCGTCGCCGACGCGGCCAGCCCGCCGCACAGCTTCCTCGGTCAGGCCCGCCCAGAACTCCTCCAGGTCGGTGGCCGAGAGCCGCTGACCGCGCAACGCGCGCGCCCACTCAGTGGCCAGAGAGTCCACGAGCCGGTCACGCTCGGCGGCCAGACGGCGGGCTTTGCGGACGAGATCGGCCAGGCGGGGCGGCACCCCTATTTCCTCACGAGCTCCCGAACGGCATCGACCAGGTTGGCCTCGAACCGCCCGGTGGACGCGCACTGGTACACCGGGCTCGGTCTGAGCCTGCCCGAAGTGCCCCGCCGGTGCGCCTGGGTGCGCATCTTGGAGTTGACCTGGATCAGGGTCGAGGTGCCATTCGGCTCGGCGAAGATCGTAAAAGACACGAGGGCCTCTCCCTCCAGCTGATCGCCGCTCAGCTGCCCGCAGTCGGCGTAGAGGTTGATGGGCGACACGAACTCGTCAGAGGCCACCACGCCGGAGTCACGGGCGATGGCCCGGAGCGGCACGTTCTGCTGAGCCAGGGCCCGGATCAGGGCCGTCCACGTGTCCTCGTAGGTAGCGCTCACCTCGGCCCGGAACGTCGGCGGGGACAGGGGCGACACAAAGAGGCGCGAGCACCCGCAGAGGGTGAGCAGCAGCAGCGCGAGCACGGCCCTACTTGTGGTGGTCGATTCCACGGTACCGGTCGATGAAGCGCCGGACCCGCGCCTCATCGAACTCCTCGAACGCGTCGATGCGGGTCCAGGCGGTGAGGGCGATCCGGTGCGGCATGGTGGGGTAGGGAGCCAGGATGACGAACTTGTCGTACTTGGACACGATGGCCCTGAGCTGCTCGACGAGCTCGGGACACTCGCAGTTGTACTGGACCACCACCCCGCCATCTTCGAGGTTGTGCACCTGGAGCTCACGCTCGATGGGCCGCGTGTGAACACCCCACGGGGCCAGATACGGCAGGTGTGGCCCCGAGGTCGGGGGGTCACTGTTGTAGGGCTCGTGAGGGTCGGTGGCCTTCTGGATGTGTCGGTTGCCCTGGTCGGGCATGGAGGTACCGGGCAGGTTGGCCGCAGCCCGATACGCGAAGTAACCGATCCCAACGGCAACCAGGGCCACCACCACGAGCGCTACGGTCTGCCAGCGCTTCCGGGTCCGTCGACTCATCCTCCGCCGCTGATCGTCTTTAGCCATGCCCCCTCGATGGCGGAAGCGTGTGGGAGTCGAACCCACCTCCAGCTTGTCTAGAGCCGGACACCGGATTTGAAGTCCGGGAGGCCCACCGGGTTCCTTGACGCTTCCGTTTCAGTTGACTGGGCTCCCCCGAAGTGTCGTTTGAGTGTACCATCCGGCCCACCACGTGCGCGTCCGAGCCGCCCTCGCCTATCCCCCGGCCAGCGGCGGGAAGAGCGTCACGATGTCACCCGCGCTCAGGCACCGGTCAGGCCCAGCGTCGTAGCCGTTGACCAGTACGATGCACTGCAGGCCTGAAGGTATGCCGAGGCGAGCGGCCACGTCGTCCACGGTGCTCCCTGCGGGCATCTCGATCATCGCAGCGCCCCCGCCACTGCCCGGCGGCAGATACGAAGCGAAGGTGGCGAAGAGCCGGACCTCGACCCTCACCTGGGCGTGGATGCAGGCTCAGCCGAGACTCTGGTCCCGACGACCCGCAGCCGATCACCGGCCCGGATCCGGTCAGGATCCGGCAGGCTGTTCCAGCGCATCAGGTTTGCCACCGTGACACCATAGCGGTGCGCGATGCCTTTGACGGTCTCGTTAGGCTGCACCACGTGGATGTCACCGGTCGTGGAATCGGACCCGGATTTCCTGGACCGGACCGCGGCGCGAGGCTTCCGCGGAGCGACCGCCGCCAGCACCCGTTCGGAGGCGTCTTCGGGAACCGTGAGCCCGTAGGGGCGGCCTGGCGGTGTCGTGGCTCGGACCAGGACCGGGTTGAGAGCCCGGAGGGTCTCGAGCGGGATGCCGCTCTTGGCCGACAGGGTATTGAGGCGAGTCTTCGGGGGCACGTTCACGGTGGTCGTCACGGGGACCGCGCTGGGGGCCGGCTCGAAGCCGTAGCGCGAGGGATCCCGACCAATGACGGTGGCGGCATGAATGGCCGGCACGTAGTTCTTGGTCTCCTGGCGGAGATAGCGACTCTCGGCCAGGGCCCAGAAGTCGCTCGTCCCGGTCAGCTTGATCGCCCGGGCCACCTTCACCTCGCCGGCGTTGTACCCGGCCTTGGCCAGGGCCCAGGAGCCGAAGAGGGTGTGCAGATCGTGGAGGTACGCGGCGGCGGCGTTGGTCGACTTCACCGGGTCGAGGCGCTCGTCGACCCACTGGTCCACCCGGAGCCCGTAGCGACGCGCCGTCGCCGCCATGAATTGCCACATCCCCTTGGCGCCGGCCCGCGACACCGCCCTGGGGTTGTAGCCGCTCTCGATCATCGCCACGAAGGCCAGCTCCTCGGGGAGGCCCCGAGCCCGGAAGACTTCACGGATCATGTCGAGATAGCGGGTCGAGCGCTCGAACCACCGACTCACGACCTCGCGACGGTCGCCGGTATAGCGGTCCATGAAGTACTTGACCCTGTCGTTGACCACCACCTCGTAAGCCGGCCGGACCGGCTGGGCGGCTTCGGCCACATCCTCGCTCCACGGCTCCAGCTCGATGGCGACCTCGGCCTCGGTCTCCGCGTCGGGGATGACCGCGGCCGTTCCAGGCTCTTCGGTGGGCTGTTGCACCAGGGTGGGATCGAAGTCGTTCTGCGCGGGCGGCGGTGAAGCTTCCTGAACAGTGTCGTTGAGCAATACGTCCGGATCGGCGCCAGCGGGCCCAACGAGAGCCAACGCCAGCCCGATGATGAGAAACGTGGCGGTTACATGGACGAATCGGATCTCAATAGCCATAAAATCAGAAGGCAGGTCGTTTTTACCACGGGCGAAGAGGAGGGGTCAACCGCGCATGACAAGGTCGGCCACTCGTTGGCAGCCAATACATCTTAGATCTTATTTATCACATGGTTATGCTTGTGGTCCGGAGGGGAGCGGAGGCAGGTTCCAACGGTCCGTCCGGCTCTCACGGCGATATGGCGCGCCTGGGCTCAGGACGCGCGTTCTCAGCCAGAACTGAACGACCGACAAGAAATCGACAGCAAGACCTCAGCGGCCCCGCTCTTCCGCGATCGCTCTCATCCACGCGCTGCGATCTGTCAGCTCGACCGACTCCGACTCCCCCGGGCGCACGCTCAGCGTGCGAAGCCAGATCGTGACCTCGTAGTATCCGGTCAGGTGGGGCCGGGGTCCGAAAGTCTCGCGCTCCCGCCGGGATGGGGTCGCGCCCGGCTTCGGCACGAACACGGCCCGTTGCGCGATCAGGACCCAGGCTCCGGCGGGGACCCGCTCGAGGACGAAGGCCCCATCAGGCTCCACCGCCGTGAAGCGCACCAGGTCGGCGGCCCCCGCTTGAGCCAGGGCGCGTTCGAAGTCCTGGCGGGCCCGGGCGACCGCGCGTGCGGACGAGCGAAAGGCATCGGGCTCGCTCCGGGCCTGCGCGCGAATCCGATCGAGCTCGACCAGGAGCGCACTGGAGCGGGGGACCAGGGTCACGCTCACGTCAGCGAGGGAGGCCGGCGGCTGGCCGGGTCGCGGTGGATCGGTCACGGCGCGGCCGGCAACGATCCCGACGGCGCCCGCCGCCGCCGCTTCCCGGTACGCTTCGGTCGGCACGTCAAGCGCCCAACTCGGCGCCGATCCCCCGGCGAGCAACAACAAGGCGAGTAGTCCGGCCGTCACCGGGCCTCCAGCGGCCGGGTCCGCCAGCGGTCGTGCACCCAGAGCCATTGCTCCGGCGCTTCTCGGATGGCGGCCTCGATCACCTCCGTGCAGCGCCCCGTCAGCTCCGCCACCGCCGTTTCGCGATCGCCGGCTTTGGGGACGTCGAGCGGAGCCCGAACGATGATGCGATGGCGTCCATCCCCCTCCCGGCGCGCGAAGATCGGGACGATGGGAGCACCCGTGCGAAGCGCCAGCAGGGCGACAGAGCGAGACGTGCTGGCCAGGCGTCCAAAGAAGGGGACGAACACGCCTTCGGAACGGGTGGCGTTCTGGTCGAGCAGGATGCCGACCATGCCTCCGCGCGACAACGCCGCCAGAATCGGACGAAGGGCCTTCCGCTTGTCGATCAACTCGACCCCGGTGCGAAGCCGCAGACGCTCGGCGAGGGGATTGATCCAGCCGGCATCGAGGGGCCGGACCACCACGGCCAACGGGTACGGGGTCACCCGGTGCGCCACGCTGAGCACCTCCCAGTTCCCCAGGTGGCCGGTGAGGGCCAGGACCCGACCGTGCGCCGCCATGGCCCGATCGAGGTGCTCGCGCCCCTCCACGATGATCCGGGATAGGAGATCGTCCAGGGGTCGGTTGAGGAGCGCACAGAGCTCGACGAAGACGAGCCCCAGATGCTGCCAGGAGCGCCGGCAGAGGGCCCGGCGCTCCGCGGCGGGCATTTCCGGGAAGGCCTGGGCCAGGTTCGCGAGGGCGATCCGCCGCCGACCCGACAGGGCGAGATAGGCGAGGTCGCCCATCCGGCGTCCCAGCCAGCTCGCCACGCCCCAGGGCGCGCGCCCCAGCGCGAGGGCGAGCAGCGTCAGGGCGCCGGCGACCGTTTTCTCCGCTCGCGGGCGATCTCGATCCCGATCGGGATCACCGAGAGCACGATCACGATCGCGACGACGATGTGGATGTACCGGTCGAGGTCCGGGAGCACCTGACCCAGGAGGTAGCCGGCCCACGTCATGCTGACCACCCATCCCACTCCACCGGCGACATTGTAGAAGAGGAACCGCCGGTAGGCCATCTGACCCACGCCGGCGACGACCGGGGCGAAGGTCCGGATGATCGGCACGAAGCGCGCGATCACGATCGTCCTGGCCCCATGACGGGCATAGAACTGTCGCGTCCGCTCGACGTGGCGGGGATTGAAGAGGATCGATCGCTCTCGGGTGAACAGCCGGGGGCCCAGCCGGGCGCCGATGGCATAGCCCGTACTGTCGCCCAGGATGGCCGCCGCGCACAGGGTGAGGTTGAGCCACCAGATGTCGAGGCTGCCGGCCGCGGCCACCAGCCCGGCCGTGATCAGGAGCGAGTCGCCCGGCAAGAAGAAGCCAACCAGCAGGCCCGTCTCGGTGAAGACGATCGCGATCAGCAGGGCATAGCCGCCCCACCTGATGAGGTCGTCCAGCGCGTAGCGGCCGCTGGCCAGATCAACGAGAAACTCCACCGCCTAGTTGCCGCTCGCCGTCTCGCGCACTCCACTCCGCACGGCTTCGGACCCGGCCCCCGCGCCTCCCCGGATGCGCATGCGGTAGAACGAACGCCAGACGAAGACCAGGGAGACGGCGAAGAACCCCAGGGCCAGGACATGGCTCAGCGCGGCGCCCCGCTCGGCCGTGATGGTCACAGCGAGCTCCACGGCCAGCAGGCCGAAGAGCGTGGTGAACTTGATGACGGGGTTCATGGCGACCGAGGACGTGTCCTTGAAAGGGTCACCTACCGTGTCGCCGACCACTGTGGCCGCATGCAGGGCGGTGCCCTTCTCCTTGAGCTCCACCTCGACGATCTTCTTGGCGTTGTCCCAGGCGGCCCCCGCGTTGGCCATGAACACGGCCTGATAGAGTCCGAAGAGCGCGATGGAGACCAGGTAGCCGATGAAGAAGTAGGGCTCCAGGAAGGCGAAGGCCAGGGTGGAGAAGAACACGGTGAGGAAGATGTTGAACATGCCCCTCTGGGCGTACTGGGTGCAGATCTCCACCACCCGCTTGCTGTCGGCGACGGAGGCCTTCGTCGCGCCTTCCAGACGGATATTGGCCTTGATGTACTCCACGGCTCGATAGGCCCCCGTCGTCACGGCCTGGGTCGAGGCGCCGGTGAACCAGTAGATCACGGCGCCCCCGGTGATCAGCCCCAGGAGAAACGGAGGATGGAGCAGCGAGAGCTTGTCCAGGTTCTGGGTGAGCCCGTGGGTCAACAGCACGATGATGGAGAAGATCATCGTGGTCGCGCCCACCACCGCGGTGCCGATGAGGACGGGCTTGGCCGTGGCCTTGAACGTGTTGCCGGCCCCGTCATTCTCCTCCAGCATGTGCTTGGCCCGCTCGAAGTTCACCGCGAAGCCGTGCTCGCGCCGCACGGCTTCGGCCACGCCCGGCATCTGCTCGATGAGCGAGAGCTCGAAGACCGACTGGGCGTTGTCCGTCACCGGACCGTAGGAGTCGACGGCGATGGTCACCGGGCCCATGCCCAGGAAGCCGAAGGCCACCAGGCCAAAGGCGAACACGGCGGGGGCGACCATCAGCGCTGCCAGCCCCAGCGTGCTCACCAGGAAGGCCAGGCCCATCAGCAGCACGATGACGATGCCGAGCCAGTAGGCGCTGAAGTTGCCCGCCACCAGCCCCGAGAGGATGCCGAGCGACGCGCCCCCCTCCCGTGCCGACGTGACGACCTCGCGCACGTGGCCCGACTCCGTCGAGGTGAAGATCTTGACGAGCTCGGGGATGATAGCGCCGGCCAGCGTGCCGCAGGTGATCACGGTGGAGAGCTTCCACCACAGGCTGCCGTCGCCCAGGTCGTGGATCAGCACGTACGAGGCCGCGTAGGTGACGACCACCGAGACCCCCGAGGTCAGCCACACCAGCGACGTGAGCGGCGCCTCGAAGTTCATCCGCGTCGCCCTGGCGTACCGCCGGCGGGTCACGACCTCGTTGATCAGGTAGGAGGCGCCGCTGGTGATGACCATCAACACGCGCATCACAAAGATCCACACCAGCAGTTGCACCTGGACGGTGGGCTCGCGGACGGCCAGCAAGATGAAGGAGATGAGGGCCACGCCCGTCACCCCATAGGTCTCGAACCCATCGGCCGTCGGCCCCACCGAGTCGCCGGCGTTGTCGCCCACGCAGTCGGCGATGACCCCGGGGTTGCGCGCATCGTCCTCCTTGATGTTGAAGACGATCTTCATGAGATCGGAGCCGATATCGGCGATCTTGGTGAAGATGCCGCCGGCGATGCGGAGGGCGGCGGCGCCGAGCGACTCGCCGATGGCGAACCCGATGAAGCAGGGGCCAGCGTAGTCTCCGGGGATGAAGAGCAGGATGCACAGCATCAGGAACAGCTCCACGCTGATCAGCAGCATCCCCACGCTCATGCCGGCCTTGAGCGGAATGGCGTAGACGGGATAGGGCTCGCCCCGGAGGCTGGCGAATGCCGTGCGCGAGTTGGCAAAGGTGTTGATCCGCATCCCGAACCAGGCCACCGCGTAGCTGCCCCCGATCCCGATGAGGCTGAACAGCAGGATGATGACGACCTTGACCGCCTCGAAGCGCAGGAGCACCCCAAAATAGAGGACGATGATGACGGCGATGAAGGCCTCGAGGATGAGGAGGAACCGGCCCTGCGTGATCAGGTAGGTCTTGCAGGTCTCGTAGATGAGCTCGGAGATGTCCCGCATGGAGGCGTGGACGGGCAGGCTTCGGAGCTGCCCGAAGATGACCAGCCCGAACAGCAAGCCCAGCACGCACACGGCGAGGCCGCTGATCAGAAGGGCGCGCCCGTCGAAGGCGCCGAAGCGGACCTGATCGAGATCGGGGATCTTGAGGCTGGCCTCACCGCCGGCCGGATGAGCCGGGCTCTGCGCCCCGGCCGGCCCGGCCAGCAGGGCCAGCGCCATCAGCAGGCTGAGGGCGAGGACAAGCGGGAGCGAGCCCGGCATGCGCGGGTGTCCCATTCGATTCATGCGTTCAGGGTCTCCTGCAGACAGCGTGGCGTGTTGGAGGCAACCGCTCTTCGCCCGTTTCCACGTCTCGTCGACGCTCACTCTACGCGACGCCTTCGTCGGGTGTCAATGGGAAAGGTGGCGCCGGCCAAAGCCAAGTGCGCGAGTTGACAGGCTTTGTCTCGGGTAGGTAGGATGCGTCGCCTGAGCCATGCCCAGTGATTCGGGAGCCTCGGCTGCGAGGGCGGGTGAGGCCACGCCTCAGGAGCGTGGCGTGCGCTGCCCGCAGTGCCGGCGCCGCTCCGTCTGGCTGGGAAATCCCCACCGGCCGTTCTGCTCGCTGACCTGTCGCCTCCTCGACCTCGGCGAGTGGCTCGACGAAGGCTACCGGATCGGCGCCGAGCCGTTCTCGTCGGAGGGAGGGTCCGATGTTCGGTAGACCGACCCGTACGATCGTCTGCCCGTCGTGTGGCCGGCTCACCCGCGCCGATGCTTCCGAGTGCATGGTGTGTGGGCGCAAGCGCCCCGGCATGTGGGGCCTGACCACCCTCTTCCGGCGGCTCTTCCGCGCCGACGGTGTCACCCAGGCGGTCACCATCGCCTGCGTCTCTCTGTACATCGCCAGCCTGGTGGCCGATCCTACGGGCGCCCTGCGACCTCGCGGCCCGTTCGATCTCTTCGCGCCCACTGGACGAGCGCTCGACCTGCTCGGGATGACCGGAGCGGTCGCCTGGGCCGACGGTCGCTGGTGGACGCTGCTCACCGCCATTTACCTGCACGGCAGCCTGCTGCACATCCTCTTCAATGCGCTCTGGATCCGACAGCTCGGCCCCGCCGTGGAGGAAGCCTACGGGCCAGCCCGGCTCATGATCATTTTTACCGTCGCCGGCGTGGTGGGCTTCGTCTTCTCCAACGCCGCCGGGGTGCCGTTCACGATCGGGGCGTCGGGATCGATCTTCGGCCTGCTCGGTGCGATGGTCGCGTTCGGACGGCGACGGGGTGGACAGTTCGGAACGATGGTGCTGCGCCAGTACGGGCAGTGGGCACTGATCATGTTCATCCTGGGCTTTTTCATGTCGGGGGTGAACAACCTGGCCCACGCTGGCGGGTTCGTCGGCGGCGCGGCGGCCGGCTGGGTGATGTCGATGGCCGAACGCAAGGCTGAAGGCAGCGCCGATCACCTGCTGGCCGGAACCGCCGTCGTCCTCACCGTCGGGTCCTTCGTCCTCGCCCTCTGGACCGGCCTGACCTAGAAACACGAACGCCCGGGCCGCATTGGCCCGGGCGTAGTTTCGAGCGGCGGCTGTGCCGCCGCAGTCGATTCCTGGGGGGAGGATTCGGAAGGGGGGCGAAGCCCCCCTCCGAGTGTAACCCCGGCGGCGACCTACTCTCCCACGCCGTTGCCAGCGCAGTACCATCGGCCCTGAAGGGCTTAACTTCCGTGTTCGGGATGGGAACGGGTGTGGCCCCTTCGGCATTGCCACCGGGAATCGCGATGATTCCCGAAATACGGAGATCTCGAGCGCAGCAGCAACGTCACTCTGCAGAAATAATGTGGTCAAGCCGCACGGCCGATTAGTACCGGTCAGCTGAACACCTTACGGTGCTTGCACCTCCGGCCTATCAACCTCGTAATCTACGAGGGGCCTTCAGAGGGCTTACGCCCTGGGAGGTCTCATCTTCAGGCGGGTTTCGCGCTTAGATGCCTTCAGCGCTTATCCCTGCCGGACATAGCTACCGAGCGGTGCCCTTGGCAGGACAGCTCGCACACTAGAGGTCCGTCCACC
>DATBIM010000092.1:0-75051 GCA_036556905.1 Candidatus Methylomirabilota bacterium
CGCTCGCCATCCACCAGCACATGGCCGTCACCGATCAGCCGGTTGCGGGGGTCGAGGGTCAGCAGCATGGCGTCCCGGATGAGCAGGCGCACGGCTCAGCCCTTCACGGCGCCCGCTGTCAACCCGGCGGCGAAGTGACCGCTGACCGTGGAGTAGATCAGCGCGATGGGGATGGAGCCGAGCACGGCGGCCGCCATGAGCTTGCCCCAGAAGAGGACGTCACCGGTCGCGAGCTGGCCGACCACGCCGACGGGGATCGTCTTGTAGGCCGGGCTCTGCACGAACGTGAGGGCGTAGATGAACTCGTTCCAGGAGAAGGTGAAGGCGAAGATCGCCGCCGACAGGATGCCCGGGGTGGCCAGCGGCAACACGATGCGCCGGAGCGCCCGGCCCCGCGTGCAGCCGTCGATCATCGCGCACTCCTCGAGCTCACGGGGAATGGTCTTGAAGTACCCCATCAGGTACCAGCTGCAGAAGGGCACCAGGAAGGTGGGGTAGGCCACGATGAGGGCGAAAGGCGTGTTGTAGAGCCCCAGCCAGCGGATGACGTAGGCTAGCGGCAGGAACAGCAGCGTGGTGGGCACCAGGTAGGCCACGAAGATGATGGTACCCAGCGTGGTGGCCCCCCGGAAGCGCAGGCGGGCCAGGCTGTAACCGGCCAGCGTCCCGACGGCCAGCGAGATCAGCGTGGCTGCAGCCGAGACGACCAGGCTGTTGCGCACCCACGTGGCGAAGGGCAGGCGCACGAACAGCTCGCGGTAGTGCTCGAAGGTGACCGTCTTGGCCCACAGCGGCGGCTGGCGCACGTCGTAGAGCTCGGCGTCGGGCTTCACCGAAGTGACCAGCATCCACCAGAAGGGGAAAAGCGTGAAGACCATGAGCAGGCCGAGCGGCACCCACAGGAGCAGGACACGCTGCAGGCGGCCGGGCCGGCGCGCGCGGGCCATCGCTCAGGCTTGCACGCGGCGCAGGAAATGCAGCTGCATGAAGATGACCAGCACCAGGAGCGGGAACATGAACGACGACACGGCGAGCCCCTCGCCCACCTTGCCGCCGTAGATGGCGGTCTGGTAGGCCAGGGTGGCCAGCAGGTGTGTGCTATTGGCCGGGCCCCCGCGCGTGACGATGTAGACGATGGTGAAGTCGCTGAACGTCCAGATGACCGAGAACAGCGTAGCCACGGCGATGATGGGGGCCAGGCCGGGCAGGGTCACGTGCCAGAACCGGCGGGCCGCCCCGGCGCCATCCACCTCGGCCGCTTCGTACAGCTCCTCGGCAATCGACTGCATCCCGGCGAGGAACGACACGGCGAAGAACGAGACCCCCCGCCACACGTTGACCAGGATCACCGCGGCCATGGCCAACAGGGCCTCGGCCAGGAACGGGATGGGCTGCCGGCGGAGGCCGAGGTCGATGGCCAGGCGGCTGATCACGCCGAAGATATCGTCGTAGATCCACAGCCAGGCCAGGGCGCTCAACGAGGTCGGCACGATCCAGGGCAGCAGGAACACGCCGCGGGCCAGGTTACGGCCACGGAACGCCTGGTTCAGCACCAGGGCGGCGGCCATGCCCAGGACCAGCTTGGCCACCACCGAGACCACGGTGAACACCGCGGTGTTGCGCAGGGTCTGCTGGAAGATCGGCCCCGAGAGGAGATAGACGAAGTTGTCGAGCCCCACGAAGACGCCCGGCGAGCCCGCCGACCGGCTGGTGAGGCTCCAGTAGAGGGCCAGCAGGAAGGGATAGGCGATGAGCATGCCGAGCAACGCCAGCGCCGGCGTCACCCACAGGTAGCCGAGCGTCGCGTCCCGGCTGAGGAAGCGCGCCTGCACCCTCACCTACCGCTGGCCGTAGATGCGCCTCATCTCGGCGACCGCCTGGTCGATGGCCTGCGGGATCGCCATGCCCTTCACCACGTTCTGGGCCATGTCCACCAGCACGAACTTGGCGTGCACCTCGGCGGACTCACGGGTCGGCGGACCGGGCCACCCGGGCAGCCGGCCGTACTGAATCACCTCGCCCACCACGCGCAGCTTCGGGTCGCGGCCCTTCTCGAGCTTCATGATGCCGCCGAGCGGGCTGCCGCCTGCGCCCTCGGTCTTCTCCAGCCAGCGGGCGAACTGCGGGCCGTCGGTGACGTAGCGCACGAGGTCCTTGGCGAGCGCCTGCTGCTTGGAGTAGCCGAAGACCGCCAGCGACGTCGGCCAGAACGGGATCGCCCGTCCGGCTGGCCCGCGCGGGATCGGCGCGTGGTTGATGTTGGGGGCGATGGCGGGGGCCTGGCGCTTGGCGGCGAACCAGATGGTGCCCGCATTGATGGTCATCCCGAGCTGGCCACCCAAGAAGGCCCGGTTGTTGGAGGCGTTGTCCCAGCCCACGACTCCGGGCGGCCACGCCTCGTCGTAGGCCCGCTTGATGAACTCCAGCGCCTTTACCGTCTCGGGGGACTTCAGCGCAATGGTCTTGCCGTCTTTCTCGACCTCCTTGGCGCCGTGGGCCCAGAGGATCGAGTAGACGGTGGTGATGCAATCGACTGGGCAATGCCCGAGCGCTTCGCCCCACGGCGTGCCCTTGCCTTTCAGCTTCCGCCCGATCCGGAGGGCGTCTTCCCAGGTGTCGGGCGCCTTCTCGCCGATGTCCTTCAAGACGTCCTCGCGGTAGGTGAGGACCTGGGGCGTCGCGTACCAGGGCACGGCGCGCCACTGGCCGCCGACCATCGCGGCGTCCCGGGCGATCTGGGCCAGGGGCCCGTACCTGGACTCGAGCGGCTTGACGATGTCGCCCACGTCGACGAGCTTGGCGGCGTAGAGATGGGCGTGCAGGCTCGCAACCTGGATGATGTCGGGTCCGGCCCCGGCTTCGGCCGCGGTGGTGAACTTCGGCACCAGGTCGCCCTCGGAGACGAACTCCACCTCGGCGGACACGCCCTTCTGCTTGGCCCATTCGGCCACGATCTCCTTGAGGAGGTCGTTGGCCGGCGGGATGAACCAGGCGCTGACGGTGATGCCGAGCCGGGGCCCCTGGCCCGTCGCCGGGCCGGTGAGGCTGATTAGGGACAGCGCGAAGACCGCCAGGATCGCCCACCGTATGCGTGCGCTCCGCATCAGCATCCTCCTAGTGTGCGCGCCGGGCCTTCCCGGCCGGACGGCAGCGGGAGCATACCATGGGGTGCGCCACCGCCACCCGGCGGCTACGACACCGCTCGGGCTTCGACGACGAGGCTCTGCAGCGCCCAGCCGAGCGGACCGTCACGGTCCCAGAGCCGGCTCCGGCTCACGCCGAGACCGCTGCGCTCCGGGAGCGTCACGGCATCGAGGCACACCCACTCCCCGACCGGCGGTCGGTGCAGGTACACAGTGAGGTCGGCGTTGATGAACGTGTAACGCGCCGGATCGAGGACGACCGCCACACCGTTGCCCGAGTCGGCGGCGATCATCACACGCTGCAGCGGGCTCGGCAGTTCGCCGAGCACCAGCGGCACGCGGGCCCGGATCCACACCACCGTCGGGTTCTCACCGAAGCCTCCGCGCACGCGCCGCGTGTCCACGGCGGTCTGGTACCCGATGGTTCCGTGGAAGACCGGGAACTGGAACGGCTCTCCGGACTCGGGGGGCGGCGGTGGGTCGCCGGGCTCCGGCTTCACCGGGGGAAAGTCCACGGCCTGAATCCGTGTGGCGAGCCCGGTGGCGCGGGCCAGCGGGCGGCCACCCGCCGCGAGCGTTGCCTCCAGGCGCCGAACCGTGCGGCCGGCGCGTAGCGTGGACGTCGTGACCTCGAGATGGCCGATGGGCACGGGGGCGAAGAGCTCGATGGTCAGGCGGTTGACGATGAAGGCGTCGGCGGCGACGGCGCGCTCGATGGCCCGCGCCAGGAGCGCCGATGGCGGTCCGGCGTGCTGATGTTCCCGGCTCCAGGGACCGCGGCCGTGCTCGGTGGCGACGAAGCGGTCGTCGCCGTCGGGGACGAAGAACGCGTCGGGGACCGCCATGCCGCCTGCACTGTCACACGGGTTACAATCGGTGTCCAGCGAGGTGAGCCCCATGGTCAGCGTCCTGATCCTCCTCGTCCTGCTCGGCGCGCCGGCGCTCGCCGGCAGTGGGGAGCTGCCGATCGTCGATGCCCATATCCACTATAGCCACGACGCCTGGGACGTGCTGCCGCCCCGGGAGGCGGTCGCGCTGCTGCGCAAGGCCGGCGTGAAGCGGGCGCTGGTATCGAGCTCCAACGACGAGGGAACGCAGAAGCTCCTCGCCGAGGCGCCGGACCTGATCGTCCCCGAGCTGCGACCTTACCGCCTGCGCGCCGACGTGGGAACCTGGGTGCGGGACGAGGCGATCCTGACGTACGTCGAGGAGCGACTGCGCCGGTACACCTACGTGGCCATCGGCGAGTTCCACCTCTACGGCGCCGACGCCGAGCTGCCCGTGCCCCGCCGGATCGTCCAGCTCGCGAGGCAGTACGGGCTCATGCTCCACGCCCACTCCGATGCCGACGCCGTCGAGCGCCTGTTCCGGCAGGATCCCGACGCGCGCATCCTGTGGGCGCATGCGGGCTTCGAGGCCCCCGAGCGCGTGCGCGAGATGCTCCGGAAGCACCGCAACCTCTGGGCCGATCTCGCCTTCCGCAGCGACCACGCCCCGGGCGGCCAGGTGGCTCCCGAATGGCGGCAGGCCTTTCTCGAGTTCCCCGACCGCTTCATGGTGGGTACCGACACCTTCGTCGCCGAGCGCTGGCACTACGTGCCCGAGCACGCGGCCTGGTCGCGCGGGTGGCTCCGCGACCTGCCAGCCGAGGTGGCGGAGCGGATCGCTTGGAAGAACGGCGAGGCCCTGTTTGGCGGGGCGCGGCCCAAACCGCCCTGACCAGGGGCTGTCCCACCGCCCTCCGGCTGTCGGGATCCTGATGCGGGTGCGCCCAGGGCTCGCCGGGCCCATCCTCGATCCCCGCGAGATGGGCGCGAGCTCGGGGCTGGTCGCCGCCCTGATCAGTGAAGACCTGACACTGGTGTGTCTCTACGCGGCGGTGTACGGGCCTCCACCCGGTCGTGGCCGCGGCGCTGATGATGAGCGGGTGCTTGTCAACGTCGGCAAAGCCCTGGCCGCCTTCGTGGAGACGGTTCGCTCGGGACGCACCGCGTTCGACCAGTTTCGCGACGCGCTGGCCCGCGGTGACCGGATTGCGTCGGCGCGGTATCCGCCGGCGGCCCGGCGGGGGCCTCAAGTTCTTCGTGGGCCCGGGCAACTGCAGCGTCTGTCACTTCGGCCCGCACTTCACCAACGGCGAGTTCCACGACGTGGGCGTGCCGTTCCTCGTGGCCCCCGGCCGCGTCGACGCCAGCCGTTACGAGGAGATCAAGCGGCTGCGGGCCGATCGCTTCAACCTGCTGGGGCCTATAGCGACGACACCACCGGAACCTCGGCCACCAAGCCTCGGCCACCAAGACCCGGCACGTCGACCTGCAGCCCGCCAACTACGGCCAGTTCAAGACACCCTCACTCCGCAACGTGGCCCTGACTCCGCCCTACATGCACGATGGGCGCTATGCCACCCTGGGAGAAGTGGTCCGCCACTATTCGACGCTCAACATGGAGCGACTGCACACCCATGGCGAGCAGCTCCTGCGCCCGCTGGGGCTTGCCGAGGTCGAGATCAACGATCTCGTCGCGTGCCTCGAGACGCTGACCGATTCGCGGGCGACGGCTGGACCCCCAGCGGGCGCGGCCCCGGGGCCGTGCCCGCAGCGCTGAGCTCGAGCGTGGCCAGATTCCGGAACGGTACGCGAGGCCCAGGCGATCCTATGCTGGGGACAGGCCTGCCGAGGGCGAGTGCGGCAACACCGTGAGCGGCGGGGCCGGTTGTCGGACCAACTCCAGAGTGTCCGTGATTTCGAGACTCGGGTTGGGGAGGGTGTCGGGGTGGTCCCACTTGACCCAAACCCGGCGAGCCTCGCCTCGGCGTTGTAGGGTCACCTGGACGACCGTCCCCTGCGTCTTGAGCAGTCGATGCCGTCGGATCACGAGATCGCCGGCCTGGAGCTGGGCCATGAACACCTCCGTCTGAGCGACTTGGCCCCCCAAAAAGGTGGGGAGAGCGCTCGCCTGGCAGTGAATCCAGCCGTTCTGACCTCGCACTACGGTCGCCTTCGCTGCCATTCGGAGGACGAAGGGCAATGCGAGCATCAAATGATACATCGATTGGTCACGCGCAACAACGCGCGTATCGGAGCCCTCGTCACGCATCGGCCAGGGGGCGAGTTTGAATGGCCGAGAGCATCCAGAAGTTGAGACCGGCCGGGCGCGTGAACGTCCAGAATTCTTCGACGTTCTTCGGTATCGCGCTCGAGCCGGTCACGAGGCCGCCGGTCACCTCGTCGACAATGTAATCGACCATTGAGCCGCCGATGCACGCCGTCACGTAATCCTGATCACGCTCCTGCCATGCTTCCGTGATCTCGGCGCGAATCTCGACGCGGTCGATGCGGTTTAATAGGCCGGCGTTCCGTAAGCGATCGCACCGCACGTGCAGCTCGGCATACATCTCGGGCGACAGTCGGTCACGGAAGGAGCCAATGTTCCGAGTCATCCAGGCGCGCTGCATGTCACGGAACAGCATGGCCGTGTAGCCGGCGAACCTGACCGGACTAAACTTGGCATCCGTCCGGCGGATGTCGCGGACTCCTCGGTCAAGGCTCGAATCACCGGGCGGCAAATCCGGTCTGCTCGGTACACCGACAGCTGCCTCCATCGGCGGCGGCGGTGCGGCTGGGCGACGGCGAAGGAACGCCACGAAGAGCACGACTCCGCCGCCAATGAGCAGCAGATCAAGCTGGTCCCAGGAGGCCCCGAAGAACGAGCAGCCGATCAGGGTACCGACCGCGCCGCCGGCCAGCGTGCCCATCCGGCCACCAGAGCGAGAGGTTGGGCGTGTCAGCGGCGCAGTCACGGGAGCCGGCGGTGGTTCAGGACGTTCAGGGAGGGGGCGGGCAGGCGCCGAATGCGAGCGTGAGCCGCGACTGCCGACGGTTCCCGTGTTCGCCCTCGGGCGATCGCCGGCCACCGTCAATATGCCGCCGGTGGGGATCATGACACCTCCGGGCGGCCACGCTCAGGGTATGAATGCATTGTCGAAGCTCTCAACCTGGATCGGAGGGGACTCCACAGGGCCCCAAGTCGCCGGCCTGCTGGCTTGGCCGATCGACACGGTGAAGTTGACCGTCTCCTTGCGGTAGGGCGATAGAATATACGCGAACTCAAGGCGGATCGCCCTCAACCTTTTCAGGGCTTCGGCGGGGAACTCCACGTCCAGGGAATGGGTCGCATCCTGCCCAGGGTCGAGCCGCTCGTTCCCGCACATGGCAAACCGGACGGTCGGTTCAGTCCGCCCTTCGTCGAGTTGGATGGGCTGCCCCTGGGCATCGATGTACAGGAGCTTGCCCATGACGAGAAGGACGGTCTGATTGACCGAGGTGTTTTTCAGCTTCAGCGTCCCGGTGAGTTGCGCCGGGGAGACACCGTGGCCGGAGCCCGATTCGACCCGCTCCGTGACCTTCATATTCGTGACATCGCCAGCGATGATGCCGGTCTTCACTACTATCCATTCGGGCGTCACCCTGTGCGCTTTGTGCTCGATTACCGCTGGCGTCGCGGCCGGCTGTGACGAGGGGCCGGGGGGTATCCAAGCCACCGCCATAGCCACGACTGTCAACCCGATCCACTTCGACATCAGCGTCTCCCTCGCCAAGAGATTCTGGCCGGCAATGTTCGCCGGGCGTGATTGTTGGTTGGCTCCGAGCACCCGTGGCCCTACTCGCCACGGGCCAAGTGTACCATTTAAATAATACAGATAGACTTAATTGATCTTGTGTACTATTGCGTCAATACAGTATGGAGATGGCCAGCGAGCGATGACGGTCGAGGGATTCGCCAGCTTCCGGGAGTTCATCCGTGTAGCAGTGCGCCAACTCAACGGAGCGCCTAACGATGTGCTCGGGGCGGTTGAGAATCACATGCGGGTCCAGCAGGAACTCTTGCTCGCTGCGTGGGACGAGCTCAGGCACCGAGGTGCAGCGGTCACTCAGGTCACCAGGTCTGAGTACGACCGATCCTGTCAGCTGGTCAATGAAGTCTTGTCGGCAAAGGGCAAGGACATTGCGCCGATCTGGCGAGATCCACACCCGGTTGCCAAGGCACTCATCGATCTGATCGCGCAGGAAGTGGCAGCGCACCACAGGAAGCCGACGCGCTGATTCGCCACGATACTGTGCCGATGACCAACACGGCGGATTCGGGAAGAACTCTGAAATTCAGGACGAATAGCGCCTTCCAGCTCGAGCTTCGACGGCGAGTCGATGAGTATTTCCGTACTAGCGGCCATCGGGAGCGCGACTGCTGGCAGATGTACGTGAAGACAGCGATCATGCTCGCTGGCCTGGTGGCCTCCTATTTGCTGCTCGTGTTTGCGGATAACAACTGGTGGCAGGGCGCATTGCTCGCCGTCCTGCTCGGATTCGTTGCCGCCGGAATCGGGTTCAACATTCAACACGACGGCGGTCACCATGCGTATTCCGACTATCGCTTGGTTAATAAGCTGATGGCGATAAGTTTGGACCTGATGGGAAGCAGTTCGTATTTTTGGCACTGGAAGCACGGCGTCTTCCATCACACATATGTCAATGTGACTGGCCACGATACAGACATCAATCTCGGCATCCTCGCCCGGGTGACGCCGCATCAGATACGGCGCGCCTTTCACCGATGGCAACATCTCTATCTCTGGCCGCTCTATGGACTGCTGGCCGTGAAGATGCAGTTCGTTGACGATTTGCGGAGACTCATCACCGGCCGAATTGGCAGCCACCGAGTCCGCCGCCCTACAGGATGGGATCTGATTCTCCTGGTGGCCGGCAAGGCGACCTTCTTCGCCTGGGCCTTCGGGATCCCGCTGCTCTTCCATCCCGTGTCCGCCGTGCTCGTCTATTATGGAGTTGCCGCTGTGGTCCTGGGCACCACGCTGAGCGTTGTGTTCCAGGTAGCGCACTGCGTAGAAAAGGCGGCGTTCCCGCTGCCCTTGGCAGGCACTGAGCGCATCGAGCAAGCCTGGGCCATTCATCAAGCGGAGACGACCGTGGACTTCGCCCGGCCTAGCCGGGTCGTGGCATGGCTCCTCGGCGGCTTGAACTTCCAGATCGAACACCACCTGTTTCCCAGGATCAGTCACGTCAATTATCCGGCGATCTCGAAGCTGGTGGAACAGACATGCCGAGACTTTGGCGTCACCTACGCCGAGCACAGGTCGTTCCGGGAAGGCGTGGTCTCCCATTTCCGTTGGTTGCGGCGCATGGGGATGCCGAACATCGCGCGCGAAAACTGAGCCAGGCCTCATCAGGGACGAGAAGCAGGGCCGCGCGGGCGCGGCGTTGTCTTCATCACTTGAGCCAGCGCGGCTAGTGTGTCACTAAGATAGTACACCACTTGACATAATTGGCCTAGTGCACTATTGTATTCATACAGTATGAAGATGGCGATCAATCTCACGATCGACGGGCACAGCCCGATCCCGATCCGCCGGCAACTGACGGAGCAGCTCAAGCACGTCATCGAGCGTGGCGGCGTGCCCCGGGAGCAGGCCCTGCCCAGCATCCGGGAGCTGGCCGGCTTCCTCGGCATCAATCCGAATACGGTCGCCCGCGTCATCGAGGATCTCAAGCAGAGCGGATACGTGGAGGCGCGACGGGGGAAGGGCGTGTTCGTGGCCCCGGCGCCACCCGCCCGTTCCGCCCCCCATCTCCGCGAGGGGTTCTTGCAAGAGATCGTGATCCGGGCGGCCGCCCTCGGGATGACCGCGGACGACCTGGCCGTCGCGGTGCTGAGCGTGGCCGGCGTCCGGCCCGCTGCCGTCCAGGGGACCGTGGAGATCCTCCTGGTGGAATGCAGCACACGGGAGCTCGACTTCTTTGCCAAGCAACTCGAAGCCCACCTCCCGGTCCGCGTCGACCGGGTACTCCTCGGCGAGCTGGCGGCGGTCACGCGGCGTCCGAAGCAAGCCGGTCGCTGGCGGGCCGCGGTCACGAGCTTCTGCCATCTCCCAGAGGTGGAGCGGCTCTTGAAGGGCCGTGGGGTCCCGGTGATCGCGCTGCTGGCCGAGGCGCGTCTTGAGACACTCCACAGCCTGGCCCAGCTCCCGTCGGGGACCCGGGTGGGCGTGGCCTCCGCCGCCGAGACGGCCCACAACCTGGAGCACTCGATCGCCAACGCGGGCCTGCCGAATATCAAACTGGTCGGGGCCTGCCCCGCCGAGGGGGTCGCCCTGGGCCGTTTGCTCCGCCGCGTGGACGTCATCGTCTGCTCCACCGCGGCGGCCGAGCGGGTCCGGGGGCTCGCGGGCCCAGCCGTGCAGGTTTTGATCGACGACCGGGCTCTGGACCCGCGAGCCGTCCAAATGCTCGCGGACCTCCTGGTACAACAGAACGGCAATATGCCGGCGGCTGCTCGGCCCGCCGGCCCGAGGCGCCTGAGCTCTCGTTCATCCGATGGGCGCACACGGAGCACGAGGCACGCCGGGGACGGGGCGGGGTCAGTGATGCGATGAGCGGTAACCGGGCGAAAGGGGAAGAGTCATGAGTTTCACCATGTTCGTGACGTGGGTGCTCGCAGGAGTGTTGGCCGGCGTGCTGGCCGGAGTGGTCATGAAACGCGGAGGCTACGGGCTCAAGAACGACGTCATCCTCGGTCTCGTGGGAAGCATCGGGGGCAGTTGGATTTTTCGGGCCCTGGTGTTCCCGGGAGCCGGGATTGCCCTGATGATGTTTGTCGCCTTCGTCGGAGCGGCCATCCTTATCATCGCTCAACGCAAGATTCGGCCCACCGAGCGTCTGGGCGAGGAGCGGACTGATATGTGGTGGAGATTGGGACTGGGCACAGGAGTGGTGGCCGTGGTGGTGTGGATGACCCTCGGCGCCACGCCGCAGCCGGCGCTGACGGCAGCAGCGCTGGTTGACGAAAAGACGTACACGGTGACGCCGGCCGCGATGAAACTGAAGGCCGGGATCGTCACCGGCGAAGTGACGAACCTGAAGGTCACGGAGCGGGTGGAACAGGGCTCCGGGCGCGTCGTCTCCCCGGCCAAGCTCACCGCGCTCCTCACGCTGAGGAATAGCTCGGAGAATCAGACCGTCCGCCTCGTCGCCGGGACGATCAAGTACATCGATGCCCAGGGGCAGCCAATCAAGCTCGAGGACACCAGGACCGCCCCGGCCCTCACCTTGACGACGTATGGCAGCAGCGACCGGCTCGACCCCGGGCAGGAAGCCATCCAGTCACTGGATATAGATTTCCCCGCCGAGGCGCTGAAGGCGCAGAAGCTGAAGGAGATTCGCCTGGAGCTCGCGTACATCCCGTCGCCCTACCGTCAGGAAACGGTCAACTTCACCGTGGCCATTGGCGAGGGCAAGTAAGCTTTGGGAGGTGGCTCCCTTCTGGAGTCACCTCCTGGAAGTCACCTCCGACCCTAGGCCCCACCGCGGTCCGGGGCCAGCGGTTCAAGGGTCCGTGCGGCCCACCTGCTGACCACGCCGTTCGGGCGCGCGAGAGATGAGCCCGAGGTAGCCGGCGAAGGGCACGACCGGGAGCGCTCCGGTCAGCGGCCGCGGAAGCACCCTCATGCCCTGGCCGTTCACGATCTCGCACTCGTGGGTCGTTCGGCTCGTCGGCATGGCCCGCATCTTGGCGACCGTCAACGCGTGCCGGAAGGTGTCGCCCAGCTCGACCCAGTTCATCAAGATGATGTTGTCCACCAGTGAGCTGACCTTGAACTCCCCCATCATCGACGACATGCCGAGCATCTCGGGGTTCTCGTGGTTGTAGACCGTGGTGACCTGGTGTTCCTTCATCAGCGCGACGATGGCATGGAAGAAGTCGCGGAAACCGCGCTCGGCGACGCCCAGGCTCGACCCGTAGGTTGACAGGCTGTCGATCACCGCCCGTTGGGGCTTGAAGCTCTCGACGATCGCCTCGATCTGGGCGAAATGGCGGTCGATCTCCATCTCCTGGGGTGGCTCGTACCACAGATGCACCAGGCCCTTATCGATGAGTGCCTGAAAATCAATTCCGATGCTATGGGCGTTGCGGAGGACCTGGGCCGGCGGCTCGTCCAGGGTGATCATGAGGCAGCGCTCGCCGCGCCGGGCCCCTTCGGCGATGAACTGCAGGGACATGACGCTCTTGCCCGCGCCCGAGATCCCGACGACGAGCGTCGTGCTCGCCACGAAATACCCGCCGTTCACCAGCTCGTCGAGGCCGGGGATGCCCGTGGTGACCCGCGAGGTGGGGTCGAACGCGGCGCCCCTTTCGCGTTGCGAACTGCGGGGCGCCTGGACCCGCCGATAGACCTCGAGCCCATGACCGTTGACGATCCGGAACGAGTGACGTCCCAGGGCATACTCGTGGCCGCGCGACTTCACGACCTCGACTGACCGGAGCACGGCACGCTGGACCGGCTCGATGCTGAGTTTCAGGATGGTGTCGGCGACGAACTCCTCGGGCGCTCGGGCCGTCGCGGGATGGTCAAACGTCGACTCCAGTGCCAGCATCGCCGTCAGGTTCTCGCGGTGCAGTCCCTCGGCCAAGAGATGGAACGCCTCGCGAGGCTCCCCGCCATTGGGCTCGGCCAGCCGGACGAGGCCATCGACGAAGAGCCTCCGTGCACCAATTTCTGCGGCCTCGGCAAGGAGCACGCTGTCGGCTCGCAACAGCTCCTGCTGAAAAGCCTGCCGCGTCGTGAAGACGATCTTCAATCGCCTCTCACGCTCGAGCTCGCGCAAGTCCCAGCCAAAGAGCGCCGCGTCGCGAATGAGCTTGTCGGGGGCCACTTCGAACAGGATGATCATTCCCGGCTCGTTGAACTCGCGAGCACCGCGATACACGAACTCGACCCCCAGCGTGGTTTTCCCCGTTCCCGCCGTGCCCGCCACCAGGATGATGTTGCCCCGGGGAATGCCACCGAAGAGAATCTCATCGAGCCCCTTGATTCCTGTCTTGACCAGGTCTGGTTCAGGCATGCGACACCTCTAGCCTCCGTGGAAATGCTCGAGCGTTCGCGATGGTTCGGCTTCGGGGCCAGCCGAGGGTCGTGACGACTGTCGTTGCTTGAGAGCGTGGATGACCGCCAACCGGCCGTCTCGGGTCGCGGCGAATCGCAGGAGCGACGAAAGCCAGCCGCCAAGAGTGCTGCCCGGCGTGAGAACGTAGAGCCGCGCGGGGTGAGTGGAATCCGGGGACCGGCGCAGGAGTCGGGCGGTGATCAGGACCTCGAGCGATTGCACGACTTGGGGGCGGTCATACCCAACGTATGCGGCCAGGCGTTCGCTGATGAGAAAGGCCCGGGGGTGACGATAGAAGAAGAGCAGCAAATCGAGATCGCACGGGTCCTTCAGGCATTCGAAGCGGTCGAGGAGAACCCGGAGTTTTTTTGGCGCCATCCGCTTTGATGTCACGAGACGAGTCAGTCGTATGCTCGCCTTCCCGCGGGAGGGCAAGGTTGTGCGGCTAGCCCTTCGCGAGCTTCTCCACCGCCTTCTTCGGCATCGTCTGCAACTGCGACAGCAGGGTCTTCACCTTCCGCTCAGACGCGTGATCGGCCAAGATGAGCTTCTTCGACTTGGTTCCCACGATATAGGCCACCCAGTCGTCCAGGTTCGGCGTGCCCCGCCAGGCAATGGTGAGGCCGCTGAGCCGCATACGGCGGCGTCCCTCGGCTTTTGTCAGTGGCCTCCGAATCGCTCCCATGGGCATCGTCCTCACACTGTTGATCCCCACCTAGAGTCACCGGGACGGCATTGTCAACGCTTCGTTTGATCGCATCAAGTGCGCCTTCATGAGGTCCGAAACGCTGAGGCCCTCATCGAATGAGAGAATTTGCGTGCCGGTGCTCATTGTGGATGACTGGACCGTCTCTTTTGGCGACTGTCCCTGGGAGGTCGCGTCAAACCGGGCGATTCCGCTATCTGTGAATAATTGTGGAAATGTGGACAACCTGTGGGTGGCCGGCACCAAGTGTCCTATCGAGCTCGTTCGGATTGGGCTCCCTCGTAGGAACGGCTCGGGATGAGCTTGACCCAGGTCTTCGTGGTGAAATTGTACTGGTAGACATCGCCATCCACGTCGAGCGCGAAGAGATCGTCTTGCGATGCGCAGATCTGGATGAACTTCGTCATGTCTACTCTGCCCCCCGGGGGTGTGAGGTTCACGCTTTCTAGGCGTGGACGTACCAGACCTTGCGCTGGGCCACGATCAGGATGGTCGCTCCGAGGAAGGCAATGCCAGCCGTGGCCAGGTTCCCCGCGTTCGGAGCGACACCCAGGGCCCAGATCGCGCTGGCAGCGCTGCTTCCGAGGAGGCCGAGGGCAAAGTCCCCGATCAAACCGTAACCGCCATCCTTCATCACGGACCTGGCCAGCCAGCCGGTCAGGAGCCCTATGAGGATCATGGCGGCGAACATTTCATCTTCTCCTTCTTCTGCCGAGGCTTCACCTCGTTGACATATAACAAATAATAACTTATATTACAAGTATAAAATATATAGCGTGAGCCCGCCGGCTGGGGGCCAAGATGGGAGGTGTGATGGTCGCGAGCAAGACGAGAGTCCTGCTTGTCCTTTCCCAGGACGTCCTGGATCGGGCCCGGGTCTTCGCCGGGAGGGCGACGACTACCCTCAAGCTTCCCGTAAGTCTTCAGATCGTCCTTCGGGCCTTGATTGAGGAGGGACTGAAATGGGCAGACAACCCGGCCCTTCTTGCCAACGTCGAGGGTCAGGCGAAGGAAGTCCGCCGCATTAGAAGCGCGCCACGGCAGGGGGGGCGGGCGGAGGTCGAGCGCGACGATCGACGGTCAGGAGGTCGCCGGGGACCGAACAGTCCGGTGCGTCCGCGGCGCCGGACGTCGAGGACGAGTTGACTCTGGAGCGCTCGAGTGACCGGGTCGTGGGCGCGGAGGGGACTCGTTCTCGGTGGCGGAGATGGACGGGGAGGAACTGTCCGCCTGATCGGGTGTCGTGTGCTACCCGAGCCGCCTCAACCCCGTCTGTGATGGCGTGAGGGCACGCCGGCAGCAGGCCCTGGCGAGACCGTGGCCAGGGCGGGCCGCTGAGCGGCCGCGCGACTCCGCGCGTGCTGAGCGGTCTTCCCGGCCTGGATCGCGGCGATGCGCTCGCCCAACGGTACCTCGAGGCGCTCGGTAGTGCGCGTCGCGTAATCGAAGTCCGGCAGGGTGACACGCCGGATTCGCGTGCCGACGGCCCGTTCGATCATCCGGAAGTCCGCGTCCTCCGCGGGCGACACGAACGTGATGGCATCGCCCTCGGCGTCCATGCGCGCCGTCCGGCCCACTCGGTGGATATAGTCTTCCGCCACCTTCGGAACGTCGAAGTTCACCACGTGGGAGAGGTCCGTCACGTCGATGCCGCGGGCTGCGATGTCGGTGGCGACCAGGACGCGCACCGTTCCCGCCTTGAAGGCGGCCAGTGCCTGCGTGCGCTGCCCCTGGGTGCGGTTGCCGTGGATGCGGGCGGCGGGCACGCCCCGGCGGGCCAGGGCATCGGCCAGGCGGTTGGCCCGGTGCTTGGTGCGGGTGAAGACGAGCATGTTCCGCACATCCGGCTGGCGCAGGAGGGCGAGCAGGAGGGGAAGCTTCAGCTCCCCGGCCACCGGGTAGGCGGCATGCCGTACGCCGACTGCCGGCGCCGCCGGTCGTTCGACGTCGATCGTCACCGGATCGTGCAGCAGATCCCGGGCGAGGGTGACGATGGCCGGGGGCAGAGTCGCCGAGAAGAGCAGGGTCTGCCGGGGCGTGGCGGGCAAACGCTGGAGAATCCTCCGGATGTCAGGCAGGAACCCCATATCGAGCATGCGGTCGGCTTCGTCGAGAATGAGGGCCTCCAGTCCCTCGAGTCTCGCGTACGGGTACCGGAGGTGGTCGAGAAGACGGCCAGGGGTCGCGACCAGGATCTCGACGCCCCGGCGGAAGGCCGTCTCCTGTGGTCCCATGGGCACGCCGCCGAAGACGGCAGCCCCGCCGATGCGGGTGAAGCGGGCGAGTTGGCGGCGGTGCTCGTCGATCTGGGCGGCCAGTTCACGGGTCGGCGCGATGATGAGCGCCCGCGTGACGCTCCGCTGGCCGCCGAGGAGGCGTTGCAGGAGGGGCAGCAGGAACGCCGCGGTCTTGCCGCTGCCCGTCATGGCACACGCCAGCACGTCGCGTCCCTGACAGGCCGGCGGAATGGCCGCCCTCTGGATGCGAGTGGGAGTGATGAAGCCGAGGGCATCGAGGCCACGCTCGAGGTCCGGGTGCAGGTGAAAGGACGCGAACGACATAGAGGAGTTCCTCGTGAGGCCCAGCGGGCCCGGTCAGTCTTCCGCGGATCGTCACACGCCCCAGGAAGCGGAAGTAGCCGGGAAACGCGGTCTGAGAAGGATGAGAGCCCGCGAATGAGCCTGATCGAGCCAGACGACCACGAGTATACGGTCTTGGCGCACTGATTGCGAGAGATTCTGCCTTCAGGTAGTGTCTGCGGTACCGGTGAATCGGGTCCTGCTGAGTGATTCGAGATTCGAGCGCAGCCGCTTGAACAGTCGGGCGCGGGTCATTGCTCTGGTGGTGATGTTGCTCCTGCTCGTCGGGCTCTCGTGGTCCTGTCGGCGCAGGGAGGACAAGCCGGCGCCCCGGGCGGCGACACCTCCGGCGCCGACGTCACCCGCCCTGCCGCCGGCCTCCCCGGTCCCGACGCCCTCGGCGCCGGGGGGCGTGATCACGGCCCCAGCCGCTCCGGCGACGGGACCGGGCTCGGGCGAGTGCTGTGCGATCGTGGCCGACCCCGAGCGGAAGGGCCGGCTGGGCCGGCTCGTCGTGAAGTTCCCGGACGGCGCCAACCCCGGCAACACGCGCGTCGACGTCTACCGGCCGGGAGAGCACACCTCGCTGGCGGGCGGGTACGGCGGCCAGATGCTCGACCTGATGCCCGGCACGTACGAGGTCGAGATCTCCCGAAAACGGGTCTTCGGCGTGACAGTGCAGCCGGCGCACGACACGCACGTTCGGGTGGGTGTGCTGCGGGTGACGGCGCTGGCCAACACGCGGGTGGATCTGCTCGACGCCACGGATCAACGCACGCTGACCGGTGGGTTTGGCTCCCAGGAATTCGGCCTCCCGGTGGGCCCGATCCAGATCAAGGTCGCGGGGCAGGCGGAAACAGTCACCATCAGGGATGGACAGATCACGGAATTCTAGAATGCGGCGACGGGTGTGGCGGGATGGGCGGGGGAGGTTGGAGATGCTGGCCCGAACGACGCGTGCGATCGGAGCGGCCGCACTGGGGGCGCTCGCTCTCACCGGGTGCGCGACGACGACCGAGAAGGGCGCCGTGGGTGTGGAACGCAGCCAGTTCCTGCTCGTGTCTTCCGAGGAGATGGACAAGAGCGCGGCGATCGCCTATCAGAAAGTCCTTCAACAGGAGAGCGGGAAAGGCAACGTCAACCGCGATCCCCAGCAGGTCGCGCGGGTCCGTCAGATCGCCACCCGGATCATCCCGCACACCGTCGTGTTTCGGAAGGACGCGCCGGGCTGGAAGTGGGAGGTGAACGTCATCACGTCGCCCCAGATCAACGCCTGGTGCATGCCCGGAGGCAAGATCGCCTTCTACACCGGCATCCTCGAGAAGCTCCAGCTCACCGACGCCGAGGCCGCAGCCATCATGGGCCACGAGATCGCGCACGCGCTCAGGGAGCACGGGCGCGAGCGCGCCTCGCAGCAGCTCGCCACGAGCCTGGGCGCCGCCGCCGTGGGCGCCGTGCTCGGTATCGGGCAGGGGGGAGCCGACCTCGCCGGCCTGGTCGGGCAGGTCACGTTCCTGCTCCCGTACTCGCGCCTGCACGAGACCGAGGCCGACCGCATCGGCGTCGAGCTGGCAGCCCGCGGCGGCTACGACCCCCGGGCGGCGATCGCGCTCTGGCAGAAGATGGCGAAGATTGCGGGCGACGGCGGACCACCGGCGCTGTTGTCGACACATCCCTCGAACGAGGATCGGATCAAGGACCTCGGCGTATTCTCGCAGCGGGTGATGCCGCTCTACGAGCAGGCCCAGAAAACCCAGAACTAGCCGGCGCGGCGGGGGAACGATGGTTCCCCCGAACGTCCACAATCGTGGTACAGTAGTTGCGCCGTCACCCCCGTCTTCATGGCTGACGCATCTGGCGTCGAGACCCCGGTGACACGTAGCTTGCCTCACCCGCTGCTCCAAGGAGCCCCTCATCATGGCGGTCAAGCTTTTCGTCGGTGGTCTCGCCTTCGGCACATCGTCGGACCGGTTGCGGGAAACGTTCGCCGCGTCGGGCACCGTCGTGTCAGCGAGTGTCGTCAAGGATCCCGCGGGTCAGTCGCGCGGCTTCGGCTTCGTCGAGATGGAGACGACCGAAGGAGCGGCGGCGGCCATCAGCCGCTTGCACGGGAGCGAGCTCGACGGGCGATCCCTCAAGGTGGAATTGTCCCAGAAGAAAGAACGGAGTGGCGGAGGCGGGCGTTGAGCGTCACACGGCGGGTGGTTCGACCGATCGTTACGACCAAAGCGCCGCCACCAGGCCCTTCCTCGGACGAGATCACATACAAGGGTTACCGAATCGAGCCGGAGTCGTACTCCGTCAACAGGATGGCGTGGTCGCCGCGAGTGGTCGTGTCGGTACGGACTGACGAGGGCTGGACGCGGGGGACACCTCTCTACTCGCCCACCGCGGTGCGGTTTCCAACGCGGGACGAAGCTGACCGCCGCGCGCTCGAGGTCGCGAAGGAGTGGATCGACACCGCGGCCCACCGGGGGCGCTGAGCGGTCAAGGCTCGCCAACGGGCTGGCGGCAGCCCCTTGCGCCGCCGGAAGGCCCCGGTGAAGGCCGACGTCGGTAGCAGCCTCTCGGGTGCACGTGGTGGACCGACGCCATTGTCGCCGCGGCGATTCGCCGCGATCTTACCCTACGCCCTCCTCGTGCCGATCGTGGGCCGTCCGTTGCCCTGATCTAGCTCGGCGCAGTTCACCGTGGCCACTGAGCCGTCGCTGGATGCCCTGATGCCAGGGTCCCAGCTCGTTGGACAGCTCATCGCCTCTCGGGTACGCTCGGCCTCCCCCGCCGGGGGCGGGAGAGGTGTAGGCCATGAGGGGCGTGCTCATCGGTGTCGTCGTGCTGGGCCCCCTGCTGGTCTTCGGCGATCCCGCGGCGGCGCCGGCCCAACTGGGGGTCGTCAACCCGCCCGCGCTGCCTCCCGGGAGTCCCGCGACGCCATTCGGCCGGGCCCCGCATCCCTTCAACAACGCCCACCCGGCGCAGCCGTGGTCGGCGTGGAACCCTGTCCTCGGCGAGTTCGTGGTCGCGGCGCGGATCGTGGTCGTCCCGATGGCGGTGGCGTCCTCGGGAGCGGGGCCGATCGTGGCCTGGCAGACGGTGATGCTCCCGGGCTACCGGGTCACCGAGACGAGCTCCGGGTACATCGTCCACGAGCACTGGGGCGTCGAGCCGGTGGGCGACGTCTACTACTGGGCGTGGCGCCCGACCTACTACGTGGCGAAGTAGCGGCCCGGGCTCAGATCCCGCTGAACTCGGATCGGAGGATCCTGGCCGCCGTCACCATCGCGGTCAGCTTGCCGAGAGCTACTTCACGTGGCAGGTATTTCATCCCGCAGTCCGGCGCCAGCACGACGTTCTCGGGCCGCACATAGGCCAGGGCCCGCTTGATGCGCGCAACGATCGTGTCCGCTGTCTCCACCGTTGGATCGTTGAGGTCGAGGCAGCCAACCATGATCTGCTTCCCCGCGAGCCGGGCGAGGATGGCGCAGTCGAGCCGGGCTTGCGCCGTCTCGATCGAGATCTGACGGCACGGGCACCCGGCCAGCTCGGGCAGGAAGGAGTAGCCCGACGGCCGCTGGTGGATGATGGCGGCGTACCCGAAGCAGATGTGCACCGCCGTCGTGCCGGCGATCCCCTCCAGGGCCCGGTTGAGCGCCGCCAGCCCGTACTGGCGGGCCTTGTCCGGTCGCGCCTGCATGTAGGGCTCGTCGAGCTGCACGATGTCGGCTCCCGCCGCGAAGAGATCGCGGACCTCCTCGTTCACCGCGACCGCGTAGTCCATCGCGGCCCGCTCCTCGCTGGGGTAGTAGTCGTTCTGGGCCTGCTGGGACATCGTGAAGGGCCCCGGCACCGTCATCTTGATGGGCTTCGTGGTGTGCGTGCGCAGGAACCGCGTGTCCTCGACCGCGACCGGATGGCGACGCCGGATGGGCCCCACGATCCGCGGCACCGGATTGGGGTGACCCGAGCGGTCCAGCGCGGTGCCCGGATTGTCGATGTCGATGCCGGCCAGCGCGGTGGCGAACCGGTTCGAGTAGCTTTCGCGGCGGATCTCTCCGTCGGTGATGATGTCGAGCCCCACCGCGTCCTGGGCCCGGATGGCCAGGCGGGTGGCATCGTCCTGGGCCTGGGCCAGCCAGGGCTCGGGAATGCGCCAGAGCTCGCGTGCGCGGACGCGGGGCGGGAAGCGCGCGCCGAGCTTCTGACGGTCGATCAGCCACTCGGGCTGCGGGTAACTGCCCACGAGCGTGGTGGGAAAGAGCATCGGCACTCCCCCGGGGTCTACCGCGAGCCCGGTCCGCCCATCAGCCCCCGTAGATCTGAGGGTTGTAGAGGTGGGGGGGCCGCTCTCCCTTGATCATGGCGATGACATTGGCGGCGGCCAGCTTGGACATTTCGCGCCGCGATTCCCAGGTCGCGCTCCCGATATGCGGGGTCAGGATCACGTTGTCGAGCTTGAACAACTCCGGACTGGGGGCGGGCTCGCCGACCGGGGGCTCCGTCCAGTACACATCCAGCCCGGCCCCGGCGATGGTGCCGTTGCGGAGCGCGTCGATCAGAGCCGGCTCGTCCACGATGCGACCGCGGCCGGTGTTGACGAAGAAGGCGGTGCGCTTCATGAGCGCGAACTCGCGGGCTCCGATCATCAGGTGCGTGCTGGGATTGTAGCTGGCCATGATGATGACGAAATCGCCCCGGCGGAGGACGGCATCCTTGTCCGGCACCCACTCGACGCCGAGCTCTCTCTCGCGCTCGAGGGGCAGCCGGGTACGCTTGGTGTAGATCACCGGCATCTCGAAGGCGCGCAGCCGCTTGGCGATCTCCTCCCCGATGCGGCCCAGGCCGATGAGGCCGGCCACCTTGCCGGGCAGGGAGTGGCCGAGGAACGACATGGATTGCTCCTGGCGGAAGCGCCCGCTGCGGGTGAAGCGATCGGCTTCCACCAGCCGCCAGGCCAGACCGAGGATGAGGGCCAGGGTCAGGTCGCAGGTGGTCTTGGTGATGATGTGGGGGATGTTCGTCAGGGGAATCTTGCGGGCCGTCATGGCCTCGACGTCGATGACATTCGGCACCATGGTCATGGCCGCGATCCCCTTGAGGTTGGGATTGGCGTCCAGCACCTCGGCGTCGATGGGGGTATCGCCCAGGGTGTACAGGTAGTCGCAGCGCTTGATCCGGGCCAGGAGCTCGTCGCGACTCATCATCCGCTCGGACTGGAAGACCTCGACCTCGGCGACCTGCTGGAGCATTCGCAGCCCGTCCTCGGGGATGGGCTGAACGACGACGACCCGTGGTCTCATGCTGACTCCTGAAGGGCCCGGCGACGGTGACCGAAGCGGGATTCTGTGCCGGGGCGGGGAGCTTGTCAACCCGCGATGGCCGTTGTTCGCGGCCTGATGCTAGACTGCGGCCCCATCACTCCGCGACCAGGAGATCGTTCATGAGCTATGCGCTCGGACAGTTCGATGTGGACTACGAGGCCCGGGTCGATTACGCAACGCTGCGCCGCAAGCGAGTGGAGAAGGCGCGGACGCACATGGCCGCCCAGCAGCTGGATGCCCTGCTCCTCTGGAAGGACGAGAACGTCCGCTACCTCACCGGGCTGCGCGCCCAGCTCATCGCCGGGAAGAGCAGCTCGCTGAATGGCGTGCTCTTTCCCCGCGACGCCGAGCCGATCCTGCTCTGCTCGGGCGGCGAACGTGATCGCGCGCTGGCCAAGATGCCCTGGCTCGCCGAGGTACACGCCATTCCCATCATGGAGGAGCGAGGCCTGGTGGAGGGCTTCGTCCGCTCGGTGCTCACGCCGGCGCTGACCCGGCACCACCTGCTGAACGGTCGCCTGGGAGTGGATCAGCCAACGATGATCCTGGTCGAGTCCATCCGGAGGCTGCTGCCGGGCGTGGAGCTGGTGGACGGCGATTCGGCCATGCAGCAGGCTCGGCTCATCAAGCTGCCGGAGGAGATCGCGGTGATCGAAGAGGCCTGCGCCATCGGAGACGCGGTCACCCGCCGGGCGCTGGATGCCGTGCGTGAAGGACGGCGCGAGTGCGAAGTGGCCGGGGATGCCATGCAGACCTTGTATTACCTGGGCGGCGAGATGGCCCACGTGATCACCCCGTTCGTGGCCTCGGGCGAGCATATGTCCCCGCCCCACCGGATCTGCAGCGACAAGCTGATTCGCAACCGCGACGTGTGCTTCATCGATATCGGCGCGATGTGGAACGGCTACTTCGCCGATATCGGGCGGATGACGATCGTGGGCAAGCCCTCACGGCGCCAGAAAGAGGTCTACACAGCGGTCTTCCAGGGATTGCAGGCCGGCATCGCCGTCATGCGGCCGGGCCAGACCAACCTGGACGTCTCCAAGGCCATCGTCGCCAAGATCGCGGAATTCGGGTTGGCCCAGCATCTGTTCAGCCTGTTCATCGGGCACGGCATCGGAATGGGCGCCAACGAGCCGCCGTACATCGGCGAGACGCTGGAGGGGGCCACGGTGTATCCGCTGCAGCCGGGCATGGTGTTCGCCGTGGAGCCACTGGTGTGGGTCCCTGACGTCGAGGGAGGCGCCGGGGTGCGCATCGAAGACATGGTGCTGGTCACCGAAGGCGCGCCTCGGATTCTCTCGCGGATCGATTACGAGGATCGCCTGCTGTTATGAGCTGCCGGCCCCGCGCCGCGGGGCAGAACGAGAGGATCCCGACCTCGTGGACCGGGCCCTGGGCGACTCGGGGCTCTTCATCATCGGAGCGATGGCCTGGGCCGGCGACCGTGTCGGCTACCGTGGCCCGGTATCGGCTTCACCGCCGCCGCGACCGGCACTTCCGCAACCGGCCGGGCGGTGACCGATCCCGGGTCAGGGCCCACGTGAAGGCGAGGCGTTTGCACGGTCAGCGGGCGATCCTATACGATGTCGTACCGTTTCGACCGCCTTGGAGGAGAGGGGACAGACTATGAACACACGACGGCAATTCCTCGGTACGTCCGCTCTGGTGGCCGGTGCCGCAGCCACGCTCGGTACGCCGCCGTGGGCCCGGGCCCAGCAAAAGATGGTGCTCAAGGCCTCCGACGTCCATCCCCTCGGCTATCCGACGGTGGAAGCCATCGTCCGAATGGGCAAGAAGCTGGAAGCCGCCACCAAGGGCCGGCTCTCCGTGCAGATGTATCCAGCCATGCAGCTGGGGGGCGAGAAGGAGATGCTGGAGCAGACCCAGGTGGGCGCCCTGCAGATCTGCCGGGTCAGCGTGGGGCCGGTGGGCACCATCGTCGATGAGCTCAACGTCTTCAACCTGCCCTTCATCTTCCGGGACGAGGGCCACATGCGGAAGGTGATCGACGGCCCCATCGGGGTCGAGCTCATCGAGAAGATCACCAATGCGCCGAACTCGCGCCTGGTGGGCCTGGGCTGGATGGATGCCGGCACCCGCAGCGTGTACGCCAAGAAGGCCTTCAAAGCGCCGGCCGACCTCAAGGGCCAGAAGATCCGGATGATGGGCAATCCCATCTTCGTGGAGACCATGAACGCCATGGGTGGCAACGGCATCTCCATGGGGTTCAACGAGCTGTACAGCGCGCTGCAGACCGGGGTAGTGGACGGCGCCGAGAACAATCCCCCCACGCTGCTGACACACAATCACTATCAGGTGAGCAAGGTCTACAGCCTCACCGGGCACCTGATCATCCCCGAGATCTTCGTGTTCTCGCGCCGGAGCTGGGACGCGCTGGCCAAGGAGGACCAGGCCCTCCTCAAGAAGCTCTCCCGCGAGGCCCAGCTCGAGCAGCGCGAGCTGTGGGACAAGATGGTGGCGGAGTCCACCCAGAAGCTGAAAGCGGCCGGGGTGGAGTTCGTGGACGTCGACAAGAAGGCGTTCTATGAGGCCACCCGTCCCGTCCGCGACAAGTACGGGTCCAAGTGGACGGCCCTCATCAAGCGCATCGAGGACACCCGCTGATCCCCGGATGAAGGCCTACTACGCGCAGGCGATGGAGGCCCTGTATGTCGCCTGCGTCGGGGTGTCGGGGGCGAGCCTCGTCGTCATCACCCTGATCATCCCGTACGGCGTCTTCATGCGGTACGTGGTGAACTCGCCGGCGTCGTGGCCGGAGCCGGCGGCCGTGTTGTTGATGATCGTGTTCTCATTCCTGGGCGGGGCCGCCGTGTACCGCGCCCAGGTCCACATCGCGGTGCGGGCCCTGGTAGACGCGGTGGGGCCGTCCACGCAGCGCCTCATGCTCGGGCTCGTGGACATCGCCATGGCCCTGACCTGCCTGTTCATGTTCCTGTGGGGGCTGGAGCTGGTGCGGGCCACCTGGAACCAGGTGATCGCAGAGTTCCCGCTGCTGTCGGTCGGCCTCACCTACGCCCCCGTCCCCCTGGGGGGCTTGCTCACGCTGCTCTTCATTCTGGAGCGCCGCTGGGTCGGGGAGCCGTCGCCGACGTCCCTCATGTATCGCGACCAGGCCGTCGTCCTCGAGTAGGGGCCGGTGGACGCGCTGGTCCTGCTCGGCTCGTTCACCTTGCTGTGCGCGATCGGCATGCCGGTGGCCTACACGCTGGGCCTGTCCAGCCTCATCGCCGCGCTGTGGATCAGCTTGCCCATGGAAGCGGTGATGCTGAAGATCTCCGACGGCACCGACGATTTCTCCTTGCTGGCCATCCCGTTCTTCGTGCTGGCCGGCGCGATCATGGCCGAAGGCGGCATGGCCACTCGCCTGGTGAACCTGGCCAAGATCCTGGTGGGGTTCATCCGGGGCGGGCTGGCCCTGGTCAATGTGCTGGCCTCGACGTTCTTTGGCGCGGTGTCGGGCTCCTCGGTGGCCGACACCGCTTCCATCGGTACCGTGATGATCCCCCAGATGATCAGAGCCGGCTACCCGCGGGTGTTCTCCACCAACGTGACCATCTGCGGGTCGGTGCAGGCGATCCTCATTCCCCCGTCACACAACGCGGTCATCTACTCCCTGGCCGCCGGCGGATCGATCTCGATCGCCCACCTGTTCCTGGCCGGGGTGTTCCCGGGGCTCCTGTTCGGCTTGTGCCTCACCGGACTGGTCCTCATCACGGCTCACCGCCGCGGGTTTCCCAAATCGGAGCCCGTCCCGCTGCGGCAGGCGCTGCGCATCGCTCTGGACGCGGTGTGGGGCCTGATCACCATCGTCATCATCCTGGGCGGAATTCTCGGGGGAATCTTTACCGCCACCGAGTCGGCGGCGGTGGCCTGCCTCTACGCCTTCATCGTCACCATGTTCGTCTACCGGGATTACCGGTGGCGCGACCTGCCGCGCCTGCTCCACCGCACGGTGAAGACGGTGGCCATGGTCATGATGCTGATCGGGTTCTCGGCGGCGTTTGGCTACATGATGGCGATCATGCAGATTCCGGCCCGGGCCACGGAGTTCTTCCTGGCCCTCACCACCAATACCTACGCAATGCTGCTGCTGGTCAACGTGCTTTTGCTGGCCCTGGGCACCTTCCTGGACCTGGCCCCCATGATCCTGATCTGCACACCGATCCTGCTGCCCGTCATGGTCAAGCTCGGAGTGGATCCCGTGCACTTCGGCATGATCCTGCTGGTGAACGGTGGGATCGGGCTCATCACGCCGCCGGTGGGCCCCACGCTGTTCGTGGGCTGCGCCATCGGCAGGGTCTCCATGGAGGAGGTGTCGCGGGAGCTGTGGCCCTTCTATGGCACCATGATCCTGGCCCTCCTGCTCGTCACCTACCTGCCGGCCCTCTCGCTCTGGCTGCCCAGCCTGGTCCGGTTCTGAGCGCCGCGCGCCTTGACTTGACCAGGCGCCCGGCCTAAGGTTGCACGCCGTCACGGGGTAGGTCCTCATCCCCAGCCCGGCCGGCGCCGGAGGGAGGGCGTATGGTCACACTCTCGGTCAATGGCAAGACCCAGCGTCTCGACGTCGAACCCGACACCCCGCTGCTCTACGTCCTCCGCGACAACCTCGGGCTGCATGGCCCGAAGTTCGGGTGCGGGCTGGCGCAGTGCGGGTCGTGCACCGTGCTGGTCGACGGCAGGGCCGTGCGCTCCTGCTCCGTCGCCGTCGGGAAGCTCGGTCCTGGCAAAGTGGTGACGCTCGAGGGGCTGGGGACGGTTCAGAAGCCCCATCCGGTCCAGCGGGCGTTCATCGAGGAGCAGGCCGCCCAGTGCGGGTACTGCATCAACGGCATGGTGATGCAGGCCACCGCCTTCCTCAGCGCCCGGCAGACCAGTCCCTCCGAGCGCGAGATCCGGCAGGCCCTCCAGCGGAACCTCTGCCGCTGCGGGACGCACCAGAGGATCATCGCCGCCGTCAAGCGGGCCGCGACCCTGATGGGAAAGGGGGCGTGACATGGCGACGCTCGAGACGACTCGCCGGGAATTCTTGCTCGGCACCGGGGTGCTGGTGGTGTCGTTCAGCCTGACGTCCCCCGCGCGGGCCCAGGGGCCCGGCCAGACGAAGCCGGTGGCCCTCGACCAGGTAGACAGTTTCCTGGCCGTCCACCGCGACGGCACCGTCACCATGTACACGGGCAAGGTGGACATCGGCACGGGCATCCGCGTCGCGCTGCCGCAGATGGTGGCCGAGGAACTCGATGTCGCGCTCGACAAGATCAAACTGGTCGAGGGCGATACCGCGCTCACGCCCGACCAGGGCCCGACGTGGGGCAGCCTCTCCGTTCAGATCGCCGGCGTGCAGCTCCGTCAAGCCGCGGCCACTGCCCGGAAGGCCCTGGTCGACATGGCCGTGCAGAAGCTCGGCATGCCGTCCGCCGACCTCGCCGTGAAGGACGGGGTCATCTTCGTCCGGGCCGAGCCCCATCGCCGGCTCAGCTACGCCGAGCTGATCGGGGAGCAGGCCTTCAACCTGAAGCTCGACCCCGCGGCGCCGCTGAAGAACCCCAAGGACTACACCATCGTCGGCCAACCGGTGCCGAGGCCGGACATCCCGGGCAAGGTCACGGGGGCCCACACCTACATGCAGGATTTCCGCGTGCCCGGCATGCTGCACGCGCGAGTGGTGCGGCCACCGGCCATCGGCGCCACGCTCGAGAGCGTGGACGAGTCCTCCATCAAGTCCATCAAGGGCGCAACGGTCGTCCGCCAGGGCAGCTTCCTCGCCGTCGTGGCCGAGAGCGAGTGGGCGGCGGTGAAGGCGGCCAAACAGCTCAAGGCGACGTGGTCGAAGTGGGAGGGCCTGCCGGCCCCGGCGAAGCTCTGGGAGCACGTGCGCAACACGCCCGTCGCCAAAGACGATGTCGCCGTGAACCAGGGTGATCCCAAAGCGGCCATGGCCCGCGCGGCGAAGACCCTCAAGGCCACCTACGACTTCGCCGTCCACACCCATGGCTCGATGGGCCCGGCGTGCGCGGTGGCCGACGTAAAGAGTGGCAAGGCCGAAATCTGGTCGCCCTCGCAGGCGCCGCACTGGCTGCGCAAGGAAGTCGCCTACACCCTGCAGATGGACCCGAAGGACGTTCACATCCAGTACCTCGACGGAGCGGGCTGCTACGGCCGGAACGGTCACGAGGACGCGACGTGCGATGCCGCGCTCGTCTCCAAGCTGACCGGCAAGCCCGTGCGGGTGCAATGGTCGCGCGAGGACGAGCACGGCTGGGATCCGAAGGGGCCACCCACCCTCGTGGAGATTTCGGGTGGACTCGACGCCCAGGGCAACGTCATCGCCTGGGACGCCGAGCTGTGGGTGCCGAAGGCCGACATCACCGAGTGGCCGCGCACGCTGGCGGCGACCCTGGCCGGCATTCCCCAGAAGGAGGCCATCAATCCCGGCAACATTCACCGCAACCTGGATCCCTCATATCCGTTTCCAAACCAGCGCGCCGTGGCCCATCGACTGGCCACGACGCCCTTTCGGCCCTCGTGGATCCGCACCCCCGGCCGCATGCAGAACACGTACGCCAACGAGGTCTTCATCGACGAGTGTGCGGCGGCGGCCGGGGCTGATCCCGTAGAGTACCGGCTGCGCTACCTCACCGACCCCCGTGGCATCGCGGTGCTCCGGGCGGCGGCCGGCCTCGCCAAGTGGGAGCCGAGGCCGTCACCCCGGCGTGACCAGACCGGCCCCATCGCCCGCGGTCGGGGTGTGGCCTACGTGAAGTACGAGAACGCCCGCACCTACGTCGCCGGAGTGGCGGACGTCGAAGTCAACCGGCAGACCGGGGCGATCCGCTGCACGCGCTTCTACGTCGCCCACGACTGCGGGCTCATCATCAATTCGGACGGTGTGCGTGCCCAGATCGAGGGCAACATCATCCAGACGGTTTCCCGGACGTTGAAGGAAGAGTTGAAGTGGAACCGCTCGCGGGTCACCAGCGTGGACTGGGCGAGCTATCCCATCCTGACATTCCCTGACGTGCCCGAAGTCATCATGGAGCTGATCAACCGACCGAACGACCCACCGTGGGGCGTGGGCGAGCCGGCCGCCTGCTTGCCCCCTCCGGCGATCTCCAACGCCGTGTTCGATGCCATCGGCGTTCGCCTCCGCAGCGTGCCGTTCACCGCGGCGAAGCTGAAGACGGCGATGGCGACCATGAAGGCGTAGCGCTCCGCTGGCTGTCCCGGGCGCTGGCTCGCTTCAGCGCCCGGGGCCGGCCCGGGGGTGGCCGCCGGCGCGCTTCCGGGCTTTACTCGGCCCAGGCCGGGCCGGCATCGACGGGGCCGAAGCCCGGATAGAGGCGTCGCAACTCGGTCGTCGCCCCCGCGTGATCGAAGCCGACCCGATAGATGCCCCACCGCGTCTGGACCCTCGCGAAGACGACGTAATGGTCGACATCGCGCGAGAGCACTCCCGTCCAGTCGCCGACGTAATGCGCCTTGCCCGCCACCACCCGGAACGGCTTGAGCAGGCGCCTCATCTCGTCCGGCACCCGAATCGGATGCCGTCTGACGTCCAGTTCCGAGGCGGCGACCGGGACGAAGAGCAGATGAGTGAACTGATACTGACCGGGCGCCAGGTCGAGCAGATACAACTCCTCGGTGGGTTGTCGCAGATGGATGCTCACGAACTCGCCGGTGGCGAGATTGCTCAGCTGCAGGTACAGGCGGGGAGCCGACGCTGACCCCGGGTTGAGCTTGAAGCGCCCGTAGACATAGGCCCGGGCTGCATCGGGAGCGACCGACGCGGGCAGGGGTGGCCGGTCGTTGAGGGTCGCGCAGCCGGCTAGCCATGCGGTGAGAAGCAGGATCGCTGCCCACCGGTGACGCATCACCACGAGCGTCATTGTCTCCAGGTGGGCCAGTGACCTCCTCGTTTTTTCGAACGGGCCGGGCCCGGGGTCGCCCGCTCGTGCTTGACGGCGCTGATGGTCGGAGGTAGACGTGAGCTTCGGTGGCTGGAGTGAGACCGGTCGCCGTTCGGCTGACTCGCATGCTCGAGGCGCCACTCTCGCGGCGAGCGATCCTCGCCCTGCTGGCAACGGCGGCGGGAACTGTGGCTGCCGGCCCGCCGCCGGGCCCGCCGGCGCCGGCAACGCTCCTCCGCCCGATCCCCTCCACGGGTGAGCCGATTCCTGCTGTCGGCCTGGGAACGTGGCGCACCTTCGACGTGGGGCACTCGGCTTCCGAGCGTCAGCCGCTGCAGCAGGTGTTGCGTCAGTTCGTGACGCTGGGCGGCCGCGTGATCGACACGTCTCCTATGTACGGGGCGGCCGAGGCGGTCGTGGGCGACCTTGCCGCGGCGCTGGGCCTCCTCGGGTCCCTCTTCCTCACCACCAAGGTGTGGACCACGGGGCGCGAGGCGGGTGTGGCCGAGATGGAGCGCTCGCTACGCCGCCTGCGCGCGCGGCGCCTCGACCTCCTGCAGGTCCACAACCTGGTGGACTGGCGCACGCAGCTCAGCACCCTCCGCGCCTGGAAGGAGGCGGGCCGCGTCCGCTATCTGGGCGTCACCCATTACGTGGCCAGCGCGTACGGGGAGCTGGAGCGGGTGATGCGGGACGAGCGGCTCGATTTCGTCCAGCTCAACTACTCCCTCGTCGAGCGCGAAGCCGAGCAGCGGCTCCTGCCGCTCGCGCGGGAGCGCGGGATCGCCGTGCTCGTCAACCGTCCCTTTGCCGAGGGGGAGCTGTTCCGCCGGGTGCGCGGGCGGCCGTTGCCGCCCTGGGCCGCCGACTTCGACTGCGCGAGCTGGGGTCAGTTCTTCCTCAAATGGATTCTCGCCCACGCGGCCGTCACCTGCGTGATTCCGGCCACGAGCAAGCCCGAGCACCTGGCCGACAATATGCGGGCTGGCACGAGCCCGTTGCCGGATGCCACCACCCGGGCGCGGATGGTCGCCCATCTCGAGACGCTCTGAAGGCGAGCGCGCGCTTTACTCGCGCAGCGCCAGAGTGGGCCTGGTGCTCTGACGGCTGACCCGGTCGGCCACTCCCGGGGCGATCGCGCTCCACAGCCGACTGCGGCTGGCGGTCCTGAGCGCGATCAGATCGGCCGACCACGCCTCGGTTTCCAGCAGAATTTCCTCGACGGGCTCACCGAAGCGGACGACGCTCTCTACCGGGACGCCATCGAGCTGCAACTCGGCCCCCTTCAGATGGATGAGGCCTTCACGGCTGAGACGATCCATCTCCTGGTCGACGTAGGCGACCACGCGGTCGTTCGACCCGACGATGATGTCGGGAACGGGATAGACCCTGAGCAGACGCACGGTGGCCCCGGACTCCCGCGCCAACGCGCCGACGAGCGGAAGGATCGCTTCGTCGCGTTCCCGCTCGCTGAGCGGTACGAGGATTCGCTTTGTCATGTTCTTGAGATGCATACCCGGGCAAAGGGATTCTTCGGGAGAAGGTCGGCGAGCGGGCCGGAGGCCGGGGATGCGCAGATCGCCGCCCGAGTGGACGCCGGATCGGTGGGCGCGGCGTTCTTTCTTCGGCCCAGCCGCACGATCCGGACATTCGGGCCTCGCTACGCGTCTCCAACGTGCCTGCGACGAACCACCGGATGATCGCGGCCCTGTGACCCCTCGGTCATGCGTTTCTGGTTTCTTCCGCCGCTCGTGTAGTGTAAGTACCTTATTTAACAGCAGTATTTAGCAATAAAATACGACCAATTGAGTCGCCAATAACGGGAAATGGGTATACCCTGACCCTTCGAGGAGGCTTGGATGAGTGAAGCCGCGAAAGTGATCGAGGCGCTCACGAACCGGGAATACCCCTACGGATTCGTGACGCCCATCGAGACCGATAGCGCACCGCCGGGACTCAACGAGGACATCATCCGGCTGATCTCGGCCAAGAAAAACGAGCCGGCGTTCTTGCTCGAGTGGCGGCTCCGCGCCTTCCGGCACTGGGCGACCCTCGAGCGCGCGGCCGCCGAGCCACGCTGGGCGAACGTCAGATACGAGCCGATCGACTATCAGAAGATCGTCTACTACTCGGCGCCCCGCCCGAAGACCGCCGGAAGCCTGGACGAGGTGGACCCGGAGATCCTGAAGACCTTCGAGAAACTCGGCATCCCGCTCGAGGAGCAGAAGCGGCTCAGCGGGGTTGCGGTCGACGCGGTCTTCGACAGCGTGTCTGTGGCGACCACGTTCCAGGACACCCTGGCCGAGCTGGGCATCGTCTTCTGCTCGTTTTCCCAGGCCGTGCAGAAGCACCCCGGGCTCGTCGAGCAGTACCTGGGCTCGGTCGTGCCCTACACCGATAACTTTTTCGCGACGCTGAACTCGGCCGTCTTCACCGATGGCTCGTTCTGCTACATCCCCCGGGGGGTCCGCTGCCCGATGGAGCTCTCCACGTACTTCCGGATCAACACCGCGGGCTCGGGTCAGTTCGAGCGCACCCTGATCGTGGCCGACGAAGGCAGCTCGGTGAGCTACCTGGAGGGCTGTACGGCGCCCCGGCGCGACGAGCACCAGCTCCACGCGGCCGTGGTCGAGCTGGTGGCCCTGGCCGGCGCCCAGATCAAGTACTCGACGGTGCAGAACTGGTATGCCGGCGATCGGGAGGGCCGCGGCGGCATCTACAACTTCGTCACCAAGCGCGGCAAATGTGCGGGCGCGCGCTCGCGCATCTCCTGGACCCAGGTGGAGACGGGCTCGGCCATCACCTGGAAATACCCGAGCGTCATCCTCCAGGGCGACGAGTCGGTGGGAGAGTTCTATTCGGTGGCGCTGACCAACCACCGGCAGCAGGCCGACACCGGGACCAAGATGATCCACATGGGCCGGAACACCCGGAGCACGATCATCGCCAAGGGTCTCTCGGCGGGGCAGGGCAGCAACACGTACCGGGGTCTGGTGAAGGTGCTGCCCCGGGCCACGAACGCGCGCAACTACACGCAGTGCGACTCCATGCTGCTGGGAGACCGCTGCGCTGCGCACACCTTCCCCTACATCGAGCTGGCCAACAGCTCCTCCACGGTCGAGCACGAGGCCTCCACCAGGAAAATCAGCGAGGAGCAGCTCTTCTACTGCAAGCAGCGGGGGCTGTCGGCCGAAAACGCCGTGTCCATGATCGTCAACGGGTTTTGCAAAGAGGTGTTCCGGAACCTCCCGATGGAGTTCGCCGTGGAGGCCTCGCGGCTGCTGGGCGTGAGCCTGGAAGGCGGGGTGGGGTAGTCATGGCCGCGCCGACGAGAGCGCCGATGCTGAGTATCCGGAACCTGCACGCCAGCGTCGCCGGCAAGGAGATCCTTCACGGTGTCGATCTCGAGATGGCGGCCGGAGAGGTCCACGCGGTGATGGGCCCCAACGGATCGGGCAAGAGCACGCTGGCCCAGGTCCTGGCCGGTCATCCCGCCTACACGGTCACCGGCGGTGAGGTCCTCTACCAGGGGCGGGATCTGTTGGCCCTGCCGCCCGAGGAGCGGGCGCGGGCCGGCGTGTTCCTGGCCTTCCAGTATCCCGTGGAGATCCCCGGGGTCAGCAACGCCCAGTTCCTCAAGGGGGCCATCAACGAGCGGCGGGCCCGACGGGGCCAGGACGAGCTGGACGCCATGGAGATCCTCCAGCTGCTCCGGGACAAGCTCGCGCTGATAGAGATGGATCCGAGCTTCCTGAGCCGCGCGGTCAACGAGGGCTTCTCGGGCGGCGAGAAGAAGCGCAACGAGATTCTCCAGATGGCGGTGCTGGAGCCCACGCTGGCGATTCTGGACGAGACCGACTCGGGCCTGGACATCGACGCGCTCCGCATCGTGGCGGGAGGGATCAACCGCCTGCGCGGACCCGACAACGCCGTCATCCTGGTGACGCACTACCAGCGCATCCTCAACTACATCGCGCCCGATCGGGTTCACGTGCTGGCGGGCGGACGCATCGTCAGGTCGGGGGGCAAGGAGCTGGCCCAGGAGCTCGAGGCCAGGGGATACGAGGGCCTGTGATGATCACGGACCGCGTCCGAGTTCGTGCCGCCCCCGGCCCGGCCTGGCTCGGCGAAACGCGACGCCAGGCCCGCGACCGCTTCACCGCGGTGGGGCTCCCCACCCCGCGAGACGAGGAGTGGAAGTACACGAGCCTGGCGCCCCTGGCCGCCATCCCCTTCGATCTCGACGGGGCCGCCGGGGGCGAAGATCTGGACCAGGCCGAGGTCGCCCCGTTTCTGATGGGCGATCCGTCCTGGAGCCGGCTCGTCTTCGTGAACGGCCGCTACTCGCCCACGCTCTCGCTCGTCCCGTTCGTGCCGGACGGGACGCGCATCGGCAGCCTGGCCGAAGCCGTCGTCACCGACGCGGCCCCCCTGCGGCAATATGTGGCCGGCCGGATCGGCGAGGATGGTGACGGCTTCACCGCGCTCAACGCCGCCGCCTGGCGTGACGGGGCCCTGGTCCTGGTCCCGGCGGGAGTTGTCCTCACCGCGCCGCTGCATCTAGTGTTCGTTGCCACCTCCCCGGGGGCCGCGACCGTCGCTCATCCCCGAAATCTGATCGTGGCCGGGCGGAGCAGCCAGGTGACCGTCGTCGAAAGCTACGGGGCGGTCGCCGGCGGCAGGTATCTGACCAACGCCGTCACCGACATCGTGGTCGGGGAAGGAGCCCGCGTCGATCACTACAAGCTGCAGCACGAGAGCGCGGGAGCTTTTCACGTCGGTCGGACGCGGGTCGGCCAGCATCGCGACAGCCGCTTTTCGTCGTGCTCGATCGCTTTCGGTGGCCGGCTGGCGCGAAACGACGTGCACGTCATGCTCAGCGGTGACGGCGCCGAGTGCGCCCTGAATGGTCTCTCTGTGATCGGTGGCCAGCAGCATACCGACACGCATACCGTCGTAGACCACGTCGCGCCGCGGGCCACCAGCCGTCAGCTCTACAAGGGCGTGCTGGATGGTCGGGCCCGGGGCGTCTTCAATGGCCGGATCGTGGTCCGGCCCGGGGCCCAGAAGACGGATGCCCATCAGACGAACAAGAACCTTCTGCTGGCCGACGGCGTGGAGGTCGATAGCAAGCCCCAGCTCGAGATCTTTGCCGACGACGTCAAGTGCAGCCACGGGGCCGCCGACGGCCAGCTCGCCGGCGAGGCGATCTTCTATCTCCAGAGCCGGGGATTCGGGGAGGCCCGGGCCCGCGCCCTGCTCACCTACGGATTCGCCAGCGAAGTGCTCGGTCACATCCGGGAGGCGACTGTTCGCGCGCGCCTGGAGGCCGCGCTGACAGCGCGCCTGCGTGGAGGCCGGGTCGGCGAGGAGACGGCATGACCTGGGACGTGGAACGGGTGCGCAAGGATTTTCCGATCCTCCAGCTGGAGGTCCATGGCAAGCCGCTGGTGTACCTGGACAGCGCGGCCACCAGCCAGAAGCCCCAGGTCGTGCTCGACGCGTTGGCCAGCTACTACACGACAGCGAACGCCAACGTACACCGGGGCGTGCATCTGCTCAGCGAGAAGGCCACCGCGGAATACGAGGGGGCGCGCGCCCGCATCCAGCGCTTCCTGGGCGCAGCCCGGACCGAGGAGATCGTCTTCGTGCGAGGAACCACCGAGGGCATCAACCTAGTGGCCCAAAGCTATGGCCGCCGGAGCGTCGGCCCGGGCGACGAAATCGTCATCACCGCGCTCGAGCACCATTCCAACATCGTCCCCTGGCAGATGCTCTGCGAAGAGCGCGACGCCATGCTGAAGGTCGTCCCCATCGACGACGACGGCCAGATCGATCTGGAGGCCTACCGGCGGCTCCTCGGCCCGCGGACCCGGCTGGTCGCCATCGCCCACGTCGCCAACGCGCTGGGCACCATCCTGCCGGTGAAGCGCATGATCGACCTGGCCCACGGGCGCGGCGTGCCAGTGCTGGTGGACGGGGCCCAGGCCGTGTCCCACCTGCGTGTTGACGTGCGCGACCTCGGCTGCGATTTCTACGTGTTCTCCGGCCACAAGCTCTTCGGCCCGACGGGCATCGGGGTGCTCTACGGCAAGGCCGAGCTCCTGGAGCAGATGCCCCCCTGGCAGGGGGGCGGCGACATGATCAAGGTCGTCACCTTCGCCAGGACGACCTACAGCGACCCCCCTTACCGGTTCGAGGCGGGGACTCCGCACATCGCCGGAGCTATCGGTCTGGGCGCGGCGGTGGACTACGTGGAGACTCTTGGCCGGGACCGGATCGCGGCGTACGAGGACGAGCTGCTGGTCTACGGGACGCGGGCCCTGGCGGCCGTGGACGGGCTGCGCCTCATCGGGACTGCGCGGGAGAAAGCCAGCGTGCTGTCCTTCGTGATGGAAGGTGTGCACGCCCACGACGTCGGCACGATTCTCGACCGTGAGGGCATCGCGGTGCGGACCGGGCATCATTGCGCCATGCCGGTGATGGAGCGGTTCGGGGTGCCGGCCACCACGCGAGCCTCGCTGGCGCTCTATAACACCCGGGCCGAGATCGACGCGCTGGTCCAGGGCCTCCGCCGGGTGCGTGAGATCTTCGAATGATGTCCGAGCTGCGGGAGCTGTATCAGCAGGTGATTCTCGACCACAACCGGAAGCCCCGGAACTTCCGGCGTGTGGCCCGGCCCACCTTGCGGGCCGAAGGCCACAACCCCCTCTGTGGCGATCACGTCAGCGTCGAGCTGAGCCTCGAAGGCGAGGTGATTCGCGACATCGGCTTCCAGGGCTCCGGCTGCGCGATCTCGAAAGCCTCGGCCTCGATGATGACGGGGCGCCTGCAGGGCAGGACGGTGGCCGAAGCCGAAGCGCTCTTCGAGCGCTTCCATCGGATGCTGATTCAGGACAGCGCCGAGTCGCCGGCCGCGGACCTCGGCAAGCTGGCGGTCTTCGCCGGTGTCCGCGAGTTCCCCAGCCGCATCAAGTGTGCGACGCTGCCCTGGCACACGGCCCATGCGGCGCTGGCCGGGCACGCCGAGCCCGTGACCACCGAGTAGGCGTCAGCGGGGACGCCGCGGGAGCGATCCATGCGGGACCAGGCCGCGACTGAGAAGCTGGTGACGGAGACCCTGCAGACGGTTTACGATCCCGAAATCCCGGTCAACATCTACGAGCTCGGCCTGATCTATGGGGTGACCGTTGATCCCGCCGGCGCGGTGGAGGTCAGGATGACGCTGACGGCCCCTGGGTGCCCGGCGGCCCAGACGCTGCCCGCCGAGGTAGAAGAGCGGATCCGCGCCATCCCCGGTGTGACGGCGGTGAAGGTCAGCGTGGTCTTCGACCCCCCGTGGTGCGCGGACCGGATGTCGGAGGCCGCCAGGCTCCAGCTCGGGCTGCTCTGATGACGCCGGTCTACCTCGACTACAACGCGACCACGCCGCTCGACCATGACGTGATCGAAGCCATGGAGCCGTTCCTGCGCGAGCACTTCGGCAATCCCTCGAGCCTGCACGCCTACGGTCGCGCCGCCCGAGAGGCGGTGGAGCGGGCCCGAGGCCAGGTCGCCGCGCTCCTTGGTGCGGGCCCCGCCGAGATCGTCTTCACGGGGGGCGGGAGCGAGGCGAGCAACCTGGCCATCAAAGGGGTGGTCTTCAAGGCCCTGGAGAAGGCGGCGGCGGCTGACCTCCACGTCGTCACCAGCACGGTGGAGCACCCGGCCACCCTGGAGCCGTGCGCGTTCCTCGAGCGACTCGGTGTGCGCGTCACCCGGCTGCCCGTCGATCGCGCAGGCGTCGTCGATCTCGACGCCCTGCGCGTCGCGCTCCGGCGGCCCACGCTGCTCGTGAGCATCATCCACGCCCAGAACGAGGTGGGGACGCTCGAGCCGATCCGGGAGATTGCGGCCCTGGCCCACGCCCAGGGCGCCCTGATGCACGCGGATGCCGCGCAGTCCATCGGCAAGCTGCCGGTCGACGTCGGCGAGTTAGGGGTGGACCTGCTCACGCTGGCCGGGCACAAGCTCTACGCGCCGAAGGGGGTGGGGGCACTCTACGTTCGTGCCGGCCTGGCCGTGGAGCCGCTGATCCACGGGGCCGGCCACGAGGGCGGCCGGCGCGCGGGAACGGAGAACGTGACGCACCTGGTCGCGCTGGGTGCGGCCTGCGACGTGGCCCGCCGGGCGCTGCCGGCGGCCAGCCACACGATGCGTCGCCTGTGCGACCGGCTGTGGGAGCAGCTTCAAGCGGGACTGGGCGATGGTATCGTCCTCAACGGGCATCCTGAGCGCCGGCTCCCCAACACCCTGAACGCGAGCTTCCTGGGCCACGTCGGTGCCGAGCTCCTCGCCGCCGTGCCCGAGATCGCCGCCTCCACGGGGTCGGCGTGCCACGAGGGCGACGTCCAGCTCTCCCCGGTGCTGACCGCCATGCATCTGCCGATCGCTGTCGCGCGGGGGAGCATTCGGCTGAGCCTGGGGCGGTTCACCACCGAGGCCGAGGTGGATCGGGCCGCCGCGGCGCTTGTGCGCCGGAGCCGTTCCGGGGCGTGAATCGCCGCCGTGGTTCGGGTGCGCGCGGCCGGCGGACCGGCCCGGGCGCCCTCGACGACGCCGAAGGCATGCGGATCCTGCTCGGTTAGCGATGGCCGAGGACGTGGAGGCCCACGACATCGTGCAGCGGCTCGATCTCCTCGAGGAGCCCTTCCTGGACGACTTGGCCGCTGCGGCGGTCGGTCACGGCGTAGGAGCCCCCGGCGGGGAGCAGAACGATCTCGACGCCGCGCTCCTTCGTCATCCAGCGCAGGACGACGCCACCGTTGGCCGACGTCTCGACCACCGGCGCCGGCACCGCGACCTCGAGATCGTGGAAGCTGTTGACGAGAGCAATCGCGCGCAGCTGAGCGACCAGCGACACCGCCCTCGGGTCGGCGCTGTCCCAGCCAACGGCACGCTTGGCGAGGGCGAGGATGTCGTCGATCACGGTATGGTAAGCACATCCGCGCGGCGGGAGGCTCATCGTCGGCAAGGCGTGCATCTTCGATGCCACGCCGATCCGCCACCAAGGGAACGGACTGGCGCCGACGCATATCGGTTCGGGGGCTCCGACGAGCGTGAGGGGTGCCGTCCTGGCCCCCCGGTGTCAAAATGAGGCTGTCCACAGCATGAGCGCGACAGGCTGAGACGTCAGGGAGGTCGTTGTGAGGCCGGGCCTCACGCTTTGTGGGTAGACCAGCCGTTCAGGAGGTCAGCTATGACGGGCGCCAACGCCGTTGCCACCGATCGGTCGGCCGGCCCGAGGGAACGGTCGGGATCCCAGGATGCCCGGGGTGTCCCTGTCTCGTGTGGTGACCGGTCGGCCCTGGATCTCTACGAGAGGGCCCTCGTCCAATACCACAGTTATGTGGGCGATCCGGTGGCCACCATCACGGAAGCCCTGAAGTTAGCGCCGGACTTCGTCCTGGGGCACGTGTTCCGGGCGACGATCCTGATGACGTTCACGGAACGGCGCTTCGCCGAGCAGGCCCGGGCCAGCGTCGCCTCGGCCGAGGCCCTCCTGCCGCGCGCCAACGCCCGCGAGCAGGGGTTGGTCGCGGCGGCCCGCCGGCTGGTGGACGGGGACTGGGGCGCGGCCTGTCGCGACCTCGACCGTGTGCTGGTCGACTACCCGCGCGACGCGTTCGCCATCCAGTCGGCCCACCTGATGGATTTCTTTCGCGGCGATGCTCTGAACCTGCGCAACCGCATCTCACGCGTGCTGCCCCACTGGAGCCCCAGCGTGCCTGGCTATTCCTATGTCCTCGGGATGCACGCGTTCGGTCTCGAGGAGTGCAACCAGTATCCCCAGGCGGAGGAGGCCGCCCGCCAGGCTCTGGCGCTGCAGCCGAAAGACGGCTGGGCGGTTCACGCCGGGGCTCACGTGATGGAGATGCAGGGGCGGATCGACGAAGGCATCGCCTGGCTGGAGTCGCGGGAAGCGGACTGGGCCCCCGACAACGGGTTCGCTTTTCACAACTACTGGCACCTGGCGCTCTACTATCTCGACCGCCAGCGGTACGCCGATGCGCTGGCGCTCTACGACAGGCGCGTGCATCCTGAGCCTCCAGACTTCGCGTTGCAGCTGCTCGATGCCACCGCCCTCCTCTGGCGCCTGCATCTGGAAGGCGTGGACGTCGGCCGGCGGGCCGACGTCCTGGCCGACAACTGGGCCGGCCGGCTCGAGGCCGAGCGCGGATTCTATGCCTTCAACGACATGCACGCCATGATGGCCTTCACGATGGCCCGGCGCGAAACCGAGTCCGCCCAGCTCGTGAGCGACCTGGAGTGGACGGTGAAACACGGCACCGGAGTCAACCGGATGATGACGCGCGAGGTCGGTCTTCCGGTCTGCCTGGCCGTCCAGGCCTTCGGGCACGCCCGCTACGCCGAGGCAATCCAACATCTCGAGCTGGTGCGCGACGTCGCCGCTCACTTCGGGGGCAGCCATGCTCAGCGGGATGCGCTGACGCTGACCCTGATCGAAGCCGCCATTCGGAGTGGGCAGTCAGCCCTGGCCCGGCACTTTATCGCCGAGCGCACGGTGCATAAGCCGGCGAGTGCCTGGGGCTGGCGGCTGCTCGCTCGGACGCCAGGTCCTTGAACGAGAGGGTGGTCAGGACGGATCATAGGTGGGCCGATGGTACTGACCACGCCACCGAGGTGAGCTCATGACGGCGAGTGCGAGTGACATTATCTGGCGGCCAACTCCCGAGGTCGCCGAGCGGGCGCGCATCGGGCGTTTCATGCGGGCCCACGGGATCGGCTCCCTCGCCGCGCTGCAGCGGCGCTCGATCGAGGACATGGAGTGGTACTGGTCGGCGGTGGTCCGTGACCTCGGGCTCCGCTGGCTCCACCCCTGGGATCGGGTCCTCGACGATTCCCGTGGTCCCGCCTGGCCGGCGTGGTTCCCGGGCGGGCGTCTCAACCTCGCTGACAACTGTCTGGACGTCCACATCGAGGCCGGACGTGACGCGCAGGCGGCCCTCATCTGGGAATCCGACGACGGGCAGACCCGCACGCTCACCTACCTCGAGCTGGCCCGCGCGGTGAACCGCCTGGCGAACGCCCTCCGGCGTCTGGGCGTCGCGGCCGGTGACCGGGTCGGCGTGTATCTGCCCATGTCGCCGGAAGCCGCGATCGCCACGCTGGCCGTGACCCGCATCGGGGCCATCTACACGCCCTGCTTCTCCGGGTTTGGCGCCCAGGCGGTGGCGTCGCGGCTTCAGGATTGCGAGGCCAAGGCGCTGATCACCGCCGATGGCTTTCTGCGTCGGGGCCAGGTCGTCCGCATGAAGGAGACCGCCGACGAGGCCGTGGCGGCCTGCCCCGGCGTCGCCCATGTGCTCGTCTATCGCCGCCTGGGCTGTGAGGTCCCCTGGCACCCGCCCCGGGACCGCTGGTGGCACGAGGCTGTGGCCCGCGAGGCGGACGCTTGTCCGGTCGTGCCGGTGGCCGCGGATCACCCCTGCCTCATCATCTATACCTCGGGCACCACCGGCCGGCCCAAGGGGGCGGTGCTCACGCACGGCGGCTTCCTGCTCAAGGCGGCCCACGACTTCGCGTACTGCCACGACGTGGGACCGGGCGACCGGCTCTTCTGGCTCACCGACCTCGGCTGGCTCATGGGCCCGATGCTCATCACCGCCGCGCTCGTCCATGGCGCGACCGGCGTCCTGTTCGAGGGCGTGCCTGACTACCCGAAGCCGGATCGGCTGTGGGCACTGGTGGAGCGCCACCGCATCAGCGTGATGGGGATCTCGCCCACCGCCATCCGGGCGCTGATGCCCCACGGCCCCGAGCATCCCGCGGCCCATGATCTAACCTCGCTTCGCATCCTCGCCGGCACCGGTGAGCCTTGGAACCCCGAGCCCTATCGCTGGTTTTTCGAGCACGTGGGCGGCCGGCGTCTGCCCATTATCAACTACACGGGCGGGACCGAGATCTCTGGGGGCATCCTGAGCGGCTTTCCCGTGGCCCCGCTCAAGCCCTGCTCGTTCACGGGACCCATCCCGGGCATGGCCGCCGACGTGTTCGACGAGCACGGACGATCCGTGCGGGGGCAGGTCGGCGAGCTCGTCGTCACCAAGCCCTGGCCGGGGATCACCGCCGGCTTCTGGCGCGACGCTCGGCGTTATGAGGAGACGTACTGGTCTCGCTGGCCCGGGGTGTGGGTCCATGGCGACTGGGCCGTCATCGACGACGATGGGTTCTGGTTCCTGCAGGGCCGCTCTGACGACACGCTGAAGATCGCCGGGAAGCGGCTCGGACCTGCGGAGGTGGAGTCGGTCCTGGTGGGCCACCCCATCGTCGCTGAGGCCGGCGTGATCGGGGTGCCGCACGAGGTCAAGGGCGAGGCTGTCGTCTGCTTCGTTGTGTTGAAGCCCGGCCGCACGCCGTCGGAGGCATTGCGGGCCGAGCTGGGCGACCGGGTGGCCCAGCACATGGGCCGAGCGCTCAAGCCCGAGCGAGTGCTCTTCGTCCGAGATCTGCCCAAGACGCGCTCGGCCAAGATCATGCGCCGGGTCATTCGCGCCACGTACCTCGGCCGTGAGCCCGGTGACCTCTCGTCCCTGGAGAATCCTGACGCCGTCAAGGCGGTCGCCGAAGCGCGCTAGGGCGTCGCCAGCGCGCTCGCCTAGCGCAAACACACTAGTTCTCCCCACCCGTGGACCGCCGACGGTGCACGGGGCTCCTGCCCATCCGCGGTTGGATGCTATGCTGATTTTCGCGTGAGTCCCAGTAGCTTCGCCGAGGAAGGCAAGGCAGCACCCGGCGCTCAGCCCGCCACCGACGTCGCGCTTCCATTGGGGGCGACGGTGACGATCGCTTTCAGCGATATCCGGGGCTTCACCGAGTACACCGAGCAGCACGGCGACGAGGCGGCGTACCGGGTGCTCCAGCAGCACAATGGCGTGGTGCGCAACCAGGTGGATCTCTTCGGCGGTCACGTCGTGAAGACCCAGGGCGACAGCTTCATGGTCGCCTTCCCCACCGCCCGCTCGGCCATCCAGTGCGCGGTGGCAATCCAGCGGGCCCTGGCCTCGACCCAGACCGAGCCGGGCACGCGCATCGCCCTGGGCATCGGGATCAACACCGGAGAGCCTATCCGCGAGGGCAGCGACTTCTTCGGGGGCCCGGTGAACCTGGCCGCACGTATCTGTGCGGCGGCCGGGCCGGGCCAGATCTTCGTGTCGGAGACGACCCGCTACGTGACGGGCCGCATCGAGGCCGTCGACTTCCTGGATCGCGGCCTGCGTGACCTCAAGGGATTCCAGGAACCGCAGCGCCTCTACGAGGTGCGCTGGGCGGGGGAGGTCCGCAGCGGGGCCGCCGCCGGCCCTGACCTGCGCGGCGAGATCACGGGACTCGCCGAGCGGTGCCGCAGCCTCGGCGCCGAGCTCGTGGAGGCGAGCCAGGTGCTACAAGCCGCGGGGGAGCTGCCCCCCGACACGCTCGGACGCCAGCTGGCGGCGCTGCGGATCGCGTTCGGGGCGCTGAGCACCCGGGTGTTCCAGAGGGCGGCGCAGGCCGGGGTCAATATCACCCAATCCGCCGATCGCATTACCTCCCTGGCAGAGCTGGAGCCATTGCTGGAGGCCGTCACTCAGGCCGAGGCTGGGCGCGTAGCCGCCCGCGAACGTGCGGTGCCCGAGGACGACGGCGCCCGGCAGGCCGCCCTGGAAGCGGCCGTCCAGCGGGCCATCGCAGTGCTCAACCGCGTGCTGGGCGTCAGTCACCCCGACGACCCCGCCTTTCATCCCCTCCTCGAGTGCCAGGCCAAAGCCAGTGAGCTGCGGCTCAAGCTGTCCCGCGTCGCCGCGACGAACCGGGATTACTCTGCCCACCGGGTCGACGAGGCGACGAGGCCGTTTGCCGATCTGCTCGCGCTCGTCGACGGCCAGGAGGATGTCGACGACGAGCGCTGGATGGGACTCGAGGAGAGCGTGGGGCGCGTGTTCGGTCGGCAGCTGCTGATCGCTGCAAGTCGGGGCCGTCTTGCGCTGGCCGGGACGCGACGGGCCCGCTCGGAGGCGCCGGAGACGCCGGCGCCTCGTGCCGAGCGTCGCGAGGTGCCGGCCTCGGCCCGGGAGCCGGTGGCCCCACCGCCGCCCGCCGAGCCGCCCCGGGCCCAGCCGCCCCCCGAGTCGCGATCGGACTCGCCCGCGGAGGTTTCGACGGGGCCATCGCTGCCGACGCTCGATGCCCGGGCGGCCGGAGTGGCATGGTGGAGCGCCGCCCACACAGGCTGGACCGCCTGGAAGTCGTCGGGCATGGCCACAGCCCATGCCTTGCGGGCCGCGGTTGCCAAGCACCCCTATCTGTTGAGCGTACCGATCGCACGAAGCGGCGAGTACGACGAGGGGCGCCTGGCGGGTGCGTACTTTGTTCTGCTCAACCACGTAGAGAATGTCTCGCCGTCTTTTCTGCGCCACGCGGTCGATCAGGCCGTACAGCAGACGGACGGCGGCGCCGATCCACAGACCCTGGGTGGTGCGCTGTACGACCTGCTGGTCACGAAGGGTCGACTGCGCCAGACCTATGCCGACTTCGTCCGAGACTCGATGGTGGCCGCCATCCCCATCCCCGGCGTCTGGGCGGACGCTGTCGTGACCGAGCACGAAGACTCGACGGTCATCACAACCCGGGTGAGCCGCGAGGTCGGTGACGCGGCCGAGCAGATGCGCGAGCTGAAGGAGGCCACCGAGCGGCTCGCCGAGCATCGCTTCACACTCACGCTAGCCCCTCTGACCGCACGGTTTGTGTGCATCAGGCGGGGCGAGCTCCGGGAGGCTCGTGACATCGCCATCAAGCTGAGCGAGGGGGACGAGCCTTCGTCGGCGGCCTGGCTTCTGACGCTGCGATCCGACCAGCTCATGTCGGCCCCGCCCAAGCGATGTGGCCCGCAAGGGATATCCGTCGAGGGGTTCGGCAAGAACTACAGCGCGTTGTGGCTTGCCCTGTTCAACGCTGATCCCGAACGGGACAAGACGTATGAGCTCATCGTCTCCCTGAGTCCGCAGGGACAGCCGATGGCCGCGCCCCGGCGCTCGGTGTTCACCGGACGTCCGCGGTGAAGCCAGAGAACGGCGCCCACAGCGAGCTGGTGCAGCGGCTCACCACCCTGACGGAGCGCGTGGGCCGGGTTAGCCTCACGCTCGCCGAGGCCGGACGCAACTTGATGGAGCGGCGGGCGCTGCCGCCTGACACGCTGGTCGACGAGATGGCCGCGGTTCATGCGGACTTCGCCGACCTTCGGGATCGCGTGACGGCAGCGGCCGCCACGCTCGCGGCCGGGACTCCACCGCCTATTACCACGCTGCGGGAGCTCGAGGTGCTGGTGAACGTGCTGGTCGAGGGGGATGTGCGTCGAGCTCGACGCCAGCCTGCCGAGGAAGGACCCAGCGCGCCCGTGGAGCATGCTCCGCCCATCGCGGAGGCCAGGGGCAAGAGCGACGAGCAAGATAGCGCCATGGTCGTGGAGGGGGTGCGTCCGCGGAGCGGAGAGGACTCTCGGCGCAAGGCTCACGACGAGGCTCGCCGGAAGGCGGCGGAGGCGGAGGAAGCGTGGCGCCGCGCCGAAGCGGAGGCCAAGCGCCGGGCCGGGGAGGAGGCGCAACGCCGGGCGGCCGAGGACGCACGCCGTCGAGCCGAGGACGAGTCGCGGCGGAAGGCCGCGGAGGCTGAAGACGCGCGGCGTCGAGCCGAAGACGAATCGCGGCGGAACGCGGTCATCGCGGAGGAAGGGCGCCGCAAGGCGGCCGAGGCGGAGGCCAAGCGCCGAGCCGAGGAGGAAGCGCGGCAGGCCGCGGAGGCGGCGGCTCGGCGCAAGGCCGAAGCGGAGGCCCAGACGCGGGCCGAGGAGGAAGCGCGACGCCGGGCCGAGGAGGTCGCGCGACAACAGGCGGCGGAGGCCGAGGCCAACCGCAAGGCGGCAGAGGCCAAGCGCAAGGCTGACCAGGAGGCGCAGCAGGAGGCACAAGAGCGAGCCGCCGAGGAAGCGCGGCGCCGGGCCGAGGAGGAGGCGCGGCGGAACGCCGAGGTGGCCGAGGTGGAGACCACCGAGCCGGTTGCTGCCGCCGAGGAGGAAACGGCCGATGCTGGCCTCGAGACCGCGCAGTGGTGGATTTCTGCGAGCGCCAACTGGTCGTCGATGCGTTCCAAGAAGATCGGTTTCCCGGCTGCCGTCAGCGATGTCCTCACCAAGTATCCCTACTTTCTCAGCGTGCCGATTCAGACCAGCGCCGACTATGAGGACGGGATGTTGGCCTACGGCTACGGTATCCTGCTTGAGCACATCGAGCAGCGTGTCCCCAACTTCGTCTCGGACGCGCTGGCTCGGCTTCCGGCTCGACCCGGCGTGTCCCTCGGGCGACGCCTGTACGACTATCTGGCGCAGGCGCTCGGAGTCGGGTACGGCGACTTCATCAAAGCCGTCATGTTGGCCGCCTTGCCCAAGACCGTACCCTGGGCCACGGGCGGCATCGAGGATGGCGACACCACCACCACGGTCTTCCAGCGTCCGAGCGCGCGCATCGGCGATACCCACCAGAAGGCCGAGCGCTTCACTCAAGCCTACCAGCGCTTCGGAGAGCACCACTTCACGGCGGCCGTCGCTCCCCTCACGACGCGATTCTTCCGTGTCGAAGCCCTCGATGTGAAGGAGGCGCGGCATCTTGGACTTCGCATCAGCGAGAAAGGCGTGCCGTCCGATCAGGCCTGGGTGGTCTCGGTCGCGGGCCGCGGGGGGGCCCCTCAGGCGCGGCGCCACGTGCCGCAGGGCACGGTCATCAATGGGCTCGGTCGGGAGTGTACTTCGGTGTGGGTGGGGTTGTTCAACGGCGACGCCGAGAACGAAAAGCGCTACGACGTCACGGTCGAGGTGACCCGGCGGCAGCCGGGAACCGCGGGCTTCCGGAAGCGCTAGCTCCGCTCAGCTGGGCTTGGGCGTAGGCGAGCCCGTCGGGGCGGGGGCGGCCGCGGAGGCCTTGGGGTCTCGCTCGAAGGGACTCCGGCGTACACCGAGCTTCTGAGCGATCTGGTTGATCGGCTGAACCGAGTCCATGAGCCGGTTCAGGACGACCGCCACCTCGTCCCGGTCCGTACGCAGGCGGTCGTGCTCTCGGCGTAGCTCGTCGAGCTCCCGGCGGAGATCAGCAACTTCCTTGCGCAGCTTCTCGGACTCCCGTTCGAGCTCCACCACGCGGGCTGCTGCCGTATCACCGTGCAACAGCGGGGGCAGATGGGGGAGGAGCCGTAACCCCTCCTGCACCCAGTGCGCCACCTTCTCACGTGTCTCGGCGGCTGGCATCCCGTCCATGTCGGTCGTCCTCCGGCATGGGCATCCGTCACGCCCAATGAGTCGAGGATTGCTGACTTTTTAGCAGCCTAGCATGCGGCTCCGAGCACCACGGCGCAATATTTTGGCGCTCTGCCACGGGGTCCCGCCCGAGCTCAGGGAACGCCTAGCCGTCCCAGTCCCGGCAGCTTCAGCGCCGGGTCCTTCACGTCCAGACCGAAGGTAAGACCGAGTGCATTGACCTCCAGGCCCTCCTCCCAACCGACCAAGATGCCGGCCAGGCCCAGGAGCGACACCTGCACGCCCAGGCCGCTGGGGGTGGGGGCCAGGAGCTCTCCGCCGGGGAGGAAGTCCTTGCCGATCGCGGTGGGCGGTAGCTCGAGGCGCAACTCTGGCACCGCGCGGCCGATGTACGCGACGAAGGTGTTGCTATTGGGGCCGGGCCAGGTCCGGTAGCTTTCCCGGTAAGGGTAGCTGGCGATGGCCGCCTCGATCCGGGCAATCAGGGCATCCACGTCGTCGCCGCGGCGGTCGACGAGCAGTATCGGACGGCTGCCGAACCAATAGTTGTCCGGACCGGTGCGGTTGACCCGAATGGCCGGCACGCCCCGCTCGACGCCCCAGCCGATGACCTCGTAGCGAGTGTAGGCCGCTGCCCCGCGGGGCTTCAGGGCGATCCAGCTGTGAACGGCGACTGCCGCGCGCCACCCGACGGCGCGCGCGGCGTATACCTGCACCACTGCTTCCCGGGTGCTCACCGGCGAGGGGGCAAGTCCGCTCGCATCCCGCCGTGCCTGGCGCCAGTCGCCGCGCTCCAGGACGGCGCAGCCGGTGAGCGAGGTCAGGGCCAGCAGGGCCGGCCCCGTCAATCTCCAGGTGCGCATCGTCGCGCGCTACGATACAGCAGTTGCCGAGACCCGGCCCGGCGATTCGGCTCCGCCGCGCCGCCGGGCGAAGGAGGGCGTCCCCCATGCGCGGCTTCGCCAGCGACGTCCGCGTGGCTTGCCATCGGTTCGGCCTGGACCAGGGGTTCGTGCTGGCCTCGGCGCTCTCGTTCGCGTTCCTTTGCTGCCTGGCCCCGCTGGCCCTGATCCTCTTCTCGGTCGCCGGCTTCCTGCTCGAGTCCGAGGATATCGCCGAATACATCCTTGAGACGGCCTCCCTGTTCATGCCGGCCTACGGAGACGAGCTGACGGAGTTCCTCAAGCTACTCATGCAGGAACGGACGGTCACCGGGCTCGTCGGCGGCGTCAGCATGGCCATCACCGTGAGCCGCCTCTTCGCGCTCACCCGCACCGTGGTGAACCGGGCCTTCCGCGTCGCGGTCCACCGCGGTCTGATCCGGGGATTCCTCTTCGATCTCTTCGCCGTCATCGTCGTCGGCTCGCTGATGGTGGGCTACACGGTAGCCGTCGTCATCCTGGCTGCCCTGGGTGACTTCGTGCGACTGACCCCCGTGCCGCTGCCCGATCTTCCGTTGAGGTGGATTGTCTCGGTGGCTCTCGTGTACCTGGTGGGTGGCGGGCTGTTGTTCTTCGTGTACCGAGCCTTCCCCAATACCTGGGTGCCGGTACGGGCGGCGGCGACGGCCACGGTGGCGGTCGCCGTGCTCTGGGCGGTGGCCGGCCGGGCCTTCGGCGCCTACATCGCCTTGTTCGGATTCTACGGCAAGCTCTATGGCTCCTTCGGTATCGGCGTAGCGGTGCTCATATGGATTTACTACTCGACGACGATCTTCATCTTCGGCGCCGAGCTGGCGGCGGCGGTGGCCGAGCGGATGGGGGCGACGCCGCCCTCGCCCGCTTCCGCCCCGGCACCGACCGAAGCGTGGGTGCCACGGTGACGCCCGCCCTGGAGGCCGCCACACTGACGGACCTGCGCGAGCGCCACTTTCGGCAGCGACCCGCGCTGCGGGTACGAGGTCCGCGGAGCGCCGTGGCCTTCGTTGCCGACGTGGGTTTCTGCTCGACCTTCTACCGTTTTCCCGAGGGAGTGGCGTGTCTCTGGGAGGCGGTGGTGGGCCGCGCGCGGCCGCGCTGGCCCCGCCGCTCCCATCATGACGTCGGGGTCGGCCTGACCTGGGACCTCAAGGATCGGCTGCCCGCGGCCCGGCACGTCTACTATGGCAAGCTCCTCAAGGCGCGTCCCCTGCTCGTGGCCCTCGACCTCTTTCCGGCGTTTTACGCGCTGGTCCGAGGCCGTCAGCGCGCTCCGGACTACCGCGCGGAGTACGCCGCCGGCCATCTGAGCCTGACCGCTCGCCGCCTGATGGACGTCCTCATCACCGAGCATCCGCTGTTCACCCGGGAGCTGCGGGCCAACGCCTTCATGTTGGAACCGGCCAAGACCCGCGAGTTCGAACGGGCCATGGCCGAATTGCAGCAGGGCCTGTGGGTCGTCAAGACCGCGGAGCGCTACGAGCCGACGTTCTCCTACCGCTGGGATTTGCTCGAGGCCTGGTTGCCGGACGAGGTGGACAGCGGCCGGAGATTGCGTCGCCAGGCGGCTCTCGACCAACTGCTCGAGCGCTACTTGCGGGGCGCGGTTTTCAGCCGCTTACCCCATCTGGCTCGCCTCTTTGGCGTGCGCCCGGAGGAGGTCGTGGGGGCCGTGCGCCGTCTGGTCGGGGCGGGGACGCTGCTCGACGCCGGCCGGGTGCAGGGCTGGCCCGGACGGTGGGTGGTCCACCGGATGGTGAATGCCCGCTGAGCCCCTCAGGGGTCGCTACAGTCTCTGAGGCTGCCGCACTTGTGGCACACGATCTTGCACTTCTGCTCTTCCATCCTCTCCCCGCACCGCTCGCAGAAGTGCAGCCACTCGATCCGGCCGCCACCCCGGTCGATGGCACGATCGTCCATCGCCACGAGCCTCGCACCGACCGTGGGCAGAAGTCAACGAGGTCAGGATGCCGTACACTGGTACTCGATGCCGGAAGCTTGGGACGACCCCGAGTGGCTTCGCCACGTCTTCGAGGAGACGCGGGTGATCCGGCGCCCCCTCACCGGGATCATCGCGGGCTACCACACGTTGCCCTACATCCTGGTGGGGGCCGAACGAGAGCAGCCGGGGAAATCCGTGGAGGTCCGGGGCCGGATCCGGGTCTCACCCCGCATGGTGATCACCCCGGGCCGGGACGGTCCCACCTACGGCGAGCTGTTCGGGGAGCGCGAACTGATGCACCACACGTTGCTGGCTCGCGTCTTCACCTTCCGCTACGCTCCCCGCCTCATGCTGGAGAGCGAGGACCTCCAGATCCGGCGGCACACGCGGGGTCCGGAGGACCACCTGCATCGGGTGCTCGAGGAACTGGCCCAGCGCGAAATCATCAACACCGGGGTGATCGTCACTCCCGACGCGCACTTCTACCCGGTGTCGATCGACCGGTTCATCCGCGAGATTCTGGATCAGGAGTTCAAGGACTGACGGCGATTCGCCGCGCGAGGAGTTCCCGGATCGCGGTCTCGTCGTATCCTGCCTCACGCAGGACTTCGACCGTGTGCTGGCCGAGCCGGGGCGCCGGCCGGCGGATGCTGCCCGGCGTCGCCGACAGCTTGTAGGGAATGCCGAGCACCCGGGTACGTCCGGCCTGCGGGTGATCCACTTCCACTGCCATCTCCCGCTGCTGGACGTGGGGGTCGGCGAAGACCTCCGCGTAGTTGAGGATGGGGCCCGCCGGGACCCCGACCTGCTCCAGGCGCTCGAGCCACGCCGCCGTCGGTGCCGTCCGGAACCTGGCTTCGAGGAGCGCCTCCAGTGCCTTGCGGTGCTGTACCCGCAGGGCGGGCGTGGTAAAGCGCGGGTCGTCGACGAGGCCATCAGCGCCGACGACGCGGCAGATCAGGGGCCAAAAGGTCGGTGAGCCACCGCCGATATTGATCCAGCCGTCGGCGGTGCGGAAGGCCTGGTACGGCGCGTTCGTGCGATGCCCCGGACCCAGGCGGGCGGGCACTTCACCGGTGGCGAAGAAGCTGGCCGCTTCGTACACCGACCACGCGATCGGTGTCTCCAGCAGCGAGGTGTCGATGGCCTGCCCTTGCCCGGTACGCGCCCGGGCCTGCAGCGCGGCCAGAATCGCGAGCGCGCCGAACATCCCCGTGCCGATGTCGGCAACCGGGAGCGGCAGCGGGAGCGGAGGGCCGTCTTCCTCGCCGTTGATCGACATGACTCCGGACATGCCCTGGGCGACGCGGTCGAAGCCTCCCCGGCCGGCATAGGGCCCGGTCTGCCCGAAGCCCGAGATTGAGCAGTAGATGACACGGGGGTTGACGTCGCGGATGGTCGCGTAGCCCAGACCGAGCCGAGCGGCGGTGCCCGGCCGCCAGTTCTCGACCACCACCTCGGCCTGCGTGGCGAGGCGGCGAGCCACGGCGAGACCGTCGGGGCTCTTGAGATCGATAACGACGCTGCGCTTGTTGCGGTTGACGGTCATGAAGGGTGCCGACTCGCCGGCTAGATGGGGAGCGCCGGCGCGCATCTCGTCGCCGTGGCCAGGCCGCTCGACCTTGACGACATCGGCGCCGAGGTCACCGAGGAGCATGGTGCAATACGGCCCGGAGAGCTGACTGGTGAGATCGAGCACACGCAGGCCATCGAGCGCGCCGGGTCGCACAGGGAACTGAGTCTAGCAGTTTCTTGACACGTCGGAGATCCCGATCCGTGGCTTCTCTCTCGGAGGAAGGACCGTGCGATTGCCCCAGCCGACGCCTGGGGCTGCCGAACGTGAGCTACGGCGAAGGCGCGAGGCCCGGCCGTGAAACACCGTTGTCATCGCTGCACCGCCGACCGTGCCAGAACGGCGGGACTCGGTCCGAGAGGTTTTGCGTTTCCGGTGATTTACCGCCGGCACCCTCTTTGCTGAGCTCTCGGTCGAGGGGGTGGCGCATGACACGGGTGATGATCCTGACTCTGACGCTTCTGGTGTGGCCCGGCATCGTCCTCGCGCAGACGCCGAGCGGCGCTCGCCAGACGTCTCAGGCCGAGCGCTCGCCCGAGAGCAGCCCGGGGATCATGAGCAGCACCGGCCGCGCCATCAAGGATTCGTGGATCACGTCCAAGGCCAAGGCCAAGCTCATTGCCGACCGCCGCATCACCCGCGCCGTCAGCGTTGAGACGCACGCGGGAGTGGTCACCCTGCGCGGCAAGGTGGCGAGCGCCGAAGAGCGGCGGCTGGCCGAACAGATCATGCACGGCACCGACGGGGTGAAGGCGGTGCGCAACGTCCTGCAGATCGTCCCCGACACCCAGCGGCCGGCCGTTGACGCGCGGGACAAGGACATCAAGAAGGGCGTGCAGGCCCGGCTCGACAGGGAGAGGATGCTCAAGGACGCTGACATCACCGTCCGCTCGGACAACGCGGTGGTCACGCTGATGGGGGCGGTCGCCGATGCCCGGGCCGCCGCCCGAGCCAGCGAGCTGGCCCGGGGAACGAGCGGCGTGCGGGCCGTCCGCAACGAGATCAGGGTCGCCGTAGCCCGTTAAGCCCGCGGCGACGGGCGCCATCGGGCGCCCGTTGCCTTCCTCACCGCTCCTTGAGCGCGGTGAGCACCTCGCCGGCCATGCGGGCAATCTCACTCATCCCGCGCTCGACCACTCCGCTCATGACTGCGCGCTCGTCGGTGAGGCGGCCCACCTCACCGCCCAGCTTGGTGAGTTCGCCCTGCAGGTCCTCGACCTCGCGCTTGAGGCGGGCGACGTGGGCCTCGGCCGAGTCGGCCCGCTTGCGTAGCTCGTCGCACTCCTGCATGAGCGAGGGGATGACGTGGCTCACCATGTGCTGGCTGTCGCGGACCCAGGTCTCGATCTGATGCCAGGCTTGCGTGATGGTGTCCGTGCTCTCCATGGTCTTAACCTCGTAGGCGGGACTCGGGTGCGGTGTCGCGGCCGGCGGCCGGCTCTCCCGGGCTTTCCAGGTCGGAACGATGACGACCGGGTGGCGCCGGATATCCTCCCAGTAGTCGGGGGCCCGCCGTCGCTCCTGGCTCCGGCGCTCGGGGTGGTGGGACAGGATCGCCCGTCGGCGCTCGCCGCGACGACGGTCCATGAGCACCTGAACCCGGGGATCGTCAAGAAACTGATCACTGACACGGGCAAAGAGATCGACGGCGTGACGGGCCACGATGACCAGGAAGCGGACCTGGCCGTCCCGGATGGGGGCCTCCCGGTCGGCGATGCTCGTGCGGGTCCGCTGTAAAGTTTCCAGCTTGTGCATCCAGCACACGCCAGAGGTCTCGCGCCGGTCGTCGAGAGGAGGTCGCTCCCCGATCAAGCCCTCCCGCCCCTCGGATCGGCACCACGCGCAGACGACCTTCACGGCGACACTCCTTCCGGCCACGCGATGATGAGAACGGCAGCATAGGATCAGTTCCCGAGGCCGTCAAGCCGCGGGAGGGCTGACGCATTGCGCCGTAATCACGTCGGCGGGCGGCGGGACCGCATACAGCCTCTCCACCAGGGTGGCCCGGCGCTCGCGGACCATGCGCTGATTGATATAGCCCTTGTCGGTGATCTCATCGGCATCGATCGAGGGCGGCTCGGTCATGACCAATGCCCGGGCCGGGTAGGTGGAGCTCCCGCCGGACTCGGTGGCGAGCCTCGTCAGCGCCGAGGCGATCTGCGTCCGGATGACGACGGGGCTGACGCCGCTGGCTGCCGCGGGATTCAGAAAGACGAGCGCGCCCACCATGTCCCGGTCGTGCCCGGTGATCACCGCGTCCTGGATGAGCGGGCTGCCCGCGGCGATCAGCGCGATTCGGACAGCGCCGGTGTGGACCCAGGTGCCGGTGGCCAGCTTGAAATCCTCGGCCACCCGGCCGTCGAAGACCAGGCCCTTGGTCGGATCGGTGGGATCGGCGAATGCCAGCGCATCGCCGATCCGGTAAAACCCCTCCTCATCGAACGCCCGGCTCGTCTCCTCGGCGTTCCCGTAATAACCGGGGGTCACGTGGGGGCCACGGACACGCGCCTCCAGCTTGCCGCCCGAAGGCAGAAGCTTCAGCTCGCAGCCGGGGACGGGCAGGCCGATCACCCCGGCCCGATCGATCGCAAAGTGGACGTGCGTCGCCAGTGGCCCGGTCTCGGTGGAGCCCCAGGCCGACAGCATCGCGAGCCCGCCGGCGTTCTCCGCTTCGGCCACGCGGCGCAGGCGGTCCCAGAGCGGTTGGGGCAAGGCGGCGCCAGCGTAGAAGATGAGGTCGAGCCGAGTAAAGAAGGTGCGGCGGAGGTCGGGGTCAGACTCCAGAAACGGCAGTAACAGATCGAACCCGCGTGGCACGTTGAAGTACATGGTCGGCGCGACCTCGCGGAGATTCCGAACGGTGGTCTCGATGAGTCCGGGGGCTGGCTTGCCGCCGTCTACGTACAGGGTGCCGCCGTTACGGAGCACCATGTTGAAGTTGTGGTTGCCGCCGAAGGTGTGATTCCAGGGTAGCCAGTCAACGATCACGGGAGGCCGCTCCTCGAGAAATGGCCAGCCCTGCACGAGCATCTGCTGATTGGCACAGAGCATCCGATGTGTGTTGATGACACCCTTGGGGGTGCCAGTCGATCCCGAGGTGAAGAGGATTTTCGCGATGGTGTCCGGACCAATGCCGGCGAAGGTCTCGTCCACCCGTGGGGTGGGCGTGGCCCCCAGGAGCATCGTCATCGGCGTGACGGTGGCGTCGATGGCGTCGAGCGCCGCGGCGAATTTTGCCGGCTCGTCGGCCCAGACCAGGCCGGGGCGGATCAATGCGCTGATGTGCCGGAGCTTGCCGAAGGCTCGGGACATCAACGAATAGGCGGGCGAGATCGGCGCCACCGGCACACCGACGTGCATCGCCCCCAGCGCGAGCAACGCGTGGTCCACGCCGTTGTCAGAGAGGATCATCACCGGGCGGTCCGCGCCCAGGCCGAGGTCGAGCAGAGACTGACCGATGCGTCGGGCGGCATCCAGCGCCTCCCGGTAGGTGACCGTACGCCAGGACGCGGCGGCCCGCTCGGCCAGGAACACGTGGGCGGGCCGGCGCGCGGCCCACTGGATCAGCCATTCGCCGAGCGCGCGGCCGTAAGGGGCGAGCGCCCGCGGCGAGCGCAGGAGCCGGGTACCGTCCGGGCGATGCTCGACCTCGACCTCCACGGGCGCGAAGCGGAGGGCGGAGGTGGGGTGGGGGGGCACGATCACAACCCCAGGTACGCTCGCTTGATGTGCGGGTTCTGCCGGAGAGCCTCGCGCGTGTCGTGCAGCGCGATGCGCCCGTTCTCCATGACGTAGCCGCGATGAGAGAGCTGCAGCGCCCGGAGCACGTTCTGCTCGACGAGGAGGATCGTCGTCCCGTTCCGGTTGATGGCCGCGAGGTTGGCGAAGATGTCGCGGACCACCACCGGGGCCAAACCCAGGGACGGTTCGTCGAGCAGCAAGAGTTTCGGCCGGGCCATCAGCCCGCGGCCAATGGCCACCATCTGTTGCTCGCCGCCCGACAGGGTTCCCGCGAGCTGACGCTGGCGTTCCCGCAAGTGGGCGAAGAGCTGGAACACCCATTCGAGGGTCTCGGCGTTCTTCGTCGCGCGGGGGAGGCAGCTCGCTCCCAGCTCGAGGTTCTCCCGCACGGTCAGCGAGGGAAAGAGCTGGCGGCCTTCGGGCACATGCGCGATGCCTCGGGCCACCACGCGCGACGGGGGCAGGCCGTCGATCCGCTCACCCTCGAACTCGACCCGCCCTCCGCGAAGCGGCAACAGCCCGCAGATCGCTCGCAGGGTCGTGGTCTTGCCGGCTCCATTGGATCCGATGAGGGCCACGACCTCACCCGGCTGGATCTCGAGGCTCGCGCCTCTCACGGCGGCGAGGTCGCCGTAGCTGACGTCGATGTGGTCAACCCTGAGCAGCGCCGACATGCTCGTCTCCGAGGTAAGCCTCGATCACCCGGGGATCGCACGACACCCGCGCGGGAGGGCCCTCGGCGATCTGCTGGCCGCCGCTGAGCACCACCACGCGCTGGGAGATCGCCATGACCGCCCGCATCACGTGCTCGATGAGCAGCATGGTGACTCCGCGGCGATTGATGGCGCGAATCAGCTCGACCAGTCGCTCGGTCTCGATCGGATTGAGCCCGGCCATCACCTCGTCGAGGAGCAGCAGCGCCGGCTCCGTGGCCAGGGCCCGCGCCAGCTCGAGGCGTTTGCGGTCCGCCAGGGTGAGTCTGCTGGCCGGCTGGTCGCGTTTGGCGGCTAGCCCGACTTCCTCGAGCACGGCCTCGGCCCGGGCCGTGGCGGTGGGAACGTGGGGATGCCGCAACAGGGCGCCGACCACGACGTTCCGCATGACAGTGAGACGGAGGAACGGGCGGACGATCTGAAACGTCCGGGCTATGCCCAGCGCGCAGAGCTGATGCGGGGTGCGGCCCACGGTCGACTGGCCGCGAAAGCGGATCTGGCCGGCATCGGGGTGGAGGAAGCCCGAGATGAGGGCGAACGCGGTCGTCTTCCCCGCTCCGTTCGGGCCGATGAGGGCGACGATCTCACCCTCGGTGACCGTGAGACTGAGCTCCTTCACGGCCTGCAGTCCCCCGAAGCGTTTGGAGACCTGCTCGACCTCCAAGAGTGCGGCCATCCTCAGCTCCGCTGCCCCTCACCCACCAGCCGGCGGAGGTAGGGATAGACCCCCTGGGGAAGGAAGAGGACGACCACAATGAGCAGCAGGCCGTAGGCGATGAGATGCACGCCGGTCCAGCCGCCGGTGGCGAAGTAGGCGCGTGAGAATTCGGCGAGCGGGGTGAGCAGGAACGAGCCGAGAATGGGGCCGAGCAGCGTGCCCGAGCCGCCGACGATCGCCCGCAGGGCGATCTCCACCGAAAACGGGACACCGAATACGGTGTTCGGCTGGAGCGAGAGGAAATAGAAGGCGTAGAAGGTCCCGCCCATGCCCGTCAGGAAGGCCGAGATAACGATGGCGATCATCTTGTAGCGGAAGCTGTTGACCCCGAGGGCCTCGCTGGCGGCCTCGTCATCTCGGATGGCCGCCAGGTAGGCCCCGAGCCGCCGGCGCTCGATCCCGCCGGCAACGCCGGTGGCCACGAGCATGAGCGCCAGCGCGATGTAGTAATGCGGCAGGTTGCTCGAGAACTGGAACTGCCGGGGATCGCCGGTGAACGTAATGTACAGGCCCAGCGCCCCGCCGGTGGCCTCCAGATTCGCCGTCACGATCCTGGCGATCTCGGCGAAGGCGACGGTGAGGAGCGCGAAATAGAATCCCCGCAGACCGAAGCGGAAGCCGAGATAGCCGATCACGGTGCCGAGGGCCGCCGCGCAGGCCCCGCCCACGAACATGCCAACCCAGGGGGTGAGCCCGGTGTCGCGGGCCAGGATGGCCGCGGTGTAGGCGCCGACGCCGACGAAGGCGGCGTGCCCGATCGAGAGTTGGCCCGCATAGCCCCCCACGATGTTCCAGGCCTGGCCCAGGAAGGCGTAGAAGAAGATGACGATGAAGATCGTTATCGCGTAGGAGCTGAGGATGGCCGGCAGCGCGAGCAGGAGGGCCACGAGGACGAGCCCGGCCCACCTCATGGGGTTCGCCGACCGAACAGGCCGGCCGGGCGAAAGAGCAGAATGAGGACCAACAGGGAGAAGCTCACGAGCTCCTTGAGCGAGGGCGAGAGGAAGACCGCCCCCAGGGATTCGGCGATCGACACGGCCAACCCCCCACAGAACGCCCCCAGCAGGCTGCCCATACCGCCGATGATGACGATATTGAACGAGGTCACCGAGGCGGAGAGGCCGGAGGCCGGCTGGAATGGCAGGAAGGCGGAGACCAGCGCCCCGGCCGCCCCCACGCAGGCGGCGCCGATGCCGAAGGCCACCATGTAGACGCGGGGCACGTTCACACCGACGACGAGGGCGCCGTAGGTGTTATCGGCGGCGGCGCGGATCATCTGGCCGGGCCGGGTCCGGGCCAGGAAGAGATAGAGCGCGATGGTCAGGGCGATGGCCACGACAAAGGTCGTGAGCCGCGCCACGTCGACGAACAGTGGGCCGAGCCAGATGGTGGCGGTGGTCAGCGGTGAAGCTACGCGCTGGGGATCGGGACCGAAAATGACGAGCGCGGTGTTCTCGAGCACGAGCGCGACCCCGAGCATGAGGAGGATCTGCATCTCGTGCGCGGAGTCGACGACGCGGTCGACCAGCACCCGCTGCACGACGGCGCCAAGCAGGAAGAGCAGGCCGGCGCACAGGACGAATCCGAGGTAGGGGTCGAGGCGGGCGCGCTCGGCCAGCACCAGGGCCAGGTACATCCCCCAGACCATCATGTCACCGTGGGCGAAATTCACCACGCGCATGACCCCGAAAATGAGCGAGAGCCCCACGGCCATGAGGCTGTAGACGCCGCCGAACAGGATTCCATTGAGCAGGGCCTGGCCGATGAGCGTGGGATCCACGTGGGTCGTGGGGCGAGTCGCCGCCCCCGGAATCCCTAGACCCGGGGCCGCGGGAAGACCGGCGGGGCTTGCGCCGCGTCCCGGGGCCAGACCACGAGCGGCTTGTTCTTGAGAATCTGCACCATCGCCGTGGTGGCGCTGACGTTTTCCCCGACCTCATCGAATCGGATCGGGCCGGCCGAAACCATGATGGGGTCGTTGAAGTTGGTCTTCCGGATCGCCTCGACGAGGGCGTCAGGGTCCGTGGACCGGGCTCGCTCCAGGACGTCGGCGATCACCTGAATGGCATCGTAGCTGAACGACGTCTCGTCCATGCTCTTGCCGCTCGTTCGCTTCGAGTACTCCGCGCCGACCCGCTGGGTTCGCGGGCTCTTGACGTTCGGCCACGGCACGCTGGCCATCACAAACTCGAGATGCTCCTTGAGGATCTCGAGCTGCCGGGGCTGGGTCATGCCCGGCGCCCCGGGGCTCACGACCCCCATCAGGTCCACGCGCTGTCGGGTCAGCTCCTGGAACAACAGGATGGCCGTGGCCGGTCGCGTGATCGGTGACAGGATATCGGGCTTGAGGGCCTTGACCCGGGAGACCTCGGTGGAGAGGTCTTTGGCGTCCTCGGGATAGGGGATCACCTCGACGATGTCGAAGCCCGGCGAGGCCGCCTTGACGGCGCTCACGAAGGACTCGGACTGCGGCTTGCCGAAGGCGTCGTTGGTGTACATGACGACGACGCGCTTGGGCGAGACCTTCGTCTCCTTGAAGACGCCGGTCATATGCTGCACGGCCCGGGCGCCGAACGTGCTGGTTGAAGGGAAGATGCGGTAGACGTACTGGGTCTTCTGCTTCCCCTCCTTCACCGATTGCGCGACGTTTCGCGTGATCACGTCAGCCGCGCCGATGTCGATGATGAAGGGCACGCGGCGCTGTTGAGCCACCGGGACCATGGCCATGATGTGGCCGGAGTGGAACCCCCCCATGATCACCGCGGCCCCGTCGTTGACCAGACGCTCGGTGACGGTCCGCGCCACTTCGGCCTTGCTCTCCGAGTCGCCGGTCAGCAACTCTAGCCTGGCCCCCGCCATCGATTTGATACCGCCGGCCGCGTTGGTGGCGTCGACGGCGAGCTGGGCGCTGATGCGCTGGAGCTGGCCGACCTCGGCCAGCGGACCGGTGACCGGATGGATCGCGCCGACTTTGATGGTCTTGGGCTGGGCCCGCAGCAGCCGGGGGACGGCGACCAGGGCCGTGGTGGCCGCGGCGGTTCGGAGCAGGGTGCGGCGGCTGACGCGAGACGTCGGCATGGGAGCCTCCTCGCAGGGGCACGCGTTCGTGAGTCGGTGGCGGGAATTATAGTGGAAGGACCGCCACGAGGGGAATCAACCGCGGCCGCGTCGCATGACCGAGGCCCTTGAAACATCGACGGGGCAGGCGGTGTGTTGTCGCGACGCCTGCCCCGTCCCGAGGATGGTGGAGCTGAGGGGATTCGAACCCCTGACCCCAAGACTGCCAGCCTTGTGCTCTCCCAACTGAGCTACAGCCCCACGCGAGGGGTCACGTTACAGGGCGGTGAAGAACGTTGTCAAGGAATGGTACCGGGGGCGGGATTCGAACCCGCACGCCCTTGCGGGCACGGCGTTTTGAGCGCCGCGAGCCTTCCAGTTCCTCCACCCCGGCCCAAATCCGCGATCACCTCATTGTACAACCACCCTACTCTTGGCCGGCCCTGGGGCCGTGACGGGCTGAAACCCAACGGAGAGAGATAGCGTTCGGCCTTCTCGCGTTTGCGGAGAAGACACGGCACGTCGGCTGCATAATAAATCCAGCCGAGGAGGCGAATCGACTCCGCTTTGGCGTAGCGGAGGCTCCAACACGCGCGGTCCCCTTTTCTCCTCTCGTTAATCGCTCCGGAGACTCCAAGCGTCGTGCAGATGCGGGCACGCACCCAATTCAAAAACGGCAGACTCGCCGAATAGAGATAGACATACAGGCGATCGTAAACGTAGCTCTTTTTCTTCGCGACGTGATACTGATCCTCATAAACGAGAACAGTACCGTCGCCGTCGATACACCCTCTGAAGAAGTCCGCAAAGTATTCCTCGGGAATCTTCAGAGGTCCGAGCGTCAAGCTCTTGGCCGGCATCAAACCGATCTCGACGAGCCAGGTGTAGAGACGGCGGTCCCTCCACTGGATGTGATAGCACAGGCTGTCGGTGTACGGGGTGATGGCGTTCGTGAGGCGCAGGCAGCGTCGAACGGTCTCCAGCAACTCCGAGTCCTTCGACGCCAGCGACAGGCCCCAGCGCGTCCGCGACAGGTTGCCGTCGGTTGCCATGAGACCAACCACGTAGGCCAGGTCAGGTGACCAGACGTACGGTGATGGCAGCGCATTGGAATTGGCGATCTGAGGTCCTTGCGGTCGTGCCGCGATCCCGAACTTCCGGAGCCGTCGCAGAACGGTGGTCGGAGCACAGCCCAGTTGCCCCGCGATCTCCTCCGCCGTAAGCTGTTCGTCTACGTACAGTCGCTTGAGGAACTGGCTGTCGATGGGCACGTAATGCGGATGCATTGCCCAGCGTGGCGCCATCCTCCATTCTCGTCAATGTCCAATGTGTTGGACATTGGCCCACTGACGCGGCGGTTCGCTCCCTCTGATAGAATCCGGCGCAAGGCAGGACCCCAATGGCTGAACGAACCTTCGCCGAGGACGTCAAGCAGCTCGGGTACGGGGCCGGACAGGTCCTGCGCGGCGAAGGTATTCTGGCCATCACCAAGGCGCTGCTGCAGTCCGGCGTCAGCTACGTGGGCGGCTATCCCGGGGCCCCGATCTCCCATCTGCTCGACGTGCTGGCCGACGCCAATGAGACGCTCCTCAGGCCTCTCGGCATCTACTTCGAGCAGTCGGGGAGCGAGGCCGCCGCTGCCGCGCTGCTGGGCGCCTCCATCAACTACCCGACGCGGGGCGCGGTGACCTGGAAATCGGTGGTCGGCACCAACGTGGCCTCCGATGCGCTCTCGCACGTCGCCTCGGCGGGAGTGATCGGGGGCGCTCTCATCGTGATCGGTGAAGACTACGGCGAGGGGGCCAGCATCCTGCAAGAGCGGACGCACTCGGCGGCGCTGAAGTCGAGTATCCCGCTCATCGATCCCCGGAACAGCCTGCCCACGTTCGCGCGCTTCGTCGAGGAGGCGTTCGGTCTCAGCGAGGCCTGCCACGAGCCGGTCTTCTTCAGTATCCGTATCCGGGCTTGCCACATGCGGGGCACGCTGGTGTGCAAGGATAACGTGCCGCCCCGGGTCAGCCTGCGGGCGCCGCTGGCCGCCCCGGCCTTCAGCCTGGACCGGATCAACCTGCCGCCCTTCACCTACGCCATGGAGGCCCAGAAGTTCGAGCGGCGGCTGCCCGCGGCTCGCCGGTACATCGTCGAGCGGCGCCTGAATGAGCATCATCCGGGCGAAGCCTCGGATGTCGGGATCGTGATGCAGGGCGGGCTCTGGAACACCACCCTCCGTGGCCTGCACGCGATGGGGCTGGCCGACGTCTACGGTCAAACCGCGATCCCGCTCCTCGTCCTCAACGTGCTGCATCCCACCGTGCCCGAGGAGCTGATCGGGTTCCTCAGGGGCAAGCGGCAGGTCCTCGTCGTCGAGGAGGGGATGCCCAACTACCTCGAGCAGGAGCTGAAGGCGCTGGCCCACGACGCCCGCCTGGAGGTGGCGATCCACGGCAAGGACCTGCTCTCGCCACACGGCGAGTACGTGCCCCAGCTCGTCATCAGCGGCCTCCAGAAGTTCCTGGCCACGGCCGCCAGCCCGCGGGTGCCCGCGTCGCTGGTGGTGGAACGCTACGAGGCGCTCATGGGTCACCAGGCCGCGATTCGGAACGTCCTGCCGACCCCGGTGGCCAAGCGGCCGCCCACCTTCTGTACCGGCTGTCCGGAGCGCCCGGTATTCAGCGCGATGAAGCTGCTGCGATCCCGCGAGCCGGCGATCGGTGACACGCACGTGGCCGCCGATATCGGCTGCCACACCTTCTCGACGCAGGCGCCGTTCAACGTGGGCAACTCGGTTCTCGGCTACGGGATGGGGCTGGCCTCGGCGAGCGCGGTCGCGCCTCTGTTCGCCAGACGCGTCGTGTCCGTCATGGGCGATGGCGGCTTCTGGCACAACGGGCTCAACAACGGCGTGGCCAATGCCGTCTTCAACAAGCAGGACTCGGTGCTGGTGATCCTCGACAACTTCTACACGTCGGCGACGGGCCAGCACCACAACCCCTCCACCGGCCGGAACGCGCGCGGCGAGCCGACGGGCATGACGATCCCCGAGGCCCTGCGCGGGGTGGGCGTCAAGTGGATCCGGACGGTCGACAGCTATCAGATCGGCCAGATGCTGCGGACGCTCCGCGACGCGTTGACCACACGCTACCAAGGCCTCAAGGTGATCATCGCCCGCGGCGAATGTCAGCTCGAGCGCCAGCGTCGGGAGCGGCCGCTGCTGCGCCGCCGGGTCGCCTCGGGGCAGTCCGCGGTCCAGCCCCGCTTCGGCGTCGATCCCGACGTGTGCACGGGCGACCACTCGTGCATGCGGGTCAATGGCTGCCCGTCGCTGACGCTGCGGGAGAGCCCCGATCCCCTGCGCGACGATCCGATCGCCCACGTCGATCAAACGTGCGTCGGCTGTGGGGTGTGCGGCGAGGTGGCCCACGCCGCCGTCCTCTGTCCGTCGTTCTACGAGGTGCGGCTGGTTCACAATCCCGCCCGCTGGCGCCGCTGGCTGGGACGCCTGCGGGCCGCGGTCATCGCGCGCCTGGCCGCCGCGTGAGCGAACCGGCGTCAGCCCTCGGCGGCGAACCCCGACTGTTCTCCCTGCTCATCCCGGCGGTGGGGGGCCAGGGCGGGGGTGTGTTGGCCGAGTGGATCGTGGAGGCCGCGCTCCACGACGGTCTCACCGCCCACTCGACCTCGATCCCCGGTGTGGCCCAGCGCACGGGCTCGACGACATACTACGTAGAGGTCTTCTCCAGCCCCGGCGCGAAGGTGCCCGCCTTCTCCCTCTATCCGATCCCTGGCGCGCTCGACGTACTGCTGGCGCCCGAGTTCCTGGAGGTAGGGCGCGCCATCGAGAACGGGATGCCGTCCGCCACCCGCACCACCATCATTGCCAGCACGCATCGGCTCTACTCGATCCATGAAAAGGTGGCCACCAGCGGCGCCATCTACCCGGCCGGGCAGCTGGAGGGCGCCGCCCGCGCGTTTGCGCGGACCCTGATCGCGTTCGACGCGCTGGCGCTGGCCCGGCAGCATGACAGCGAAGTGAACGCAGTCCTTCTGGGAGCGCTGGCGGCTAGCGGCGCGCTGCCGATCCGTGCTGAGGCGTACCGGGCAGCCATCGCGGGCCGGGGGGTCGGTGTGGACGCCAATCTGCGCGGCTTCCAGGCCGGACACTCCTCGAGCCGGGTCGGTGCCGCGCTACCGCGGGTGGCCGCCTCGCGGGTGCTCCGTCCGGCCCCGGTCCTTGCCGGCGCACTCGCCGGGGTTCCCGACGGTTTACGGCCCCTGGTTGGCGAGGCGCTGGCCCGGCTCGTCGATTACCAGGACGAACGCTATGCCGCGCGGTACCTCGAGCGTCTTGCCCCCTTCGCCGCTCCGGGTCGCGATCCCGAAGTCGCCCGGCTCGTGGCCAAGCATCTCGCAGTGTGGATGACCTACGAGGACGCCATCCGCGTCGCCGACCTCAAGACACGGGCTGGCCGGTTCGCCCGCATCCGTGAGGAGGTGGGGGCTCGAGAGGCCGAGGTGATCGTCACCGACTATCTCAAGCCCGACCTCGACGAGATCTACGGCATCCTGCCTGAACGCCTCGTCGCCCCCATTGCCCGCTGGGCCGAGCGGCGCTGGCCTCACGGCCGGCCCGCGCTCGGCCAGCACGTCCGGACGACGACGGTGCTCGGTTTCCTGCGACTCTGGCTCCTCGCCCGGTGCCGCTGGCTCCGGCCCCACTCGTACCGGGCGCGGCGAGAGCACGAGCGGATGGAGCGCTGGCTGGCGGCGGTCCGGAGCGCCCAGGACCGGGACCCGGCGCTGGGCCGCGAGGTCGCCGCCGCCGCTCAGCTCGTGAAGGGCTACGGTGAGGTGCGCCGCCGGATGCTGGCGCACCTCGATCGCCTGCTGGAGAGCGTCATGACCGCCGCCGCCAGCGAAGCCGGTGACGGCTTCCCCGTCGCCACCGGGCTCGCCGGCGCCTTCCGTCGGCTGGTGCTCACGGATCCCGAGGGCGAGCAGCGAGCCGTCAGGCTGGCGGGCGAGGTCCTGGCCCGGCTGGCCCGAAAGGAGCGTGAGGCGGCCCTGGCCGTGCTGACGGCGGCCTAGCCGGACCTAGGGTGGCGCGTACCGCGCGAACGCGATGAGGCGTTCGCGCTCGGGGGCGGTGAGGTTGGCGAAGCGGAAGGCATGCCCCTCCTCGTTGCTGCGAACGAGGAGCGCCACCAGGGACATCGATCCTCGGCCGTCGGGCGGCACGAAGACGAGCCTGACCGCGATCCCCGTGGGCAGCGCCGCTCCGTTCCGGATACGGATCCCGGTCGGGCTCAGATCGAAGGCCCATCCCTCCGATTGGGTGCCGTCGTAGCCGATGATGCGCACGGGAAAGGTCATCCGCACGCGAGCGTTTCCCCGCCGGTCCCGCGCGCGCTCGGCCACGACGAGTTGACGCTGGAGCGCGTGGGGTTCCAGGTAGGCGAGCACCGTGCCCAGCCGGTCGAGCGCAACGGGCTTGCCGATGAAATCCATCGCGCCCAGGCGCAAGCACTGACGGGCCTGGCTCTCGGTGGCGACACCGGAGACAGCCACGATGGGCAGACCGGAGCTGCGAACCGGACGCAGTTGCAGGAACTCGAGCCCCGACAGGCCAGGCAGGGTGATGTCGAGCAGGATGGCGTCCGGGCGATCGGTCTCCAGCCGGCTCAGGGCGGCTTCAGCGGTCCTGACGAGAACCGGCTCGTGCCCCAGCTCGAGAAGGTAATCGTGGAACACCGCGCCGACATCGGGCTCGTCCTCCACGATCAACACCCGCATGCCCGGCGAGTCTAGCATGAGGGTCGTCTCCCGCCGTCAGGTTGGCGGGGGGAGTGGCTGGCGGGCGCGCCCCGATCGGCCCCCTGTCGAGAACTCCGTGAAGAAGGCCGCCCAGAATGTCCGGGGGACTGCGGGGGTCCCCTCACCGAGCAACGCGCGCGCGTCGAAGTGGTGGGCGAGGCGATAGGTGAAGCTGTAGAAGGCGCTGATCGACCGCGGCGTGGACTCGCCGTTGAAGCCGATGTCCAGGGCCAGGTGCATGAAGCCACCCAGGAGATAGCCCCACAGCGGCAGCGCGTCGAGCCACCACGCCAGCGCGATGAGGAGGGCGAACAGCTCGTAGGAGTGCAGGACCAGGACGACCCGGCGCGCGCGGTGTTCCATGTAGTAACGCAGGAACGCGGCGGGACGGAGATCGCTCTGGCGCTCGACGAGCACGTAGTCCAGAGCGTGATCGACGTCGATCAGGAAACCGCCCAGCGCGATGCCGGCGGTGAGGGGGAGTGAGCCGGTCAGCGCCGCCGAGGTCGCGCAGGCCGCCACGGTGGTGAGGAGGTGCCCGCCCGGGCTCATGTCGCCATCGTACCCCGAACACCTCGCCGCGCGTCGTCATTCCCGGGGTGGGAGGCTGGTCTGACCAGCCGTGATATACTCGCAACCCGGGCTCAAATCTCAACGGAGGCGTGCGTGTCGGCGTACTCGTCCGTCGTCATCTTCGCGGCCTTCATCGTGGCGTTCGCCGTGGTGTCGCTGGCGGTCGCGCGTCTGCTGCGGCCGGCGCGCCCGGAGTCCGTGAAGCTCATGAACTACGAGTGTGGAGCCGAGCCGATCGGCCCGGCCTGGGTGCGATTCCCGGCGGGCTTCTACCTGGTCGCGCTCGTCTTCATCCTCTTCGACACGCTGGCCGTTTTCCTCTTCCCGTGGGCGCTCATCCTCAAGTCGGGAGGCCTGGGGGCGTTCTGGGTGATGGCCGGGTTCGTCGGAATCATCGGACTGGGCTGGCTCTACGCTCAGCGCGAAGGAGTCCTGGAGTGGAAGTGAAGCCACCCGTGCCCCAGGTGCCGGCGCCGGGGTGGAGCGACATCAAGGACCTGCAGGAGTGGGAGAAGTATCATCAGGAACGCGCCGACGGCGACAAGACGTCGAGCGCGCTGGCGGCGATTGCCGACGCCGTCCATCACATGCCGGGCGGCTGGATCGTCGTCACCTCCACCGAGAAGATCTTCAACTGGGCGCGCAGCTCGTCGATCTGGCCGGTGACGTTCGGGCTGGCCTGCTGTGCCATCGAGATGATGGCGACCTTTGCCTCGCGATTCGACGTCGAGCGCTTCGGCATGGTGCCCTGGGCCTCGCCGCGCCATTCGGATCTCATGATCGTGTCCGGCACGGTGACCATCAAGATGGCGCCCATGCTCAAACGCATCTACGATCAGATGCCGGATCCCAAGTGGGTCGTGTCGATGGGCTCGTGCGCGAACTCCGGCGGGCCCTTCCGGCACGGGTACCACGTGGTGAAGGGTGTGGACCGGGTGGTGCCAGTCGACGTGTACGTGCCGGGCTGTCCGCCGACCCCCGACTCCTTGATGTACGGTCTGCTCCGACTGCAGGAGCAGGTCGCGGAGTTCCAGCAGACGGGCCGAAAGTCTGCGGCCTCCCCCCGAGAAGGCTGATCCACGGGTGACCGCCGCCCAAGCCGCGGCCGGAATCCGGGAGACGTTTGGCGTCGACCCCGCGGTGGACGGCAGCGTCCTCACGGTGATCCTTCCCGTCGCGCGGTGGACGGAGTTCGGGCGGTTCGCCCAGCACGAGCTGGGCTGCCGGTACTTCAACTGGCTGAGCGCGGTGGATTGGAAGGCGGAGGGGTTCGAGGTCGTCTGCCGGCTGGAGAATCTCGACGCCGGAATGACCGTCATGATGCGGACCCGACTCGGCCCCGGGGCGACGAATTGTCCGACCCTGACCGGGCTGTTCCCGGGCGCCGACTGGATGGAGCGGGAGTGCTACGACATGTTCGGGGTCGTGTTCGACGACCATCCGGACCTGCGACGCATCCTCCTGCCCGAGGACTGGGACGGCCATCCCCTCCGCAAGGACTACGCGGTCGACACCGCCCATCACCCCTACCGTTGATGAGAGGGAGCCGCCCATGATCCACGAGCTCAGAACCTACACGCTGATGCCGGGCAAGCAGGCGGAGTACGTCAGGCTGGCGGCGGAGGTCGGGCGCAAGGCGCGGGGCGACAAGTACGGCAAGCTCGAAGGCTACTGGACCACCGAGTTCGGCACGCTGAACCAGGTCGTCCACCTGTGGAGTTATCCCGACCTCAATGAGCGGGAGCGCCTGCGCGCCGAGCTACAGAAGAACGAGGAGTGGACGAAGGGCTACGTCGCCCAGAGCCGGCCCATGCTGCTCGCCCAGGAGAACCGGATCCTGTCGGCCCAGCTCCCGCTCAAGCCCCCGGCCGGGAACGCCCACCTCTACGAGCTGCGGTGGTACCGGACCCAACCCGGCAAAGCCCCGGAGTGGATCGCGCACTTCAAGGCCGCGCTGCCCGTCCGCGAGAAGTACTCCCCGAACGTCGGACTCTGGATCACGGAGATGGGGCTGCTGAACGAAGTCGTCCACCTGTGGGCGTACCAGGACCTCAACGAGCGGGCCGCGGTACGGGCCAAGACCTCGCAGGATCCACAATGGCAGGCCTTCCTGGCCAAGGGCTACCCGCTGCTGCTGGACATGAAATCCATCATCCTGGCTCCGGCGCCCCACTCGCCGATGAAGTGAGCGACCCCCGGGTGCCCACGGCCCGTTCGACGGTCGAGATCGGCTACGGGGGCAACGAGCGCCTCATGATGAACATGGGGCCCCAGCACCCGTCTGCCCACGGTGTCTTCCGGGCCATCCTGACCCTCGAAGGCGAGGAGGTGGTGGCCGTGGATGCCGTCATCGGCTACCTCCACCGCTGCCACGAGAAGCTGGGCGAGGCGCTGACCTATGTGCAGTACCCCTCCATCGCCTCCAAGACGGACTACGTCGCGGCCATGACGTCGGAGCTGGCCTACGTGACGGCCGTGGAGAAGGTGGGCAAGATCGAAGTGCCCCGGCGGGCCGAGTACCTCCGGGTGCTCGTCGCCGAGCTGCAGCGCATCGCCTCGCACTGTCTCTGGCTCGGCACCTGGTGTCTGGACATGGGCGGCGCCCTCGGTGGCGGAGCCACCGTGTTCCTCTACACCATGCGTGAGCGCGAGACGATCCTGGATCTCTTCGAATCGCTCACCGGGGCCCGGCTGCTCTACGGCTTTCATCAGGTGGGCGGGGTGCGCTATGACGTGCCGGCGGGGTGGCTCGAGCAATGCCGGCGCACCGTCGAGCAGGTCGGGCAGCGCGTCGACGAGTACGAGGCCATGCTGGAGGACAACGCCTTCTTCCTCGTGCGCACCCAGGGCGTGGGAACGATCTCCCGCGAGCTGGCCCTGGGCATGGGCGTCTCCGGCCCCCTGGGACGCGGCTCCGGCGTGAGCTACGACGTGCGCCGGACCGAGCCGTACTCGGCCTACCCAGACTTCGACTTCCGGATTCCCGTAGAGTCGGCCGGCGACTGTTACGCCCGTTACCGGGTGCGGATGCAAGAGTTCCGGGAGTCGATCAAGATCGTGGGCCAGGCGCTGGACGGTCTGCCGGCGGGCCCCATCTCGTCGCGTCCCGGCGTCAAGTCGGTCGGGCAGGTGCGGGTGCCCAAGGGCGAGGGGTATGCCCGTGTCGAGGGCGCCCGGGGCGAGGTCGGGTGTTACCTGATCAGCGATGGGGGCCCCAAGCCGTACCGGATGAAGTGGCGAGGGGCCTCCTTCTCGAATCTGGCCGTGCTGCCCCGCATCATCCCGGGCCACAAGGTGGCCGACGTGGTGGCGATCATGGGCTCGGTGGATCCCGTCTTCGGCGAGGTGGATCGGTGACGCCCCGGGCGCCGAGGGCAGGCCACCCACGGCGCGAGCCGGGCACGCGGGCCCCGCTCCAATGACGCTGTCTCCGGCGCTCCGCGATGTGATCGCCGCCTTCATTCTCCTCAACGCCATCGTCCTCGTCGTCACCTACATCACCCTGCTCGAACGGAAGTTCGCCGCCCGCATGCAGTCGCGCATCGGGCCCTACTACGTGGGCTGGCCTCACGGCTGGCTGCAGCCGATCGCCGATGCCCTCAAGCTGATGCTCAAGGAAGACGTGGTGCCGACGGCATCGGACCGCTGGGTGTACAACCTGGCCCCCCTGGTCTTCCTCCTGCCCTGCCTGCTGATCTTCGCCACGATACCGTTCGCGCCGGGCCTGGGGCTGGCCGATCTCAACATCGGCGTCCTGTTCTTCCTGGCGGTGTCGGCGCTGGAGATCGTGGGGCTGTTCATGGGGGGCTGGGGCTCCAACAACAAGTACGCGCTGCTCAGCGCCATGCGAGCGGTCAACCAGATCATCTCCTACGACCTGCCCTTCATCTTTGTCGCCTTGATCCCGGTGGTGCTGGCCGGGTCCATGCAGATGTCGGCCATCGTCCTGGCCCAGCAGGGGCTCTTCGGCTGGTACGTGTTCTACCCCGTCATCGGTCAGCTGGCCTTCCTTGCCTACATCATCGCCACGCTGGCTGCCGAGAACCGGGTGCCCTTCGACATCCTGGAGGCGGAGTCCGAGCTGGTGGCCGGGTTTCGGGTGGAGTACAGCGGGATGAAGTTCGCCCTCATCCAGCTCGGCGAGTACGCCCACATGCTCGGCACGTCGTTCCTGGGCGCCCTCCTGTTCCTGGGCGGCTGGCTGGGCCCCGGGCCGGCCTGGCTGGGGCCGCTGTGGTTCCTGCTCAAGGCCGTGCTCGTCTTCCTGCTCGTCACGTGGGTCCGCTGGAGCTTCGTGAGGATCCGCGTCGACCAGATCCTGGCCGTCTCCTGGAAGCTCCTGCTGCCGGCAACGGTGCTCCTGCTGCTGGCCACCGCCTTCGTGGTGGCCGTGGGTGCGGGCCGTGGGGCCTGACGGGCGGGACGGGTTCTGGGGCGACCTGGGGCAGCTCACCCGCGCGGTGGGCCGCGCCATGGGCGTGACCCTGCGCAACCTGTTCCGCAAGCCCGTCACCGTGATGTATCCGGACCGGCCGCGGCCCTATCCGGACCGATTCCGGGGCGTCCTGGCGCTCGTGTACGAGAAGGAGACGGGCGAGGAGGCCTGCATCGGCTGTCGGCTCTGCGAGTACATCTGCCCACCGCAGGTCATCAAGGTGGAGATGCTCAAGGCCGAGAAGCGGAACTACGCCAAGAGCTTCAGCCTCGAGCTCTATGCGTGCGAGTTCTGCGAGCTGTGCGTGCAGGTGTGTCCCACCGACGCCATCATCATGCTCAAGACCTTCGACCTCGCCACCTCCGACCGTCGGGAAATGTTGCTGGACAAGGATCGGTTGCACGCGCTGGGGCTGCAGTTTGAGGCGTCCTGGGCCACCGGGAACCGGTTGCGGGACATGCAGGCTCCCCCCAAGGCCGTCCGGGGCGAGGCGAAAGGCGAGGGTAAGGAGTGACGGGAGAGGCGATAGCCTTCTGGCTGGTTGCTGCCGTGCTGGTGGCCTCCAGCCTCGCCGTCGTGCTCACGCCGAACCTGTTCCACGCCGTCCTCTTTCTCGCCGCAGCGCTCGTGGCCACCGGCGTCGTCTTCCTCCTGCTGGGCTCGCCGTTCCTCTTCGCCGTTCAGCTGCTGCTTTACGCGGGTGGCGTCGTCACCATCATGGTCTTCGCCATCATGCTCACGGAACGGCTGGTGGGCGAGCGGCTGGGCCAGACGAACCGCTGGGTGCTGAACGGGGCCATCGTGGCCGCCGCCGTCTTCGTGGGGGTGCTGGGGTTCCTCCTCCGGGCTCCCCGGCCGGGACCGTGGCCGACCGGCCGCGAGTGGATCGCGGAGCTGGCTGGCGCGTTGACCGGGCCCTTCGCGGTCCCCTTCGAGCTGCTCGGTGTCCTGCTCGTGGCCGTCCTGGTGGGCGCCATCTACTTCGCCCGGATGGACCACTGACCGTGGGACTGCACGCCTATCTGATGCTCGCGGCCCTGGTCTTCGCTATCGGCCTGTTCGGCGTGCTGACCCGGAGAAACGCCATCGGCATCCTGCTCGGTATCGAGCTCATGCTGAACGCGGTCAACATCAACCTGGTGGCCTTTGCCCGCTTCCACGCCGACCTGGTCGGCGTGATCTTCACGCTCTTCACGATCTCGATCACTGTCGCCGAGGTGGGCCTGGGACTGGCCATCGTCATCGCGATCTTTCGCGTGCGCAGGACGGTCGAGGCCGACCACCTCCACCTGTTGCGGGGCTAGCCATGGACCTGACGGCCGCAGCCCTCCGGGTGCTCCTGCTCCCCTTCGCGGCCTTCCTCATCCTGGCCCTGGTGGCCCCGCTTCGGCGCGCGGGTCGATTGGCGGGGTGGGTCTCCATCGGCGCCATGGGCGTGGCCGCCGTCCAGGCGCTGACCATCTGGGTCCAGGGCGGGCAGGCAGCGGCGGCCTGGGCGTGGCTCCCCGCCGACGGCGGGCCCCTGGCCAGCGTAGGGGTCATGGTGGACGAGCTGTCGGCGGCCATGCTCGTGCTCGTCACGCTCGTCTCGCTGCTGGTGCAGGTCTACTCGCTGGGCTACCTGGACACGGAGCCCGCCCCGGCCCTGGGACGCTACTACACCTACCAGTCCCTCTTCGCCTTCTCGATGCTGGGCCTCGTCCTCGCCCCGAGCTTTTTACAGATGTTCGTGTTCTGGGAGCTGGTGGGACTCTGCTCCTACCTGCTCATCGGCTACTGGTACGACCGGCCGGCCGCCGCGCGCGCGGCGGTCAAGGCGTTCTGGATCACCCGGCTGGGGGACGTGGGCTTCGTTATCGGCATCGTGATGCTGTGGGCCGCCACCGGCACCTTCGACTTCGCCCCGCTGTTCCGGATGGCCGAGCAGCACACGCTGGTCGTGGACTCGCTCAGCACGATCATGTTCCTGATCTATCTGGGTGCCGTCGGCAAGTCCGCGCAATTCCCCCTCCACGTGTGGCTGCCCGACGCCATGGAAGGCCCCACCCCGGTGTCGGCGCTGATCCACGCGGCCACCATGGTGACGGCCGGCGTCTTCCTGGTGGCTCGGGCCATGCCGCTGTTCGCGCTCGCTCCCGACGTGCTGGTCTTGATCGGATGGGTGGGGGCGTTCACCGCGCTCCTCGCCGCCTCGATGGCGTGCGTCGAGAACGACATCAAGCGCGTGCTCGCCTATTCGACCGTCTCCCAGCTCGGGTACATGATGGCCGCTGCCGGGGCGGGGGCGGCCGCGGCCGGCTTCTTTCACCTGCTGACCCACGGCGTGTTCAAGGCTCTGCTCTTCCTCGGGGCGGGCGCCGTCATCCACGTGATGGGCACCAACGACATCTTCCGGATGGGCGGCCTGTTTCGAGGCCTCCCCCAGACGGGGGTCGTGTTCATCGTCGGCACCCTGGCGCTCAGCGGCGTGTGGCCGCTGGCCGGCTTCTTTTCCAAGGAGGCGGTGCTGGCCGGAGTGTTCGAGGGCGGGATGATCGGGCCCTTCCTCCTGCTCGCGATGACGGCGTTCCTGACGACCTTCTACATGTTCCGGGTCGTCTTCGTCGCCTTCTTCGGGCGTGCTCACGCCGGCGGTCATCCCCACGATGCGCCGCTGCTCATGGCCATCCCGCTGTGGATCCTGGCCGCCCTCACGGTGATCCTGGGTCTGCACTTCACCCTGGCCGGCACCGGTGGCCATCACGGCCCCCTGTGGCTGGCGGCCCTGTCGCTCGGGCTGGCCGGAGCCGGCTTCCTGCTCGCCTTCGCCATGTACCAGCGGCCGGTGATCGATCCCGCGCGGGTCGCCGCCGCGCTGGGTCCGTTGGACGCGGTGGCCCGTCACCGGTACGGGATCGATGCGATGTACGCCGTGCTGTATCGCGGTTTCCTCCTGGGCTTCTCACGCCTGGTCGGCTGGATCGACCGGTACCTGGTGGACGGGCTGCTGAACGTGCTGAGCGCGTGGACGCTGCGGGGCGGTGACGTCCTGCGGCGCGTGCAGACCGGCCAGGCCCAGGACTATGTCTACGCCGTCGCCTTCGGTGTCCTCGTGCTCCTCGTCTGGGCCCAATGGGCACGATGAGCGACGGCGTGAGGGGAACGCAGCCCCGACCACCTCGGACGGGCCACCCCCGGCCCGAGCCGAGCACGCGGCACCCGTTGCAACAGAGCCACGCCGCACCTGAGGCAGGCCACCCACGGCCCGAGCCGAGCACGCGGCACCCGCTACAATGACCGCCATCCCGCTGCTCACCCTCATCACCTGGGCGCCCTTCCTGGGCGCCCTGCTCATCATGTTCACGGCCCGGCATTCGCCCCTGGCGGTGCGGCTCATCGCCACGGTCTCCACCGGCGTGTCCACCGCGCTCTCGCTGTGGATCTTCGTCGTGTACGACCGGGAGGCCGCGGGCTTTCAATTCTACGAGAAGCTTCCCCTGGTGCCTCCGCTGGGCGTGGCCTACGAGCTGGGCGTGGACGGGATGAGCCTGCTGATGGTCCTGCTCACATCGATCATCATCTTCGCCGGTGTGTTCGCGTCGTGGACGATTGCCGTGCGCAGCCAGGAATTCTACGCGCTCCTGCTGGTCCTGGTCACCGGCGTCTATGGCGTCTTCGTCTCACTCGACCTCTTCGTCTTCTTCCTCTTCTACGAGCTGGCGGTCCTGCCGATGTATCTGCTGATCGGGATCTGGGGCTCCAGCGGCGAGATCCGGCCCCGCGGCATCTTCGCCTGGGCCGTCCGGGAGACAGGCGTCGGCACCAAAGAATATGCGGCCATGAAGCTGACGTTGTACCTGCTCTTCGGCTCGGCCTTCATCCTGGTGGGGATCTTCGCCCTCTACGTCACCGCGGGGGCCGCCTCCTTCTCCTTCGTGGACCTGGAAGTCGCGACGTTCGACCCCGGCGTCCAGCGCTGGGTCTTCCTCGCCTTCTACGTGGGCTTCGGGATTCTTGCCGGTATCTGGCCCCTGCACACGTGGTCGCCGGACGGCCATGCCTCGGCGCCCACCGCCGTCTCCATGCTCCACGCCGGCGTGCTCATGAAGCTCGGCGCCTACGGGGTGGTCCGCCTGGGCATGGGGTTGCTGCCCGAGGGCACCCGCGAGCTGGCCTGGCTGATGGGAGCGGTGGCGTGCATCAACATCGTCTATGGCGCGCTCTCGGCCATGGCCCAGACCGACCTCAAGTACGTGATCGCCTACTCGTCGGTCTCGCACATGGGCATCGTCATGCTGGGCGCGGCCACGCTGACCGAGGCCGGCCTCAACGGCTCGGTGTTCCAGATGTTCGCGCACGGCGTGATGACCGGCCTCTTCTTCGCGCTGGTCGGCCTCGTCTACGAGAAGGCCCACTCGCGGGAGATCCTCAAGATGGGTGGCTTCGGGCGGGCCATGCCGGGCATCGCCACTGCCTTCACCATCGGCGGCCTCTCCTCGCTCGGGCTGCCCGCGACCTCCGGGTTCGTGGCCGAGATCCTGACGTTCATGGGCGCCTGGCGATCGCCCTACAGCTGGTGGCTCGTGCCGGCGGTGGCCGGAACGTTCCTCACCGCCGTGTACGT
>DATBIM010000093.1:0-2219 GCA_036556905.1 Candidatus Methylomirabilota bacterium
GCTGGCCCCCGCGCACATGTGCATGCCGGCCAGCTCGTCCTCGGCCTGCATGTAGTAGCCGCCCACCTGGGGCAGGCGCTTGGACATGTACTCGGCGATGTCGGTGGCCGGGGTGATCGGATAGCCGGCGAAGACGCGGCAGCCGGCGGCGATGGCGCCTTCGGTGAGCGCGAAGGTGCCGGCCTCCAGCAGGCGTCGTCCCCTGGGGCAACGCCGCTCCCACTCGGTCCAGGGGGCGACGAGACGGGTCGCTGGTTCACTCATCGGACGGCGCCCTCCTCCAGGCCGGCCTTGACGGTGACGGCGATGCAGAAGTCTGGACAGATCTGATAGCAGAGCATGCACCCCACGCAGTTCTCTTCGTGGGCCACGATCATGGGGAACCAGCCGATCTTGTTCGCCGTCTTTCGCCAGGCGAAGACGTCGACGGGGCACACCTGAAGACAGAAGCCGCAGGCCTTGCACATGTCCTCGGCCACCAGGACGTCCCACCGTCCCGCCGGCCCCTTGGGGGCCTTCTTCTCAGCCTTGAACAGCGCCATCGGAGGTGTTCTGGCCGGCCATGGTGGCGAGCACGATGGCCCTGGCGTTGATGATGTGCCGGCGGGCCAGCCGCTCCGCGCCCGCCGCGTCGTGGGCCGTGATGGCCTCCCAGATGCCCTGGTGCTCGCGATACGCGTCCTCCAGCCGATGCGGCGTCGTGAGCAGGAGCGGATGAAACCGCTGGATGCTCAGCCGCACGACGGCCGAGAGCGATTGCAGTCGCGCGTTGCCGCTGGCCTGGAAGATCTCGTCGTGGAACGCCACGTGGGCGGCGAACCACCGATTCGCATCGTTCCGCTCGAGGCACTGGCGCATCCGGGCCAGCGCCCGTTCGATCCGGGCCAGGGCGGCCGGCGTCGCGCGGGTCGCCGCCAGGCGGGCGGCCAATCCGTCCAGGACCTCCCGCAAGTCGTAGAGCTCGGCGCCCTCGTGCAGGTCGAGCACCGTCACGCGCACGCCGCTGGCGGGCAGGAGCTGGACCAGCCCCTCGTGCTGCAGGCGCAGCAGCGCCTGGCGGATCGGCGTGCGGCTGATCCGCAGCCGGTCCGCGAGATCCGTCTGACGCAGTCGCGTGCCCTCCGGGAATCGCCCGCTCAGGATGGCCTCGCGCAGGGCTTTCGTGGCCTCGTCCACGAGGCGCTGGCGCTTGAGGGGCTCCACGACCTGGGTGCGGCCCATGATCACCTCAGTGGATTCTGGATCCAGAATCCAGCTCGGTCGATCAGACCACGAACACGGCTTCGACGTCAAGGCGTGGTGTAATCCCTGACATGGCCCAGACCGTGTGCGAAGCGTTCACCGACACCGCCCAGACGGCGCCGGGTAACGTGTTCCTGTGCGCGCCGCCGGCGCCGGGGCGCGCCTACCATCCCGACGGCGTCGAGCTCACCTTCAGCCAGACGCGGCAATCCGTGCTGGCGCTGCGTGACGCCTACGCGAGCGCCGGATACGGCCACGGCCATCGGGTCGCCCTCCTTCTCGAAAATCGGCCCGAGTTCTTCTTTCACTACCTGGCCCTCAACGGGCTGGGCGTGTCGATCGTGCCCATCAACCCCGACTATCGCCACGACGAGATGCTCTACCAGATGGAGCACTCCGAGGCGGAGCTGGCCGTCGTGCTGCCGGGCCGGATGGATGACCTCCAGGCCGTGGCCCGCGCGCGCGCCAAACCGCTGCCCGTGGTGAACGCGGAGCGGATGCCGTCGCCGCTGCCGAGGCCGGGACCGGCGCCCCGCCCGGGCGGCCCCGGGCTCGACTCGGAGGCGAGCCTGCTCTACACCTCGGGCACGACCGGACGGCCCAAGGGCTGCATCCTCACGAACTTCTACTACCTGAACGCCGGCGCCTGGTACCGCGACCTGGGCGGGATCTTCCGGGTGGAGTACGGCCGCGAGCGCATTCTGAATCCGCTGCCACTCTTCCACATGAATGCCCAGGCGGTGACCGCCACCTGCGCGATCCTCACCGCCAACTGCCTGGCCCAGCCCGAGCGCTTCAGCCCCAGCCGCTGGTGGAAGGACGTCGTCAACGCCGATGCCACGATCATCCACTACCTGGGCGTCATGCCCCCCTTGCTGCTGAACCAGCCGCCGGCTCCGGAGGAGCGCGCCCACCGCGTGAAGTTCGGCATCGGCGCCGGCGTGGAGCCGGAGCTGCACCCCCGCTTCGAGCAGCGC
>DATBIM010000094.1:0-127968 GCA_036556905.1 Candidatus Methylomirabilota bacterium
GCCAGCTGCTCGAAGAGCGCCTCCACCGAGGTCTCGGTGGTGGCCCCCTCGGGCAGCAGCAGGGTGGCCAGGAACCACCGGGGCCGGGCCCCCCGCACGGCCACGTCGTTGGCGTTGACCTGCAGGGCGTACCAGGCGGCGTCGTCCGCCGCGAATGTGATGGGGTCGGTGGTGGCGACGAGGTAGCGGTCGCCGAGGTCGATGACGGCCGCGTCCTCCCCCACGCGGGGCCCCACCACCACCCGCCCGTCCTTCACCGGGTGCCGCTCGAAGAGCGACCGCAGGAACTCCGCGCGCAGCTTGCCGACGGGCAGGGAGGGCATGACCCGAGGAGTATACCCCGGCCCTGTCCGGGCCCCGCCGGGCAGCGGGGTCGGCTAGCATACGGGTCCATGCCCGGCGGGCTCCTGGAGTGCGTGCCGAACGTCAGCGAGGGCCGCGAGGCCGCCGTCCTGGCCCGCCTGGCCGACGCCATCCGCGCCGTGCCCGGGGTGCGCCTGATGAACGTGCACGCGGACCCCGATCATCACCGATCCGTCTACTCGTTCCTGGGGAGACCGGCCGCGGTGGAGGCGGCCGCCCTGGCCCTGGCCGACGCGGTCCTGGCCTCGGTGGACATGCGGCTCCACGCGGGGCTCCATCCCCGGATCGGGGCGCTGGACGTCGTCCCCTTCGTGCCCATCGAGGGGCTGGCCATGGACGACGCGGTGGCCAGCGCCCGGCGCTTCGGCGCGGCGGTGGCCGCGCGCCATCGGCTGCCGGTGTACTACTACGCCCGGGCGGCGACGACGCCGGCCCGCCGCCGCCTGCCCGACGCCCGGCGCGGCGGCTACGAGGCACTGGCCGCGCGGCTGGCGTCGCCGGCCGGCGCGCCCGACGCCGGCCCGGCCCGCTTCGACCCCCGGGCGGGCGCGGTGCTGGCCGGCGCCCGCCCGGTGCTGGTCGCGTTCAACGTGTGGCTGGCCTCCGGCGACCTGGCCGGCGCGCGGGCCATCGCGGCCGCGGTGCGCGAGACCTCCGGCGGCCTCCCCGCGGTGCAGGCGCTGGGGCTGCCGCTGCCCACGCGGGGCGTCGTGCAGGTCTCGATGAACCTCCTCGATCCCGCCACGACGCCGATCCCGGCCGCCTTCGACGCGGTGGACCGGGAGGCCGGCCATCGCGGGCTCCGCGTGCTGCGGGGCGAGCTGGTGGGGGTGGCGCCCCGGGCCGCGTTCGCCGGGCGGTCGCCGGAGAGCGTGGGCCTGGCCGACTTCACGCCCGACCTCGAGCTCGACCACCACGTGGAGGCGCTGCGCGGCTGACGTCGAGGCCGCCCCGGCTCCCGCCGAGCCGGTGCCGGGCGCGGGGGCCCGGGGGGCCCCCGGTCACATCACGCCAGCAGCTTGAGCAGGTCGGCCGTCAGGTCGTAGAGCTGCGCGCAGCCGGCCGGACCGCCGATGAGCGCGCTCGCCCGCCTGCGCAACCCGTCGTCCACCGCCTCGCCCACGAGCGTGGCGATCCGGGCCTGGGGCTCGCTGCAGATGCCCATGTAGGGCAGGCGCGGGGTGACGTGGTCGGCCCGCACGATCCGGCCGGTGGCCAGGTCGATCTCGTAGGTCACCTCGAAGCCGTGGACGTTGTCGTGCATGGAGTGGTACAGCACCAGGCGGCCCGCCCGGCGCTCCAGGCGTGCCACTTTCCGGCGGACGAACACGCGCGCCTGACCGGGCCGGGGACAGTAGAGCTCGGGCTGCAGGGGCGTGGCGACGGTGCGCGTGCCGAAGAGGGCGCGGCCCTGGGGGCTGTAGGTGAAGCACGAGTTTGGCAGGTCGATCCAGCCCGCGTTGTCGAGCTGCCAGCACTCCCACGCGTCGCCCCCGGCCGCCCGCGCCGCCTGCTCGGCCGGCAGGTGCGCGACCTGGCGGGCCAGCCGGGCCACCTCCACGGCGGCGTCCACCAGGAGCGCCGCTCCCGGACCGGAGCCGGCCGCCTCGGCGGCCCGGCGGGTGAAGCCCGCCACCATGTGGGCCCCGGCCAGCCCGCGCGCCCCCTCGGCCACGGCGGGGGCGACGTCTCCCCCCAGCACGCGGCAGCGCGCCTGGCGGATCGCGTACCCGGGCGAGGGTGTGGCCACCGCGCTCAGCTCGAGCTGACGCTCGGGCTCGGCCAGGCGCACCGTGTGGGTGAAGGCGTCGGCGTGGGTGTTGTCGATCCACCCCTCCATCACCCGCTCGTAGCGGTCGCGGCCCCGGAGCCGGGGCGGGTCCAGGCGTTCCTCCACGTCAGTGATCGCTCCGGCCGCCCTGCAGGTAGGTCTCGGGATCGCGGTCGAACTTCTGCTTGCAGCCCACCGCGCAGAAGTAGTAGGTCTGGCCCTTGTAGGTGGACTGCGCCGCGGCCTTCGCAGGCTCCACGCTCATCTTGCAGACGGGATCGACGGCCATGGGTACCTCCCTGGGGTTGGCGGCCGGCCGGGGCGTCCAGCGCCGGAGCCGCAGGCTGTTGGCGACGACCGAGACCGAGGAGAAGGCCATCGCGGCGCCGGCGAGGATCGGCGATAGCAGTCCGCCGCCGAGCGGGTAGAGGACTCCAGCCGCCACGGGAATGAGGATGACGTTGTAGCCGAAGGCCCAGATCAGATTGCCTCTGATGACACGGATCGTGCGGCGGGAAAGCTCGATCGCCCCCACCACGCTCGCGAGCTGTCCCCGCATCAACGTCACGTCGGCCGCCTCGATGGCCACGTCGGTGCCCGAGCCCATGGCCACCCCCACGTCGGCCTGGGCCAGCGCGGGGGCGTCGTTGACGCCGTCGCCCACCATGGCGACGAGATGCTTCTGCTCCTGCAGCCGGCGAATCTCACGGGCCTTGTCCTCGGGCAGCACCTCGGCCAGGACGCGCTCGATCCCGGCCTGCCGCCCGATCGCTTCTCCCGTTTGCCGGTTGTCGCCGGTCAGCATGACCACCTCGACACCCAGCTCCTTGAGCCTGGCGACGGTGGCCGTGGCATCGGGCTTCAGCACGTCGGCGGCGGCCAGGAGGGCCACCAGACGGCCCGCAAAGGCCAGAGAGATGACGGTCTTGCCCTCACTCTGCAGCGAACGGGCACGCTCGGCCCAGGGACTAAGGTCGATCCCGCGGGCCTCCATGAGCCGGCGGTTGCCGAGCAGGACGCGTCCCTCGGTGGTGAGCGCGTCCACGCCCTGGCCAGGGACGCTCGTGAATCCCGTCACCGGCGGCAATGCCACTCCCCGTTCCTTGGCCCGCCGCACGATCGCCTCGCCCAGCGGGTGCTCGGAGGCCTGCTCGGCGGCGGCGGCCAGGCCGAGCGCCTCGTCTTCGGTGATCGCCGCGGTCCCCGGCACGATGACGTCGGTGATCTCAGGGCGCCCCCCGGTGAGCGTCCCCGTCTTGTCGAAGACGAGCACGTCGACCTTGTGCAGCACCTCGAGCGCCGCCGCGCTCTTGATGAGCAGGCCGTGCTCGGCGCCCTTGCCAGTGGCCACCATGATCGCCGTCGGCGTGGCCAGGCCCATCGCGCAGGGGCAGGCGATCACCAGGACGGAGACGGCCGTCGTCAGGGCCAGGAGCAGCCTGGGCTCGGGCCCGAGGAGCAACCAGGCCGCGAACGTCAGGGCCGCCACCACCAGTACGATGGGCACGAACACGGCAGCCACACGGTCGGCCAGACGCTGGATTGGCGCCCGCGAGCCCTGGGCCTCCTCCACCAGCTGGATGATGCGGGCCAGTGTCGTCTCGCTGCCCACGGCGGTCGCCCGGAAGACGAAGCTCCCGGCGCGATTCACGGTGCCGGCAACGACCCGGGACTGCGGGGCCTTCTCCACGGGCAGGCTCTCGCCGGTCAGCATGGATTCGTCCACGGTAGAGGTGCCCTCGACGACGACACCGTCGACGGGCATCCGCTCGCCGGGACGGATGCGCAACAGGTCGCCGACCAGCACCGCGTCGGTCGGCACGTCGACCTCTTGATCGTCCCGCAGCACGCGGGCCGTGCGGGGCGCCAGGCTCACCAGGCGGCGGATCGCTTCCGAGGTCCGCCCCCGGGCCCGGGCTTCCAGCCACCGCCCCAGCACCACCAGCGTGATCACCACGGCGCTCGTCTCGTAGTAGGTCATGGCTCCGAGGCGCATGAAGACGTGGGGCCACAGCGTGACGGCGAGGCTGAAGAAGTAGGCGGCGTTCGTGCCCAGCGAGACCAGAGTCGCCATGCTGGCGGTGCGATAGCGAAGGTCCCGAAGGAACCCCTGATGGAACGGGGCGCCCACCCAGAACTGCACGGGGGTGGAGAGCGCCAGGAGGACCCAGGGATCACGGAGCCAGGCCGGTGCCCACGGGAACAGCTCGGTCATGCTCCCCACGAGCACGGGCGTGGACAGGGCGGCTCCCACGATGACACGGCGTCGCATCGCCCGCTGCTCGCGGTCCCGCTCGGCTCGCTCCCGGTCGAGGGCCGCGGGACCGGCGGCCGTGGGCTCCACCAGCTCGTAGCCGGCCGCCGCCACCGCGGCCCGCAGTGCGGTCAGGTCGCCCCCGACCGGATCGAAGGCGATAGTGGCTCGCTCGGTGGCGAGGTTCACCGACGCCTCCCTGACACCGGGGACCGTGCGCAGGGCGGCCTCGACCTTGCCCACACAGGCCGCGCAGTGCATCCCGCGCACCGGCAGGGTCACGCGCTCGATGGTCGCCATCATCGCGCGGCGAAACGGGTGAACACGTCGATGAGCTCGTCGATCTTCCGCTGCCGATCGCCCCGCGATCCGGCCCGGAAGGCGTCGGCCACGCAGGACTCGATGTGGCGCCCTAGCAGGAGCTTCTGGACTTGCTCGAGCGCGCCCTGGACCGCGGAGATTTGCAGGAGGATGTCTACACAGTACGCGCTGCTCCCGATCATGCGCTGAAGCCCCTGAACCTGCCCCTCGATACGGCGGAGTCGGCCGAGCGCCTTGGCCTTGGTGGTCTCGTCGATCATGGCACCTCCGCGGGCTCCCGATACCCGGTGGGGGTATTATCCGCCCGGACGGGCTGCTGTCAAGGACGGGCCGCAAATGCCTAGAGCTCGAACAGTTGCCCCTGCTCGGGGCCGGGCGCCGGCCGGCGGGGCCGCCGCTTCGCCGGGGGGGAGGATCGCGCCCGGGAGGCGCGCGCGGGGGCGCTCGGGCGCGGGCGGCCTCCCAGCTTCTTCCAGCCCTTCTGCTGCGCGATGCGGTCGCCCTGCTTGATCACCAGGAGGTCGACCAGCCGGGCCAGCGGGTTGCGCAGGAGGACGAGGTACTTCTCCCAGTACCGTGGCGAGAGCGCCAGCGTGCGCATCTGGTCGACCGCCAGCGTGAGGGCCGCCCGGTCGCCGCGGCGGGCAGCGGCGCGCAAGTCCCGCAGGATGCGCCCGCCGCTGAGGCGGGAGGGACGCACGCGCACCACGTCAGCGCTTACCGGACAGCTCCCGCCGCAGCAGGCGAGCCGCTTCCACCAGCGAGCGGAGCTTGGACACGGCCACCCAGCGGGGGGTCTCCCACAACCCGCAATCGGGCACCAGCCACAGCCGTTCGGCCGGCACGTGCTTGAGGGCCAGCCGGGCCCGGGCCGCCACATCCTCGGGCGACTCGACCCGGAAGGCCTTGACATCGATTACCCCGGCGGCCACCTCCTTGTCGGTGGGGTACACGCTCCACAGCTCGATCTCCGCCATCTCCCGGCTGGCGTACTCGAACACGAACTGCTGGACTGGCGCCTCCAGGATCTTGGGAAAGAGCGGCGCGTAACGCCGCGGGCTGGCGAAGGCATGATTGTGAGCGTTGCCGAAGCAGACGTGGAGCGCCAGCTTGACGTTGATCCCTCCCACCGCCGCGGCCAGCGCTTCCACCATGGGCCCGGGCCCGGCCTTGGTGATGCGGTGCTTGCCGGCGCCCATGACGTAGTTGGGCTCGTCCACCTGGACAAAATCGCATCCAGCCTCTACGAGGGCGCGGATCTCCTCATGGACGATGGCGGCGAGGTCCGCCACCAGGCTCTCCTCGGAGGCGTACGGCGCTGCCCGGCGCAGCGGCATCAGGAGCGTCATGGGCCCGGGCACCGCGACGCGGAGCGGACGATCGCTGTGGGCCCGAGCGAACAAGAACTCGTCCACGATGCCGAGGCCCTCGGGGGCCTCGATGCGGCCGATCACTTGATAGGGACAGTGGGAGTCGTAGTTGAGCGGACCGAGCCGGCGGGGAGCGGGAAGCGGCTCGAGCCCGGTCAGGCGCCCGTAGAAGCCGCGGATGAAGGTCACACGGCGCATTTCGCCGTCGGAGATGACATCGACCCCGGCCTCGATCTGATCGCGGATGGCGATCCGCACAGCGTCGTCGTAAGCCTCGCGCAAGTCCACCGGCCCCAGCCGGGACGCGTCCTGAGCCTCCCGAACAAGGAACAGCCAGGAGGGCAGGGCGTGGGAGCCGCAGACGGTGGTCGGGAGCAGTGGCAGCTCCTTGCGCATCGGCCCGGATGCTACCACGGGAGCATGGTCAGTGGCCGGCGGGGACGGCTTACCGCGCCTGGATCTGGTACTCCTCGCGGTGGATATGCCCGCCGGCGGCCTGCACGCTGACCTTGAGGTCGAGCGCGCCGGCAAGTCGGGCCAGCCCCTCCCGTGCGTCGCCCTCAAAGTAGGCCACCATGTCGGGATGCACGCGGACCACGATCTCGCCGGCCGGGGACTCGGCCGCCTTGGCCTGTACCGCCCGGAAGATCTCAGCCGCCAGCGTGGCGTCCGACCGGATGACGCCGTTGCCTCGGCAGGTGGGACAGGACATCGTGAGCAGCGACCGGAGGTCTTGACGCACGCGCTTGCGGGTCATCTCCACCAGGCCCAGGTCGGAGATCTCCAGGACGTTGGTGCGGGCCTTGTCCTCAGCCAGGGCTCGCTTGAGGGCTCGGTACACCTGCTCGCGGTGCTCGGGTACCTCCATGTCGATGAAGTCGATGATGATGATGCCGCCGAGGTCCCGGAGCCGGATCTGCCGGACGATCTCCCCCACGGACTCCAAATTGATCTTCAGCACGGTCTGCTCGAAATCGCGCTTGCCCACATACTTGCCAGTGTTGACATCGATCGAGACGAGCGCCTCAGTGTGGTCGATGACGATATAGCCGCCGGACTTGAGCCAGACCCGCCGGCGCAGCGCCTTCTCGATGTCCTTCTCGACCCCGTGGGCGTCGAACAGGGGCGTGCGCCCCTCGTGGAGCATGACCCGTCCCGCCAGCCCGGGGACCAGTGAGCGCACGTAGTCCAGGCACTTCGCATAGACATCCCGGCTGTCCACGATGAACTCATCAACCTCGGGGGACAGCAGATCGCGCACCACACGGAAGGTGAGATCCATCTCTTCATGCAGGGCTGCGGGCGCTTTGGTCTGCTCGGCTCGGGTCTGGATCTGCGACCACAGCCGACCCAGGAACTCGACGTCGGCGGCGAACTCGGCTTCGCCCTTGCCTTCGGCGTTGGTGCGCACGATGAAGCCGCCGGGCGGTGGATTCAAGGCCCGCACGATCCCGCGCAGCCGATCCCGCTCCTGCTCGTCGTGGATCCGTCGGGACACCCCGATATGGTGGGCCAGCGGCATGTACACCAGATAGCGACCGGGCAGCGAGATGAACGACGTGATACGCGCGCCCTTGCTGCCCAGGGACTCCTTGGAGACCTGGACCAGGACCTCCTGGCCTTTGCGCAAAATCTCCTCGATCGGCGTCCGCGCCGCCCGGCGGGCCGCCTCGTCGGCCACGTCGACGTCGGCCACGTCGGGGTCATCCTCCAGCTCCAGGTCGCGGCCGTCGTCGAGGCCCGCGGCGGCGTAGTCGCCGCCGTAGAGGAAGGCGTCCTTGGTGAGGCCGATGTCGACGAACGCCGCCTGCATGCCAGGCAGCACGTTCGTTACGACACCCTTATACACGCTCCCGACGATGGACCGACGGGCGTGGCGCTCCAGATAGATCTCGGTGAGGAGGTTGCCCTCCTGCACGGCCACGCGCGTTTCCGTGATCCCGGCGTTGACGAGAATCCGCTTGCCCACGGCAGCACCTCACCGGCACGTCGGCCTCCGAGGTCGAGAGAGGTCGTCATGCCTCATTGGAACTGCCGCATCCGGACCGAGAGGAGCAGGCCGAGGGCCGCCATGGAGACGAGCATCGACGATCCGCCGTAGCTCATGAACGGCAGCGGGATTCCCACGACGGGCAGCAGCCCGGTGACCATCCCCACGTTGATGAGCATCTGGATCCCCAACAGCGAGGTGACGCCAAGTGCCATCAGCCTTCCCATCGGCTCCCGCGCGGCGGCGGCGATCTCGAACCCCCGCAGCAGGAGCAGCCCGTAGCAGGCGAGCAGCACCAGGCAGCCGACGAACCCCCACATCTCGGCGAATACGGCAAAAATGAAGTCCGTATGGCGCTCCGGCAGGAAGGCCAGCCGGCTCTGCGTCGCGCCGGCGATCCCCTTGCCCAGGAGCTGACCCGATCCGATGGCAATCTTGGCCTGGATCACGTTGTACGCGCTGCCCAACGGATCGCGAAACGGATCCAGGTACACCATGATTCGTTCCCGCTGATAGTCCCTCAGCGCGAGCCAGGCCACCGGCATGGTGGCCAGGCAGGCGAGGACGAACCCACCGAGCAGCCTGAGCCGAGTCCCCGCGGCGATCAGGAGAGCGATCAGCAGGGGATAGAGCAGGAGCGCCGTGCCCAGGTCCGGCTGCCGGACGATGAGGACGAAGGGCAGGGCGACGATCGGCACCGCCGCCGCCAGGACGACCGGGGTCACCGGCTGCGCCCAGCGCGACGTCAAAAACCACACCAGCATCAGCAGGAAGCAGATCTTGAAAAACTCCGAGGGCTGGACGGACACTGTGCCCAGTGAGATCCACCGCCGGGCCCCCGAGACGGTGCGTCCCAGCACGAGGACGACGATGAGAGCCCCGAGCCCCAGCAGATAGAGCGGGGGCGCCAGTCGGATGAGCCTGCGATAATCGACGCTGGCGACGACGAGCAGCGCCACCGTCCCCAGCCCCACCCACAGCAGTTGCCGGAACACGACCGCTCCACCCGTTCGGCCGACGTTGAGACTGGTCAGCGTGGTCGCGCTCATCACGATCAACGCCAGCACGGCGGCCAGCAGGAGCCAGTCGACGTTCTGGAGCAGGCGGCGATCGAACCCGACGGTGACCGGATAGGCGCCCCGGAGACCGAGGCTGTTCACCCCGAGACCTCCAGCGCGGCCACCTTCTCGAAGAAGATCGCGTTCAAGATCTTGCGGGCGATCGGCGCGGCTACCTGGCTGCCGCGGCCACCCCGCTCCACCAGCACCACAACCACGACTTCGGGCGTACCGGCCGGCGCGAAGGCCGCGAACCACGCATGATCCTGACCCTTGTCGGCCTTGGAGTTGGCGATGGTCTGCGAGGTTCCTGTCTTGCCCGCCACCGCGAGGCCGGGAATGCGGGCGGCGACACCGGTGCCGCTCTGGACGACGGCCAGCAGGCTTTGGCGAAGGAACGCCCACACCACCGGGGACAACTCCACATGCCCCATCACCTTCCCGCTGTCGGCCCACACTACCCCGCGCTCCGGCCGCTCGATGCGTTGCACCAGGCGTGGCTTCCACAGGACCCCGCCGTTGGCGACCGCGGCCATGAACCTCGCTACCTGCAGCGGGGTGACCGCGAGCTGACCCTGGCCGATGGAGATGTTGGCGACATCGCCCGGCTGCCATACCTCGCGACCGCGTCGAACCATCGGCCGGGGAAGGACTCCCGATCGCTCGCCACCGAACTCCACGCCCGAAGCCTGGCCGAAGCCGAAGGCCCGAGCGTACTTCACGATGGTCGGTCCGCCGACCTTGAGCCCGGCCTCGTAGAAGAAGACATTGCAGGAATCGGCCAGCGCGCGTTTGAGATCGACGACACCATGGCCGTCTTCCTTCCAGTCTCGAAAGGTCGCAGCGCCCAGTTTGAATTCTCCGGAGCAGTGCACACGGTCGACCGGCGTCAGCACACTCTCCTGGAGCCCGGCCGCGGCGACCACGATCTTGAAGATGGAGCCAGGAGCGTATTGAGTCTGCAGCACCCGGTTCAGGAGAGGATGATCGGGATGCTGGACGACCCGCAGCCAGGCGGCGCGATCGATGGTGCCGGTGAAGCGATCGATCTCGTACGCCGGGGTGGATACCATCGCCAGGACATCACCCGTGCGCGGGTCCATCACCACCGCTGCCCCCGCCCGACCCTCCATCGCCATCTCGGCAGCTTCCTGGATCCGGCGGTCGATGGTCGTGATCACCTGGGCTCCGGGAACCGGGTCGGTCTGCTGGATCAGCCGGATGGGACGACCCATCACGTCCACCTCGATACGCTCGCCCCCATCGCGACCCCGCAGGTGCTCGTCGAGCAAGCGCTCGAGGCCGCTCTGGCCGACCATGTCGCCACGACGGTAGCGGCCTTGCCGGAGCTGCTCGTCGCTGGCCTCCCGTACGTAGCCGAGGAGGTGGGCAGCAAAGCGGCTCGATGGATAGGCCCGCTGTGGCTCGACCTCGACGATGACACCGGGTAGCTCCAGCTTCCATTCCTCGACCTTGGCCATGTCCTCCAGCGCGAGGCCGCGCCGGACCCGCACGGGCAGGAAGGAGTCGGGTGCCACCCGAGTCACCGACTCGCTGAGCTCAGCAAAGGGGATGCGCAGAAGCGAGGCAACCCGCCCCAGGACCGCATCGCGTTCCTGGGGATCTCGCGGCAGTTCGTGAGGAATCAGCGAGAGGGTGAATGCCGGCTGGTTGTCGACGAGCGGTACACCGTTCCGATCGTGCAGGATGCCACGGGGCGCGGCGATCGGCCGCACACGGATCCGGTTCTTGTCAGAAGCGTCCAGGAAGCGACCGCCCTCGAGCACCTGCAGGTACCAGAGCTGGCCGATGATCACAAGGAAGGCGACCAGCGCCACCGAGGCCAGCGTCACCACCCGTCCCTTTCCCACGTCCGCGCGGTCGACGAACGGCGTCCTGCCCTGAGCAGGGCCGAGGCGACTCGGCCTCACGCCTCACCTCGCCGGGCCTGCGTCCAGGTCAAAGCAAAAACGAACGCCGCGCCCAGGAAGCCGTTGTACAACGCCTGAGGCAGCACGACATAGGTCATGAGCTGGCCGAAGGGCGCGGGGAAATGGAAGATCTTGAGGAGCAGGAATCGGGCAAGTCCCTCGCCCAGGCTCAGCAGAACCAGGCCCGGCACCTGCACCAACGGTTGCGTCACCCACAACCGCCCGCCGAGGGCCCCGATGGTGAAACCCATGAGGGCCTTGGTGCAGGCCTGCACACCGAGCAGACCACCGCCGACGGCGTCCTGGAGCAGACCCGCGGCAAACCCGCCCAGGCAGCCAAACTCGGGACCTCGCCGCAAGGCCAGCAGTACCACCACGATCAGCGGAATGTCGGGGACGACATCGGCGACCCGCAGCGCCGGCGCGATCGTCGCCTGCGCGATACCCCCGCCAAAGACCGTCAGGGCCAGGAGGCCGCGCACGCTAGCCTCCGCTCGGAATGGCGAAGTGGGCGCTGACGTCAGTGCTCCGGTTTCCCGTCACGAGCAGGACTTCGTCGATGCTGGCCAGATCCACCAGGGGTTCCAGAATCGCGTGGTGGAAGAGGCCGGTCGTCTTCTGGTCGAGGTTGCGCACCCGACCGATGGGCACGCCGCGGGGAAAGAGGCCGCCCTGACCGGAGGTCACCACGACGTCGCCGACGGCGAGGGCTCCGTCACGGGCCATGTACTTGAAGCGGACCGTACCCCGTGGCTCACCCTCGACGAGGCCGGGCGTTCGCGTCCGTAGAACGTGGGCGCCCACGGTGGAGGCCGGGTCGGTCAGGACCTGGACGACCGAGGTCCCCGGGCGGACCTCCACGACTCGCCCGACCAGGCCGTCAGGGGAGATGACGGCCGTGAGTCGACGGATTTCGTCGGCTCGACCTCGATTGACGGTGAGTGACCGCACCCAGCCACCCCACTCGCGGGCGATGATCTCGCCGGGCAGCGTGTCCAACGGCATCCGGGTCCGGAGATCGAGCAGCCGACGCAGCCGCCCATTCTCCTGCAACGTCTCTGTCACCACCAGCGCTTCCACCCGCAGGCGGTGGTTCTCGTCCCGAAGTCGGTGATTCTCGATGTGAATATTCTTCCAGTCCGCGTAGGTCGTCCACATTCCGAGCGACACGCGGTGGACACCCGTCAGAGCCTTCTGCACCGGCGCCGTGATGAGGGCGATGAGGTCAGCAGCGGGGGCGGCGTGACCGCGCGTCTGCACGGTGAGGAGCACCAGGCAGACCGCGACCACCAGACCGAGCACCGCCAGCCTCCGAATCCTCACCCCGGCACCTCCTGCCCGGTGCGAGCCCTACGCGGGGATCGCGACCTTCTTGAGGAGCTCGAGCTCGTCCAACACCCTGCCCACCCCCAGAGCCACGCACGACAGGGGATCATCGGCGGCGGTGACGGGCAGGTTGGTTTCCTGGCGGAGCAGGTGATCCAGGCCCCGCAGCAACGCACCGCCGCCGGTGACCACGATGCCTTTGTCGACGATATCGGCGGCCAGTTCCGGCGGGGTCCGCTCCAGGCAGGTCCGGACGGTTTCGACGATTGTCATGACGGGCTCGCGCAGGGCCTCCCGAATCTCCTCGTCGGTGATCACGATGGTCTTGGGAATGCCATCGATGAGATCCCGTCCCTTGACCTCCATCGTCCGGCGCTCCCCGCCCATCGGGTAGGCCGAGCCGAGGTTGATCTTGATCTCCTCCGCCCGCCGCTCGCCGACCAGCAGGTTGTAGTGCTTCTTGATGTACTGGACGATGGCTTCGTCCATCTCGTCGCCGGCGATACGGACCGACTTGGAGTACACGATGCCGCTCAAGGAGATCACCGCGACCTCGGTCGTGCCCCCCCCGATGTCCACGATCATGTTGCCGCCGGGCTCCTGGATCGGCAGCCCGGCACCGATGGCCGCGGCCATCGGCTCTTCGATGAGGTAGACCTCCCGAGCTCCAGCCTGCATGGCCGAATCTCGCACGGCCCGTTTCTCCACCTGCGTGATGCCCGATGGAACACCGACCACGATCCGGGGCCGGACGAGCGTACGGCGACGGTGCACCTTGTTGATGAAGTAGTGCAGCATCTTTTCGGTCACGTCGAAATCGGCGATGACTCCGTCCTTCAGCGGGCGGATGGCTACGATGTTGCCCGGAGTCCGGCCCAGCATGGCCTTCGCTTCGTGCCCGACGGCCAGCACCGAGTGATCTGCCTGGTGGATTGCCACGATCGAGGGCTCGTTAAGGACAATGCCTTCGCCGCGGACATAGACCAGCGTGTTGGCCGTACCGAGGTCGATTGCGAGGTCGTTCGAGAACATCCCGGCGAGCAAGTTGTAGAACATCGATACCCCGTCAGCTGACAGCAATGGTTGATAAAAAGTGCGCCCGCTTCCCCCCGCGGGAGCGGGCCCTACAGTAGCACAGTCTGTGCCAAGGCTAGAGAAAATCGCTGGTTTGACAGGGATTTAGAGCTATTCGGACACCGAGGAAAGTCTCGGTCTGGCAAAAGGAAAGGGTTTTCACGGGGTTGCCGATCTTGGGCTGACCTCGGAAGTTCGAAGGGGGACTCCGCCATTTCCCTGATTGCCGCAGCACGAGCGAGTTCTAACACAACCATATCTTCAACAAAGTCCGCCCGGATGGCACTGATTATGACGCCAACTGTCACCAGATCGGCTTCTAACAACACTGCCAGACCTTCTTCAGGCGAGCGGCTCTGCACGAGAACCGGCGCTTAGATATAAGATTTCCGGCGCCGTCATGACAATAATCCAGAGATTTCTCGGTATGTTCGACGCGGATGAGCAATGGCTCGGAGCCGAAGGTGGCGGCACATTCCGCACCGTAGAAACCGGTTGACGTCGCCGAAAAGACCGTGTAAGAATGGCGCCGCTTTTAGGTTCAATAACCGGATGCGTCGGTAGCGATAGTGAACGAGCCACGCCGTGCGAGACCTTATGCGCACGGCGCTTTTTTTTGCCCCGCAAGGGGCAGACCCCGCCGGGACGGCGGGAGCACAAGGGGCCGAAGACCCCAAGGGAGAGGTTAGCGGTATGGCACAAGGTCGAGTGAAATGGTTCAACGATGCGAAGGGCTACGGCTTCATCACGCAGGAGGGCGGCGAGGACGTCTTCGTCCACTACAGCGCCATTCAGTCGCAGGGCTTCAAGAGCCTCGCTGAGGGGGACGTCGTCGAGTTCGAGGTCACGCGCGGACCGAAGGGTCTTCAGGCCAGCAACGTCCGGAAAGTCTAGGGTTCCCGCCCCGCAGAGCCCCCGGGCCCGGCTTGCCCGCCGGGTCCGGGTACCGTCCCGGCCGATCCCCTCTGATGAAGGCACGAAAAAACGAGCCCCGACGATGCTTGCGACGCCGGTTCGGACGGAGCGTCGCCCCGCTGGTGAGGCGGGATCGTCGGGGCCGGTGGTGCCTGGTTCTCCCAGGCAATCCACCTGGAGCTAGCGTGGACCTTGCCTAGGAGGCATCCACCTCACAGATCACCGTAGGGGTACACATCGGCTGGATCACCTCCTATCTCGGCAAGGGCGCCACGCGGGCCCAGTCCCACCGCCCACGAACCGGATGCCGACTCCCGGCCCGAGGCTCAGCCACGTCAGCCGCCGGCGGAATTGTCGACGGGGACGCCGAAAGGAGCGCTGTTGGCCACTCCGGCTGATTTGCCTTCATCCTACCCCAGCCGGCAAGCCGCTCTCCAAAAAAAGTGCCCCGCACTGAGGTCACGGCGCCCGTCACGGCTCGTCATCTCCGGGGCGGCCGAGCGAGGCCAGGTAGCCGTGCCATTCCACGGGCAAGAGCGACTGCTTGCGGCTGTTGCAGTCCTTGCACGCGGGCACAACATTGCCGCGCACGCTCCGCCCACCGCGGCCGAGCGGCACCAGGTGATCCATCGTGAGGACGCGGCGACCCACCTGACGCCGGCAGTAATAGCAAAGGCCCGCCGCGATGCGCCGCTTCCACCACTGGCTCTGTCTGAGCTCTCGGGCCTTGGCCCGCTCCCGTCGCAGCGCTCCGGGATCGACGGGGATATAGAAATCACTCATGGGCGGCCACCGCCTCGGACAACTCCTCCCACTCCCGGAGCAGCCAGGCCACTTGCTCTTCGGCGCGCTTGCGTTCGAGGGCGAGCGCTCTGACTCGCTCGCCATCGGTGTAGAGGCCGGGATCGGTGAGCGCCTCGCCGAGGTCTCGTACCCGCGCCTCAAGAGCGCTGATCTGCGCCTCGACCTCTCCGAGGCGCCGCTGCAGTTCCCGCACGGCCCGGCTCGACCGCTGTTGCCCGCGCCGACGGCCCCCCCGACCCTCCACCGGTTCGGCGGCCGGAGCCGGCGTCGCCGGCCGGCGCGGCCGTGCCCCCCGGGGCGCCTCCAGCGCGACGGCGCGCTTGGCCGCGAGGTAGGAGTCGTAGTCGCCGAGATGCGTGCTGAGGTGGCCGGCGGCGACCTCGACCACCTTGGTGGCGATGCGGTTGATGAAATAGCGATCGTGCGAGATGAAGACGATCGTCCCCGCAAACGAGGCCAGGGCCTCCTCCAGCACCTCGCGGGAGGCCAGGTCCAGATGGTTCGTCGGCTCATCCAGGCAGAGCAGGGTCGCCGGACGAGCCAGCATCCGGGCCAGAGCCAGACGAGCCTTTTCGCCCCCCGACAGCACGCCAACCCGCTTGTCCACGTCATCACCGGAGAAAAGAAAGGTGCCCAGGATCGTGCGCAACCGGGTGAGCCCGCTCTCAGGCGCCACCGCGGTGAGCTCCTCCAGCACCGTGCGAGCGGGATCCAGGGCGTCGAGCTGATGCTGCGCGTAATAGTGCACGGTGACGTGAGCCCCCAACGCTCGCTCCCCGCGCTCGAAGGGGAGCACCCCGGCCAGGATCCGGAGCAGCGTGGACTTGCCGGCGCCGTTGACGCCCACCAGGGCCACCCGTTCGCCGCGCTCCACGTCGAAGTCCACACCCGCGTAGACCACGAGGTCGCCGTACGCCTTGTGCACCCCAGCCAGGTGGGCCACCCGACGGCCCGTGCGCGGAGGCTCGGGAAACGCGAAGCGGATCCGCCGATCCTCGGCCGTCACCGCAATCCGCTCCATGCGCGCCAGCATCTTGACGCGGCTCTGCACCTGGCGGGCCTTGGTGGCCTTGTAGCGGAACCGCTCGATGAAGCGTTCGATCTCGGCCACACGCTTGGCCTGGTTCCGGGCGCGGGCTTCGAGCAGCTCGTGCCGAGCCTCGCGCTCCACCAGGTAGTCATCGTAGCTGCCCGGGTAGAGGGCCAGGCCCTCCGGCCCCAGCTCGGCAATGGAGGAAACCATGCGATTGAGGAAGTACCGATCGTGAGACACGACCACCACCGTGCCCGGGTACGTGGCCAGGAAGCTTTCCAGCCAGGCCAGGGACTCGAGGTCGAGATGGTTGGTCGGCTCGTCGAGTAGCAAGAGCCCCGGGCGCAACAGCAGCAGGCGCGCCAGCGCTGCCCGCATGCGCCAGCCTCCCGAGAACTCGGCGAGGGGTCGTGACAGCTCGCCGGCGGCAAAGCCCAGGCCGCCGAGGATGGCCCGCGCCTCGGTCTCCAGCCGGTACCCGCCGAGGGCCTCGAAGCGATGCTGCAACTCACCGTAGCGAGCGGTGAGCGCGTCGTCGGGGGCGGTACTCAGCGCGACGGCGACCTCCTCCATGTCCCGCTCCAGCTGCCAGACCTCCTCGAATCCGCTCAGCGCCATCCCCAGCACCGAGCCGCCTGCCGTCCCTCCGACTTCCTGCGGTAGATAGCCGACGCTGGCCTCGCGCGCGCGACTGATCCGGCCGGCGTCAGCCTCCTCGAGGCCAGCCATAATGCGACACAATGTCGTCTTGCCCGCGCCGTTGGGGCCTACGAGCCCGATGCGCTCACCGGCGGCCAGGCGCCAGTCGAGCCCTCGAAACAGGCTCTGGCCGCCATATGCCTTGCTGACTCCCTCAAGCTGGATGAGCATCCGACCTACCCTCGACGGGCCTCCCTGAACTGTTCCAGCACGGCGAAGGCGTGGCGTGCGGACTTGACGGCCAGCGTGCCTCCCATGAGCAACCCAACGTCGAGCGTCTCGGCGATCTCCGCCTCCGTCGCGCCCTGGTCGAGGACCTCCTCGACCCGGTGATCGATTCAGTCGAAGCAGTTCTGCGAGACCGCCACCGCCAGCGCCGTCAACTCCTTGTGCTTCTTCGACAGCGCGCCATCGGCGAAGACCCTGTCGCCGACCTCGCGGAAGGCCGCGTACACCTTCATCGGGGACTTGAGAATCAGGCCATTGAGCCGCTTCTTTTCCTTGTTCCGCTCGTGGACGTGCATCGCTAGCTCCTTGGCGTTATTGGGGGCCTGTGGTGAGGTCGACGGCCCGCGTTTCGGCCATGCAACGCAGGGCCAAGAGTACCCGGACGACACACTGCTGGACCAGCAACGCATCCTGGGTGAACGGGTCGCTCAGCCATTCGCGCGCCCACCCCCCTCGCTCGTTGGCGAACCCGAGCGTGGGCGAAAGCTTCTGGAGTCGCAGCAGGAGATCATCCGGGGGCAGACCGGAGGCACGCAGCCGGGTCACCACGGCGGCGCGCACGGCGGCGTTCCAGATCCCGGTGAGCCCCTCCAGCAAGGCCTGGTAGCAGGTCAAGCCCTCCCGGTCCTGGAACTGCTGGAGGACTGCCGGTACGAAGGCGCTGACCACCGGATCGCCATCGTCGTCGACGCCGAACAGGGGGCCGATGACGGGATCCGCCTGGGCCTGAGGCAGCTCGGCCACCAGCGTGGCCGCCGCGGCGGCCGGGACTGCCGGCATCTGGGCCAAACGCTCGAGCAAGGGCAGGTCGTTGGCCATCCATCATCCTCCTGCGCGGGTGGGCTCGCTCCGGACCTCGGCACGCGCCAGGTCGCGGGCTCGCCCGGGCGGCACCAGGAAGGCCGAGGCGAGCGCCGCCACGCACACCACGAGCCCCACGAGGAACACGCCGTGGAGCGCGGCCTCCAACGACAGCCCGGCGGCCAGCCGACCGGCCATCATCGCGCCCATCAGACTCAGGCCCAGGGCGCCCCCGACCGCCCGGAAGAACTGCGTCATCGACGTCGCGATCCCGAGATCGGTCCGGGGCACCGCGCTCTGGACGGCGATCAGCATGGGCACCATGTTCATCCCCATCCCGACCCCGCCGAGCAGCATGGCTCGCATGGCCGCGCCCGGAGTCAGGCTGTCGTCCCAGCGGGCCAGGAGCGCGAAGGCTGCCACCAGACAAATCATGCCGGTCATCACCACGACACGGTAACCGATCCTGAGCACGAGCCGGGCGCTGATCACGGACAGCGCCACCCACCCCAACACGAAGGGCGTCAGCACGAAGCCGGCCTGGGTCGCCGAGGTCCCGACCACGGATTGCAAGAACAGGGGCACGAAGGAGATCGCGCCGAACATGGCCATGCCGGCCAGGAAGCCGGTGCCGGTCGCCGCCACCACCACCCGGTTCTCGAACAGGCGCAAGGGCACGATCGGATCGGGAGCCCGCCGCTCGACCAGAACGAACGCAGCCAGGGTGACCACCCCGAAGGCCAGAGATCCGGCGACGGCGGGACGGGTCCAGGACACCGTCCGACCCGCCTCGACGACCCCCAGGAGTATCGCCGAGACGCCGAGGGCGAAGAGCGCCACGCCCGCGTAATCGATTGTCGGGCGTCGGCGCATCGGCGTCTCGCTTCGCAGCGCGGAGGCGAGTAGTGCCATGGCCACCGCTCCGAATGGCAGATTGACGTAGAAGACCCAGCGCCAGGAGGCGTGGTCGGTCAAGAGTCCGCCGACGAGCGGGCCCAGCAGCGAGGCGACGCCCCACACCCCGGAGATGTAACCCTGCAGCCTGGCCCGCCGCTCGAGCCCGAACAGGTCGGCGACGATGGTCATGCCGATCGTCATCAACGAGCCCGCGCCCAGCCCTTGCAGCATCCGGAACACGATGAGCTCCGCCATCGTGCGCGCCGCTCCCGAGAGCGCCGAGCCCAGCAGGAAGAGAATCAGGCCAGCCAGATAGGTGGAACGCCGGCCGAACAGATCCGAGAGGCGACCCCAGAGGGGCATCGCCACCGTCGACGTCAGCAGGAACCCCGAAAAGACCCACGAGTAGATGTGGATGCCGCCCAGGTGCTCGACGACCGTGGGCATGGCCGTGGCCACCACCGTGGATTCCAGAGCGGCCAGAAAAATGGAGAGGACGATGCCGGCCAGCGCCCGCCGGCGGCGAGCTTCCTCCATCAGTGCCCACCCGTGCAGCCGGCGCACCTGCACAGCGTGCGAAGCTCGGGATACGGGTACAGACTCTCGTGATTGTCGCCCCACACGATGCGGAGCCCGCCCTCGGTGCGCGTGATCTCTGTCGGCCACCCCATCGCCGCGGTGAGGGCCGCGGTGTCGTCGCAGGAGCCGCAGGCGCAAGCGCGACGCAGTCCCTCGAACGGATAGATGGATCCGTGATCGTCGCCCCACGTGACGCCGACCGCGTAGCGGCCCACCAGATGAACGTCCTTTGGGGCGTTGGGGTCGGGTTGCCCGAGGAGCGGCAGCAGGAGCTTGCGGTTCACGACCCGCTCCCGGCCGCCGAACGCTCCAGCCGCACACCCGCCAGCAGGTAATGCACAGCCAGGTTCTGGTAGGCGCCCCACACCCGGGCCCGCCGGCGGATCGCTTCTTCGCTCGCCAGGCGGCCACGGCCATAGTAGCGGGCAAAGGCTTTGCGCACACCCAGGTCACCGGCGGCACAAACATCGCCACGCCCAAGACAGCGGGCGAGATACCAGTCGGCCGTCCACCGACCGAGGCCGTGGAGCGCCGTCAGCCGAGCGATGACCTCCCGGTCAGCGGCCCCGGCCAGGGCCGGGGGGTCGAGCGCTCCCGACTCGATGGCCCGTGCCACCCCTCGGATCGCAACGGCCTTCGTCTGTGAGAATTGCATGGCGCGCAACGCCGCTACGCGGGCCCGGGCGAGCGCCCCGGGTTCCGGGAATGCCCAGACGGTGTCGCCGCCGATCCTCACCGGTGCCCCGTATCGCCGCACCAGCCGGGCGCGGAGTGCGAAGGCGAAGGTCAGGTTCACCTGCTGGGCACAGATGGCGCCGACGAGCATCTCCAACCCCGTGGGGGCCAGCGTCGGCCGCAGGCCGTAGAGCGGCTCGATGAGCCCCGCCAACACGGGATCGGCCTTCGCCATCCGATAGAACCCGGGCAGGTCGAAGTCCAGGCCGAAAATCGCGCGGACCTCCCGCCCGATGGCGGCGGCGGTGGCGGCGTCACGGGCTCCGGGCGCCCGGATATCGAGTCGGGCCTGTTCCACGGGGCCACGACCTCGGACCTCGTACGGCACGAGCCGGCCATCGTGCCGCAGGACCCGACGGAACACCTCACCGGCCACGCGATTGGCGGGATCCTCGCCCCAGATCCGGTATCGGGCCAACGTGGCGCGCACGTCGAGTGGGCCGTCCGGATTCAGGGTGATGTTCATCAGAGGATCACGCGGAGTCCAAGTGTATCAGAGCCCCTGGCCTCCTCACCGAAGCCGGGTCGCGATCAGAACGGCTGGGGCTGGCGGTGGAGCTCCGCGACGTTCTCGAAACGGGCGTACTGCGGCAGGAACACGACCTTCACCGTTCCCACCGGGCCGTTACGCTGCTTGCCGATGATGAGCTCGGTGATGTTCACCTCGTCGGGGGGCAGGTCCTCCTTGTAGAGCGAGGGCCGGTAGAGGAAGAGAATGAGGTCGGCGTCCTGTTCCAGCGCGCCCGATTCTCTCAGGTCGCTCAGTTGGGGTCGAAAGTCTCGGGTGGCCCGCGACTCCACGGCCCGGGAGAGCTGCGACAGGGCGACCACGGGGACGTTGAGCTCCTTGGCCAGCGCCTTCAGGGACCGGGAGATTTCCGAGATCTCCTGCTGCCGGCTCTCCATGGACGCCCGGCCCCGCATGAGCTGCAGGTAGTCGATGATGAGCAGATCCAGCCCGTGCTCGGCCTTCATCCGGCGGGCCTTCGCCCGGGCCTCGAGCACCGTCAATCCCGGCGAGTCATCGATGAAGATGGCCGCTTCGCTCAGCCGCCCGGCCGCCGCCGTGAGGCGATGCCAGTCGGAGGCCGACAGGCGTCCGGTGCGTACCCCCTGGGAGTCCACTTTGGCTTCCGAGCAGAGCATCCGCTGCACGAGCTGGGGCGCCGACATCTCCAGGCTGAGGATCAGCACCTTCCCGCGCAACGTGATGCCGACATGCTGCGCGATGTTGAGACAGAAGGCGGTCTTGCCCATACTCGGGCGACCGGCGATGATGACGAAGTCCGCGGGTTGCAGACCCGAGGTCTCCAGGTCGAGCTTCTCGAAGCCGGTGGCCACGCCGGTGACGTGCTCCTTCCGCTCGTAGAGCCGCTCGATGTACTCGAAGGTGTTCCTGAGGATCTTCCCGATCGGCAGCGCGCTGCCCTCCAGGCGGCGCTCGGCCAGCCCGAAGATCCGTCGTTCGGCGTCATCGACGAGGCTCTGGACGTCCTCCTTGGCGTCGAACGCCTGGGTGATGATCTGCGTCGAGGTCTGGATCAGCTCGCGCAGCACAGCCATGTCGCGGACGATGCTGGCGTAGGCCCCGAGGTGGGCGGCGATGGAGGCGTGCTCGACCAGCAGGGCCAGGGCGGCGGGCCCGCCCACCGCCTCCAGGCCCGTGGTCCGCCGCAATTCCTCGCTGAGGGTGATCAGGTCGACCGGCTCGCCCCGGTCGAATAACCTGAGCATGGTCGCGTAGATGTTCCGGTGAGCCTCGGTGTAGTAGTCGGTGGGGCGGAGGAGCTCGATGACCCGCGGCAGGCTCTCCCGGCCCTCGAGGAGCACGGCGCCCAGGACCGCGCGCTCGGCGTCCAGATTGTGCGGCGGGATCCGCGCGGGAACTTCCAGTGGGCTTATTGCCATACCTCGGCTTGCCGCATCGGGTGATCCTTTAGCGGAGGGCGGCTTCTCGTCAACAAAATTCGCTCAACTGCTCGCATTGGTGGACAAGGATGTGGACAGCAGGGGGGCTGCGGGTGGACATCCGGTGGATGGTGGCGCGTCGCCGCGATTCCTCGGCGCCAGGCCCGGGGCGCCGATACGCTACTGACGCGCGATGATCACGCGAAGCTGCGCGGCCACCTCGGGATGGAGTCGGATGCTGACGGCAGTCTCGCCCAGCGCCTTGATCGGCTCGTCGAGCTGGACCCGACGCCGCTCGACGGCCACGCCACGGTTAGCGAGGAAATCGACGACGTCCTGGGACGTGACCGAGCCGAACAGCTTGCCCTCCTCGGAGGCCTGTCGAGTCACCTCGAACACGAGCCCTTCGATCCGGGCGCCCAGCGCCTCGGCGTCAGCCTTGATGCGCTGGGCCTTGGTGTCCTGCTGGGTCTTGATCTGCGAGAGATTTTTGAGATTTCCCGGGGTGGCCGTGAGGGCCAGCTTCTTGGGAATGAGGAAGTTGCGAGCGTACCCGTCGGATACGTCACGGACCTCACCCCGACGTCCGACCTTGGCCACATCGTCCAGCAGGATGACCTTCATCACACCCCCTAGTCGGTGGCCACGTATGGCAGGAGCGCCACCGTGCGGGCCCGCCTGACCGCGTGGGTGAGCTGACGCTGGTGCCGGGCGCAACTCCCCGAGATGCGCCGCGGAATGATCTTTCCCCGCTCGCTGATATACGTCCTCAGCCGGCGCACGTCTTTGTAGTCGACCAGGTCGACCTTTTCCACACAAAACTTGCAGACCTTGCGCCGGCCGAACCGCCGGCGTTTGACCGGTTTCTGTGGCGTTGGAATCGCGTCTCCTCCTCGTGGGGGACCTGCCCCCGCTTACTCAGAACGGCACGTCGTCGTCGCTGCCGGCACTCTCCTCGGCGAAGGCCGGAGCGGCCGCGGGCACAGTAGCGGGCGCGCCTTTGGACCGGGACATGAATTGCACCCGCTCGGCTACGACTTCGGTGACCGTCCGCTTCTGACCGTCCTTGCCTTCCCAGTCCCGCGTCTGCAGACGTCCCTCGACGAAGATCTGGCTCCCTTTGTCGAGATACTCGCTGCAGCTCTCGGCCTGCTTGCCCCACACGACCACAGTCACGAAACAGGCCTCCTCACGCTTCTCGCCGCTCTGCGTCGTGTAGTTCCGATTGACGGCCATGCGGAGATCCGACACGGCGGTTCCACTTGGCGTGTAACGCAACTCCGGGGGACGAGTCAGATTTCCGATCAGCAGAACTTTGTTGAGGCTCGCCATCAGCCGACCTCCTCGACGAGAGCTTCTTGCGGTTTCGCCGGCCGGGCCCGCTTCCGGATGGGCACGCGAACAGAGAGGAACCGCAGAACCTTCTCGTTGAGACGCAGCTGCCGCTCGAACTCCTTGATCATCGCCGGCTCCGCGCTGACCGTCAGCACCCCGTAGGTGCCCTCCCGCTGCTTCCGGATGTCGTAGGCGAGGCGGCGCTTGCCCCAATTCTCCACGTTGGTGATCTCGGCTCCCAGGCCCTTGATCAGCTCGCCGAGCTCGACGAGCACCGCGGCGACCTCCTCATCGGTGGGCCGGGAATCGACGATCACAAGAATTTCATACGCCCGCAGACCTTTCACCCCCTTTCGAGAGCGCCTTAGGCTATCAAACATCCCTTCAGGCAGCAAGGTCAACGTCCGAAAAACAGTACGGCCCGGGTCGGTCGCCCGGCCCGGGCCGTCGCCCGCGCATCGCGCGGGCTCAACCTCACCTGAGCCTAGTACATGTCGCCGTGCGGCATCGCGGGGGCGGCCGCCGGCTTTTCCTCCGGAATGTCCGTGATGAGCGCCTCCGTCGTCAGGAGCAGCGAGGCGATGGAGGCTGCGTTCTGCAGGGCGACGCGCTCGACCTTGGTGGGGTCGATGACGCCGGCCTGAAGCATGTCGACATGCTGCATGGTCTCGGCATCGAAGCCGCGGGTGGCCACGGTGTCACCTTTGACCTTCTCCACGACGACGCTGCCCTCGAGCCCGGCATTCTCTACGATCTGTCGAATGGGCTCCTCGCAGGCCCGCCTGACGATGGCGGCGCCGACCTTCTCGTCCCCCTCCAGCTTGATGCTATCGACTGACCTGGCGGCCCGGAGCAGGGCGACGCCGCCGCCCGGCACGATCCCCTCCTCGACGGCCGCCCGCGTGGCGTTGAGGGCGTCCTCCACGCGCGCCTTCTTCTCTTTCATGGCCGTCTCGGTCGCCGCCCCCACCTTGATCACGGCCACGCCGCCGGCCAGCTTGGCCAGCCGCTCCTGCAGCTTCTCGCGGTCGTAGTCGCTGGTGGTCTCATCGATCTGCGCGCGAATCTGCTTGATCCGACCCTCGATCGCCGACTGCTTGCCATTGCCCTCGACGATCGTGGTGTTGTCCTTGTCCACCTTCACCTTCTTGGCCTTCCCGAGGTCGTCAAGCTTGATGTTCTCCAGCTTGATCCCGAGGTCCTCGGTGATGGCCTTGCCGCCCGTCAGGATGGCGATGTCCTCCAGCATGGCCTTGCGGCGGTCGCCGAACCCCGGCGCCTTCACGCCCGCGCACTGCAGGGTGCCGCGGAGCTTGTTGACGACCAGCGTGGCCAGGGCCTCGCCCTCGATGTCCTCGGCGATGATGAGCAGGGGTCGGCCGGCCCGGGCCACCTGCTCCAGCAGCGGCAGCATGTCCTTCATCACGCTGATCTTCTTCTCGTGAATCAGGATGAGGGCGTCCTCGAGCACGACCTCCATGCGCTCCGCGTCGGTGACGAAGTAGGGCGACAGGTAGCCCCGATCGAACTGCATGCCCTCGACGACGTCGAGCACGGTATCGGCGGACTTGGACTCCTCGACGGTGATCACGCCGTCCTTGCCCACCTTCTCCATGGCTTCGGCGATCAGGTTGCCGATCGTCTTGTCATTGTTGGCCGCGATGGTGGCGACCTGCGAGATCTCTTTCTTGTCCTTCGTGGACTTGGAGAGCTTCTTCAGCTCCTCGGTCACCGCGTCCACGGCCTGCTCGATGCCGCGCTTGAGCCCCATAGGGTTGGCGCCGGCCGTCACGTTGCGCAGCCCCTCGCGGAAGATGGCCTGGGCCAGCACCGTTGCCGTCGTCGTGCCGTCGCCGGCCACGTCAGAGGTCTTCGAGGCGACCTCCTTGAGCATCTGGGCCCCCATGTCCTCGTAGGGGTCCTTGAGCTCGATCTCCTTGGCGACGGTCACCCCGTCCTTCGTGATGGTAGGGCTGCCGAACTTCTTGTCGATGACCACGTTGCGGCCCTTGGGCCCCAGCGTCGCCTTCACAGCCTCGGCCATGATATTGACACCCCGGAGCAGAGCCGCCCGGGCCTCTTCGTCGAACTTCAGCTGCTTGGGCATCTGTCACGTCCCTCCTTGGCGATGGTTACTCCAGGATGGCGAGGACGTCCTCCTCGCGCAGGATCAGGTATTCCTTTTCGTCGATCTTCACTTCCGAGCCCGAGTACTTGCCGAACAGAATCCGGTCCCCGGCCTTGACGTCGAGCGGGATCTTCTTGCCATCCTCGCTGACCTTGCCGTTGCCGGCGGCCACGACCTTCCCCTCCTGGGGCTTTTCCTTGGCGGTATCGGGGATGATGATCCCGCCCCGGCGGACCTCCTGCTCCTCGAGCCGCTCCACCAGGATGCGGTCATGCAGCGGACGAATCTTCATAACCCTCTTTGCCTCCTTGTTCTGGTGCTGGACGGTGCTCGCTGGTTTTCCGGCTGTGCGCTTTGTGGCCACGATTGCCTCCGGTGATTGCCTCCGGTTATCTATTAGCACTCCCCGAAAGCGAGTGCTAATATAGCCGCGCCGCGGGGATTGTTCAAGTCAAAAATTCGAGGGCGGGAGATGGCAAAAAGCTTATTGATATCCAATGTTTTGCCAGAAGAGTCCCGGCGGCTGATCCCCGCTGATTTCAGCGTTGACTATAACCCCAGCGACGCGCCCTTCTCCAAGCTTGAGCTGATCCGCCGGCTGCAGGGCAAAGAGGGTCTGATCTGTCACATCATCTCCACCGTCGATGACGAGGTCCTGGGGGCCAGCCCCACGCTGAAGATAGTGGCGAACGTCGCCGTGGGCTACAACAACATCGACCTGGCGGCAGCCCGGCGACGTGGCATCATCGTCACCAACACCCCTGACGTCCTCACCGAGACCACCGCGGACTTCGCCTGGACCCTGCTCATGGCCGCCGCCCGGCGAGCGGTGGAGGCGGATCACTACGCACGCTCGGGACAGTGGAAGGCCTGGAAGTGGGACCTGCTCTGGGGCCTGGATGTGCACGGCAAGACGCTGGGCGTCCTGGGCTTCGGCCGTATTGGCCGCGCGGTGGCTCGCCGGGCCAGGGGCTTCGACATGCGCATCCTCTACCACGATGCGCTGCGCGCGGACGACGCCGCCGAGCGCGAGCTGAGGGCCACCTGGGTCGATCGGAACACGCTGCTCCGAGAGTCGGATTTCATCACGGTACACACTCCGCTCCTGCCCGAGACACGCCACCTGATCGACGAGACGGCGCTCCGCACGATGAAGAAGACGGCCATTGTCGTCAACGCCGCCCGGGGGCCCATCGTGGACGAAGCGGCCCTGGTGCGGGCCCTCGGGGAGGGGTGGATCGCCGGGGCCGGCCTCGACGTCTTCGAGGAGGAGCCCAAGATCCATCCGGGCCTCCTGCCCCTGCGCAACGTGGTGCTGGCCCCTCACATTGCCAGCGCTTCCTACGACACCCGCCTGGCCATGGCGACGCTCGCGGTCCGCAACTGCCTGGCCGTCCTGGACGGCAAGCCACCCCTCACGCCCGTGTCGTGACCCGGCCGCAGCCCGTCCCGATTAGAATGGACTCCGGTGGCCCTCCTCACGCTCGCGCGCCTGACCAAGCGCTTCGGCTCCGACCGGACGCCGGCGGTTAACGGCCTGACCCTGTCGGTCGAGCAGGGGCAGATCCTCGCCCTGCTCGGCCCCTCTGGCTGCGGCAAGACCACCACGCTCAGACTCATCGCCGGATTCGAGCATCCCGATGCCGGTCAGGTCGTCATCGGGGGGCGCTTGATGGCCGATGGCGCCCGGGGGACCTCGGTACCACCGGAGGCGCGCGGTGTAGGGGTGGTCTTCCAGGATTACGCGCTGTTCCCGCACCTCACGGTGAAGGACAACGTCGGCTTCGGCCTGCACGCGCTACCCCGCGAGAGACGACGGGAGCGCGTGCGCAGCGTGCTCGACCTCGTCGGCCTCCTGGCGTTCGCCTCACGCTATCCGCACGAGCTCAGCGGAGGCCAGCAGCAGCGCGTAGCCGTGGCCCGGGCCCTGGCCCCGGCCCCCACGCTCATCCTGCTCGACGAGCCATTCTCCAACCTCGACACCGACCTTCGCGCCCAGATGCGCGACGAGGTGGAAAAGGTGCTCCGGGGCACGGGCACGACCGCGGTCTTCGTGACTCACGACCAGGAAGAAGCCTTCACCATCGCCGACGTGGTCGGGGTCCTCAACGAAGGGCAGCTCCAGCAATTGGGGACGCCGGAAACGATCTACCACCATCCGGCCACGCCCTTCGTGGCCGAATTCGTCGGTGCCGCCGATTTCCTGCCCGGCCTCGTGACCCCGGCAGGCATCGTGACCGAGGTCGGGGTGTTCGGAAACGAGGAGGGCCGCGAGCCCGGGGAGAAGGTGAAGGTGATGATCCGGCCTGATGACATCACGTTCGTCCCGGCGCCGGATGGTGAAGCCGTGATCGTACGGCGATACTTCCGCGGCCCGGAGACACTCTACTGCCTGGGGCTCGCCTCGGGCCGCCGCGTGCACTCCTCCCAGCCCTCGGCGGCAGCCTTCCCTACGGGCCTGCGGGTACGTCCCGAGGCCCACGTGATCCACGTGGTCACGTTCCCGCTGAGCTAGCCCGGCGCGACGGTAGTGGCCAGCCGGCGCTCGAGGCGGCCCAGGCGACGCCCCAGCGCGTCGAGCGCCGGCGCCGGGGCGCCTCCGGCCTCGGCTCGGCCCAGCGCCCGGCACACGATGTCCCGGGCCCGTACGTAGTCGCGGCGGCGGTGCTCATGGTACTTGGCCAGCTCTTCCCAGGGGTGCAGGTCGAACCCGCCGGCGCTGGCCACCGCCTCCCACAGCGCGCAGGCCACGTCCCAGCGGGCCAGGCGTTTCTCCCACAGCGCCAGGCGCAGGCGAACCCAGCGGGCCTCGGCACCATCGAGCCCGGCCTCGAGGGCGGCGCGGTAGCAGGCGGCGCTCCGCTCACGGTCCACGCGCTCCCACAGCCGCCCGAGCCCGGCCAGCTCCCAGGGCTGGGCGCTGACATCGCTGCCGACAAGCGTGCGGGTGAACCAGCCCAGCAGCCCCGCCAGCGACAGGACGTCGGCCCGGTTGTGGTCGAAGATCCTGGCCAGCGGTGCGGCGCGGCGGCTCCTCAGAAAGTCGAAGTAGAGAGCGGGGATCAGGGCGCCGGGGACATCGTCGTCGCGGACGAGGCCGAGCACCTCGCGCTCCAGCGTCAGTAGCCGGCAGTCGGCGAGCCGGGCTGCCCAGACCCGGCGGGCTGCCCGCAGCAGATCGAGGTGGCCCGGCACCGCCGGCCAGCGGCGACGGGCCAGCACGAAACGTGTCTCCAGCAGCGGCAGGTCGAAGCCACTACCATTGAAGGTGACGAGCCCGCTGGCGCGGCCGAGCAGCGGCTCGAGCGCGGCCAGCAGCGCCGGCTCCTCGTCGAAGTCGCGCATGAAGTACTGCACGACGACGAAGCGGTCGCCCTCCACGTAGCCCACCCCCACGAGGAACGCGTAGGTGCCGGTGCCTCCGGCGAGACCGGTCGTTTCGGTGTCGAGAAACAGCAGGCCACGAGCCTCGGCCGGCGCCTCCTCGGATCGGGCGATCAGGCCGAGAACGTCGGGCGACGCGTCGAGGGCGTGGGCCAGGGCCATTCGGCCGTGGCAGTGGGCCAGCGGGAACTCGCGGCGCACCGTGACCAGCCGCCCCGCCGGCGTGTCGACCAGCTCACCACCCACGACACGTTCGACGGGCTCGGGCGCGGGCCGCGCCGGCCGGGAGGCTTCGATCCGCCGGATGATCCGGCGGAGCTCGTCGACGCTTCCCCGGCCGCGCAGCTCAGCGGGCGAGCTCACCGAGCAGCGCCGCCGCCGTGACCTTGGCACGGCGACCGACCTCGTTCACCGGGCCCACACAGGACGGGCAGCCCCAGCGACAGGGACAGGCCTGGAGCGTCTCCAGCCCGCGCCGCAGCAACAGGGGAAGCACGTCGAACACCCGCTCGGCCAGGCCGATGCCACCGGCGTGAGCGTCGTACAGGTAGATGGTGGGCTGGAACCGCTCGGCGCTCAGGAGCCGCCGCTTGGCGCTCTCGCGGGTCGCCACCGCTCCCGTCTCGGCCGGTGTCGTATCCCCCAGCCAGGAGCCGAGATCGCGAATATCGCAGAGCAGGAAGATGGGAGCCAGGTGGTGCAGCAGGTACGCCACTGCCCGCATGCCGTCGATGAGCTCCTCGCGGGAGGCGCTCATGCGGGACAGCATCTCCTCGGGCAGCGTGATCCAGGCGCTCGTCGTCTGCTTCTCCTGCTGGGGCAGCTCCACCTCACCGGAGCCCACGTTCTCCAGCGTCCCCAGCTTGATCTTCTTGAAGCCGACCACCTTCTCGGCCACGAGCACCTCGCCCTGCTCGGCCACGTAGGCGGGGTGCTCGCGGTCGGCCAGGCGACGGAGGATCCACACCCCTTTGGCGCTGATCGCATCGGTGAAGTAGTCGACGTTGACCCGCTTGACGTAGGCGACTTTCTCCTCGTCCTCGCGGTAGTGCAGCTCCTGGACCTCGTAGGGCTCGCTCTCCACCATGTAGATCGCCTTGGGGTGAATGGTGGCAAAGGCGCTGCCCCAGTCGACCTCGGCGATGATCTGCCGTCGCTTGGTCTGTCGCTCATCCCGGGCCGTGGTGTCGATCACCAGGAAGTTGTCGCTGGTGACCGTTCGCAGCGAGATGTGGTCGGCCGGATACGTCTCCGACGCCCAGTGCCAGCGCCCCCCGGCCTGGTGAAGGACCCCCTCGTCCTCCAGCGCGGCGAGGTAGCGACGGACGTCCAGCTCTCCGAGCCGTTCCTCTCCTCCGAAGGGCAGCTCGAAGGCGCCGCACTTGAGGTGGTTGACGAGGATGAACGGGTTGTCGGGGTTGACGCGAGCATGCTCGGGGGGCGTGCCGAAGAGGTAATCGGGGTGCGCGACCATGAACTGATCGAGCGGGGCGCTGGTGGCGACGAAGACGGCGGCCGAGGAGCCGGCCCGGCGGCCGGCGCGCCCCGCCTGCTGCCACAGCGAGGCGATCGTGCCCGGATAGCCAGCCAGCACGGCCACGTCCAGGTGACCAATGTCCACGCCCAGCTCCAGGGCATTGGTGGAGACGACACCCAGCACGTCACCCGCCCGCAGCCCCTGCTCCACCGCGCGCCGGCGACCAGGCAGGTAACCGCCCCGATAACCACGAACAATGCCGGCATCGCCCGTGCGGTCGGCCACACCGCCCTTGATCGCCCCGAGGAGAACCTCGGTGGCCAGGCGGCTCTGCGCGAAGACGATGGTGGGGATCCGGGCCTGGAGAAACCGGACCGCCAGCCGGGCGGCCTCGCCCAGGTACGGCGCCCGGATCCCGAGCTCGGCGTTCACCACGGGCGGGTTGTAGCAGAGGAAGAGCTTGTCTCCCCGGGGGGCCCCGTTCTCGGATACCTCCGCCACGCTCTCCCCCGTGAGCCGCTCGGCCAGCTCGCGAGGATTGGCGATCGTGGCCGAAGCCATGACGAACTGCGGGTTCGACCCGTAGTGACGGCACAGGCGCTTGAGCCGGCGAACGACGTTCGCCACGTGGCTGCCGAACACGCCCCGGTAGGCGTGGAGCTCGTCGATGACGACGAACCGGAGATTCTGGAAGAGCACTGCCCACTTGGTGTGGTGGGGCAGGATCCCCGAGTGCAGCATGTCGGGGTTGGTCAGAACCAGGTTGGCGCGCGCCCGCACCGCGCGACGGGCATCCTGCGGCGTGTCACCGTCGTACGTGAACATCCGGAGCTCGGGCAGGCTCCGGGCCAACTCCTCCAGCTCGGCCAGCTGATCCTGGGCCAGGGCTTTCGTGGGGAAGAGGTAGAGCACGCGCGCGTCGGGCTGGGCCAGCAGCGTCTGGAGCACGGGCAGGTTGTAGCAGAGGGTCTTGCCCGAGGCGGTGGGGGTCACGACCACGACGTGTTCGCCCTTGTCGACCAGTTCCCAGGCTCGTGCCTGATGCGAATAGAGCTCCGTGATACCGCGGGCGCGCAGCGCCTCGGCGACCCGCGGATCCAGTGACGACGGGAAGGGAACGAGGACGGCGGGTCGCGGCGGAAAATGGCGGAACGTCGTGATGCACGGCCCGGTCGACGGCGACGTCAAGAGATCGTCGAGGATCTCGCCGAGCATCGCGCCACTCTACCACGCCCCCCTTCTCGCCGAGAACGCCGAACCGCTTCCCGCCCACGGTAGACTGGGGCGCATGCGACCCATCCACTGGCTGCCTCCGCTGGCCTGGATGGGAGTGATCCTCCTCCTCTCGACGGAGGCCGGCAGCGCCGAGCGAACCAGTCGCCTGCTCCTCCCCCTGTTCCGGTGGCTCCTGCCGTCGGCCACCACCTTGCAGCTCGACGCCCTGCACGGGCTCGTCCGGAAGGCCGCCCACGTCTCCGAGTACGCAGTCCTGACCTTCCTCTGGTTCCGTGCCTTGACGGCCGGGGCTCGGTGGTCGCCGCGCGCCGCCGCCTGGGTGGCGCTGGCGACCGGTCTGGGCTGGGCCTGCCTCGACGAGGCTCACCAGATCCTCGTTCGCGGCCGTACCGCGAGCCCGGGCGACGTCGTGCTCGACGGGGCCGGGGCGCTCGCTGCCCTGCTCGTGGCCCGGGTGGGATGGCAGCGCGTGGCGGACATGACCACAGCGGTACTGCTGTGGGGCGCTCTCGGCGGGGGCGCGGTGCTGCTCGTCCTGGACGCGACGGTCGGCCTCTCATCACCCGCGCTGTGGATCACCACGCCGGCGGCGGCCCTCGTCCTGGCGCTCCGGCGCCGGGCGCGATCGAGACCTAGACCGTGAGGCGGGGATCGAGCGTGTCGCGGAGCCCGTCGCCGAACAGGTTGATACCGAGCACGGTGATGAGGATGGCGAGCCCCGGGAAGGTCGCCAGCCACCACGCCGTGGTGATGTAAACACGCCCGTCGGCCAGCATCCCACCCCAGGTCGGAGTGGGGGGCTGGACCCCGAGCCCCAGGAACGAGAGCGCCGACTCGATCACGATGACGCGCGCCATGTCCAGCGTGGCCACGACCAGCCAGGGGGTGAAGGCGTTGGGCAGGATGTGCCGGACGACGATCCGCCAATCGCGCAGGCCCAGGGCGTGGGCGGCCTGCACGAACTCTCGCTCCCGCAACGACAGGACCGAGCCGCGGACCACGCGCGCGTAGATCACCCAGCTCGACACCCCGATGACGACGATGATGATCGGCAGGCTGGGCCCGAGCACGCCGATCACCGCAATGGCCAGGAGAATGAAGGGGAAGGCGAGCTGAACGTCGCCGAGCCGCATCAGGATGTCGTCCGTCCACCCTCCGAAATAACCGGACAGGAGCCCCGTCACCAGGCCCAGGACGCCGGAGAGCAGCACCGCGGCAAACCCCACCATGAGGGCCGGCCGCGCGCCGTAAATCACGCGGGCCAGCAGGTCGCGCCCGAGATGATCCGTGCCGAGTGGGCGAAGGAGTCCGGCCTGGTCGCGCCAGCCCGGGGGTTTGAGACGGTTGCTGATGTCCTGCTCGACCGGGTCAAACGGGGACAGCAGGGGTGCCGCCAGCGCGGTGATGACGACCAGGACGACGACAAGCAGACCGAAGAGCGCGGTCCGGCGTCGGGCCAGGCGCCGGCCGAACGTGATCCACTGGCGCGCGACGGACGACGGCTCGGCCTCCAGGGGCAGTGTGGCGTCGATCACGGCGAGGGCGGTGTGCCCGACGAGGGCCGTGTGCCCGGCTCGGGCCGCGGGTGGCCTGCTCCAGGCGCCCGTGGCTTCTGTTGTAGCGAGGGCCGTGAGCCCGGCTCGGGCCGCGGGTGGCCTGCTCCAGGCGCCCGTGGCTTCTGTTGTAGCGAGGGCCGTGTGCCCGGCTCGGGCCGGGGGTGGCCTGCTCCAGGTGCCCGTGGCTTCTGTTGTAGCGAGGGCCGCGAGCCCGGCTCGGGCCGCGGGTGGCCTGCTCCAGGTGCCCGTGGCTTCATCGCAGGCGGATGCGCGGATCGAGGTACGTGTAGACCACGTCCACCACCAGATTGACCAGCACAAAGGTAGAGGCGAGAAGGAACACCGCCGCCTGCACCACGGGGTAGTCGCGATTGTAGATGGCCTGCACGCTGAGCCGACCCACTCCCGGCCAGGCGAAGATGGTTTCGGTGATGACGGCGCCGCCCAGGAGGGTGCCGAGCTCGATCCCCACGATCGTCACGATGGGAATAGCGGCATTCTTCAGGGCGTGCTTCCAGATGACCGGCGGGCCCGACACGCCCTTGGCCCGAGCCGTACGGATGTAGTCCTGGTTCAGCACCTCCAGCATTCCCGACCGCGTGAGCCGCATGATCCGGGCCGTCGTGAAGAGGCCGAGGGTGACGGCTGGCATGATGAGGTGCTCGATGCTCCCCCGCCCCGACGAGGGGAGCAGGTTCAGCCACACGGAGAAGACGAGGATCAGCATGATCCCCAGCCAGAAGGTGGGCATGGACTGCCCGAGCAAGGCGGTGACCGTCGAGACGTAATCGATGATCGTGTTGCGACGAACGGCGGAGACGATGCCAGCCGGGACCGCCAGGCACAGGGCGACCACCAGGGCAGCCCCGGAGAGCTCAAAGGTCGCCGGCATGCGCTCGAGAACCAGGGCGAACGCCGGCTCGCCGTGGCGCACCGACTGCCCGAAGTCGCCCCGCAGCGCCCCGGCCAGGAACCGACCGTATTGCACGAGGAAGGGGTCGTTGAAGCCCATCGCTTCGCGAAACCGCTGGATGTCCTCGGCGCTGGCATCCGGCGGAAGCAAGACCAGGGCCGGGTCGCCGGTCAGGTGGAGGATGAAGAAGACGACAAACGACACGCCGAACAGGACGAACAACGCCTGGACCAGGCGACGACCGAGATAGGCCTTCAGGGGTCAGCCGACCCGTCGGAGACGGGCGATGGCCTCGATGTGGGGCGTCTGCGGGAACATGTCCACCGGCTGCACCCACTCGAGCCGATAGCCGTGGCGAAGGAGATCGCCCACGTCGCGCGCGAGCGTCGCCGGATTGCACGACACGTAGACGATGCGCGCCGGCGCTAGCGCGACCAGCGCGGTCAGGGCCTTGGGGTGGAAGCCGGCCCGCGGAGGGTCGGCCACGGCGACATCCGGGCGCACGCCGTCGCCCAGGAGTGTGGGCAGCACGTAGCGGACCTCACCGGCCAGGAACGTCGCGTTCTCGATTCCGTTGGCCCGGGCGTTCCTGATGGCGTCGGACACCGCCGCCGCGGAGACCTCGATCCCGTACACGTGACGGCAGCGCCGGGCCAGGAGCAAGCTGATGGCGCCGGTGCCGGAGTAGAGGTCGAAGACGGTCTCACCCCCCTGCAGCTCGCAGGCCTCGGCCACCAGGGCGAACAGGCGCTCGGCCTGGGTCGTGTTGGTCTGGAAGAACGAGCTCGCCGAGACCTGAAACGTCAGGCCGGCCAGGGACTCCGTGATGTGATCCCGTCCCAGCAGGACGTGCTCCTCGGTACCGACGGCGACCGCGGCCTGCTTGGCGTTCACGTTGAGGACGACGCTCGCCGTGGACGGGACCCTGGCCTTGAGCCGTTCAGCGATCGGCCCCAGCGCCTCCACGTCGGGCGCCGCCGCCACGAGGTTCACCATGGCGTCCCCCGTGCGACGGCCCTCGCGCAGCGTCACGAAGCGCAGCAGGCCCCGCTCGGACGTCTGCTCCCAGGCGCTGAGCCGGTGGGCGCGAACCTGAGCGCGCACCTCGTCGAGAAGCGTGTTCATCACCTCGGACTGGAGCAGGCACCGCTCGATGTCCAACACCACGTCATAGCGGTCGGCCTCGTGGAGCCCGATCACCGCGGACGCGCCGCCGGGCGCCACCGTGAACTCCATCTTGTTGCGATAACCATAAGCCTCGGGGGCCGGCAGGATCGGGCGCAACTCGAAGCCTCCGGCCGCCCCCAGGCGAGTGAGGCAGTCCTGTACCTGCTTTTCCTTGAAAGCGAGCTGCGACGTGTAGGCGATATGCTGGAGCCGGCAGCCGCCGCAGCGTCCGAAATACGGGCACGGCGGCGCCACGCGGTGCGGGGACGGCGCCACGACAGCCTCGACCAGGCCCCGGGCGTACCGCGCGCGCGTCTCGGTGACGCGTACCCGGAGTCGATCCCCCGGCACACCGCCACGGACGAAGACGACATAGCCATTGACGCGCCCGACCGCCTCGCCACCGAAGGCGAGATCGTCGATGGCCAGCTCGATCACGTCTCCGCGACGCGGTTTCGCCATACCCGAGGCCACTTACTGGCGACGCCAATATAAAGGTGGCCCCCGGGCGAGTCAATTTGACGACCGTTGACCCAAGATGCTGGCCTCGTCATGCGAGGCAGGGGTATGATAACGGTCTGTGAAAGCGACGAGGCCACGGGCCATTGCCGAATTGCTGACGAGCGCCGTCCCCGGGCTCGAAACGTCCCTCGCCGTGGAGCGGGTCCGTCGGGCCTGGCCCGAGATCGCAGGCCCGGAGGGGGCCCGGCACGCCCGGCCCATGCGTCTGGTCAATGGCTGTCTGGAGATCGCTGCCGACAACTCTCCCTGGCTTCATGAGCTGACCCTGCGCGCGCCCGAGCTGACCGCCCGCCTCGCCACTCGCTTTTCCGAGATCCGGTCCCTGCGCGTGAGCCTGGGCCCGATACCGCCGGCGGCTGCCGCCGGGCCCGCCTCGCGCTCGCCCCGGACACGGGCCCTCAGCGGGGACGAGGTGCGCGAGATCGACGCTGCCGTGGCGCCCATCGCCGACGAGGAGCTGCGCTCGGCCGCCCGCCGACTGATGGCCCGGGCGCGCCAGTCGGCGACGGCAGGTCTGCTCACCGCCGCCCTCCTCCTGACCGGCGTCCTCTCCGGCTGCGCCAGCATGGGGGAGATGATCACCCAGGCCGACCGCTCGACTCCGCGGCGGGCGGCGTCGCCGATGACCCCGACCGCCCAGGCCTACTACCACTACTCGGTCGCGCAAATGCACGCGCAGGCCGGCCGGTTCAAGGAAGCAGTGGCGGCGATGCAGGAGGCGATCAAGCGCGACGAGCGCTCCTCGTTCCTGTGGCGCGAGCAGGCCCAGTGGCTGGCGCGAATGGAAGCGCCCGAGCAGGCCGTGGCGGCCGCGCGCAAAGCGGTGGAGCTGGCCCCCAACGACCCGGGCGCCCACCTCACCCTCGCCGAGCTCTACCGGGGGCAGCGCAAATACGCGGAGGCTGAGGCCGAGCTCGAACGAGTCATCGCGCTGAGCCCCGATGCCGAAGAGCCGTATCTCACCCTCGCGCGCTACCACGTCGAGCAGAAACAGTACGATCGGGCTCGCGCGGTGCTGATGCGCCTGATCGAGCGTCAGCCGCGCCTGGCCCAGGCTCACTTCCTGCTGGGCCGCCTGGCGATCGAGACCGAGCAGCTCGATGAGGCCATCACGCGCCTGTCCCGGGCCGTCGAGCTCGATCCCGATCACGACGGAGCCTGGACGGCCCTGGGCTACGCCTACGAGGCCAAGCGGGAGCCGGACCAGGCCGTCGAAGCGTACCGGCAAGCGGTACGATCGAACCCGGACAACCCCGCCTTCGTCGAGCGACTGGGCGATCTCTTGATCCGGCTCGGCCGCTTCACGGAGGCTCAGGACGAGATCGAGTCGCTGACCGAGATCGCCCCCCGGGACGCCCGCCTGTGGATGAAGCTCGGCGCCATCTACTACGAGCAGAAGCTCTGGAGCAAGGCCGCTGAGGCGTTCCGGCGAGCCGTGTTGCTGGAGCCGAATAATATGCGGGCCCGCTACTTCCTGGCGGCCAGCCTGATGGACGGGGGCCGTGATGACGATGCCCGGATCGAGCTCGAGCGCATCCTCCGCATCGATCCCCGCTCGATCGACGCCCGCGTGCAGCTCGGCTTCCTCCACGGCCGGGCCAAGCGTTACGACCAGGCCATCGCGGTGCTCAAAGAGGCGGTGAACCTGGAGCCCCGGCGACCGGAGCTCTTCCTGTATCTCGGCAGCGCGTACTTCCGCGCCAAGCAGTACGATCGTGCCTCGGAAACCCTGCAGGAGGGGCTCACCCTCGACGACCAGAGCAAGGACCTGCACTTTCAGCTCGGTGTGGTCCTCGAGAAGCAGCAGCGCTTCAACGAGGCTGTTCGGGCGTTTCGGCGGGTCATCACCATCGACCCCAAGCACGCCGAGGCGTACAACTATGTCGGGTACATGTACGCCGAGCGCGGCGAGAATCTCGAGGAAGCCGTGCAGCTCATCAGCCGGGCTCTGGACCTCGAGCCCGAGAACGGCTACTTCATCGACAGCCTCGGGTGGGCCTACTACCAGCAGGGCCGCTATCCCGAGGCGCTGCGGGAGCTCGAGCGGGCGGTGCGCAAGGCCAAGGAGCCCGACGCCGTCATCTTCGATCACCTGGGCGACGCCTACGCCAAGGCCGGCCGTCACGAGGAAGCCCTGGCTGCCTGGGAGCAGTCTCTGAAGCTGGACCCGACCGCCGCCGGCGTCAAGAAGAAGGTGGACGATCTCCGGCAACGTCTCGGGCGAGTCAAGGGTGAGCGGTCGCAGGCGACTCCGTAGCGCAGTTTTTCTCGGTCTCCTGCTGCTTGCCGGCTGCGCCAGGGCCCTGGCCCCGCCGCGGAGCCCGATCGATCCCGAGGCCCATCGGGCCATCGACCTCCTGACCGCGCGCTGGCGGGAATTCTCCGACCTGAGGACAGTCGCCGACATCCAGCTGCAGCGCCGCAACGAGCACCACGCTCTGACCGCCGTCCTGCTGGCCAAGGCCCCGACCTCGCTCAGGCTCGAGGCCCTGTCGCCCTTTGGCCAGCCCCTGCTGGTGCTGGCCGTCCACGACGGGCAGCTCACGGCGTACAACGCGGCCGACAACTACGCGATGGTGGGACCGGCCACGGCCGACACGGCCGCGGACCTGATCGGGCTGCCCTTCGACGCCGATGACCTGGTGGGGGTACTGGCGGCCCGCGCGGTCCCTCCCAAGGACATCCGGATCGCCGCGCTGCTTCCGCCGGACGAGCATGGCCCCTCGCTCGAGCTCATCGGCACCGTCCACCGCCAGCGCATCTGGATGGATTTTGAGAGCGGGGTCGTGCGCCGGCTGGAGATCACGGGCGGACGCTACGCCGCCCTGGTCAGCTATCTGCGCGACCCCAACGGGGGGCTGCAAGGCTTCGACCTGAGTGCCGCCGAAGCGTACCTGACAGGGTCGGTGCGCTACCGCAACCCTGTGTTCGACAGCGGTGTCGACGCCGACCGCTTCCGGCTGACGGTCCCCCCGGGCGCGCGGATCGAATACCTGCGCTGACGCCGAGTCCCACGGAAACCGGGCCGTTTCGTTGACGCTTGCCGGGGTGCATGGTAGGCTCGGCTGCCTTGTCGAAGGGGTCAGGGAGCGGTCGCCGTCTCGTGCTCAGCGCCGCCGCCAAAGTGAACCTGGCCCTCGAGGTTCTGAGCAAGCGTGACGACGGGTACCACGAGATCGCGACGGTCATGCAGACCGTCGACCTGACCGACCGGCTGACCCTCGAGGACGCGGACACCGTCGAGCTCCGAGTGAGTGACGAGTCTGTGCCGAGCGATGGCACGAACCTCGCCGTGCGGGCTGCGCAGACGCTGCGGGTGGCGGCCGGCGTTGACCGGGGCGTTCGTGTCGCGCTGACCAAGCGGATTCCGGTGGCGGCCGGCCTGGGCGGCGGATCGGCGGATGCAGCGGGAGTGCTGGTCGGGCTGAATCGGCTGTGGGGACTGCGCTGGCCCCGGGGCAGGTTGGAGGAGGTCGCGGTGAGCCTGGGCATGGACGTCCCGTTCTTCCTCCGCGGGGGCGGGGCCCTGGCCACCGGACGCGGTGAACGGCTCGAATCGGTCGCGGCCGGGGGGCTGGCCCTGGTACTCGTCAACCCGCGCTTCGGATCGAGCACGGCCGAGGTCTACGGCCGGGTCACGCCGGCCATGTACACGGATGGTCGTCGAGCCCAGACGATGGTCGAGGCCCTGCGCAGTCGTCGCGCGACCCGGGTGGCCTCGAACCTTTACAATGGGCTCGAGGCCGCGGTCGCCCCGTCATGCCCGGAGATCGGACGGATGCGGGCGGCCCTGCTGGCCGCCGGGGCCCTGGGGGCCGCCATGTCGGGGAGCGGGCCGACGGTGTTCGGCGTGGCGCGCTCCTTCGAGCACGCCCGTCAGATCCGGGCGCGCCTGACGCGAGGCTCCTGGGCGTGCTGGGCGGTGCGGACGATACGAGGGCCGGCGGTCCGCATACGAAGCGGTGCACGATGAGGGCGGGCGGATGCTGGGGCGTGGCCAAGCGGTAAGGCGCGGGACTTTGGATCCCGTATACGGAGGTTCGAATCCTCCCGCCCCAACCAACGCCGAGCGAGAGGCGCCATGAGCTACGAGCTGAAGCTCTTCACGGGGAACGCCAACCCGTCACTGGCCCAGGAGATCGCCCGCTACCTGCACGTGCCCCTCGGGGACGTGGAGGTGTCCCGCTTCTCCGACGGCGAGGTCTTCGTGCAGCTCAACGAGAACGTCCGCGGTACCGACGTCTTCGTCGTCCAGCCCACGTGCCCGCCCGTGAACGACAACTTGATGGAGCTCCTGGTGATGATCGATGCGCTCAAGCGCGCCTCGGCGCGGCGCATCACCGCCGTGTTGCCCTACTACGGCTACGGGCGCCAGGATCGCAAGGTGCAACCCCGGGTGCCCATCACAGCCAAGCTGGTCGCCGATCTCTTGACGGCGGCCGGCGTGGATCGGGTCCTGGCCCTCGACCTCCACGCCGGGCAGATCCAGGGCTTCTTCAACATCCCGGTCGACCACCTGTTTGCCGCTCCGGTCATCGTCGACTATCTGGGCAAGAAGGACCTCCGGGACCCGGTGATCGTGTCGCCCGACGCCGGCGGCGTCGAGCGGGCGCGGGCCATCGCCAAACGGCTCCGGGCCGGGCTCGCCATCATCGACAAGCGGCGTGAGGGCCCCAATCAGGCCGTGGCCATGTACCTGATCGGCGACGTGCGGGGCAAGGACACCGTCGTCATCGACGACATGATCGACACCGCTGGCACCCTGGTTCAGGCGGTCGGCGCACTGGAGCGTGAGGGCGCCCGGCGCATTCTCGCCTGTGGCGTGCACGCCGTGCTCTCCGGCCCCGCTCTCGAACGCCTCAAGGCCGCGCCGCTCGAGGAGGTCGTGGTCACCAACTCGATCCCGGTGGACAAGCGACTGCCCCAGTTGACCGTGCTCACCGTGGCGCCGATCCTGGGCGAGGCGATCCGCCGCATTCACGACGAGGAATCCGTGTCGACCCTGTTCATCTGAAGGAGCGTTTCATGCCGACGCAAGAGCTCACCATCAAACGCCGGGACGGAACCGGCAAGCAGCTCGCCAAGCGACTGCGCCGGAACGGCGCGGTGCCCGCCGTCCTGTACGGGGGGGCCAGGCCGGAGGCGGTCAGCGTCGATCCCCGCGCGGTGCTGCGCATCATCCAGGGCAGCGAGGGCTCCACCCAGCTGCTGACCCTGTCGTTCGAAGGCGAGAGCGGGACGCGGATGGCCATCATCCGAGACATCCAGTTCGACCCCGTGAGCGAGGGGCTGCTCCACGTCGATTTGCAGGAAGTGCGGGCGGACCGGGCCATCACCGTGCGGGTGGCGATCCACCCGGTGGGAGAGGCGGCCGGTGTCAGGGACCAGAAGGGCATCCTCAACATCGTGCTGCACGAGCTCGACGTCTCCTGTCTGCCCACGATGATCCCCCAGCGGATCGATGCGGACGTGTCGGCCCTCATGATCGGCCACGTGCTGACCGTGGCTGATCTCCGCGTGCCGGAGGGCGTGCGCCTGCTGAACGCCCCCGATCAGGCGGTGGTGACGGTTGTCCCGCCAATGGCGGAGGAGGTGGCGGCCCCGGTGGCCGCGCCGACGGTGGCGGCTGAGCCCGAGGTGCTGACCGAGCGGAAGCCGAAGGAGGAAGAGGCCGCGAAGGCACCGGCGGCTGACGAGGGTAAGAAAGAGCGGGCCAAGAAGTAGGCGATCGCGCGGCCGGTGGGCGTCGTGGTCGTCGGTCTGGGGAATCCTGGACCCGAGTACCGGGCGACGCGACACAACGTCGGCCACCGAGTGGTCGATCTGTTAGCCGAGCAATTCCGGCGGGCCTGGCGGCGGGAGGGGCCCATCCTGATCGCCCGGGGCCAGTGGCGCGGTGAACCGGTCACCCTGATCAAGCCGCAGGCGTTCATGAACGTCAGCGGGCCGATCGTGGCGGCGGCGCTTCGTCGTCAGGGCGTCGACGCCCGCGACCTCATCCTCGTCTACGACGACATCGACCTGCCGCTCGGCACCGTCCGGGTGCGCCTCAAGGGCAGCCACGGTGGTCACAACGGCGTCCGCTCCGTCCTCGAGGCGCTGGGCACGCAGGACGTCCGGCGCGTCAAGGTGGGCGTGGGCCGACCCGATCGCAAGGAGGCGGTCCCCGATCACGTGCTGGCCCCGTTCGAGCCCGAAGAATTGCCCACGGTGGCCGACGCGGTGGAGACCGCCGCGGAGCGGGTCCGCGCCCTCATCCAGGCCCCCTCGCGCACGTGAAGAGCATCCGCGTCGCCCAGGCGGCCTCGGGAGGGCTCCCGGTCATCCCGAACTTGTTCAGGTAGCGCGGGGCGCCCAGCGATGGTATATAGTTTTCGTTTAGGCAGGTGGTGGGCCCCGGGATCGCGGAGGGGGGGAGCCGAGTGACCAAAGTCATCGTCGAGCCCGACGAGTCTTTCGAGAGCGCACTGAAGCGATTCAAGAAGCAGTGCGAGAAGGCCGGGCTCCTGTCGGAATTCAAGAAGCGTCAGCATTACGAGAAGCCCAGCGTGCGGAGGAAACGGAAGGCCCTCGCCGCACGCAAGAAGGCCAAGCGCCGCGAGCGGCTGAACGATTAGACCCGGCAGCACCGCCGACTCAGACGCCGGCACTCCCGTGGTTCTGGGCAGGGAGCCAACGAGGCGAGACGTAATGGAGGCGGGCCGCATCTGGAGCCGGGGCATCGAATGGGAGGCCGTTCGCACGTTGCTGGCCCGTGAGGCGCAAACGCCGATGGGTCGGGAACGGGCGAGTGCCCTGGTACCGCACCTGGACATCTCCACCATCCGATCCGAGCTCGAGTCCACGACTCAGGCCCGCCGCGCTCTTTCCGAGGTCGACGCGCCCCCCCTCGCTACCATCCCTGATGTCCGGCAGATCCTCGAGCATTGTCGACTTCCCGGCAGCGCGCTGGACGGTATCGAGCTGGTGAGCCTGCGCGTCGCCCTGGAGGCCGGACCTCGACTCGTCGCATGGGGGCGGCTCACCCAGGCCGTCGCCCCCGAGCTGGCTTCGCTGGCTACTTCCCTCCCCGGCACCGGCGAGCTCCACGCCCTGCTCCAGCGGTCCCTCGACGACGACGGCGTCGTCAAGGATGACGCGAGCCCACGACTCAGACACCTTCGCCGGGAGATTCGCGAGCGGCGCCAGCGACTCCTCGGCGAGCTGGAACGGATGCTGACGGGCCCCGAGGCGGACCGCCTCTACGCCGACCACTTTGTCACGGTGCGTCATGGCCGCTACGTCGTGCCCGTGCGGGCCGAGGCGCGAGGCCGGCTCCGCGGCATCGTTCATGACCGCTCGCAGAGCGGACAGACGGTCTTCGTGGAGCCCGCCGACATCGTGGAGGCCAACAACGATCTCGTCCAGGCCGCCCGGGAGGAGGAGGCCGAGACGACCCGCATCCTGGCCGAATTGACCGACACGGTGCGCGGCCGCCTGGCGGATCTCGACCGGCTGATCGACACGGTCGCCCGGCTCGATTTCGTGTTCGCGCGCGCCCGGCTGGCCGAGCGGATGAGGGCCAGCGCGCCACGGGTCGGCCCGGAGCGTCGAATCGCGATCAGGGGCGCCCGACATCCGTTGCTGCTGGCGCAGGGTTGGGAGCATCCCGACCGCCACATCGTCCCCGCCGACCTCGAGCTCAGCCCCGACCGTCCCGTCGTCGTGATCACCGGCCCCAACGCGGGGGGCAAGACCATCGCGCTGAAGACTCTGGCCCTGCACGTGCTGATGGCTCAGAGCGGCTGTCACATCCCGGCCGAGGACGGCTCATCCTTGCCCGTGTTCACGCGGTTGCATGCGATCATCGGGGACGACCAGAGCGTCGCCGAGAATCTGTCAACGTTCTCGGCTTTCGTCAAACAGGTGCGGGACATCCTGGCCGAAGCCGACGATCACGCGCTCGTGCTCCTCGACGAGCTGGGAGCGGGGACCGACCCCGACGAGGGAGCGGCCCTGGCCCAGGCGATTCTCGAGGCCCTCCTCGAGCGTGGCGCCCTGGTCATGGCCACCACGCACCTGGAGCCCCTCAAGGCGTTCGCCAGCACCCACCCCCGTGCGCGCAACGCCTCCGTGGAGTTCGACGCCGCCTCCCTGGCGCCTACCTTCCGGCTGCGCTACGACCGCCCGGGCCAGAGCCTGGCGCTGACGATCGCCGCCCGACTCGGTCTGGCCCCCGAGCTGATCACCCGGGCCGAGAGTCACCGCTCGCTGCACGCCACGCGGCTGAGTGAGCTGCTGCGCCGGCTGGACGAGTACACGCGCGGCGAGGCTGACCGAATGATCGCCATCGAGCGACGCGAGCAGGAGACGGCCGCGCGCCTGGCCTCCGCACGCGAAGCCGAGGCCACCGCCGAAGGCAAGGCGCGGGAAATCGTGGCCCGGGCCAAGGAGGAGGCCAGTCGCCTGCTGGGAGACATCCGCCGGGCCATCAGTGCCGAATGGGATCGGCTCAAGCGCCCCGAGCGCTCGCGGCGCGAGCTGGACGAGAGCCGCCGGCGGCTGCGTGAGGCGACCGTGCGAGCCATGCCCGAGCCCGGGCCTCCGGCTCAGGCCGGCCTAGCGCTTGCCCCGGGGAGCACCGTCGCCGCCGATCACCTCGGGCTGACCGGGGAGCTGCTGACCGTCGCCGGAGACATGGCGACCGTGCGAAGCGGCGCGATCACCGTCCGCGTCCCCCTGAGCGCCCTCCGCCCGGTCCGCACCACGTCGGTCGGGGCCGGGAGTGACGGCGGAGTGGTGCCCCCCCGTGAGACCCGTTTCCTCCGGCCAAACAGCCCTCACGGGTGGATGGGAAATCGCAACGTGGCCGACGGCGCCAACCCCGTGGTCGAACGGGGCGTCACCACCCCGCCGTTGCGCCCCGTCCCGGCCGAGCTGATGCTGATCGGGAAGAGAACAGATGAGGCGCGCGACCTGGTGGAGCAGTACCTCGATGACGCCTTCATGGCAGGCCTGCCCACCGTGCGCCTCGTGCACGGCAAGGGCACCGGGGCGCTGCGCAAGACGGTACGGGATCTCCTGGCCGCCCACCCGCTCGTGGAGTCGTACCGAGACGGTGAGCCGTCGGAAGGCGGCGCCGGGGCCACCGTCGCCGCCCTCCGGGTGAGTTGATGGCTGGCTATTCCCCCGCCCTCCTCGACGAGATCCGGGCCAGCACCGACGTCGTCGACCTCGTCGGGCGGTTCGTGAACTTGAGGAAGGCCGGCGCCAACTGGAAGGGGCTCTGTCCGTTCCACGCCGAGAAGACCCCATCGTTCATGGTCAACGCCAAGAAGGGGATCTTCCATTGCTTCGGCTGCGGCGTCGGGGGCGACGTCTTCGGCTTCCTCATGAGGATGGACCGCCTCACCTTTCCCGAGGCGGTGCGCGCGCTGGCCAAGACGGCCGGAGTGGCCCTGCCCGACGAGCGCGGTCCCCGGCAGGATTCGGGACGGGAGGAGCTCTACCGGGTCATGGAGCTGGCCGCGCAGTACTACGCCGACGCCCTCTGGCGGCCCGGCGGTGAGCGGGCCCAGCAGTACCTCCAGCGACGCGGCATCGACTTCGAGGTGGCCCGGGGATTCAGGCTCGGGTACGCCCCCGAGGGGTGGGACGGCCTGCTGGGTTTCATGCGCGCCGAGCGCATTCCGGCCGAGGCCCTGGAGGCGGCCGGGCTGGCCGTGCGCCGGGAGAGCGGCAGCGGCCACTACGACCGCTTCCGGGGGCGTTTGATCTTCGCCATCCGCGACGCCCAGGGACGGGTGGTGGCGTTCGGGGGCCGGGCCTTCGGCGACGAGATGCCGAAGTATCTCAACTCGCCCGAGACGCCCATCTATACCAAGGGCAACCTGCTCTACGCCGCCGACCTGGCCCGCGCGGCGATCCGCGAGCGGAATCGCGCCCTGCTGGTGGAGGGTTACGTCGACTGCCTGATGGCCCATCAGCATGGCTTTACCGAGACGGTGGCCGCGCTGGGCACCGCGTTCACGCCCGCTCAGCTCGGCCTCCTCCGCCGCCTCTGCGAGGAGGTCGTGACGTTCTTCGACGCCGACGCTGCCGGCCAGAAGGCGGCCGAGCGCGCTGCCGAGCTGCTCGAGCCCACAGCGACCAGCCTGGCCTGGGGCGTCACTCGCACGGGCAGCCTGGAGGGCGGCAGTCCGTTTCGGCTCAAGGTCGCGCTGCTGCCGACCGGATACGATCCCGACAGCTTCCTGCGCGAGCATGGCTCCGGCCCCTTCGGCGAGCGCATCGCGGCAGCGCGGGGCCTGCTCTCCTACGCCTTGGAGCGAGCGATCGCCGATCCCGACGGCGCCGGCGGGCCCCGGGCCCGGGCCAACGCCTTCGCCAGGGTGGCGCTCATGCTGGCCAAGGTGGCCGACGCCGAGGAGGCTGTCGTCCTGTCCCGCGAAGCCGGAATCAAGCTGGGGGTGGATCCGGCCCAGCTCTGGATCGAGGCCCAGAAGCTCCAGACGGCATTGCGACGGCCCGCCTCGGCTGCGCCGGCCGCCCCCACCGGGGAGCCCACCGCCCGGGAGCGGGACCTGGTGGCCTCTCTGCTGGGGTCGGCCGCCGCGCGGGCCCTGCTGCTGCCCCGGATCGAAGACGAGGACCTCCGACACGCCGGCCTTCGGGCGATCGTCGCGGCCCTCAAGGGCCGCCCCGACGCCGCCGCCGAGGCCTTGCTCAGCGACCTCCCCGATGAGAGCGCCGCCAGTCTCCTGTCGGCCCTGCTCGTCGCGGAGCGCGAGGGGCCCGACGACGATCAGGCCGCGATCAACCAGTTCGCGGCGCACCTGGAGCGGGAGCACCGCCTGCGGCGCCAGCGGGAAATCACCCGGAGCATCAGCGAAGGCCAGACGGCCGCCGGGGTAGCGGCAACGCCACGCGAGGAGTTCATCGCGCTGCACCACGAGAGCAAGGTCGTGTACGAGCTGACGGGGGGTGTCGCCCAGTCGCTCGAACCTCGGGACCCCGATCCCCAAGGAGCCCAGACGCATGAGTGAAGAGCCCAAGCTGGAGGAGTTGGATCGACTGATCTCGATGGGCAAGCAGAAGGGCTTCCTCACCTACGACGAGGTGAACGATGCCCTGCCCTCCGACATTGTGTCGCTCGACCAGCTCGACGACATCATGCTGATGTTCGGTTCCCTGGACATCGAGGTGGTGGACTCGGCCAAGGCGGCGCGCCTGCCCTCCGAGATCCAGCGCGCCGTCCCCGCCGATGAGGCCGACGATGACGGGCCCGAGGGCATCGACCTCAGCCCGGGTCCTGTCGGGCGCACCGAGGATCCCGTCCGGCTCTACCTGCGCGAGATGGGGCGCGTGGCCCTGCTCACGCGCGAGGGCGAGATCGCGCTGGCCAAGCGGATCGAGGAAGGCAAGAACCAGGTGGCCAACGCCATCCTCAGCACCAACCTGGCCCTGGAGCGCTTCCGCGAGCTGCGGGAGCAGCTCCGCAATGCCGACATCTCGGTCAAGGACGTCGTCGAAGTCAACGAAGAGGAGTTCACCGAGGAGAAGGAGATCGAGCTGACCCGCCAGGTGATCGCAGCCTTCTCCAACGTCGACCGGCTCCTGCGCGAGCGCGACGACCTGATGGGCAAGGCCAAGAAGCTGCGCGCCAAGTCACCGGTCCGCTCGACGCGCAAGGCCCGCGGCGCCCGGGCCAAGGACCCGGCCTGGAAGAAGCTCGAGCACCAGGCGGCCGACCGCCAGCGCAAGGTGCTCGACAAGCTGCGCAACCTCAACATCGGTAATCAGATCATCGACCGGGAGGACGGGGACTCGGCCCGGCGGGGGCTGGTGCAACGGCTGCGCGACCTGGTGGAGGACATCGAGCGGGCCGAGCGGGTCATCGACCTGTGGACGAACGGCGCCACCAAGTCCAAGGAGGAGCGCCAGAACCTCCTCTACGTGTCCTTCCGGGAGCCGGGACCCAACGGCGGCAACGGAGTCAGCGACCTCCACCTCAAGGCGGCCAAGAAGTTCTCCACGCTCAAGCAGCAGCAGATCTGGGTGGCCCAACAAGAGGTGAAGGCCGCCGAAGGTCGGGCCAACGCCCGGGCCGACGAGCTCAAGCGCGTGATGGCGATCATCAAGCAGGGCCAGCAGAGGGCGGCCCAGGCCAAGAAGGAGATGGTGGAAGCCAACCTCCGTCTGGTGATCTCGATCGCCAAGAAGTACACGAATCGCGGTCTGCAGTTCCTCGATCTGATCCAGGAAGGCAACATCGGCCTGATGAAGGCCGTCGACAAGTTCGAATATCGCCGCGGCTACAAATTCTCCACGTACGCCACCTGGTGGATCCGGCAGGCCATCACCCGGGCCATCGCCGACCAGGCCCGCACCATCCGCATCCCGGTGCACATGATCGAGACCATCAACAAGCTCATCCGGACGTCCCGCCAGCTGGTGCAGGAGCTCGGGCGCGAGCCCACCCCCGAAGAGATCGCCGAGAAGATGGACGTGCCCGTGGACAAGGTCCGCAAGGTCCTCAAGATCGCCCAGGAGCCCATCTCGCTGGAGACGCCCATCGGCGAGGAAGAGGACAGCCACCTGGGCGATTTCATCGAGGACAAGCAAGTGGTCTCCCCGGTGGAGTCGATCATCTCGCTCAGCCTGCGCGAGCAGACCAACAAGGTCCTGTCCACGCTGACGCCGCGCGAGGAAAAGGTCCTGCGCCTGCGCTTCGGGTTGTCCGACGGGTGCGAGCACACCCTGGAGGAGGTCGGCCAGGACTTCGCCGTGACCCGGGAACGCATCCGCCAGATCGAGGCCAAGGCGCTCCGCAAGCTGCGCCACCCATCGCGCTCCAAGAAGCTCCGGAGCTTCCTGGAGGGTTAATGTACGCTACCCTAGAGCACCTGGCCGAGGCCTGGGGGCCCATAGCTCAACGGCAGAGCAGCCGGTTCATACCCGGTCGGTTCCTGGTTCGAGTCCAGGTGGGCCCAGTGACATACGAGGTTGGCTACCGTGACTGAATTGCAGACGCTCATCGGTCTTCAGGACTACGACACCCGGATCGCCGGCCTCGAATCCGAGGCGGCCCGGCTCCCCCGTGAGATCGAGGCGCTTCACGCCGCGCTGAGCGAAGCGCGCAATGTCGTGGACGCGCTGCGGGCCCGGCTCGACGCGTCTCGCAAGGAGCTGCGGGCGCGGGAGCGGGATCTCGACGACATCGGCGTGAAGCGCGCCAAGTCGGAGGCCAAGCTCTACGAGGTGAAGACCAACACCGAGTACTCGGCCGTGCTCGTCGAGATCGAGAGCATCAAGACCCAGAAGGCGAAGACCGAGGAAGAGATCCTGGCCCTGATGGAGCGGCAGGAGGGCCTGGCGGTGGAGATTCGCGAGGCGGAGGCGCGCTATGCGTCGCGTGAGGGCCAGGCCCGCCGCGACGAGGCCACGATCCGCCAGCGGCTGGCCGCCGTCGAGCAGCAGCTCGAGGGAGTCCGAGCCGAGCGCGCGTCCCTGGCCCGCGAGGTCCCCCGCAACATCCTGGCCGACTACGAGCGCATCCTCAAGGCCCGCGGCGGGCTCGGCGTGGCCGCCGTCACCAGCACGTCGGTGTGGTGCGGCGGTTGCCGGGTCTCCATTCGGCCCCAGGCCGTCCAGGAGCTGCGCTCCGGGCAGGTCCTGCTCCACTGCGAAAGCTGCGGCCGCTTCCTGTACTGGCGTGAGTGACTCCGGAGGGGGCCGCCCGGCCTCCTCCGAGCCCGAGGTCACCCTCTACACGGATGGCGCCTGCTCCGGCAATCCCGGGCCCGGGGGCTGGGCCGCGCTGATCATCGACAACGGCCAGGAGCGTGTGGTCTCCGGCGCCGAGGCCGAAACCACCAATCAACGGATGGAGCTCCGCGCCGCCATCGAAGGACTGGCCGCCCTTCCCGGCCGCCGGCGCGTGCGCCTGCACAGCGACAGCGCCTACGTCGTCAACTGCTTCCGCGATCGCGGGTGGGAGCGCTGGGAACAGGCGGGCTGGGTGGGCGCGGGCCGACAGCCCATCGCCAATCGCGACCTCTGGGAGCGCCTGCTCGCCGAAGCCCGACGGCATCAGGTCACCTGGGTCAAGGTGGCCGGGCACACCGGCGATGCGCTGAACGAGCGGGTCGACCGCCTGGCCCGCGGGGCGATCGCCTCGCTCGGCGCCCGCTCGTAGCCCCCACCGTGGGTGTGGATCGGGACGAGGATCTGCGCCGCATCCGGCGCGCGCTGGAGCGGGCCGCCGATGTGCTGGCGCGCTTCACCCCCTCCCGGGTCGGCGTCAGCTACAAGGCCCACGGCAGCCCGGTGACCGACGCCGACCTCGCCGTCGACGAAGCGCTCCGCCGCGAGCTGCCGCGCCCTGACGAGGGCTGGCTGTCCGAAGAGAGCCCCGACGACGCCTCCCGCCTCGGACAGCGCCGGGTCTGGATCGTCGATCCGCTCGATGGTACGCGTGAGTTCCTCGCCGGCGTCCCTCAGTGGTGCATCTCCATCGGCCTCGTCGAGGACGGACGGGCCATGGCCGGGGGCGTCTACAATCCCACCACGGACGAGCTCTTCCTGGGCTCCCTGGAGACGGGGACGACGCTCAACGGCCAGGTCGTGCGGGCATCGGCGCGGGCCAGCCTCGAAGGCGCGAACGTCCTCGTGAGCCGCTGGGCGCTCAAGCACCCGGGCGCCTTCGCCGGCGCACCGTTCGAGCCTCGCGCGGTGGGCCCGATCGCCTATGCCTTGGCCCTGATCGCGGCCGGGCGAGCCGATGCCATGTGGAGCCGCTCCTCGAAGCCCGAATGGGACATCGCCGCCGGGGCGGCGCTGATCGCGGCCGCGGGCGGATACGTGGCGGCCTGGGAGGGCGGGCCGCTCACGTTCAACCGGTGGCCGCCGCGGGCGAGCGGGACCGTCGCGGCCGGCGGCCGCCTGGCGCCCGCCGTGCGCGCCTTCATCACCGCGGCCTCGCGCGCCTAGCGCGCGCTATACTTTAGGGGCGCCAGAGAAGGCTGGACGGTCGCCGGCCGCAGCGATGCGGCGGGAGGAAAGTCCGGGCTCCAGAGGGCAGGGTGCTGGGTAACGCCCAGGGGGGGGAACCCCACGGCCAGTGCCACAGAAAGCAGACCGCCGCTCGTGAGAGCGGTAAGGGTGAAACGGTGAGGTAAGAGCTCACCAGCGGCGCGGGTGACCGCGTCGGCTCGGTAAACCCCACCCGGAGCAAGGCCAAATAGGAGAGCAATGGGGTGGCCCGCCCCGCTCTCGGGTCAGGCCGCTGGAGGCGCCGGGTAACCGGCGTCCTAGAGAAATGACCGTCGCCCGGGGTCACACCCGGGAGACTGAACCCGGCTTACAGGCCTTCTCTGGCGCGCCCCTTTCTTCCCACGCGGCGACGCCTAGCCAGACGTCACGGGAACACATAGTCGAGCACAGCGCGAGCTCGCGTTCGCCCATGATGGCGGTGTCGGCCCCCCGCACGATCCGTCGCAGGAGTAGTCTCATCGTGCGCCGTTACTACCAGACAGGGGAGGACGCAATGGCCAGGACGGCTCGACTCACCGTCAAGGGACGCCGCCCGGCCGGCGGGAAGCCGCCGGCCCGCGATCGACGCCGCGCAACACCTGCCGCGCCGGGGATCGTCACCCCGAGAACGGCGACCCCGCCGGAGTTCGCGACGCTCCAGCAGATCGTGCTGGCCGCGCGGCGGAAGCTGCCACCCGACCTGTGGGACCACCTGAGCGGCGGGTCGGACTCCGAGACGACGCTGCTCCGCAACCGCCAGGCCCTCGACGTCCTCGCCCTCCGGCAGCGGGTGCTGATCGATGTGTCGGCCATCGATACCACCACCACGCTGCTCGGCCAGAGGCTCGCGATCCCCGTGTTTCTGGCCCCCGTGGGCGCCTTCCTGGGGCTCGCCCACCCCGAGGGCGCCAGGACCGTGGCCCGCGCCGCCGTGGCGCGCGGGACGACGGCGTTCGTCAGCACGGCCGCCAAGCCGGGGCTGGAGGACACCGCGGCGGCGGTGAGCGAGCCGCTCATCTTCCAGCTCTACGTGCGCGGCGATCGCGGCTGGGTGGGAGACATCCTGGACCGGGCCCGCGCGGCTGGATATCGCGCCCTGTGCGTGACCGTGGACCGCAACTACTACGGCCGGCGCGACCGCGACCTCGTGAGCCGCATCACCGTGCGCGAGGGCTTCGGCGATCCTCGCTACCAGGCGATGCTGGACTGGGAGGAGGTCGCGTGGATGAAGGCGCGCATGGGCGTGCCCCTGATCCTCAAGGGCATCGCCACGGCCGAGGACGCCCGGCTGGCCGTGGAGCATGGGGCCGAGGTCGTCTACGTGTCCAACCACGGCGGGCGGCAGCTCGACCACGGGCAGGGCAGCGCGGAGGTGCTGCCCGAGGTCGTCGAAGCCGTGGCCGGGCGCGCCGAGGTCTTGGCGGACGGTGGCGTGCAGCGGGGCACCGACGTCGTCAAGATGCTCGCGCTGGGAGCGCGTGCGGTCGGGCTCGGCAAGCTCCTGGGCTGGGCGTTGGCCGCCGGCGGCGAGGCCGGGCTCGTGCGGATGCTCGAGCTGATGGAGACGGAGATCCGCACGACCCTAGGGCTGATGGGGGTGACGTCGCTCCGCGAGCTGGGCCCATCGTGGGTGCGCCCGGCGCGGCCGCTGGCGGCGGGCGGGGCGACGAGCGCGTTTCCCTATTTCGAAGAGCAGCTGCGGGCCCAGGCGGGGCAACGCCGGTCGGGCCCGCGGTGACGCCCTGGCCCAGTCGCCGAGCCCGCGGTCACCTCGGGGTGGAGTCGCGGATGGTTCGGGCCCGCGCCTCGAGCACCTCCGCCTCCGGGCCCCGGTCCGCGGCCCGCAACAACCCGGCATACCGCTCGAGCGTCATTGCCACATCGGGATGGTTGCGACCCAGCGCCTGCTCGCGAATGCGGAGCGCGCGCCGGAACAGGGGCTCGGCCTCGGCATAGCGCCGCTGCACGCGATAGAGGTCGGCGAAGTAGGTGAGAAGGCCGGCCACCCCCAGGTGCTCCGGTCCCAGCGCTTTTTCCTGAATGGTCAGCGCGCGACGAAAGGCCGCTTCTGCCTCGGCCGGTCGGCCCCGCCCTTGCTGGATGATGGCGAGGTTGGCCAGCGGGGAGACGAGCGCGGGGTGCTCGGGGCCTACCGCGTTCTCCTGGATCGTCAGCGCGCGCTCCACCAGCGGTCCGGCCTCCGCGAACTTGCCTTGCAGGCGAAGCAGGCGACCGAGATTGTTCAGTGTCCGGCCGACGGAGGGATGCTCGGGCCCGAGCGACTTCTCGAGAATGGCCAACGCGCGCTGGTAGAGCGGTTCGGCCTGGGTGAAGCGTCCCCGGTCGACCTCGACATTGCCCAGGCTGAGCAGGGTCCTGGCCACGTCCGGATGCTGATCGCCCAGGACCTGCTGCTTGATGGCGAGTGATCGACGGAGAACCGGCTCCGCGTCGGCGTACCGGGCCTGATCGTCGTAGAGCGCCCCGAGGCTGTCCAGGGCGTGGGCGACCTCGAGGTGCTGCGGCCCCAGTGTCTTCTCCCGGATCGCCAGGGATCGCCGGTAGGCAGCCTCCGCGTCCTTGTAGCGGCCCTGGGTCAGGTACAGGTCCCCCAGGTGATTTAGCACGATGGCGACCTCGGGATGCTCGGGCCCTCCGACGGCTTCCTGGATCGCCAGCGCACGCCGGTACAGGGCCTCGGCCTCGGCGAGCATGCTCTGGGTGGTGCGGAGGTTGGCGAGGTTGATGAGCACCGGGGCGACACCGGGATGCGACCGTCCGAGCGCCTGCTCCCGGATCGCCAGCGCGCGCTGCAGCGCGGCGTCGGCTTCGGCGTAGCGGCTCTGAATGTGGAGCAGTCTGCCGAGATTGTTGAGGACGGTGGCGGCCTGAAGGCTTCCGGCGCCCCGGCGTCGCTCGAAGATGGCCAGCGATCTTCGGTAGCGGGCCTCGGCCTCGGTGTACCGCCCCTCGGCATCGAAGAGCGCCGCCATGGCATTGAGGGCGTTGGCAACGTCCGGATGCTCGGCCCCGTATTGCTGTTCCAGGATCGCGAGCGCCCGAGAGAGCGCCTGCGCGGCGTCGGCATATCGCGCCTGCAGCCGATAGAGATCGCCGAGATGGTACAGGGGCGCGGCCAGCAGTGGCTCCGACCCCGGGGCCTTCTCCAGCACGGTCAGCGATCGGCGCAATGTCTGCTCGGCTTCGGGATACCAGCCCTGGGCGATGTAGAGCTCCCCCAACCCGGTGAGGACGGCGGCCACCTCGGGGCTTCCGGGCCCCAGCGCCCTCTCCTGAATCGCCAGGGCCTGCCGGTAGAGGCTTGCCGCCTCGCTCGGTCGGCCACGCCGCTGATAATGGCGGGCGAGGCTGGCCAGCGTCGCCGCCACATCGGGGTGCCCACCGCCCAGCGCTCGTACCCGGGCCTGCAGCGCCCGCTTGAGGAGCGCTTCGGCCTCCTCGAAGCGCGCCAGCTCGTCGTAAAGCCCCGCGAGGGCGGTCAGGCTCTCCGGCAGGCGTGGATCATCAGGGAGCAGCCGCTCGGCCTCCGTCACCGACTTCACGAAGAGGGCCTCAGCTTCGGCCAGACGTCCCGCTTGCATCGCGGCTGTCGCGTCGGCCATGAGCTGCTCCCAGCGAGCGGCCTGGCCATGGGCCGAGGCCGGCGCCATGGCAGTGAAGACCAGGAGGCCCATCACGATCCACCAGCGGCGGTTCATGGGCGTGAATTCCAGCCTAGCCAGCGGCTGGCGCCGCGCCTATCTTTTCCTGCGCGATCGAGTGGCGCGCTCGACCTCGAAAGTGTCGAAATCATCGCAGGTGTCGGAAATCGAGCGCGAACCCTGGACGCCCGCAGATCGAGTAGAATCTCGCCAAGATGCGGCCGTTTGAGGAGCTGCTCGGACACAGTCCGGGGATCATCGCCGTCCGGGAGACCGTGAACCGGCTGCTCCAACGGCACCCTGAGGGTCGCCGCCTGCCCCCGATCCTGATTCAAGGCGCAACGGGCACGGGCAAGGGCTTGCTGGCGCGAGCGATCCACCGGGCCGGCCCCCGCCGCGAGGGGCCCTTCGTTGATCTGAACTGCGCGGCCATCCCCGAAACCTTGCTCGAAGCCGAGCTCTTCGGCTTCGAGCGCGGGGCGTTCACCGACGCACGCCAGGCCAAGCCCGGGCTCTTTCAGCTCGCCCACGGCGGGACGATCTTCCTCGACGAGATCGGGCTGCTGCCCGAGGTCTTGCAAGGCAAGCTCCTCAAAGTCATCGAGGAGCGGACGGTGCGGCGTCTGGGTGGCACCAGGATGGAGAGCGTGGACGTCTGGGTCATGGCGGCCACCAGCACCGACCTGGCCGCAGCCGCCCAGGATCAGCGGTTCCGCGAGGATCTCTACCATCGCCTGGCCGTGCTCACGCTCCAGCTGCCGGCCCTTCGCGAGCGGGGCGACGACATCGTTCTTCTGGCCGAGCATTTCCTGGCCCGATCCTGTGCGGACTACTCGCTACCAGCCAAGGCGCTGGACGCCGACGCCCGCGCGGCGCTGCTGGCCTACGACTGGCCCGGCAACGTGCGCGAGCTCGCCAACGTGATGGAGCGGGTCGCCCTGCTCTCCGAAGCGACGCTGGTCACCGCCGCCATGCTGGAGCTACCGACGGCGCGCCTGCCCGAGCCGGGCCGCGAGCGGATCCCCCTCAAGCAGGAGCTCGGCAGTGTCGAGCGCGAGCACCTCCTCCAGGCGCTCCGCGAAACCAACTGGAACCTCTCGCGGGCGGCCATCCGCCTGGGCATCCCGCGTAACACGCTCCGCTATCGGCTCGAGAAGCACGGCCTGCGCCCGGGGGCCGTCGAGCCCGGGTCGGCGCCGCCGGAGGCCGCGGCGACGCCGGCACCGCGTGTCCCCGAGGCCGTCACGCCGGGCTGGGTGAACCTGCGTTGGGAGCCTCGTCGCTTGACGCTCCTCCGCGCCGCGCTCACCTGGACGGCCGCCGAGCGTTCCCTTCCTACCCGCCGGGCCCTGGAGGCCGTAGGCGACAAGGTGAGCGCCTTCGGCGGCCGTGTCGTGGAGCGCGGCCCGCAGGGACTGGTGGCGGCGTTCGGCCTCGAGCCGACGGAGGACGCGCCGCGACGCGCGGCGCACGCCGCCATCGCCGTGCACAGGGCCATCGCCCGCGCGCGGGCCGAAGGCGAGTCGGTGGCCGTCAAGCTGGCGATCCACGTGGCGCGGCTCCAGGTGGGCACGGCCGGCGGCACCGTCGAGATCGATCTCGACGCCAAGCACCAGGCGTGGACCATCCTCGAAGCGCTGCTGGCCCGCTCGGGGCCAGACACCATCGTGGCCAGCGAAGCGGCGGTACCCTTCCTGGAGCGCCGCTTCGAGCTGACCACCGAAGGGTTGCTGGAGCCCGCGCGGGGCCGGGCCTACCGCCTCGCCAGCCATGAGCGTCCCCCGGGAGTCGGGCCCCGCACGGCCCCGTTCGTGGGCCGGCGCGACTCCCTGCAGCTGCTGCACAACCTGCTGGCTGCCGCCATGCGCGGTCAGGGCCAACTCGTGGGCATCGTCGGTGAGGCCGGGCTCGGCAAGTCCCGCCTGATCGCCGAGTTCCGCCAGAGCCTGGGTGACCAGCCCGTGACCTACCGGGAGGGCATCTGCCTGTCCTATGGCGGCGCCATTCCCTTCCTGCCCGTGCTCGCCATCCTGCGGCAGAACTGCGGGATCACCGAGTCCGACAGCGCGGAGACCATCGTCGCCCGGGTTCGTCGCAGCCTGGAGACGGTGGGGATGAATCCCGACGAGGGGGCGCCCTACCTGCTCCAGCTCCTCGGCCTGCGCGAGGGCACGCAGGCGCTGGCCACCCTCACGCCGGAGGCCCTGAAGCTCCGCACCCTCGAGACGCTCCGGCAGATGGTTCTCAACGCCAGTCGGCAGTGGCCCATCGTGTTCGTGGTCGAGGACCTGCACTGGATCGACCGCTCCTCGGAGGAGCTCTTCACGGCGCTGGTCGACGACCTGCCGGGCGCGCCCATCCTCTTCGTCGCGACCTACCGACCCGGCTACCGCCCGCCCTGGATCGACAAGTCGTTCGCGACCCAGGTCGCGCTGCCGCCACTGGCGCTCGACGAGAGCCGGACGATCATGCGAGCGGTCCTCCGGCGCGAGGTCCCCGAGGCGCTGGCCCGGCTGATCCTCGACAAGGCGGAAGGCAATCCCTTCTTCCTCGAGGAGCTGTGCCGAACCGTCGAGGAACAGGAGGATCTGGCGGCCGTCCCGGCCGTGCCCGACACCGTGGAGGCGGTCCTGCTCGCCCGGATCGAGCGTCTGCCCGAGGAGCCCCGGCGCCTGCTGCAGACGGCCGCAGTGCTCGGCCGGGAGTTCTCGCTACGGCTGCTCAGCGCCGTGTGGGAAGACCAGGGGGCGCTGGACAAGCACCTCACCACCCTGACCAGCCTGGAGTTCCTCTACTACCACCGGGCCAGTGGCGACGATCGCGTCTACGTCTTCAAGCACGCCCTGACCCAGGAGGTCGCGTACGCGAGCCTGCCGCCGGCGCAGCAGCGCGCCTTGCACGTCGCCGCCGGGCGAACTCTGGAAACGCTCTACGCCGACCGCCTGGACGAGGCCTACGACCGCCTCGCCTATCACTACGCGCGGACCGAGGAGGCGGCCAAGGCCGTCGAGTACTTGAGCCGGTTCGCCGAGAAGGTGGGCCGGAACGCCCACGAGGAAGCCGTACGCGCCCTGAAGGAGGCGCTCCAGCACGTCGAGCGACTGTCCCCCGAGGTGCGGGATCGCCGCCACCTCGAGCTCGTGCTGCGCCTGCCATACTCGCTGGTGCCCCTGGGGCGCATCGAGGAGATCCAGGAGCTTCTGCTGCGGGAACGCGAGCGCGTCGAGCGGTTCCAGGACCCGGCCCTGACCAGCCACTACTACTTCCTCCTGGGCCGCACCCACATTCTCGGCAGCCACGAGCAAGCCGTCGAGTGCGCGCAACGGGCCATCGTGGCGGCGGAGCAGTGCGGCGACGACGCCATGAAGGGCAAGGCCCACAGCGTGCTCGCCCTGGCCGCCGCCCTCGGCGGACGCGCGACGGAGGGTATGCAGGACGGGCGGATGGCAGTCGCCCTGCTCGAAAAGACCGGGGACGGGGCGTGGCTCGGTGATGCCTACTGGGCGCTGGGACTCTGCTGCTGCCAGACCTCGGCGTTCGCCGAGGCGCTGGCCGCGGAGGCGCGGGCCCGGTCGATCGCCGAGACCATCGGCGACGAGCGGCTGGGCGCCTCGGCGGCCTGGGTCACCGGCATCATCCAGGCCGCGATGGGCGAGCAGGAACTGGCCGTCGAGACCTGTCGCCGCGCCGTGCAGCAGGCCCGCGACACGCTCAATATTGCGATCACCACGGGGTGCCTCGGGTTCGCGTACCTGGAAAGCGGCGATGTGGCCAGGGCCATCCCGGCGCTCGAGCAGGCCATCCCGCTGCTCCACGTCTGCCGCTTCCGCACCTTCGAAGCCTGGTTCACCGCCTTCCTGGCCGAGGCCCATCGCCGGGAAGGAAGGCTGGAGATGGCCGAGTCGCTGGCCCGGCGCGCCCTGGAGATCGCCACGCAGGCGAAGTTCGGGATCGGGGTGGGCTGGGCGCAGCAGTCGCTGGGGCGCATCGCCCAGGGCCGAGGTGACTTCAGCGCGGCCGAGGCGAGGTTCGAGGAGGCTCGGCGCACCTTCGATGCGCTGCACTCGCGCTACGAGTCAGCCCGGACCTCGCTGGATCTCGCGACGACGGCCGCCGCGCGCGGCGACACCCCGGGAGCGGGCAAGCACCTCGCCACGGCTCGCGCGCAGTTCGCGAAGCTCGGTGTGGACCGTTACCTCGAGCGCACGGACGCCCTGGCTGCTCAGTGGGGCCTCTGACCCGGGGAACCCCGTCCCGTGCCTTCGCCCCGCCTCGGCATCCGACGCGCCACGCCCCGTGACGTGCCGACGATTCTCGCCCTGATCCGCGGCCTGGCCCACTACGAGCGGCTGACGCATCAGGTGGAGGCGACCATGGCCCGTCTTCACCGCCACGGCTTCGGCTCCCGACGTTACTTCGAGACGCTGATCTGCCGGCGGGGCGGCCACGCGGTGGGATTCGCCCTCTACTATTTCACCTACTCGACGTTCCTGGCCCGGCCCACGCTCTACCTGGAGGACCTGTTCGTGCTCCCCGCCGAGCGGCGCCGGGGCGTGGGCCGGGCGCTGCTGCGCGCCGTGGCCGCCGTGGCCAGGCAGCGGGGCTGCGGACGGATGGAATGGGCCGTGCTCGACTGGAATCGCCCGGCCATCCGCTTCTACCGGCGGCTCGGCGCCGAGCTGCATCGCGAGTGGCTCCTCACCCGCCTCACCGGCGCTCCGCTGCGACGTCTCGCCGACGCACGGTCGGTAGGGACCGGCACACGAGGATTGCGCCGATCACGAGCAGCAGGACGACCAGCACGCCGGGCAGGAGCCAGGGCGCGCGCCCGATGAGGAGTCCGCTGAGGAACGGTCCGAGGAACATTCCCCCGTCCACACCGACGCGATAGACCGCCGTCCGCCAGCCGATCTGCTCGGCGGGCGTCTCGCCACGCAGCAAGCTCAGCGGCAGGGTCCACGCGGCCATGGCGACCCCGACGAGCGCGCAGCCCGCCAGCAAGGCGGTGAAATCGCCGAACGCGACGAGCCCGAGGCCGACCCCGAACAGCAGCAGCATGAGCCCCAGCACGCGGGAGGCGCCGTGCCGGTCGGCGAGCCCTCCCGCCGGGAGCAGGCAGACGATGTCGCAGAGCTGGAGGGTCAAGAGCAGGCCGGCGATGCCGCTCCGGCTCAGCGCGAACTCGCGATCGCCCCGGAGCGGGATGAGGAACTGCTCCAGGGTGGCATAGGCAATGGCGATGACGCCGCCCGCGGCGAACGCCAGCACGACCCCGCGGGTGATCGGCGCTCCCGGGCCGGTGCTCGCCCGCCGTCGCGGAAACCACCCGCGCGCCCCGGAGGCTTCGGCCGGCAGGGCCACCAGCACGGCCGGGATCAGGGCCAGCCCGAGCAGCAGCGGGGCGCAGGTGAGCAGGAAGGCCAGGTTCCAGTCCAGGCTCGCGGGGAGCAGGCCGATGAACAATGTTGCGCCGAGAATGCCCAGCATGGCGGAGAGCTCGAACGCGCTCAGCGCCGCGCCGAGCCGCCCCGTCGCCTGATAGCGCAGGATCGCCGTGAGGCCGGCGATCACGCCCAGCGCGTGGGCCACGCCCATCACCGCGCGAGCCGCGACGAGGACCGGCAGGGGCCCGCCGCTGCCGAGCAAGAGCACGCCGCCGGTCAGCAACACCGGCGACAGTACCAGGGCCCGCCGCAGCTGATAGGTGATCAGGAGGCCCACCGGAATGTCGGCCACCGTCCGGGCGAAGCCGAACGCCGCCGCCACGGCGCCCAGCTGCCAGTCCGCCAGGGCGCCGGCGCGGCCGATCTCGGGCAGCAGGGCTGGGAAGGCGCCGATCGAGATCGTGTTCGTGAAGATGAACAGGCAGAGCAGGAGGATGAGGGGCGGACGCACGGGGCTCTATTGTAGCGGGGACTGTGAGGTCAGTACGGGACCACGCCGCTCCTAGAGCAGGCCACCCTCGGTTCTAGCCGACCTCGCGGTCCCCTCTACAATAGAGCGCGCGGGGGTTGTCCCAGACGATCTTCTTCTTCACCCGCTCGGGAAGCGGCAGCGCCCGCATGGCCTCGGCGGTCTCGGGCCACTTATGGTCGGGATGCGGGTAATCACTGGCGAAGAGGAGTCGATCCTCTCCGATGAGCCCCACGAGCTGGGGAATATAGGGCTCGTCGGGCTCGCAGGAGACCCAGCACTGGCGGCGGAAGTAGTCGCTGGGCCGCAGGCTGAGCGGGGGCTCACCGGCGACCCCTCGCGTCTTCTCCCAGTGCTCGTCCATGCGCCACAGCCAGTAGGGCACCCAGCCGCAGCCGGCCTCGAGGAAGGCCACGCGCAAGCCGGGGTGTCGCTCCAGCACGCCGCCACCGATGAGCGCGAGCATGGCCAGCATCTGCTCCAGGGGATGCGAGGCCGTGTGGCAGGCGAAGAAGCTCCGGAAGCGGTCGGCGCCGGCGGAAGGAAGGTGGGCGCCGACGCCCTCGTGGACGCCGACCGCGAGCCCCCGCCGCGCGCAGACGGTCCACAGCGGCTCGTAGGCGGGATCATCGAGCTGCCGTCCGCGGATGGGGTTGGGTCGCACGAAGACGCCCGCGAATCCCCGATCGGCGACGCGCTGGGCCTCCCCAGCGGCCAGGCCGGGGTCGTGGAGGCCGACCAGCATCGCCACCGGGCGGAGCCGCTGGGGCGCGTACGCGCAGAAGTCGACGATCCAGTCGTTGTAGGCGCGGCAGATGGCGATGGCCAGCTCCGCCTCGAGATCGTCGATCGAGGCGACATAGAGCCCCTGGGTGGGATAGAGATAGGAGACTTCGATCCCCCCCTGGTCCATGGCCTTCACCTGGGAGGCGGCGTCGTAGCCGGCCCGCAGAGGCTCGGCGAGGTGCTCCCGCACCCGGGCAGCGAACGCCTCCCTCATGGCCGGGCTCACGCACTCTGCGCGGGGGGACAACCGGCCGGTGGTCTCGAAGTTGCTGCGGCCGTCGGGCCCGCGCCTGACCCGGGGAGCCAGATGCCGGTAACGCGGGTCGATGTAACGTTCCCACATGCCGGCGGGTTCCATCACGTGGCCGTCGGCGTCGATCATCGGCAGGGTGTCATGCGGCATCGCGCTCTTAGGTAAGGCATCGTCCGGTCACCTGTCAACGTCGCCGCGTCCCTGCTATCCTTGCCTGCACCTGCGGCCAGACTCAGGGCGCGCCGGCCAGCCCCGGCGGCCGCGCGAGGACCCCCGTGCCGGATGGCAGGCGCGCGGCGTTCTGAGTCAGTCTATAATCCCCGCCAATCCCCGCCCGGGCGGGGCTGGAGGTACAGGACAGCCATGCGCCTGGCTCAAGACCAGATGAGGGAGGGGTAATGAAGCGCTACCTCGTCAAGCGGATCGGTTATTCGCTGATTTCGCTCTTCCTCCTGTCGGTCATCATCTTCTTCTTCGTCCGGGTGACCGGCGACCCGGCCGTGCTGCTCGTCGAGCCGGGCGCCAGCCAGGCCGACCTCGACGCCATCCGCGAGCAACTGGGCCTGGACAAATCGATGGGGGTCCAGTACGTGACCTTCGTCACCGATCTGCTCCGCGGCGACTTCGGGAAGTCGTTCTACTACCGCATGCCCGTCCTCGAGCTCTACCTGTCGCGACTGCCAAACTCGCTGCTCCTGGCCGCCTGTGCGATGCTCTTCTCGCTGTTCATCGGCATTCCCAGCGGCATCCTGGCCGCCGTGCGGCTCGGTGGCTGGTGGGACCGTGTGGGCAAGATCTTCGCGCTTCTGGGCCAGTCGCTGCCGTCCTTCTGGGTAGGCTTGATGCTGATCCTCTTCTTCTCCGTCCATCTCGGCTGGCTGCCCTCGTCGGGCTCCGGCACGATATGGCACGTGCTGATGCCGGCCTTCGCGCTGGGCTGGCTCTTCGCCGCCGCCCACATGCGCCTCACCCGCTCGTCGATGCTCGAGGTGCTGGGCTCGGAGTACGTCAAGCTGGCGCGGCTCAAGGGCCTGCCCGAAGCCATGGTCATCGCCAAGCACGCCTTCAAGAACGCGCTCATCCCGGTGCTGACGCTGGCCGGCATCAACCTCGTCATCATGGTCAACACCACCGTCGTCGTGGAGACCGTGTTCGCCTGGCCCGGGGTAGGTCGGCTCCTCTACGAGGGCATCGCCTTCCGCGACTTCCCCGTCGTTCAGGCCACGGTGGTCCTCTGCGGGGCGATGATCGTCACCGTGAACCTGATCGTGGACGTGCTCTACGCCGTCATCGACCCGAGGATCCGCTATGAGTGATAGAAGCTCCAGCGCGACCATGAACGGCAGCCGGGCCAGCGCTCTCACCCTGGCCTGGCGCCTGGCCTCCTTCGGCCCCCGGGGCTACCCGGTGGTGCCGATCGCGATCATCGCGATCACCGCCCTCCTGGCCCTCTTCGCGGACTACATCGCCCCGCACAACCCCGAGATCGGCGTCCTCGGCGAGCGGTTCAAGCCGCCCGCCTGGCAGGCCGGCGGGACCGAGACCTACCTCCTCGGCACCGACCACCTCGGGCGCGACGTCCTCTCGCGGCTGATCTTCGGCGCGCGGGTGTCGATGATCGTAGGCTTCTTCGCCGTGGTCGTCGCCGGAGTCATCGGAACCGCGCTCGGGATCATCTCCGGATACTTCGGCGGCTGGGTCGACCAGGTCATCATGCGCATCACCGACACCTGGCTCGCCTTCCCGGCCCTGATCTTTGCGATCTTCCTGGCCGCCATCGTGGGGCCCAGCTTGACGAACCTCGTCGTCATCCTGGGCGCGGTGTTCTGGACCCGCTACGCGCGCGTCATCCGCGGGGAGGTCCTGTCGCTCAAGGAGCGCGACTTCGTGCGGCTGGCCATTGTCGCCAACTGCTCGAAGTGGACGATCATGCGGCGCCACATCCTGCCCAACGTGATCAACTCCGCCGTTGTGCTGGCCAGCCTGCAGCTCGGGATCGTGATCATCGCCGAAGCCACGCTGTCCTTCCTCGGCGTCGGGGTGCCCCCACCCCAGCCGGCCTGGGGCCTCATGCTGGCCGACGGCAAGAAGGGCATGATGGCCGGCTACTGGTGGCTCACCGTGCTGCCCGGCACGTGCATCATGTTGATGGTGCTGGCGGCGAACCTGCTCGGCGACTGGCTGCGCGTCAAGCTCGACCCTCAGCTCCGGCAGCTGTGACGGCGCCCCTGCTCCAGCTCCGCGGCCTGTCGACCCACTACGTCTCGGCCCGGGGCACGCGCGTCGTCCGCGCGGTGGACGACGTCTCGCTGACGCTGGACGCCGGGGAGACGCTGGGGGTGGTGGGGGAGTCGGGCTCCGGCAAGACCACCCTGGCCCTGACGATCTTGAGGCTGCTCCCCCTGGCGGCTCGTGTCGTGTCCGGTCAGATCCTCTTCGAGGGGGAAGACCTCCTCACCAAGTCCCCGGTCGAGATGCGCCGGATCCGGGGCAAGCGCATCGCCATGATCCTGCAGGATCCCATGGCCTCGCTGAACCCGCTCTTCACCGTCGGCGATCAGGTCGCCGAGCCCATCCGCGTCCACGATGGCACCAGACGGGCGAGCGCCTGGAATCGGGCCCGCGAGCTGCTGCGGGCCGTGAAGATCCCGGCCGCCGAGGCCCGCCTGCGCGACTACCCGCACCAGCTCTCCGGCGGCATGCGCCAGCGGATCGTGGGGGCGATCGCGATCTCCTGTGAGCCCCGCTTGCTCATCGCCGACGAGCCCACCACCAGCCTGGACGTCACGATCCAGGCGCAGTACCTGAAGCTCCTGCGGGAGCTGCAGCGGCAGTACGGCCTGGCCCTGATCTTCATCACCCACAACCTCGGCATCGTGGCCAAGATGTGCGATCAGGTCGCCGTCATGTACGCGGGCCGGATGATCGAGTCGGGCCCCGTGCACCAGATCTTTGACGCCCCCGCCCATCCGTATACCCGCGCCCTGCTCGAGTCCATCCCTCGGATGGGCGACGCCGACCAGCGGCTCACCGCCATCGAGGGCCAGCCGCCGGACCTGGCCGCGCCGCCCGGGGGCTGCGCCTTCCACCCGCGGTGCCCCAAGATGATGGATCGCTGCCGCACGGAAGAGCCGCCGCGCTTCGATGTCGCCGCGGGCCAGTCGGCCCGCTGCTGGCTGGCCGCGCCGGCGGGGCGATGATCGGCCGAGTCCTGGCGGCTCCCCACGTGGTCCAGTGAAGCCGCTGATCGCCTTCGATCTCTGGCAGTGGGTGGAGCAGAACCGCCACGCCTTCGAGCCGCCCGTGGGCAACAAGGTCATCTGGGAGGACTCCCAGTTCACGGCCATGATCATCCGGGGCCCGAACGCCCGGCGCGACTTTCACGTGGACCCCTCGGACGAGATCTTCTACATGCTCAAAGGCGACATGGACCTGGAATACATGCAGGACGGCCAGCGCCGCCATCAGACGATCCGGGAGGGCGAGCTCCTGCTGGTGCCGGCCTTCACGCCGCACTCGCCGCACCGGCCGGCCGACACCTGGGGCCTGGTGGTCGAGGTCAAGCGCGGGCCGGAGCAGACCGAGTCGCTGCGCTGGTTCTGCGATCGGTGCGATGGGCTGCTCCACGAAGTCACGATGCACGTCGCCGACATCGAAGGGGAGCTCAAGGCCGTGATCCAGCGCTTCGACGCCAGCCGGGAGCTTCGTACCTGTCGCCGCTGCGGCTACGTCCAGCCCGAGCAGCCGCCGGTGCCGGATCTACGATCAGCTATGAAGGCCTGACCGGAGCCCCCATGCCCCTGCTCGAGGCCATCGACCTCGTCAAGCACTTCCCCGTGAGGCGCGGCGTCTTGGCCCGCGAGGTGGGAGCGGTCCGCGCCGTGGACGGCATCGCCTTCACCATCGAGCCCGGCCGCACGCTGGGGCTCGTCGGGGAATCGGGATGCGGGAAGTCCACCACCGCCAAGCTCGTGCTCAAGCTGGAAGAGCCGACGGCCGGCACCATGAACTTCCAGGGGCGGAACCTGGCCGACCTCGACGCCGCGGGCCTGCGCGACTATCGCCGCTCAGTACAGGCCGTCTTCCAGGACCCCTACGCGTCGCTGAATCCCCGGATGCGGGTGGGCGCCATCATCGCCGAGCCGCTGGTCACCAACGAGCGGTTGAGCCGGGCCGAGGTCGACCGCCGCGTGTTGCGCCTGCTCGAGCTGGTGGGGTTGCCCGAGCGCTCGCGCGACCTCTTCCCCCACGAGTTTTCTGGCGGCCAGCGGCAGCGGATCGCCATCGCCCGGTCTCTGGCCTTGGAGCCCAAGCTGGTCGTGCTCGATGAGCCGGTCTCGGCGCTCGACGTGTCCATCCGCGCCCAGATCCTCAACCTCCTGCGCGATCTCCAGGCCCGGCTGGGCCTGGCCTACCTGTTCATCGCCCACGACCTGGCAGCGGTGGCCCACATGAGCCACACCGTCGCCGTCATGTACCTGGGCAAGATCGTGGAGCTGGGTGAGGCGCGCGTCGTCGCCGGGCAGCCCAAGCATCCCTACACGCAGGCCCTGTTCTCGGCGGCACTGCCGACCCACCCGGCCGAGCAGCGCGACGAAATCGTGCTGCCGGGCGAGGTGCCGAGCCCGCTCAATCCGCCCGGGGGCTGCCGCTTTCATCCCCGCTGCCCTCAGGCCATGGCCCGCTGCGCGAACGACGAGCCGAAGCTCCGGGTCGTCAACGGCCGCCAGACCGCCTGCCACCTCTACGATGCGTGAGCTCGGAGGCCCGGCCCAGACCTAGCTCGCGCCGGGGACCCAGACGTTGCGGCAGCGCGTCTCGGTGACCCGGATCGCGGCGACGACCGCGATCAGCGCAATGACCAGGCAGGCGCCAAACGCCGCGGTCCAGGCCGAGACGGGATAGAGCCGGGTGCCGTCGACGATGTCGCCCGTCCAGCCCACATCGAGAATCGCCCCGGTGAGCCACTGCAGCACCGCGAAGAGCAGGAAGATGGGCGCGTTGCAGAAACCCACGACGATGCCCACCCGGGTGGGGTCGTTGACCTCGCGCACGCACGACCACACCAGGACGAGCCCGCACGAGGCCAGGCCCATGACGAGGAAGAGCGGGGCCAGCCATCCCACCGGCGGATGCCACGCCGGAATGACCAGGGGGAGCCAGCAGGCCGCGTAGAGCGTAGCCGAGACGACGAACGGCAGACGGCGAGCCCCGAGCCAGCGGTCGGAGATCCAACCCACCAGCGGCGATCCCACCACGACGCCCACCGCAATCGCCGACACCAGCGTAGCGGCGTGCACACGCGACAGCCCATAGATCTGGACCAGGTAGGGTACGCCCCAGAGCCCGAGGAAGCTGATGAGGGTGGCGTAGATGCCGCCGGCGGCGATGATCGGGGGCCAGGTGCGGGGGTTGCCCACCACCGCCGGAATGTCGCGGACGATGTCGCCGAGCCCGGGAGCGCGCGGGCGGCTCGGCTGACGCCCCTCCGGTCGATCGCGCACGGCCAGAAGCGCCAGCAGGCCCAGGACACAGGTCGCGATCCCGATGAAGACGAAGCTCCGACGCCAGCCGATCGCCTCGACGAGCAGGGCCAGCGGCGAGGCCGCGACGAGCCCCCCGAGGTTGCCGACGGTCTGGCTCAGCCCCGAGACCGTGGCGAACTCGTCGTGGCGAAACCACTCGGCGGCGAGGGCCAGGAAGGCGATGAGCACGACGGAGGCGCCCAGCGCGACCCCCAGCCGCCCGACGACGGCCATGGAAAATACCGGAGCCAGGCCGAAGACGACGGCGCCCACACCCATCACGGCGCCGCCCAGCGCGAGGGTGAGCCGGGGACCGACCGTGTCGACGAGGCTGCCGGCCACCAGGGCCATGACCACGAATACATAGGGGTAGATCGCGGCCAGGGTCCCCAGGTCCGCCGCGGTCACCGCGAACGCACGCATGAGGTCGGCGGCCACGACCGCCGGAGCGACCCGATGGAAGTACGACACGAAGTAGATGGCGGCGGGAACGGCCAGGATCAGCCACCGCACGCGGAGGGCATTCTGAATTTCCGGGGGCGGCAGGGTCATGGCGGCGAGCTATTCTACGCCGTGTGGGCGCTGGACCCCGGCCTGGCCTTCCTCAATCACGGCTCCTTCGGGGCCTGCCCGCGCCCGGTCCTGGAAGTCCAGCAGCGCCTGCGTGAGGAGCTCGAGCGCTCACCGGTCCGCTTCCTGGCCCGGGAGCTGGAGGGGCGCCTGGCCGCGGCCCGCGCTGCGCTCGGGGCCTTCGTGGGCGCCGACCCCGACGATCTGGCGTTCGTGCCCAACGCGACCACCGCCGTGAACACTGTGCTGCGCTCGCTCGCGCTGCGGCCCGGCGACGAGCTGCTCACGACCGATCACGCCTACAACGCCTGCCGCAATGCCCTGGACGTCGTCGCCGATCGGGCCGGGGCCCGGGTCAGCGTCGTGCCTCTGCCGTTACCGGTCTCGGGTGAGGCCCAGGTCATCAAGGCGGTCCTCGCCGCGGTCACGCCCCGGTGCCGGCTGGCCCTGCTCGATCACGTCACCAGCCCCACCGGGATCGTGTTGCCGGTCGAGCGCCTCGTACCGGCGCTGGCCGAGCGTGGCGTCGACACCCTGGTGGACGGCGCCCACGGCCCCGGCATGCTCGACCTCGACCTGCACCGGCTCGGCGCCGCGTACTACGCCGGCAACTGCCACAAGTGGCTGTGCGCTCCGAAGGGAGCCGCCTTCCTGCACGTGCGGCGGGACCGTCAGGCCCCCGTTCATCCCCTCGTCCTGAGCCACGGCGCCAACTCGCCCCGCACGGACCGCTCGCGCTTCCGACTCGAGTTCGACTGGATGGGGACCGATGACCCGACGGCCTACCTGGCCGTGCCCGAGGCCATTCGCGTCATTGCCGAATCGCAGCCGGGCGGGTGGCCGGCGGTGATGGCCCGCAACCGCGCCCTCGCCCGCCAGGCCCGCGCCCTCCTCCTCGAGGCGCTCGGAGCCCCGGCGCCCTGCCCGGACACGATGCTCGGCGCCCTGGCCGCGGTGCCGCTCCCCGACGCCCCCCGGCCCCAGCCTCCCGCCCGCGATGCGCTGCAGACGGCGCTGATGGAGCGGTTCGCCATCGAGGTGCCCGTCATCTCCTGGCCCGCCTCGCCCAAACGCCTGCTGCGAATCTCCTGTCACGTCTACAACCGGCTCGAAGAGTACGAGCGGCTCGGGCACGCGCTCGGCACGCTGCTCGGGCGCGTCAGCGCACGTTCAGCAGATCGCGGAGCCCGTCGCCCACGAGGTTGATGGCCAGCACGGTCGCGGCGAGGAACACGCCGGGGAACAGGATGATCCAGAAGGCCAGCTGCACGTACGAGCGTCCCTCGGCCATGATGTTGCCCCACGAGGGGATGTGGGGAGGCGTGCCCGCGCCCAGGAAGGAGAGGTAGGCCTCTACCAGCATCGCCGACGCGCAGATGTACGTGCCCTGCACGAGGAGCGGCGCCACCAGGGCCGGCAGCACGTAACGGAGCAGGATCCGGGGCGTGCCCACACCCAGGGCTCGGGCCCCTTCCACCATGAGGTGCTCGCGAAGCGAGAGCACGGAGGCCCGAACCAGACGCACCACGCGCGGGATCTCGGGAACGACGAGCGCGATGATCACGTTCCGCACGCTGCCCCGCATCAGCGCCATGAGGGCCAGGGCCAGCAGGATGGCCGGAATGGCCATGAGGCCGTCCATGACGCGCATCAAGATCGTGTCGAGCCGTCGATAGAAGCCGATCACGAGGCCGAGCGCGGTACCCAATACCAGACTGGCGACCGCCACGGCGCCGCCGACGGTCAGCGAGACCCGGGTCCCGTAGATCGTGCGGGTGTAGATGTCGCGCCCGAACTGATCGGATCCGAACCAGTGCCCGGCCGACGGCGGGCGCAACCGCTCGGCCGGCTGCAGGGCCTCGGGGTCGCCCGTCCACCACATCGGCGCCAGTAGCCCGGCCAGGACCACCACCGCCAACACGACGCTCCCGCCGATCAGGGTCGGATGGCGCCGCGGCGATCTAGTAGCGAATGCGCGGATCGATGACCACATAGAGCAGGTCGATGATCAGATTGATGAGCACATACACGCCCGAGACGACCAGCACCACGCCCTGGATCACCGGGTAGTCGCGCCGCACGATGGCGTCCACCGTCAGGCGTCCCAGCCCGGGGATGGCGAACACGCTCTCGGTGACCACGGCGCCCCCGATGAGCAGGGCGAACCCGATCCCGATGATCGTCACCACCGGGAGCGCGGCGTTGCGGAACGCATGGCGGATGAGGACGCGTCGCGGGGGCAGACCCTTGGCGAAGGCCGTGCGGATGTAGTCCTCTCCGAGCACGCCCAGCATGCTGGCCCGGGTCATGCGCGCGATCAGGGCCAGGTAGATGCAGGACAGCGCCACCGCCGGTAGCGTCAGGTGCCGCAGGCAGGCCAGCACGCTCTCCCGCAGCGGCACGTAGCCCTGCACCGGCAGCCAGCCCAGCCCCAGGGAAAACACGTAGACGAGGAGGAACCCCAGCCAGAACACCGGCATCGAGAAGCCCGACACGGCGAAGATCATCACGAGACGATCGACCCAGGAGCCGCGGCGCCAGGCGGCCAGTACGCCGAGCGGCACCCCGACCCCCACGCTGATGAGCAATGCATAGAGGGCCAGCACGGTGGTGGCCTCGGCCCGCTGGCCGATGAGGGTGGTGACGGGCAGGCCCGAGAAAATGGAGGTGCCCAGATCGCCGCGCACCACCTGCCCGAGCCAGATGGCGACCTGGGTCAGGAAGGGGCGGTCCAGGCCGAGGCGGGCCCGGATGCGGGCCACCTCCTCGGCCGTGGCGTAATCGCCGGCGATGATGGTGGCCGGATCCCCCGGCGTGACGTGGAGGAGGGCGAAGACGGCGATGGCCACCACGCCCATGACCGGAATGGTGGCCATCAGCCGCCGAGCAACTTCCTGCAGCATCGTCAGGTGATCGTCACATTCCAGAACAGCGGCGCCGGGAACCTCAGCATGCCCTGCACCTTCCTGGTGAGCGCGTACGGCAGGGTCCACTGCCCCCACGGCACGTAGAGCACCTCGTCGAGGACGAGGCGCTGGATCTGATCGGCGATCTGCTTCTGTTTGGCCCGATCGGTGGCGCGCACCCAGTCGAGCCGGAGCTTCTCGATCTCGCCGTGCTCCGGCCAGCCGAACCAGGCGGTGGCTCCGGCGCCCGACACGCCCGCATGCACCGCCGGGTTGGCCACGTCGGCTCCCGTCCACCAGGTGTGGATGACGTTCCAGCCGCCCTGGGCCGGCGGGTCCTTCTTGGCGCGCCGAGCCAGGTTCGTGGACCAGTCCACCGCTTGCAGATCGACGGTGAAGCCGGCCTGCTGGAGCAGCTCGCGGGTGACCAGCGCCACCGCGCTCAGCGCCTGGATGTCGGTGACGTGGAGCACGACCACAGGCTTGCCGTCGTAGCCGGACTCCTTGACGAGCTGGCGGGCCCGGGCCAGGTCCTGCCTGGCCAGCCCCTCGGCGCCGGCCTTGGACTCGTAGGGCCCTCCGCACAAGAAGACCGCCGGGCAGGTCTGGAAATATTTCGGCACTCCCACCGCGGCCTGCAGGTACTTCTGCTGGTCCACCATGTGCACGAGAGCCTGGCGGGCCTTCTTGTTGTTGAAGGGCGGATGCAGGTGATTGGGGCGCAACCAGCCCTGCTGCCCGCGCGGATCGTAGACGAAGGTCGTGAGCTGCGGATTCTGCTCGACGCGGGGCACGAAATCGACCGGGGGGTTCTCCCACCAGTCCACCTCGTTCTTCTCGAGCGCGGCACTGGCCGTGGTGGCGTCCGGGATATAGCGCCAGATCACCTTGTCCAGGTGGGCCACCTTGCCGCCGGTGGAGCCGCTGGGCTTTTCTTTGCGGGGCACGTAGTCGGGGTTGCGCACGTACACGACCTGGTTGCCCGGCTGCCATTCGTCCTTCACGAACCGGAAGGGACCCGAGCCGATGAACTCCTTGATCTGGTCGGAGTCGGGCGTGGCCGCCACGTGAGCCGGCATGATGAAGGGCACGTTGCTGGACGGCTTGCCCAGCGCCTCCAGCACGGGTCCGAAGCGCTCGGACAGCTCCAGGACGAAGGTCTTGCGGTCCTGCGGCGCGATCTTCGCCGTGTGGGCGGCCAGGAGCTTGCCGAACGGATCGCGCTTGGCCCAGCGCTTGATGGACTCCGTGCAGTCCTCGGCAGTGACCGGCTTGCCGTCGTGCCACTTGAGCCCGTCGCGCAGGGTGAAGGTCCAGCGCTTGCCGTCACTCGACACGCCGTGCTTGTCGATCATCTGAGGACGGATCTGGTCCTTCTCGTCGGTGCCGTACAGCGTGTCGTAGATCAGGTAGCTGTGGTTGCGGGTGATATAGGCGGTGGTCCAGATGGGGTCCAGGACCTTGAGGTCGGCGTGGGCGATGAACCGCATCGTCCCGCCCCGCTTCTGGGCATGCACGAAGGGCGCCCCGATCGTGACCGCCGCGGCGGCCGTCGACCCGGCCAGGAATCCGCGCCGCGTCAGCCCGCTCACGACTTCTTCTCCTGCGCCACGGCAGCCTCGGCGGCCTGGAAGCCGATCCGGCTGTGGGTGCCATCACAGAACGGCTTGGTGACCGAGCCGCCACAGCGGCACAGCGCGATGCGCGGCCGGCCCGTGGTGTCGACGCGGGCCCCCGTGGGATCGAAGATTTCCACGTCGCCTTCCACCAGGTAGGGGCCATTCGGGCGGCAGGTGATCTTGACGGTCATCGTCGCCTCCTTGGAGGTGCTCGAATCGTGGCCGCTACGATACCACGCGGCGGGCGTACACTAGCCCCCGTGCGGGGGCCGGGAGACATTCTGCTCGTCGCGTGCTACGAGCTCGGGCACCAGCCCCTGGCCGTGGCCTGGCCGGCGGCGTTTCTGGAATCGCGCGGGTATACGCCGGCGGTGATGGACGTCTCCGTGGAGCCGTTCGATGCCGAGCGGGTGCGCCGGGCCTGCCTCGTGGCCATCTCGGTCCCGATGCACACCGCGCTTCGGCTGGGCACCACGGTGGCCCGGCGCGTACGGCAGATCAACCCCGCCGCCCACGTGTGCTTCTTCGGTCTCTACGCCACGCTCAACGCCGACTATCTCCTGTCCCACGGCGCCGACTCCGTGCTGGGTGGCGAAGTCGAGGGAGCGCTCGTCGAGCTGGTCGAGCGGCTCGAGCGCGAGGCCGGTGCCGGGGCGACGGTCTCGGGGGCCTCGCTCCGACCCCACCAGTCCGGCGCCACGCCACCGCTCATGCATGCGCCGCGGCTCGAGAAGCTGAGCTTCCCGGTGCCCAGCCGCGCGAAGCTGCCGGCGCTGAAAGAGTATGCCCATCTGGAGCGGGAGGGTCGGCGCGAACTCGTCGGGTACGTGGAGGCGAGCCGAGGTTGCAGACATCTGTGCCGGCACTGCCCCATCCCGCCCGTCTACGGCGGACGCTTCTTCGTGGTTCCCGCCGAGGTCGTGCTCGCCGACGTCCGTCAGCTCGTCGGCGCGGGCGCCCGCCATGTGACCTTCGGCGACCCCGACTTCCTCAACGGCCCCCGTCACGCGATGACCGTGGCCCGCGCGCTGCACCAGGAGTTCCCCGACCTCACCTTCGACTTCACCGCCAAAGTGGAGCACCTGCTGCGCCATCGGGCGCTCCTGCCCGAGCTGGCGGCGCTCGGCGCCATCTTCGTCGTCTCGGCCGTCGAATCCCTGAGCGATACGGTGCTGGCCAATCTGGCCAAGGGGCACACGCGCGCAGATGTCACCACGGTGCTCGGGGCCGTTCGGGCGGCCGGCATCGCCTTCCGCCCGACCTGGGTGCCGTTCACCCCCTGGGCCACGCTCGAGGACTACCGCGAGCTGCTGGCGTTCATCGCGGACGAGGGCTTGATCGACCACGTGGATGCTGTCCAGTATTCGATCCGGCTCCTGGTGCCGCCAGGCTCGCTGCTCCTCGACAGCCTGGCCATGCGACCCCACCTGGGGCCTCTCGTCGAGGACGGCTTCTACTACCGCTGGACTCACCCCGATCCTCGCGTGGACCAGCTTCAAGAAGCCGTCGGACGGACGGTGGCCGAAGCGGCCGACCGGCGCGAGGACCCTGCGGTGACGTTCGCGCGCATCCGCGCGCTCGCCGACGCCACGGCCGGGCTGGCAGCGCGCCCGGCCCCGCCACCCCCGGCCTCCGACCGGGTCCGGCCGCCACGACTCACCGAACCCTGGTTCTGCTGAGCAGAGCCGACCGAGGGCCAGGTGGCCCTCGCCGATCGGGTCGGGCCGTAAGAAATTTGGTAGGATACGGGCTGAGGTGACGCCATGAGCACGGAAAACCAGGAACAGAGCCCGGACCTCAAGACCCGCGTGCAGGAGTTGATCGACACGATGATCAACCCGGCCGTGGCCGGTCACGGCGGCTATGTGGAGCTCATCGACGTCCAGGACAGCCGCGTCTATCTCCAGATGGGGGGGGGCTGCCAGGGCTGCGGGGCCGCGGATATCACGCTGAAGGCCGGCATCGAGCGGCTCCTCAAGGAGGAGCTCCCGGAGATCGTCGAGGTCCTCGACACCACGGACCACGCCTCCGGCTCCAACCCCTACTACGCCGCCGGCAAGGCGTAGTCTCCAGAGGGACCAGAGCGGGCCCCTCTCGCATCGTATGGCCCGGCTCCTGCTGCTGCTGCCGACCCGGACCTACCGGACGGAAGCCTTCGTCGACGCCGCGCGCAAGCTCGGCGTCGATCTCGTTTGTGCCTCTGAGCGGCCCAGCACGCTCGAGGAGCTCTCGCCGGACAGCCTGCTGACGCTGGACTTCAACGATCCCGACTCGGCGACGAAGACGGTGGCCGAATGGGCTCGACGCCGCCCCCTCGACGCGGTCGTCGGTGTCGATGACCTCACCGCCACCGCCGCCGCCGCGATCGCCGAACGTCTCGGACTCCGAGCGAATCCCGTGGCCGCGGTGGCGGCGGCGCGGAACAAGTACGAGATGCGCCAGTGCCTGGCCGCGGCGGGGGTGCCCGTGCCCCGCTTCCGGCGCATCGCTCTCAGCGAGGATCCTTTCACGGCCGCCCGCGGGGTCGGGTTCCCCTGCGTCCTCAAGCCGCTGGCGCTGTCGGCCAGCCGCGGCGTGATCCGCGCCAACACGGTGGACCAGTTCATCGCGGCGTTTCGTCGGATCGCCGCCATCCTGCGGCGCGACGACGTCACGGTCAGCGGCGACGCCGCCGCGTTTCTCCTGGCCGAGCAATACATCCCCGGCCTGGAGGTGGCCCTGGAAGGGTTGCTCGAGGCGGGCGCCCTGCGCACCCTGGCGCTCTTCGACAAGCCCGATCCCCTCGAGGGGCCCTTCTTCGAGGAGACGATCTACGTGACACCCTCGCGCCTGCCCGATAGCGTGCAGCACCGGATCTCCGCGGTGGCTGCCGACGCCTGCGCCGCGCTGGGGCTCACCGAGGGACCGGTGCACGCCGAGCTGCGCGTCAATGACGACGGCCCCTGGGTCATCGAGGTCGCCGCCCGCTCCATCGGTGGCCTCTGCTCGCGCGCGCTGCGCTTCGGCACCGGGATGAGCCTGGAGGAGCTGATCCTGCGACACGCGCTGGGTTGGCCGATCGACTCCCTCGTCCGCGAGCGGCGTCCCGCCGGGGTCATGATGATTCCGATTCCCCGGGCCGGACGGCTCGGGGCCGTTCACGGCCACGAGCGCGCCAGCGGCGTGGAGGGCATCGAGGAGGTAGCCATCACCGCCCACATCGGCCAGGAGCTGGTGCCCTTGCCCGAAGGCTGGCAGTATCTCGGCTTCATCTTCGCGCGGGCTGACACGCCGGACGGAGTCGAGAAGGCGTTGCGCGAAGCCCACGCTCACCTGCGCTTCGAGATCACCTAGCCCTTCCGCAGCGAACGACCCGCAGACCAGGAGGACAGGTCAAATGGCGACGATCGACAAGTACTGCGCCCCCGGCGTCTACGATCCACCGGGATACAGCCAGGCCATCAAGGTGACGGGGGCCCAGGCCGTGCTCTTCCTGGCCGGCCAGGTCGCCTACGACAAGGACGGCAGCGTGAAGCACCGCGGCGATTTCACGGGCCAGGCGCGCGAGGTGTTCCGCGCCATCAAGGCGCTGGTGGAGGCCGGGGGCGGCTCGCTGAACAACGTGGTCAAGCTCAACACCTACGTCACCGACGCCCGCTACCGCCCGGAGTTCCGTGCCGTCCGCGACGAGTTCTTCGGCGCCAAGGGCCCGGCCTCCACGCTCGTCGAGATAAGCGCGCTGGCCCATCCCGACTATCTCATCGAGATCGAGGCGATCGCCGTGATCTGAGCCCCAGCCCGGGCGATGGCCGGGGCCAGGCCTGCCCGATCGCGCTCAGGCGGTCTGGCTGCGGGTCCCCGGCCGCACGTAGACGAGGCTGGTGCTCCGCTTGTTGCGCAGGGCCCCCGAGGGCAGGGCCAGCGAGCCCAGCGGAATCTGGGCCAGAAACACCGGCGCCAGCGGGTTGGTGACGTCGAAAGCGCTGGCCACCGCCTGTCCGGCGTTGGTGGTGCCGATCGGCTCGTCCTGCTCGTGCGCGACGTACAGCAAGGTGTTGGCCGGGTTAGTCCACAGCCCGTGGGCCTCCCGGCCGCGACTGAAGAACGCGCCGGCGAGCTTGCGCGACCCGGGCGGGCCGCTGCGATCCACGATGGCGATCCGGCTGGAAGCGGCCTCGCCCGGGCCCCGATCATCCACCCGGGCCTGGCTCACGTAGACGACTTTGGCCCGCGCGTTCTCGACGAACTCCAGGTGGTTCGGCTGGGCCTGGGCCCCCAGCGCCAGCGTCTCGATGAGCGCGTGCGGCCCGCGCGCGCTTCGCACGGAGACGCGGTCGGCGAGCGTGTGGGTGAGCCAGAGCTCGGCGCCGTCGGGGGACGTCTTGAGGAACGGCGTGAACCCCGGCGGGTCTTCCGCGCTGATATCCAGGGTCGTGAGGTGCGAGGGCCGCGAGCGGCCCTGCGCGTCGGGATTGACGAAGAGCACATCGACCCGGGCCGCCTTTTGACTGGCCACGAATGCCAGGCCGCCATCGGCGGAGAACCACACGTGCGAGGGGCCATTCAGCGTGACCACGAGCGCCCGGAGGGCCCCGGGGTTGCCCTTCAGCGCGGCCTCGACGTCGATGATGGCCACCCGGTCCTCGCCGCGCAGGGTCACCCAGAGCTCCCGGCCGTTGCGGCTGAACGTCGACCCGCACGGCTCGCGCCCGACCAGGATCCCGCTGCTCACGCGCTCGGGGTTCGAGGTGGGTCCCGCCTGAGGGTTGGGCGTATTGCCGATGACCCGCCGGCCCACCACGTCGATGAAGTAGACGTTGTTCGAGCCCCGACCCACCGTGGCCAGCACCCGGTTGTCGGGTGAGGGGGCCAGGCCGCGAAGCCCGATGGCGCCCCGATAGAGCGGCTTGTGGATCATGGCCGCGTGGGGCGAGGCCACGCCCCCGTCGGCGAAGCGGAACGGCGGGCGCGGGTCCTCGTCGAAGCTCGTCAGGTTGATCGTGGTCTCCACAGTGTTGGTCCGCGGGTCGAGCACGGAGATCGTGTTCGAGTCGCCGTTGGCGATGAACACGCGATCCTGAGGCTCGACCGCGGCGGCCTGCGCCTGGGCGTGGGCGGGAGGACGGCCCGTCGCGAAGGCCAGCGCGCCGACCGTGCCCAGCGAGAGGATCTCTCTACGCGACATCTCCATGCGTGGGGTCTCCTCGTCAGGTCTGTCCGAGTAGCCGCGACTTGAGCACCTTGCCCGTGGAGGCCCGTGGCAGGTGATCGACGATCGTGATGCGCCGGGGATACTTGAAGCCGGCCAGGCGCTCGCGACACCAGGCGACGAGGGCCTGTGGGTCCTCGCGCGCCCCCGGCCGCAACGCCACGAAGGCCACGACCTCCTCGCCCAGCTCGGTGTGGGGGACGCCGACGACGGCGGCCTCGGCGACCGCGGGGTGAGCGTGCAGGACGGCTTCGACCTCCGGAGGGGACACGGAGTAGCCGCCACGCAGGATCCGCTCGCGCTTGCGTCCCTCGATGCTCACGTAGCCGTCGGCCCGGAGGATCGCAAGGTCGCCGGTCTTGAACCAGCCGCCGGCGAGCACCGCCGTTGTTTCCTCGGGCGCACCCAGGTAGCCGTCCATGACCGACGGGGAGCGGATCCAGAGCTCCCCGACGGCGCCGGCGGGCAGCGCCCGCCCATCGTCGTCCGTGATGCAGACTTCCACGCCGGGCACGGGACGGCCGATGGCCTCGGGCAGGTCCGTGGGATCGGCGGCGCGATAGGAGATGGGGCGGAACAGCTCGGTCATGCCGTAGCCGCGCAGGATCCGCACTCCCGTCCGCGCGCGCCACTCACGGGCGAGCGCCCACGAGCAGGGCGCCGCGCCCGACACGCACAGGCGCAGGCTGCCCAGGTCGCCCGGGGCCAGGCCCGGGAGGTCGAGCACCCGACGGAACATGGTCGCCACGCCGGGGAACACCGTGACCTGCCGGCGCCGGATCGCCGCTACCGCCTCGTCGGGCGCGAACCGCTCCAGGAGCACCGCCACGGCGCCGGTCAGCAGGGGCGCCAGCAAGGCCCCGTTGAGGCCGAACGAATGCGACAGCGGCAGCGCCGCCAGCACGACATCAGCGGGCCCGAGCCCCATCACCGGCTCCGCCCACGCCTGCACTGCCGCGCGCAGGGCATCGTGCGAGAGCATGGCGCCCTTGGGGACACCGGTCGAGCCCGACGTGTACAGGATGAGCGCAGGGTGGTCCACGGCGGCCGCGCTGTCCCATTCGGCTTCGTCCCCCACCACCTCGTGGGCAATGACTCGAGGGCGCAAGTCTCCGAGGACCACCTGCCGCTCCTGGGCCGTGAGCAGGGGATCGAGCGGCACCACCGTGACGCCGAGCTTGAGCCCACCCAGCAGCGCGACGGCGAACGGCCAGCGATTGGGGATGCTCAGCGCCACCCGCTCGCCCGCCCGCACGCCCTGATGGCTGAGGAAGCGGGCGAACCCGTTGGCCTGGCGATCGAGCCTTCGGTACGTGAGCAGGCCGCCCTCCCACAGCACCGCGGGCGCGTCGGGAGCGCGGCGAGCGACGGCCTCCAGGAGGCGGACGAAGTTCTCCGCCACGGCCGGCTAGGCCAGGAACTGCCTGGGGTCGATCCGCTCGTACACGGCCGGCGGCACCCGGTGGCGAGGCGTGAAGCCCGCCAGCGAGGGTTTGGCAGTGGCATCGACGCCCCACTTCGCCGTGTAGCCGTCCTGCGCCGTGGAAGGATCGAGGTCGGAGCCGCGGGCGTGGCTGATGATCGCGATGTCCCGATCCGGCTGGCAGCGGGTGGCGATCGCCCAGTTCACCTGGCGGTCGTCGAACACGTCCACGTCGTGGTCCACCACGACCACGCGCTTCATGTAAAGATCGGCGCCCAGCACGGCCAGGATCGCGTTCTTGGCCTGACCGGGGATGCGCTGCTCGAGGGACACATAGCAGGTGAACGGCGCCGGCACCCGGACGGCGCGCACCGTGGGCACCATGGCCCGGACCGCCCGGTAGAGGTTCGCCTCGATGGGAATCGTTGACAGCAGCAGGTGGTCGAGATGGGCCACGCTGATGTCCTGGAAGATCGCATCGCGGCGGTGTGTGATGGCCTTGACCTTCACCACCTCGCGCTGTCGCTCGCCCAGGCTGTAGCCGGTGAACTCGCCGAAGGGTCCCTCGGCGGTGCGCTGGTGGGGCAGGATCTCGGCCTCGATCACCATCTCGGCGTGCGCGGGTACGAGCACATCGGAGGTCTCGCAGCGGACCAGCTCCAGGGGCTCCCCCAGGAGGCCCCCCATGATGCCGCGCTCGTCCTCGTCCACGGAACCGATGGCCAGCGCCCCCAGCGCCACGGCCGGGTGCACCCCGATGGCGAAGGCGACCGGCAACGGCTGATTGCGGGCCTCGGCGGCGCGGTGGAACTCCCAGAGGTGCTTGCCCAGGGTGAGGTGGATCGAGGTCGTGTCACGCCCCTTGATCATCAGCCGGTTGTAGGCGCAGTTCCAGATCTCCGCGGTAGGATGCCGGGCGAAGGAGATGGCCGCCGTCAGGAAGACGCCGGCGTCCCCCTCGTGGTGCACGATGCGGGGCAGAGCGCCGAGATCGATCTGATCGCCCGTGAGCACAACCTCCTTGACCGGTCCCCCCGTGACCACCTGCGGCACCACCGGTCGCTCCATGGCGCCCAGGTACGTGCGGAGCGTGTCGGCGGGGGCGGCGCTCATGGCCAGGGCCAGCCGCGAGCGGCTGGCGTGCAGGTTGGTGAGCACGGGGAAGCGGCTGCCCCGGACCCGCTCGAAGAGTAGCACCGGGCGCTTGCCCAGCTCCCGGTCGAGCTTGACCACCAGGGCCGTGATCTCGTAGGCAGGATCGATCTCGCGCGAGACGACCTGGAGATCATCGGGCCGCTTGCGCTTGAGGAGGTCCAGGAAGCTGCGCAGATCCTGAGCCATGCCCGACGATGGTACAACGGCCGGCCGGAGCGGTGTACAGTTCCCTCATGAACGCGATCGTGGAGGAGATCCGCCAGGCCTACGCGGCCGCCGGGATCACGCTCGACCAGCCGGCGACGTACGGGACCTATTACCGGCTGCTGTGCGCCGGCTGCGGCCGCATGATCGGCAACGTCGGCGACCGGCTCCTGCCCGGAATGGCCGGCGAGCTGGTGGACGCCCAGTTCGAGCTCTACGCCACCGGGCTGCTGGGCTGTCCTTGCGGCCACCAGCGCGAGACCACGCGGCAACTGGATCCCGAGCGCTGGCGGCAGAGTCACCGGCAGTACGCGAGCATCGTCTCGCCGACCGCCGCGGCGCCGGGGCCCGGCGAAGGCACCCCTGCATGAGCGAGATGGACGTCATCCACGACGCCGAGGAGCGCGGGCGCACGGAGCTGTGGCCGTTCTGGCGCAAGGCCTACGCGCAGGGCGATCCCCTGCCCCGCTTCGCCGCGCCGGCGGGCCGCCCCCAGCACCGCTTCGACGAGGGTGACCCGCTGCCCGAGGAGTACAAGGGCCTGCTGCTCAGGATGCTGCGTCACGAGGGCGAGCGCGCCGGCAACAAGTCGTTCCTGGGATTCATGGCCACCTGCCTGGATCTGGCCGAGGCCCTCTTCCCCAACCGGCAGACGAAGCTCCTCAAGGCCGAGTACCTGGCCGAGGAGCTCAAACACGCGATCATGTTCCACCGGCTCGCCGTGGGGCTCGAGCGCGACTTCGCGCTGCTCGACGTCCCCTACGCTCACTACGCCTTCCACCTGCCGCGGGAGACGTGGGCCGACGATGCCTACTTCCATTTCTTCGTCGACCTCAACGGCGCCTTCCACGCCCGCGACTGGCGGGAGTCGTCCTACCTGCCGCTGCAGAAGATGGCGGCCACGGTGGAGCGTGACGAGCTCGGGCACTCCGAGATGGGCTACTACTTCCTGCAGGAGATCTGCGCGAGCCCGGCCGGCCGGGCGCTGGCCGCGAAGCTGCTGGACAAGTGGTACCCGGCCGCGCTCGACATGTTCGGCCGCTCCGACTCGCCCAACGTGCCCCGGTTCATCGCGTGGGGCCTCAAGTCCGTCGGCAACGCCGAGATCCGAGACGCCTACAAGGCCTACGTGGACCGCAAGCTCGTGGCCCTGGGCCTCGAGCCACCCGCCGAGCGCAAGCGCCGCCGCTTCCTGTGACCACAGGCCAGGTCAGTCGCGCTACGCGTCGCCTTCGCCGACGTCGCAGTCCAATGGTCGAGGCCAGGAGGTCAAGCGTGAAGCATCTCCCGGCAAATGCCCAATCGTCATCCAGGTAGAGATGCGAGCATCCAGCATTGGATGCGGGCATGCGTAGAGGCGCGCGTTGCAGTCTAATTATAGTTATCCGGACAGCGCGACCATGAGCATTGAGATCGCCCTAAAGGATCCGTGGGTATCGAGGGTGCTGCCGGAAGGCGGTAGCCAGGAGCTGCCTGTCTCCTCGCTCAAGAACGACGGCAGTCATCTTCATGGTGAGTTGTTGATCGTCGTCGACGGAGAGCCAATTCCTCGGATGGGGTACTTCGGACCGCGAGACGTGTGCGTGACGGCGTGGGTCCGCGAGCTGAGGACAGCAGCCAGAGAGCTGCGTTCGTCGGATCCTGCGCGTCATTTGTACGACGAGTGCGAACAGGGCCAGCCTGCGTTCCTCTTCGAGCGACGCGGTGAAACCGTCACAGTTTCGGTCGTCGACTCGGAACTCGGTGACGGCGTCGGCAACCCTGAGTGGGGAAGGCGCAGTTGTTCCCTCGCTGAGTTTGGGACCGAGGTGGAGCGATTCGTCTCGGAACTCGAGGCGATACTCGAGGATGCGGCACCTGGGAATGGTCGGGCCTGGGTTCGTTCCTTGCATGAAGGTGCCGGATAACATGGCATTGGCCGCACAGAAAGGAGACACAGCGGCGATTCGTGCCCTCCGCGATACTCCCGCGATGGCGGCAGTCGAGGCGGACGAGGCTCGCTTCATCGACCGATCCACAATGGGGCTCATCATCGCCGATGACCATGTCGCCAAGCCCGGTCCCGCCTTGCCGGGGATGGCCAAGGGCCTAGAGTTCGTCCGCCGGAAGCCAGGAATGCCGGTCGGCGCCTTTCAGCGGCACTGGCAGGAAGTGCACGGGCCGCTTGGTGCCGCGGTTCCGGGACTGCGGTGCTACGTACAGAGCCACACGCGGCTAGCGGCTTACGACCGCGGGCGCGAGCCAGCCTGGGACGGCGTCTCCATCACCTGGTTCGACGATTCGGCGGCGCTACGCGATGCAACCCTCACCCCTGAATGGGGTGTGATGAAGGCCGACGATGCAAACTTCATCGCACCTGGGCCTGTTCCGTTCATCGTGACCACGGAGCACGTGATCATCGGTTGATGCGCCAATGTCTCCACCGGAGTGCTCTGACGGCCAGGCGGTTCCTTCGCCAGGGTGAATCACGGTGCTGCCCAGGCCCGACCCAACCCTGGCCGGGTTGGCGCCGGGCCGCCGAGGAGGAACGATGAAAGCAATGCTGCTGACCGGGTTCGGCGGGACGGACATGCTGCGGTACGGCGACGCGCCGGACCCGGTCGCCGGTCCGGGCGATGTCGTCGTCGATGTCTATGCCGCCAGCGTCAATGCTGCCGACTACAAGATGCGGCTCGGCGGGTACAGTAATCTGACGTTCCCGCACATTCTGGGGCGCGATTTCTCCGGTGTGGTCAGCGCCGTCGGTGCCGGGGTCGACGATCTCAAGGTGGGCGACGCGGTGTTCGGCGTCACAATCCCGGGGACCGAGGGCGCCTATGCCGAAAAAATCGCCATCAAGGCCGCGATCGTCGCCAGGAAGCCGCCCAGGCTCAGCCATGTCGAGGCGGCGGCGATGGCCCTGACCAGCCTCACCGCGATCTGGGCGCTCGAAGACACCGCGCAACTCAAGCGGGGCGAGACGGTCCTCATCCAGGGCGGCGCCGGCGGCGTCGCCGGGTTCGCCATCCAGCTCGCCAAGCATCTCGGCGCCACGGTGATCACCACCGCGAGCCCCGCCAACCACGCCTACGTCCGCACCCTCGGCGCCGACCGGGTGATCGACTATCGCAAGGAGGATTTCACCAGGGTGGCGGGGCCGTGCGACGTCGTCTTCGACACGGTCGGTGGTGAGGTGCAGGTGCGCTCCTATGAGGTACTGAAGCCCGGCGGTCGGCTGGTGTGGATCGCCGCCGCACCCGCCGGATTCCAGCCGAGCCGCCGTGACGTGAAGGTCCTGCGCCCACGGGTCGACCGCGACCGCGCCCATCTGGAACGCATGGTTGAGCTGCTGGAGGCCGGTGCCGTGTGGCCGCCGGCGATCACTCGCTTCAAGCTCGCCGACGCCGCCGAGGCCCACCGGGTGAGCGAAGGGCGCCACCTGCAGGGCAAGCTGGTGCTGGAGACGCGATAGGGGTCAGCGCAGCCGCGCCCGCAGCCCCGCCTTCACCTCCGGCCACTCCGCTTCCAGGATGGAGTAGGCGGCCGTGTCGCGAATGCCGCCGTCGGAGGCCACCCGAGCCGCGCGCAGGACACCGTCGAAGCGCGCGCCCAGGCGCAGGATGGCCTCCCGCGAACGGGTGTTGCGGGCGTCGGTCATGAGGCTCACACGGTGCACGCGCCACTGCTCGAAGGCGTGCGTGAGCATGAGGAGCTTGGCCTCCGTGTTGATGCCGCTGCGCTGGACGTCCGACGCCAGCCAGGTCCAGCCGATCTCGACGACGTCGGGGCGATCCTCCCCCCGCTGGTGCGGGCTGCCCGGCGGCCACGCCCAGAACTCGATATGGCCGAACCGGGTTGAGCCGACGACTCGCCCGGCGCGCCGATCAACGGTGGCAAAGGGCAGGGCCCGACCGGCGGCCTGATCCTCGAGCGCGCTCTCGACGTAGTGCCGCATGGCCGGCTCATCGGCAGGCACCGTGGTGAGGGCGAAGGTTTCGCGCGGGCCCCTCGCCACGGCGAGAAGTGCCGCGATGTGTCCGACGGACAGGGGTTCGAGACGGACGTATCGGCCCTCGAGCGTAATGCGCGGGAGGATGCCGGCGCTCGTCAGGCGCGCGGCGTCTGGTCGGCCTGCCGGAGCCGGCGGCACAGGACGACCAGCAGGTGACGGGTCAGATCGGGCACCTTCGCCAGCAGGAGCGAGAAGTCCCGCCGCCCGATCACCAGGAGCCGGACGCCCGTCTCGGCCACCGCGGTCGCCGAGCGCGGCCCCCCATCGAGCAGGCTCATCTCGCCGAAGAACTCCCCCGGCCCCAGATGGGCGCGCTTGCGGGGGGAGACGTCGATCCGCACCCGACCGTCCAGGATCAGGAAGAACTCGTTGCCCTGGTCCCCGGTGCGGGCCAGAACGGTGGCCTCGGGCACCTCGCGGACCTCGGTGATGCGGGCCACGGCGCGGAGCTGGCGCTGACTGCAACCCTCGAACAGGGGCAGGCGGCTGAGCTGTTCGATCTTGGCGTCCTGCCCCACGTGGCCCCCGAACAGGCCGGCCTTCCTCAGCACCCCCTTCATGCTGTAGGGGATGGAGCCATCCATCATCCGGCCCACGAGCTCCATGCTCAGGCCCTCACTTCCACACCGTCATGGCTTCTTGCATATCACGTTCAGCAGCGCCTGCCGGCGTTCTTCCCGCACCACCCGCAGGGCCCGGGCCAGGGCATCGGGGAGCGCCGCAGGATCCTCCACGCGCTCCCCCCAGCCACCGCAGGCCCGGCAGACCAGCTCGTAGTCGGGCGCCGGGTCCAGCTCGCTCAGCGGCATCGACCCGGTCCGCACCGCCCAGCCCTGGGGGGCGTGCGACGAGACGGAGCGTTTCACCGCGTTCCACGCCCGGTTGTTGAAGATCACGAAGAGCGCGGGCAGGTTGTAGGCGCGGGAGACCCAGTGGGCGGCCGTGGGGGCACCGAAGAGGTAGGCGCCATCACCCACGCAGCACACGACCGTGCGGTCCGGCGCGGCCAGCTTCGCCCCCAGCGCGGCGCCCAGCGCCCAGCCCAGCCCGGAGGCCGGCGATTGGCTGAAGTACGAGCCCGGCGTGTCGAGCCGGGTGTGGGCGAGATCGAGATCGTACTCGTTGACCACGAGCGTGCGCTCGTCGAGCACGTCGCTTACGCAGCGGGAGAGCCAGGCCATCTCGATGGGCCGCTCCCCCCGGGCGCGCTCGGCCTGCCCCCGCGCGGCCTCGGTCCGCCGGCCGTGCTCGGCCGCCCACCGGGCCCGGCGCTCGGCCACGAGCCGCGCGTCGAGCCCCGCCCGCCGCACGGCCTCGGTCAACGTCGGCAGGGTGAGACGAGGCGCGCCGGCCAGCGCCACGTCCCCCGCGAAGCCGCGGATCGGGTAGCGCGCGAAGAGCGGGTCCTCCCCTACCTGGATGACCGGCGTCTCGGGCCGGGGCGCCTTGAGATCCGGAAACCACGGCGCGTCGGCCTCCACCACCACGATGGCATCGGCCTGGGCGAAGTGGGGCGCCGGGTCGCCGCCGGCGAAGAGCGGATGCGTCTGGGGAAAGCACAGATGGGTCGAGAACTGCTCGAAGACCGGCATGCCCACCGCCTCGGCCAGCGCCACCAGCGGCGCCACGGCGGCGGGATCACGCCCCGACGACTTCACGATCGCGATCGGGCTGCGGGCGGTGGCGAGCAGACGTGCCGCCTCCTCCACGGCAGCCGGGTCGGCGACCTGGGGGGCGGCCGGGACCAGGCGTGAGGGATCGAAGTACTCCAGGTCGGCGAGGCGCTCGGCCAGCACTTCGCGGGGCAGCGTGAGATAAACGGGTCCGGCCGGCGCGCTCTGGGCGATGGCCAGCGCCCGGTCCACCACCGTCTCGAGCTGGCTGCCCGTGCGCAGCTCGTAGTCCCACTTCACGTACTCGCGCACCATACCGGCCTGGTCGAACGACTCCTGGGCCCAGTGGATGTGGCGGTTGCGCGCGCCGGGCACGCCCCCCTCGGTGATCGGCGTGCGCCCGGCCGTCATGAGAATCGGCACCCGGCTCCGGGAAGCGTTGATGAGGCCACTGAGCGCGTTCGCCGTCCCCACGGTCACGTGGACCATCACCACTTGCGGCCGGCCCGTCACCATCGCGTAGCCGTGCGCCATGCCGACTGCGGGAATCTCATGCGGCACGGTGATCGGGCGCGGCACGACCTGGCCCTGAGCCTCGCGCTTGGCGTACGCCTCGATGAGGGGGGCGAAGTCGGTCCCGGCGTTGCCGAAGAAGTAGTCGATCCGCCGAGCAGCCAGCAGTTCCAGATAGGCCTCGGCCACGCTCTCCACTGACGCCCGCTTGCGCATCGTTGGGGTCCTCCTGAGGCGCTGCCGCCGCCCCGCCCTTGTCTGGCTATTGTAGGGGGGCGCGCGCGAGGGCGCCAGCCTCCGGGCAAACTTGACTTTCCCGTCGGCGACCGCCAATACTGCCGCAGACTTGTTTCACGAAGCCCCGCCGTGCTGACGTACGCCCTGCGCCGCGTCCTCTGGCTGATCCCCACGCTCCTGGCCATGGCCCTGGTGACGTTTCTCGTGATGCACGCCACGCCGGGAAGCCCGCTCGATCCAGTGTCCGAGGGCGCTAACCCCCTGTCGCCCGAGGCCCAGCGGCAGCTGGCCGCCGTCTACGGGCTCGACCGCCCGCTCTGGGAGCAGTTCGCGATCTTCGTGGTAAAAGCGGTCCAGGGTGACTTCGGCCAATCCTTCATCTATCGCACCCGCACCGTGCGCGAGATCATCGCCGGCGCCTTCGGGGTGTCGCTCGTGCTGGGCAGCCTGGCCTTCACGCTCGCGGTGGTCGGCGGCCTCACCCTCGGCGTGCTGGCCGCCGTCCACCAGAACCGGCTGTGGGACTACGTCTCGATCACGGTGGCCACGATCGGTCTGGCCATCCCGAATTTCGTGCTGGCCGTGTTCTTGATCGTGCTCTTCGCTTTCGTCGTTCCCCTCTTCCCCACCGGCGGCTGGGACTCGCCGCGGACGTGGGTGCTGCCCACTATCACGCTGGCGGCGGCCCCCATGGGCATCGTGGCCCGCTTCACCCGGGCCAGCATGCTCGAGGTCATTCGCGCCGATTACACGCAGACCGCCCGGGCCAAGGGCCTGGCCGAGGGACGGGTGATCTTCAAGCACGCGCTCAAGAATGCGCTGGTCCCCGTCGTCACGCTCCTGGGGCCGATGTTCGCCGCGATCGGCACCGGCTCGTTCTTCGTGGAGGCGGTGTTTCGCGTGCCGGGGCTGGGCCGATTCTTCGTCGAGTCGATGACCGGGCGCGACTACCCCATGATCATGGCGGTGGTGCTGACGTACGGGGCCTTTCTTGCCGTCATGAATCTCGTGGTCGATCTGCTCTACGGCGTGCTCGACCCGCGCATCCGGCTGGGCGCCGAGCGCGCGACGGGATGACCGGGGGGCTCACCCGCGACGCCCTGCGGCGGCTCAGCCGGAACCGGCTGGCTCTCGCCGGGAGCGCCGCCGTGGTGCTGCTGTGCCTGCTCGCGCTGCTCGCCGACGTGCTGGCGCCCTATCCCTACACCAAGACCGACTTCGGCCGGCTCGCCGAGGGGCCGTCGGCCGACCATCTGCTCGGCACCGACCAGCTCGGACGGGATCTGCTCTCCCGCCTCATCTACGGTGCCCGCATCTCGATGCTGGTGGGGCTGGGCGCCCAGCTGATCGTCGTGCTCATCGGCGTGCCCATCGGCGCGCTGTCCGGCTACCTCGGAGGCCGCACGGACATTCTCATGACCCGGTTCATCGACGTCATGTACGCCTTCCCCCGACTGCTCTTCGTCATCCTGGTGATGTCGATGCTGGGGGCGGGGCTGGCCAACATCTTCGTCGCCATCGGGCTCACCGGCTGGGTGTCCATCGCCCGCCAGACCCGGGCCCAGGTGCTGGCCCTCAAGCAGCGGGAATTCGTGGAGGCCGCGCGGGCCCTGGGCGTGGGCGGGGGCCGCGGGCTCCTGCGCCACGTCCTGCCCAACGCGCTGACGCCCATCGTGGTGGTGGTCACGCTGGGCATTCCCGAGGCGATCTTCACCGAAGCCGCGCTGAGCTTCATCGGCGTCGGCATCAACCCCCCCACCCCATCCTGGGGACAGATGGTCGGCGAGGGTCAGCAGTATCTGCGGTCGGCCTGGCACCTCTGCGTGTTCCCGTCGATCGCCATCGCCATCACTATGCTGGCCTTCACCTTCCTCGGTGATGGTGTGCGGGACGCGCTGGACCCGCGGCTACAATAAAGCCATGAGCCGGTCGCGACTGCCGATGGACGATCGCCAGCTCGACCTGCTCGCCCGGCGCCTGGCCACGATCCGCGTGGGCCGGCGTCAGTTCCTGGCCCTGGCCGCCGTCCTCACCGCCACGGGTCCGCTGGTGCGCGCGAGCGGGGCGGCGGCGGCGCCCAGGCTGGCGCCCGGTGAGCGCCTGGCCCGGGAACAGGTCTTCCGCTACGGTGGGGGCGGCTGGTGGCCGGCCGATCCCACCAGCCACGACTTCAACAAGGACATGTTCTGCGACGGGGTGCCGGCCCTCTTCGCCGGCCTCCTCAAGTTCAACGCCGACCACGAGCCGGTGGCCGACCTGGCCACGAAGGTCACGGCCAACAAGGACGGCTCGCAGTGGGTGTTCACGCTGCGGCGGGACTCGAAGTGGTCGGACAGCACGCCCTGCACGGCCCGTGACTTCGAGTGGTCGTGGAAGCGCCAGCTCGACCCGGCCACGGCCTCCCCCTACGCCACGTTCTTCTACGACCTCCGCAACGGCGAGGCCTTCAACAAGAAGCAGGTCGACGCGGCCCAGGTGGGCGTGCGGGCCCGCGACGACTGGACGCTGGAAGCCACCCTGGAGGGACCGCGGGCCTACTTTCCCATCCTTGCCGCGTTCCTGGCCGCGCTGCCGGCCCCCCGCCGGGCCGTCGAGAAACACGGGGACCGGTGGACGGAGGCGGCCAACATCGTGTGCAACGGGCCCTTCGTGCTGGAGCAGTGGGAGCACAACCGGGTCATGGTGCTCGGCCGGAATCCCCACTTCTACGGCGCCCGGCGGGTCACGCTACAGAAGGTCGTCATTCCGATCATCCCCACCGCCTCCGGCGCCCTGCCCTACGAGAACAGCGAGATCGACATGACCTCGCTGCAGCCCAGCGACCTCAAGCGCCTGCAGGCCAATCCGAAAACGTCCGGCGAGGTGTTCCGCTATCCGTTCCCCGGCACCTGGTATCTGATCCCCCAGGTCACCCGGCCGCCGTTCGACAACCTCAACGTGCGGCGCGCCGTCGCCCACGCCATCGACCGGGACAATCTGGTGAAGGTGGCCCAGGGCTTCGCCATTCCCGCCCATTCCATGATCCCGCCCGGGTTCCCGGGGGCCACCGACGACCCGAAGATCAAGGCACTGCAGCGCTTCGATCCCAAGCTGGCCCTGGCCCAGCTGAAGGGCACGCCCTTCGAGGGCGGGCGCCGGTGGCCGAAGATCACGCTGACCATGCGCGACGAGGCGCGTGGTTCCCGGCCGCTGGCCCAGGCGGTCCAGGCGGTGTTGCTCGAGCACCTCAACATGTCGACCGAGCTCGAGGTGCTGGACCCCCGCGTGTTCCGCGAGCGGCTGTGGAAGCACGAGTTCCAGCTCGTGTGGCTCCGCTGGTTCATGGACTACCCGGATCCCCATAACGAGTACTTCGACACCTTCTACGGCAAGCGCACGACCGGCAAGCGCCAGGCCTGGAGCAACGACGCCTTCGACCGGGAGCTGGAGCTCGGCCGCGACACCCGCGATCCCGGCAAGCGCCTGCAGCACTACCTCCGAGCCGAGGAGATCCTCCAGACCGACGTGGGCTACGTCCCGGTGGCGTGGGTGGTGCGCTACGCGGCGCTCAAGCCCTGGGTGCGCGGCTTGCAGAAGACGCGCCAGGGCGAGTACGCGGTGGAGGGCAACATCTACGTCGCCATGCTGCCCCATCTCTACATCCTGGAGCGCACCTAGCCGACGCGCGTCAGCGGCGGAGCCGCAGCAGCCGCTGCGCGTTGCCCTCGTAGATCTTGGCCTTGTCCTCGGCGCTGGCCCGCATCCGTTCCATGGCCGCGATGGTATCGCGGATGAACCCCGGCCCCTTTTCGGGGTCGAAGGGCATGTCGGTGCCGAACAGCACATGATCGGCGCCGAAGAAGGCCAGGCCCGACTCCATCCCGTGCCAGGCCCCGAAGAGCGCGGTGTCGCCGTAGAACATCCGGAAGTAGTCAACGGGACGCTTCTTGAGCCGTTTGAGCGCGGCCCCGTCGTCGGGGTCGTCGCTGCGCGAGCCGAGCTGGTCGAGCCCGCCGCCGATGCGCCCCTCGCAGAAGGGGACCATGGCCCCCAGGTGGTGGGTGATGACCACCAGGTCGGGATGGCGGTCGAAGATCCCGGAGAAGACCAGACGCCCCATGGCGATCGACGTCTCATAGGGCCACCCGAAGGCCCACCAGAGGTCGTACTTCGAGCGGGGCTCGTTGGGATAATCGGCCACGCGGTCCGATCGGGTCGGATGGATCCAGACCGGTAGCCGCCGCTGGGCCAGCCGCTCGAAGATTTGCAGGTGCTGGGGCAGATCGAGCGCCTGGCCGTTCACGTTCGTGAAGACCTGCACACCGGTTGCCCCCAGCTGGTCCAGGGCGCGGTCGATCTCGCCCAGCGCAGCGTCGGGATTGTTCATGGGCAGCGAGGCCACAAAGCCCGGGAAGCGATCGGGGTGCCGGGCCACCAGCGCGGCCATCTCGTCGTTGGCCAGACGGGCCAGCTCCGGGCTCCGATCGGGCCCAGCGACGACCTCGATCGGCGGGGCGGCCAGCGTGAGGACCTGCACGTAGTCGGGATAGCGGTCCATGATCCGGAATCGCAGATCCACGTCGACGAGCACCGGGATGCCGGAGATGCGCTTCTGCATGTGCATGCCTCGCGGCGCGACCTCCAGCATGCGGTCGAAGTAGCGGCGGGGCAGGATGTGGGGAAAGACGTCGATCTTCATGGCACCCTCCGTGCTGCAGCGGTGACGGTCTCAGGCGCGCCGGCCAGGCGCTCGGACACGACGAGGGCCAGACCCAGGCCGAACCCGATCAAGTCCAGCAGGACCACCGACACGAACGTCTGCGGCGGCAGGACCAGCAGCATGCCCGCGGCCATACCCCAGAGGCGCCGCGGCCACCCCAGCGGGCGGAACAGGTAGCCGGCGCAGGCGATGCCGAGCAGCACCACCCCCACCGAGGCCGTGAACACCGTGGCGACGATTTCGAGCATCGCGCCCTCGAGGATCAGGGCCGGATGGTACACGAAGATGAAGGGAACGATGTAGGCCACGATCCCCAGCCGCATTCCGGTCCACCCCGTTCTCCAGAAGTCGGCCTTGGCGATGGCGGCCGCCGCGTAGGTCGCCAGGCAGTCCGGGGGCGTGATGAGCGAGAGCATGCCGAAGTAGAAGAGGAACAGGTGGGCGGCCAGCGGGACGATCCCCAGCTGGGCCAGGGCCGGGCCCACCAGCACGGCCAGCGTGACGTAGACCACCGTGGTGGGTAGCGACATGCCGAGCAGAATGCTGACCACGGCGGTGAGAACCAGGAGCAGGAACGTGCTGCCTCCGGCCATGCCGACCAGAACGATCGGAAGCTTGGAGGTGAAGCCGGAGAGCTGCAGCGTGCCGATGACGACGCCAGCCAGCGTCACGATCGCCACCAGCTCCAGCATCGTGCGACCGGTGCTCTCCAGCATGGCGACCAGCTTCGACCACGTTGGACGCGTCTGCTTCTGCAGCGAGCCGACCAGCAGCGTGACCCCGACGGCGAGCATCCCGGCCTGCCCGGCCTCCCAACCGGCCAGCATGAGCGTGTACATCAGCACGCCCAGGGGAGCCAGGAAGACCCAGCCGAGTCGCATCACCGGGCCCAGGCGGGGAATCTGCTCGCGGGGCAGACCGCTGAGCCCGTGCTTGGCGGCCTCCAGGTCCACCTGGACGAACAGGGCGAGGTAGTAGAGGCACGCCGGGATGGCCGCGGCCAGCGCGACCTGACCGTACGGGATCGACAGGTACTCGGCCATGAGGAAGGCCGCCGCCCCCATCACCGGAGGCATGATCTGGCCGCCGTTCGAGGCCACCGCCTCGATGGCCGCGGCGATGTGGGGCGGATAACCCGCGCGCTTCATCATAGGAATGGTCACCGCCCCGTCGACGACGACGTTGGCCACCGCGCTCCCCGAGACCGTGCCGTAGAGGGTCGAGGAGACCACGGCCATCTTGGCGGCGCCGCCGCGGTAGCGACCCATCGCCGCCTGGGCCAGATCGGTGAGGAATCGATCGCCGCCCACCGCGTAGAGCGCCTGGCCGAAGAAGATGAAGGCCACGACGATGTTGGCGGTGACGGCCAGGGGGATGCCGAGGATGCCGTTGGTGTCGAGGTACAGATAGACGGCGATGCGCTCCCAGGACGAGCCCTTCGCGTAGAAGATGCCGGGTAGCAGCCAGGCGAACTTCGCGTAGAGGAGGCAGACGACGGCGATCCACATGAGCGCCCAGCCGGCCACCCGCCGCACCGACTCCAGCACCAGCAGCACCGTCACCACGCCCAGCAGGAGCTTGTCCCAGGTGATGATGCCCAGCGTGTAAGCGATCGTCGGGTAGAAGACCGCCACGTAGAGGCCCGCCACCAGGGCCGTGGCGGCGCACAGCCAGTCGTACCAGGGCACGCGGTCCACCGGCGCCCGGGGGCCGGCCCGCATGCAGATGAACACGGGAGCCAGGCCCAGGCCCAGGAACAGCCCCAGATACTGCTCGTTGAATATGGCCCCGGGGAAGTAATGCTGGAGCTTCGTCGCCCAGGCCCCGCCCACCAGGGTCAAGAGCACGAGCGCAGCCCGCTCGAGCGTCCGGGACGTTCCGCTGAGCGTCCGGAACTTGACGATGAACTCGGTCACGGGTTGGTGGCCAGTCGCTGCTGCGTCTTCTCCATCTCGGCCGTCCATACGGCCCGCTCACGGAAGAACCGCACGGCCCCCGGGTGATACGGGACCATCACGTCCGCGCTGGCCAGTCGGTCGCGCGTCCACTCTCGAAACTGGGGGTGCAGCGGGGGCAGCTGGTCGATGCGCTCCCACGTGCTCTTGAGGAACGCCTCCACCACCGCGTCGGCCACGTGCTTGCCGGCGATGACGTAGAGGTCGAAGGCAAGGATGCAGATGTCCTCGGTGACCGCGACCGCCTGACCCCGGGCGATCCGACGGCCATAGAAACCGGGAACTGCCGCGCGGAGCCGCTGTTCGCCGTCAGACGAGCAGTCGACCGAGATATGGCGCACGCCCACGGCGGCATCGGCCTCGCGCACCTTCGCCCCGTTGAGCGCGAACAGCGACACGTCGGCCCGCCGTTGAACAAGCGCATCGATGCCTTCGGGCAGCCCCGGCACCGGGACCACCTGGACGTCGCTCCAGCCAAGCCCGGCCGTGGTCAGCGCTCCGAAGAGGGTGAACCAGGTAGATAGACTGGCCGGATACTCGCCGGTCATCCGCCGGCCGCGAACGTCGTGGATCGTGCGGATGGGCGAGTCCTTGCGGACGAGGGGCCCGGCCAGGATGGGCGAGCCGCGCATGACCAGTCTCAGGTTCGGCGCGTGCGGGAACGGGTTCCGCCCGCCGACCTTGAAGCCCGGACCCCGGTAGGCCAGCGCGGTCTCGAGAATCGTGTTGACCCCGAACTCCAGCTCGCCGGTGTTGATGAGCGGCAGGAACGTGCTGGAGCCGGCATAGGGCTGCACGCTGAGCCGCACGGTGCCCGCGTCGGCCGCCGCCTTGGCCAGGCCGCTGCCGACCGCATAGAACACGCTGCCGGGCGGGTTGGTGCCGATGCTGGCGGTCGTCTGGGCGGCGGCCGGCGGTACGCCGGCAAGGAACACCACGGCAACAGCCAGCAGGCGACAGCGCGTCGAGATCGTCACGGGCCGCCCCGCTCAGCGCTTGATCGCGAGGAGCTTCTGCTGGGCCTCGTCCATCTCGGGCTTCCAGACGCCACGGTCCTTGAAGAAACGCACGGCGGCCGGATGGTAGGGCATCGTCACCTCGGCACTGGCCAACCTCTCACGTGTCCACTCCTTGAAGATGGGATGGATCGGAACCAGCTTGTCGGGGTGCTCCCACGTCGCCCGTAGCACGCCTTCCACCAGCGCGTCGCCGACGCCCTTGCCGGCCACCACGTAGATGTCGTAGGCGACGGCGCACATGTCATCGACCACGGCGACGGCGGAGCCCTTGGGCACCCGGCGCGGATAGTAGCCGGGCACGGCCGCCCGCAGCCGCCTGTCGCCCTCGGGCGTGCAGTCGATGGAGACGTGACGCACGCCTACGGCGGCGTCGGCCTCACGCACCTTGGCGCCGTTCAGCGCGTAGGACGATACGTCGGCCCGGCCCTGGACCAGCGCGTCGATGCCATCGTTGAGGGCCGGCACCGGGACCACGCGCACATCGTTCCAGGTCATGCCGGCGCTGGCCAGCCAGCCGAAGACGTTGTACCAGATGGCGAGATTCGCCGGATACTCGCCGGTGACGCGCTTGCCTCGCATGTCGGCGACGGTCTTGATCGGCGAGTCCCGCCGCACCACGGGAGCGATCATCAGCGGCGCCCCCCGCATCACGAGGCGGAGGCTGGGGCCGGCCGGGAACGGGTTGCGCCCGCCGATCTTGAAGCCGGGACCCCGGTAGACCAGGCCCATGTCGACGGCGTTGTTGACCCCGAAGTCCAGCTCGCCGGACTCCAGCAGGGGCACGAAGGTACTGGTCCCCGCGTAGGGCTGCACGGCGAGCTGCATGGCCCCGGCGTCGGCGGCCACCTTGGCCAGGCCGCTGCCGATCGCGTAGAAGACGCTGCCGGGCGGGTTGGTGCCGATGCTCGCCGCCTTCTGGGCGGCGACCGGCGCCGCGACCAGCACGCTCGCGATGAGCGCGAACGCCGCCAGCACCCGAGGGCTCATGGATTCACCGCCAGGAGCTTCTGCTGGATCTGGTCCATCTCCGGCTTCCATGCGCCGCGCTCCTTGTAGAATCGGATGGCCCCGGGGTGATAGGGAATGGTGACCTCGGGGCCGACCGCGCGCTCACGGGTCCACTCCTTCAAGAGTGGATGGATGGGCCCCAGCTTCTCGACGTTGTCCCAGATCGGTTTGAGCATCGCCTCCACAGCCGAATCCGGGACGCTCCGGCCAGTGCTCAGGTAGATGTCGTAGGCGATGAAGCACGTATCGTCGATGACGGCCGTGGCCTGGCCGGCCTTGACCCAGCGCCCGTAGTAGCCGGGCACGGCCGCCCGCAGCCGCCTGTCACCCTCGGGCGTGCAGTCGATGGAGACGTGACGCACGCCGACGGCGGCGTCGGCCTCCTTGATCTTAGCCGAGTTGATCGCGTGCTGACTCACATCGGCCCGGCCCTGGACGAGGGCGTCGACCCCATCGTTGACGGCGGGCACCGGGACCACCCGGACGTCGCTCCAGGTGAGGCCGGCGCTGGCGAGGTGCCCGAACATGTTGTACCAGACCGCCAGGTGCGCGGGATACTCGCCGGTCATGCGCTTGCCCTTGATGTCATAGACCGTCTTGATCGGGGAATCCTTGCGCACGAGGAGCCCCACCATCAGGGGCGAGCCCCGCATCACGAGCCGCATGTTGGCGGCATGAGGAAAGGGATTGCGGCCCCCGATCTTGAAACCGGGACCTCGATAGGCGAGCCCCATGTCCACGGCGTTGACGATGCCGAACTCGAGCTCGCCGGTGTTCAACAGCGGCAGGAACGTGCTGGTCCCCGTGTAGGGTTGCAGCGCCACCTGCATGGACCCCTCGCTGCCAATCTTGGCGAGCCCGCTGGCCATCGTGTAGAAGACGGTGCCCGGCGGGTTGGTGGCCAGCGTCACTTGCTTGGGTAGTTGCGCCTCGGCCGCCCCGCCGGCCAGCAGCAGCAGCGCGGCCATCAGGATCACGAGCATTCTGTCCTCCCGGTCCTCCAGGCCCAGAACCAAGGTGGCTGTCCCGACAGGCCGAGGCTCGACACCCCCGGCTGTAAATGGCGGCCGGTCGACCCCCGTCATAAGGGCGTGGAGCGGTCATTGTAGGTCAGGAGGAAGACGATGAAAACGCTCTTCGCCGTCAGCCTCGCGGTCGTTGCGGCTCTGACCCTCGCGGTCTCCCCGGTCCAGGCCGGCTCAGCAGGCTTCGAACACCGGCCGAGCGCCTTCCCCAAGCCGGTCGATCACTGGGCGCACTGGGGCAAGCCCGCGCCCACGTTCCACGGTCACGTTCACCGGCCGACCGTCCCGCACTTCACGGTACCGGTGTTCACCGTGCCGCACTTCACCGTGCCGAGGCCCGTGGTCGTGCCGCATGGGCGGGCATTCGTGGCTCCGCGCCGGGTCTGGGTACCAGGGTTCTATTCGTGGAGCGGCTTCTACTGGGTCTGGATCCCGGGCCACTGGCGGTAGCAACGAGGTTGGATAACAAGCGCCGTAGCAACTCGCGCGAACGGGGAGGTTGGGAGGGGGCGCGTCTCGTGCCCCCTCCAAATTCATAGACGAGGTTGGGAGGGGCGCGGAACATGCCCCCCTTGTATCTTCAAGACTCCGGCGGTCAGGATAGCTGGAGTGAAGGTGACCGGGAGCCCGCTGCCCCCTAGGTCCTCGAAGACCGCCCTGGAGCTCGGCGCCCCGGTCACCAGTTCACGTGCCGTGAACCCGCACAGTCGCCAGGGCCGCACCGCGAGCCCGCATAGACAAGGACGGGTCATGCACGGATTGTTCGTGGGGACCGACGTCGCCAGAGACCGCCTGGACGTTCACGTCCGCCCCTCCGGAGACCGCTTCACGCTCGCCAACGAGGAGGCGGGGCATCGGGAGCTGATCACGCGCCTGCAACGGCTAGCGCCCGGCCTCATCGTGCTGGAGGCCACGGGCGGCTACGAAACGACGGTGACGGCCGGGCTGGCGAGCGCCGGCCTGCCCGTCGTCGTGGCCAATCCCCGGCAGATCCGCGACTTCGCCCGGGCTACCGGCAAGCTCGCCAAGACGGACGCGCTCGATGCTGAAGCCATCGCGCGCTTTGCGGAAGGCGTGCAGCCCCCGGTCCGGCCGCTGCCGACCGCCCAGGCGCAGGCGCTGGGCGAACTGATCGCGCGCCGCCGGCAGTTGCTCGACATGCTGCTCGCCGAGCAGAATCGCCATGGCCAGGTCGGGGATCGACGGCTCCGGCAGCAGATCGCGGCCCACATCACGTGGTTGCGCCAAGCGTTGGCCGCGGCCGACCGCGACTTGGACGACTCGATTCGGTCCAGCCCGGTCTGGCGCGAAAAGGACGATCTGTTGCGGTCGGTCCCCGGCGTGGGCGATGTCACGGCCCAGACCCTGATCGCGGAGGTGCCAGAACTCGGAAGCCTTGGCCGGCGCCAGATCGCCGCCCTCATCGGGGTGGCGCCGCTCAACCGCGACAGCGGCACCCTCCGCGGTCGCCGGGGGGCGCCCACAGGTCCGCCGCGTGCTCTATATGGCGGCGCGCTTGTCGCGATTCGACACAACCCCGCGATCGCAGCGTTTTACGCACGCCTCACTGCGGCCGGGCGCCCCAAGAAGGTTGCCCTGGTCGCCGCCATGCGTAAACTGCTCACGATTCTCAACGCTATCTTGCGAGAGCGCCGTCCATGGCAACCCGCTTGACAGCCAAGACAGTCGCTCCAGGCTAGAGGATCAGGTCAGGACGGCTTTCTTGACTCACGAGGCTTGAGCTCGATGCGGAAGCCGTCGGGATCCTGAATGTAGATCGAGGAGCCCTGACCATACGCGCCCCGGCGGCTCACCACGTCGCCATCCACCACGACCCCGCGCCGGCGCAGCTCGTCGGCGAGCTTGCCCAGGTCGTCGCAGCGGATCGAAAGGCAGAAGTGGTCGAGCCTTCCCCGGGGCGCGCCGGCCCCCTCCGGCAGGAGATCGATCAGCTGCTCGCCGAACCGAAGCTGCACCAGCTTGATGGGCTCATTGATGTGGTCCACCGTGCAGCCCAGCAGGTCGCAGTAGAAGCGCTGCGACACCTCCTGATCCCGAACCCGCAGCACGATGTGATCGAGGCCGAGCGGCGTGAATCCCGCGCCCATGGTCCCCTCCCTCGACGTTCTAGCGCGAGCCGTAGATCCGGCGGTACTCTTCCCACGCGAGCATGACGCGCTTGATGTAGTGGCGCGTCTCGTCGTAGGGAATCAGCTCGACGAAGGCCTCGACGTCGTTGGACCGCCGGGCCTGCCACCACTGCCGGGCCCGGGCGGGTCCCGCGTTGTAGGCGGCCAGCGCCAGGCGGGGGTCGTTCCACTCCTTCATCAGGCCCGCCATGAACGTCGCGCCGAGCTGCAGATTCGTGCGGGGGTCGTCGAGCAGGTCCCCATCCCCGAAGGCCAGCCCGCGGACCTGGGCCATCGGCTGGGCCGTGCGCGGCATGAGCTGCATGAGGCCCCGGGCCCCCGCCGGGGAGAGCGCGCGCGGAAAGTACGACGATTCCTCGCGCACGATGGCGGCGACGAAGAACGGGTCGAGCCCCGTCCGCTCCGCCGCCTCGTAGATCTCGGTGCGCCAACCAAAGGGATAGAGCATCTCCCAGAACGCCCGGGGCAGCGCGGCGTGACCGGTGACGGCTGCGCCGCCGAAGTGCCGGCGCAGGATGCGCAGGGCCAGGTGGTAGCGCGCCTCCTGGGTGAAGGCCCCGGACACGCCGTAGAGCCGCAGGGGATCCCCCACCGCGCGCAGCACCACGTCGTCCAGCTCCTGGATGGCGAACTCGATCAGCCCGATGCGGCGCAGGAGATCCGCGCGGGCGAAGCCCGGGTCGGCGACGAGCGCCTCTCGGGGATCGGCGGGAAGGCGGATCGCCGGGTCCGGCGCGCCGTCGACCGGCGACACGCGACGCGCGGCGAGAACGCCGTAGTAGCTGCGCGGAGCCTCCCGGAGCACCCGACGGTAGAGCGCCGCCGCCGTGGTGGCTCCGCCCATTCCCTCCTGGGCGCGGGCCGCCCAGTAGAGCGCGGGGATTCGCCATGACCGACCACCGGGGATCTCGGTGAGCTTCAGCCAGGTCTGGGCGGCCGCCTTCACGTTGCCCCGCCCGTACTCGAGCCACCCCAGGCGCCACAGGGCGGCGCCGGCGCGCTCTCGGGCCGGATAGCGGACGGCCACCGCCTTGTAGAGCGCCGCCGCCTGCGTGTCGCGCTCCAGCTCATCGAGCGTGTAGGCGCGGAGGTAGGCCGCTTCCGCGGCCTCCGCCTCGGTGCCACGAGCCTCGACGTTGGCGAACACGATGAGGGCCTGCTCGCGCTGGCCGGCCCGGAACAACAGCCGGCCCTGATCGAGCATGAGTCCGGGCCGGCGATCGGCCGGCGCCCGGGCGGCGGCCGCTTCCAGCGTCCGGGCCGCCACGTCGTGGCGGCCCAGCCGCTGGGAGGCATCGGCCACGATCCGCAGCGCCCGCACAACGAGGCTGGGATCGCTCGTCTCCTTGACGATCTGCTCGGCCTCGTCGGCCGCGGTCTTGGCGACCCCGCTGCGCAGCAGCCGCTCGGCCCGCTCGACGCGCTGGACGACCGACAGCGACGGCACGCGCACGCCGGCCTCCGTCAACGCCGTCAGCCGGTCCTCGGCGCCCAGCGCCCACGTGCTCGCCGGCGCCAGCACCCTGACCTCGCGATAGGCCAGCGCGGCCGCTTCGCGCTTGCCCCGCGCTTCCCCGAGCATGCCCGAAAGGTACAGCGCCTGGGGCACTTCGAACGCGTCGGGATAGGAGGTGATGAGGCGGGACAACAGGATTTGGGCTCCGGGCTCGTCACCCGCCCGCTCGGCCAGGACGGCCCCCAGCAACAGCGCGGCCGGCGCCAGACGGCTGTCCCGGTGGCGCTCGGCGACAGCTACCGCGGCCGCCTTGGCCCCGGCCAGATCCCCGGCTCGTTCGCGCGCGTCGGCGAGGAGGAACCAGGCGTAGTCCCCGATCGGGCCGCCCAGGACGGCTGCCGAGCCAAACTCGCGCAGCAGGGACGCGGGGTTCCCCGCCTGGAACTCGGCCACGGCACGGGCCCAGGCGATCTCGGCCTCGACGCTGACGGCGGCTTCGCCGGGCGGCTCGGCACGCGCCGGGGCCGCCGCGGCGGCCATCAGGGCCAGGCCCAGGAGCGCGCCGTCCCGCACGGCCCGCCGGGTGAACACGATCCGCTGGAGCGCGGTCAGGTTCGCCAAGACCGCCAGGAGCCAGAGCGCCGGCTCTAACAGATTCAGCAGGGCTCCCGCGATCAGGCAGATCATGCGCTCCGGCCGTTCCATCATCCCTACGTTACACTCAACACCGATCGATTCCGCTCGCGCTTTGGTGTAGCTCACCATCACGCTGCCCACGAGCGCGGCCATGGCCACCATGGCTCCCCGGGCGTGCGGCATCTGCACGAACAGCACCACGATGCCGAGCAGCACCACCAGGTCCGAGTAGCGGTCGATGACGGAGTCCAGGAAGGCCCCGAAGGGCGTCACCTGTCCGGAGGCCCGGGCCAGCGAGCCGTCGAAGAAGTCGAAGAGCCCGGCCAGCAGAAGCAGGATGCCGGCGACCCGGCTGCGTCCGGTCACGAAGGCCGCGGCCGCCGCGAGACTCACCCCGAGCCCGGCCAGCGTGAGGTGGTTGGGGCGCAGCCGGAGTCGGAACAGCAGGTGACCGATGGGATCGGTCCACGCCCGAACGGGCTCTCGATACCGGCTCAGCATGGCCGGGGCCTGGCGTCCGTCATAGCGGCCGGACCAGGGCGCGCTCCAGCGCCTCGCGCAGGCGCTCGCGAGCCTCCGGGGCCTCGATCTTCCCGCCCCGGCCATCGTTCACGTAGAAGGTGTCGAAGGCCTGGTCGATCTCGGTGGCGATGCGGGCGCTCACGATGTCGCAGCCCTCGGCCGAGAGCGTGCGGGTGATCAGATAGAGGAGCCCGAGCCGATCCGCGCACTTCACCTCCACCACCGTGAGCTCATCGCTGAGCGTGTTATCGACGCTGACCCGCGGCGGCGCGGGCGTGGCATCGCCGGCCCGCCCGGACGCGCGGCGGCGACTCAGGAGCGTCTCCACGCTCTGCTCGCCCGCGACGACGGCCCGCAGCGCGTCGAGCACCCGGGCCCACTGGCCCGCGGCGGTGATGGCCTCGCCGGTGGGGTCGTTCACCTGGAAGGTGTCGATGGCGATGCCGTCGGCCCGGGTGGCGATCTGGGCGGAGATGATGTTCACGCCGTGGGCGGCCAGCGTGCCGGCAATCAGCGAGAACAGGCCGGGGAGGTCCCGGGTGACGACGACCAGATCCGACGATCCCAGGTCGGGATGGTGGAACAGCTCCGTGCTCACGCGCGTGGCGTCCAGGCGATGCAGCATGCGCACATGCTCGGCCATCCGCTGCGCGGTGGTGGTGGCCAGGTAGCGCTCGGGCATCATGGCCAGGTGGGCCATCACCGCCTGCCGTGAGGCCTCGTCGCCCAGGGCGGCGTGCAGGCGGTCGGCCAGATGGGCGCGCGTCGGCCGCTCGACGCGCCCGCCGGTCAGCCGGCTGAGCGTGCGGGCGTAGAGCTCGTGCAGCACCACCGCCTGCCAGGGGGTCAGCACCCCCGGCCCTACCGCCCGCATGTCGGCGTAGGTGAGCAGGTAGAGCATCCGCAAGCGCGGGGCATCCCCCACGGTGGCCGCGAAGTCCGCGATCGTCCTGGGGTCATCGATATCCCGCCGCTGGGCGATGTGCGACATGGTGAGGTGGTGGGCCACGAGGAACTCGACCAGGGCCGCGTCCTCGGCTCCCAGCCCCATGCGACCAGTCAGCTCCCGGATGAGCGGGATGCCCTTGGCGACGTGGCCGTGGCCCTTGGCCTTGCCGATGTCGTGCAGGAGCATCCCCAACATCAGCAGCTCGGGCCGCTCGACACCCGCAAAGACCTGGGCGGCGCCCTCCGACTCGGCGGATTTCCCGGGCGCCAGCGCCTCCAGATGCTCGACGGCCAGCAGCGAGTGCCGGTCCGCCGAGAACCGATGATAGGCGTCGTACTGGACCAGGCACGTCAGGGCGCCGAACTCGGGCAGGTACCGGCCCAGCGCGCCGAGCTCGTGCATCTGCGACAGGGTGACGGCCACCCGCCCCCAGCTCCGGCAGATGTCGAGGAAGAGGTCCCGGGCCACCGGCGAGCGCCGCACGCCGTCGTCGATCAGGTCCAGCGCCGCCTCCAGGGCCCGCTCCAGCTCCAGCGAGAGCTCGCAGCCCAGCCGATGCGCGTGCCAGAACACCTTGATGAGCTGCGTCGGGTCGGCAGCGAAGCGATCGACGTTCTGGTCGGCCAGATGCAGCCGGCCATCGATGAACACGAGCCCGTCGGCCAGGGCCTGCTGGCGGTCGCGCAGGCCGGCACTGGCCCGCCGCGACAGCGTCTCCTGGCAGCGGGCGATGAGCCGGCGCGCCACCCGGTGAATGACCCGAGCATGCAGGTAGTAGTCGCGCATGAACCGCTCGACGGCCAGGCTGGTGTCGTCGTCCTGATAGCCGAAGCTCTTCGCGACCTGAGGCTGCATGTCGCGGGTCAGCACGTCGTTGCGGTGCCCGGCCAGGAAGTGCAGCTCGTTGCGCACCCGCCACAGGAAGGTCAGCGCGGCGTCGGTCAGCTCCTGCTCGCGCTCGGTGATCAGCCCCTTGTGGGTCAGCTCGCGCAGGGTGCGGGCGCCGAACTTGGCCGCGCTGAGCCACATGGCGGTGTGCATGTCACGCAACCCGCCGGCCGACTCCTTGACGTTGGGCTCCATGATGTATGGTGAGGCGCCGTGCTTGCGGTAGCGCTGGTCGCGCTCGGCCAGCATCGCCTCCAGAAACTGCTCGAAGTCGCGCCGGTAGACATTCTCGCGGAGCACGCGCTGGAACCGACCGAACAGCGCGCGGTCGCCCACCAGGAAGCGGGCCTCCTGCATCGACGTCCGGCTGGGCAGGTCGGTGCCGGCCATGGCCACACAGTCTTCCAGCGATCGCAGGCTGTGGCCGACCTGCAGGCCCAGGTCCCACAGCGTGTAGAGCAGCTCCTGGGTGATGCGCTGCACGTAGGGGGAGAGCTCGCCGTCATGAACGACCATCAGATCGATGTCCGAGGAGGGGTGCAGCTCGCTGCGCCCGTACCCGCCCAGCGCCACCACCACGAACGCCGCCGGGGCCAGGCCGCTGGCCCGGGCCTCGGCGACCGTCAACCGGAGCAGGGTGCGGACGAGCTCGTCGATGAGGCGGGCGTGGGCCTGGACCGACTCCTGACCCGACGCCCCCCCCGCGTGCCGGAGCTTGAGCGAGTCGAGCCCGTCGGCGAGTGCGGCCCGGAAAAACTCGAGACGAAGGCGGCGCCGGTCCTCGGCGCGCTCACCTCTCGCCTCGGCGCGCCGGGCCCGGCGATACAGCTCGGGCGACATGGCGCGGCAGAGCGTAGCAATCCCGGCCAAATACTGTCAAATGCGGCCTGGACTTACTACAATGCTTCCGTGCGCACCGTGTGGCGTCCAATTCTCGACCGCATCACCCCCTACGAGCCGGGGCTCCCCCTCGAGGCGCTGGCGCGCCAGCTGGGGCGCGACGACCTCGTGCGGTTGTCGGCCAACGAGAGCCCGCTGGGGCCGTCGCCCCGGGTGGTGGAAGCGCTCAGACGGGAGGCCCCGCAGGCCCACCTCTACCCGGACGGAGGCGCTACCGCGCTGCGGGAGGCCCTGGCCGGCCGGTTGGGGGTGACACGAGACCAGGTCCTCGTGGGCAATGGGGCCGATGAGCTGCTCGCCATCATCGCCTGGGCGGCGCTGGAGACGGGTGATGAGGTCGTCGTCCCCCAGCCATCGTTCGAGCCGTACACGACCGTGGTGGAGCTGGCCGGGGCCACCCTGCGCCCGAGCCCGCTGGCCGGCTACGACACCGATCTGGATGACGTGCGGGCCCGGGTGACGCCGCGCACCAAGGCGATCATCCTGTGCTCGCCGCACAATCCCGCCTCCACGATCATCCGCCGGGGTCCCTTGCTCCAGCTCCTGGGCGCGCTGGCGGCCGATCCGCCGCTGGTGGTCCTGGACGAGGCCTATCACGACTTCTGCGACGATCCCGAGACCCCCGACGGCATCGGGCTGCTGGCCCGCTACCCGCGCCTGATCGTGCTGCGCACGTTCTCCAAGATCGCCGGCCTGGCCGGGCTCCGGGTGGGGTACGCCATCGCCACGCGCGAGACGATCGAGCGGCTCAACCGGGTGCGGGCGCCCTACAACGTCAACCGCCTGGGCCAGGTCGCCGCCCTGGCCGCGCTCGAGGACCGGGCGCACTGGCAGGCGAGCCGCGACCTCGTCATCGCCGAGCGCGCGTTCCTCAGCCGCGAGCTGGCCCGGCGCGGCCTGGCCTTTCCGCCCTCCCAGGCGAACTTCCTGCTCGTGAAGGTTCCGGGCGCCGACCGCATTCGCCAGGCGCTGGCCGGGGCCGGGATCCTCGTGCGGGACGGCACCGCCGTCGGCTTCCCCGATCACCTGCGCATTGCGGTGGGGACGCGAGAGACGAATCAGCGCCTGCTCGCCGTGCTCGACCGCGAAGCGGCGTGAGCTAGCGGCGTCCGGAGTCGCGGGGGCGGGCCGTGGCGAGCTCCCGCTCCAGCTCCTGGATCCGGCGGGCCAGCACCTCGCGCTCGGCCCGGAGCGCGGCCAGCTGGGGATCCCGCTGGCGCGAATCCTGTTGCGCCAGTCGCGTCTGCAGCGTGACCTCGCGGGCGTAGACCTCTTTGAGCTCTCGCTCGAGCCCCCGGATCCGCTGCTTGGCGGGAAGATAGTTCACGAACATGACGTAGAGCAGGAGGCCCAGGAGCAGGAGGCTCGAGGCCACCAGCATCCACGGGAGCCGGGGCAGCCGTGCGGCGTGGGTGGCCACGATCGGGGATTTTAGCAAATCTGCTATCATCGAACTCGTGGAGTTGCGGGCGTTCTTCGCTCGAGCGATTCGGGCCAGCTTCCGGGACCTGGCGCTCGACGACGAGCCGGCCGCCACGTATCTGGCCGACCTGCTCGCGCGCTTCGCCCGCGCCGAGAACCTCTACCCGCGTGGCATCGCGCTGCCCCGACTCGAGACCGTCGTGGACATGTTGCTCGACATCCAGGCCGTCTGGCAGGAGGACGCCCCGGGGTTCCAGCCCGAGCACGAGGTGACGGTGCGCCGGCACATCGGTGACTACACGCTGTTCATGACCGGGGTGTTCCGCGAGCGGGTCGACCGCATCGCCTCGACCAGCTTCTACATTTCCCAGGGCAAGCGCGCCTATCGCTTCGTCTCCGAGCACGCCCGGGCGCGGGCTGGCGTGGGCAACCTGCCCTATCGCCGGCTTGCCGAGCATTTCGAGCGGTACGTCGGGGCCCTCGACTACACGCGGCGGGTCCACTTCCCCCAGGGTCCGGTCCATCCCCTGCTCCGGCTCGCGCTTGAATGACCGGGGCGCCGCCGGCCGCTCACTCCTCGAGAATCTGCTCACCCGCGGGAGCCCGCCCACCCCTCACGAGCTGCAGGCGCTGGCCGAGCTGTCCGCCACGGCCCTCGACGACGCCCTCCGGCAGTTCGCCGGCGGGCACGGCGCCGCGGCGCTCTCCGTCCTGACCGCGCTCGCGGCCGAGCCCGCGCCTCGGGCCGTACGTCGCGCCGCCAAGCGGGCGCTGTACAGGCTCGCCCAGGGTGGGGTCACGCCGCCGGCCGCGCCGGTCCCCGTGCCGGTCGCCACTGGCCGACACCCCCTGCGCGCGGTGCGGGCGTGGGGCTCGGGAATCGACGGCAGCGGGTCGCGCGCCGTCTGGATCGTCTTCGAAGGCCAGTGGGGCGCGCTCCGGCTGTGCTCCGTCATCCTCAACGACACCCTCGGGATCATGGAATCCGCCGGAGGGGACATCACCAAGAAGCGGCTCGATCGCGAGCTGGCCGAGCTGCGGGCCGCCCAGAAGCTGCCCTGGGTGAGCCTGGCTCCCGATCGCGCCATGGGCCTCATCGCCGAGGCCCTCGCGCTCCACCAGGCGGCCGGCACGGAACCCCCCGCCACCTTCGCGCGCTGGCAGCCGCTGTGCCAGGGGACCTTGCCGGCGACACCTCCGGATGTGGGCGATCCCGATCTTGCGCTCGCCGAGCGCGCCAGCGAGCTCCTCGAGTTGCCCGAGCTCGCCGGCTGGTTCCTCGAGCCGGCGTCGGTCCAGACCGACGCCCTCGAGCTGCTACAGGCGCGGGAGAGCCGCCTCGTGCTGTCCGACCAGCAAAAGGCGGAGCGCCAGGAGGCGATCCTTCGCCGGGTGGTTGAGCGCGAGATGACCCCGGTGGCGCGGCAACTCTGGGCCCGCCGGCTCGGCGAGATGGCGCTCATCCTCGTCGAGGCTGGCCGCAGCGAGCACGCCGCCATCGCCCGGGCCGCGGCCGCCAATCTCCTCGACGCGCGCCGGGACGCCGGCCGCGAGGCCTTCGCCCGCGGCGTGGCCACCCGCGCGCTCGCCGCCGCCGGGGAGGTCGCCCTGGGCCGGCTCAGCGCCGCCGATGTCAGCCGCGCTCCGGATCGCACTACCTCCACGCGCCCGGCGTGATCGCCAACCTGCTGACGACGTCGGCCGACGAGGTGCGCTCACCGCTCAGCGCGGCGTCCCCACGGCCGTCGCCAGCCAGGCGATGCCGGTGTACGCGAGCAGCGTGATGACGACCCAGAGCCAGCGGCGCGTCCGGGTCGCCTGTTCGGCGGACATCGGCTCCAGGATCACGGGATGCAAGCCGCCGGCGACGAGCGCGCCGCCCAGCGCGCCGCCGATGTGGGCGGCATTGTCCACGTACGGCGTGAGGAACCCGGCGGCGATCGTGTACAGGGCCCACACGGCCAGCACCACCCCGATCCTCCGGTCGCGGAGCAGCAGGCGCCCGCGGTGGCGCCGCACGAGCACGATGGCCGCGCCCTGGAGCCCGAAGATGGCCCCCGACGCTCCCACCGAGGGCCCGGGAGTCGTGAGCACGCTCAGGAGCGAGCCGGCCAGTCCGCTCAGCACGTAGAGGACGAAGAACTGCTGGCGCCCGAAGGCGCGCTCGCCCAGCAGTCCGAGGATGTAGAGCGCGATGAGATTACCCACCAGGTGGTCGAGGCTCCCGTGCAGGAAGGTGGCGCTGAGCAGCCGCCAGTACTGCCCGGCCACCACCGCCGAGGCCTCGAGCGCCCCCGCGGCCACGATCGCCGCCGGCGAGGCCAGCGCCCCGGCGGCGATCTCGGCGATGAAGATCAGGGCCAGACAACCACCCAGGGCCAGCGTGACGGGAGGCGCCGGGTGCAGCCGGCGCTCGAGATCGACACGCCGGCCCAGCAGCATGTCGGGCGTGATGCGCAGCGGCCGTTCCTCTGGCCGGCTCACGTTGCCGCGGGGCCGGCCCGGCTCACCGGCGCTCTCCCGTGTCCAGCATGATCCCCAGCGCCAGGGCGACGCGTCGGTCCAGGCGACGGTCCGCATCCGGCCGGAGGTCGAGGACGTAGCGATCGAGGAGGGTCAGCTTACGGTTGAACTCGCCGATCACGACGCCGTCGGTGGCCCCGCGGCCCGCGATCAGGACGAAATTGGTCCGCAGCAGGCCAAACAGGGGCCCCAGCACGCGGCGCAGCAGCGAGAGCACGATCGAGTCCTCGATGGCCACGGCGAGACGCTCTCCGTCGGGAGTCTCCACGTACCAGCGCTTCCGCACGAGGTTATGGATGTGGTACTTGCGCAGTCGGGCCAGCACGGCCCCGCTCGCGCCACTGACTGTGTAGGTCCGGGTGAGCAGGGCCACCCGCTGGTCCTGCCAGATCCGGAGCAGCACTTCGTCACGCGCGTCGTTGCGGTAGACGGTGACGTGCCGCTTGGGACGCAGCGAGGTGGCAACCAGGAAAAAGGTGATGCCGGCGAGCGCCAGGGCCAGCAGCTCGCCCGCGCCGGCCCCCGGGCCGCCGAGCCGCGTCCGCTCCAGGACGAGCGTGGCGGCAAAGAACGCGATGACGTAGGCAAGGAAGGTGCGGACGGGATAGGTCGGCCGCTCGACGAAACAGACGGGCACGCCGGCCTCGCTCCACACCTCGTACCTGGCGCGGATGGTGAGCAGCCGTTGCCGCAGCAGAAAGAGATCGCGATCGAAGGCCGGGTCGACGCTGGGATCGGCCTGCCGGGTGGGCTCGCCGGCACCCGGCGCCCGCAAGGCCCGGCTGCACACGGGGCACTCCAGCAGGCGCCCGGCGTATTCCGGCTTCAGCTCATACACTTCCCCGCAGGGACAGGCGACGATGACACCGCTCACGGGTTGGTCTCGCCGGCGCAATCCTGGTTGGGGGAGGTCCGGGAGGGAGGCGTCAACCCCTCTCACGCGAGAAGGCGGGCAGGACGTGGCGGGCCATCATCTCCATCGACCGCAGCACCGTGGCCTGGCCGAGCCCGCCGAAATTCATGATGGCCAGGTAGTCGGTGTAGCCGCACTGCTCGTAGCGGCGGGCAACGCGGATCACGTCCTCGGGCGCGCCGAAGGCGATCAGGTCGTTGGCCAGCAGCGTCTCGAAGGGTCGCTGCCGCGCATAGAGCCGGGTGCGCACGTACCGCTCCATCGCCTGGCGGGCCTCGTCGGTCGCCGGGGCCCGGCCCTCGCTCACGTAGGTGTGAAACCCGAAGGGCAGCCGGGTGTCCGCCCCGGCGGCGCCGCTGCCCGCATAGGCCGTCCGCCATACCCCGAGCGTCTGGGCGAACTCGGCGACCCGCTCCGAGGTCGCGTAGGGAATCATCATGATGGGAAAGCCCCGCCCGCCCACGGCGGCGGCGACCTCATTCCTCAAAATCGCGATCCAGATCGGCGGACGGGGACGCTGCACGGGCTGGACGTTGAGCTTCACATCCTTCACGCGGACGAACCGCCCCTCGTAGGAGAACCGCTCGCCCGCCCAGGCCCGGAGCAGCACCTCGAGGGCCTCGTCGAACCGCGCCTGCTTCTCGGCCGGCGGAATCCCGAAGCCCTCGAACTCGTGGGCCAGATAGCCGGAGCCGACGCCCAGATTGAGGCGGCCGCCCGACAGCATATCCACCATCGCGTACTCTTCGGCCACCTCCAGCGGATCGTGGAAGGGCAGCACGACGACGGCGGCGCCCAGCCGGATACGCCGGGTCCGCTGGGCGGCCGCCGCCAGGAACACCGGGGGTGAGGGAATGGCCCCGTACTCGTGAAAGTGGTGCTCGGCCACCCAGAACGAGTCGAAGCCGAGGGCCTCGGCCGCGACCGCCTGCTCGAGCAGCTCCCCGTAGAGCTCAGGGGAGGTGCGGGGCAGTTCGGCCGGGTAGTGGTCGCAAACCGAGAAGATTCCGAACCGCATCACTCGGTGGGGCGGATCGTGTCCCGGGCGTCAGCCAGACGCTCGGCGACCGCGCGAATCTCCTCCACGCGCCCGGGATCGTAGACGAACCGGGGATCGCTGGTGTAGGCGGACCAGGCCTTCATGTAGTCGGGCTGGCTCAGGCCCAGCGCGAACCGGGAGATCCGCACGGGGTTGGCGAAGTCCGCCATCACCGCCACCTCATGGTGGATGTCGGCCCGGCGGCCGTCCAGGAACTTCGTGAGCGCGGACGGCTTGGGGCCGTGGGGCAAGCCCACCGGATGCACGGTGACCATCCCGGCCTGGCTCAGGCTCCCCGCGCTGAAGAACTCGCCGAAGTGAAAGCCCAGCGTCTCGCAGTAGTCGAGATTCCGGTGAAAGAAGGGCAGCCACATGGCGTCCTTCTCCACCGAGCGCACGGTGAAGACGCAGAGGTAGCAGCCGGGCAGACGAAAGATCGTGTGCCCGGAAGGGGGAACGTGGGAGCGGTCGGCCACCAGCGGGCGCACGTCCTCCACGGCGAACTTGTACGGCAGATAGTCGCCCCGCCAGCCGACGACGTCAAAGGGGTGCGTGGGATGCACCCGCCGGGTGCAGACGGCGTCCACCCGGCTCACGATCTCGAAGCGTCCCTGCTCGTTCACGGTCTGCAGCGAGCGCGGGTACTTGTAGTCGCTCTCGCTGTGGGTGAGGAAGCGACCGGTCGTCGGAGCCTCGGATTTCTCGGGATCGCCGGCGAAGGACTCGTACATCCAGTAGTAGTGGGGGCCGGGATCGAGCGTGAACCGGTGGGTGATGCCCTTGGGGATGATGAGAAAGTCGCCCGGGCCATAGGCCAGGGGGCCGAAGGTGGTCTCCAGCGTCCCCCGGCCCTGGTGAACGAAGAACACCATCGTCGCCGAATGATGCTCGAAGAAATAGTCCATGGACCCGCGGGGCGCGCTGACATTCATGGCCGCGGTCGCGTTGGCCACGAGCCGCCCCATCCCGCGGTAGATGTCGGCGGCCTGGGCGGGGGCGACGTTCAGAGCGTGATGCACCCCGCCCAGCGGCTGCAGCGGCGAGTCCCAATCGGGCGCGAAGCCGTCCAGCTGGGCGGTCTCGCCGGGGAGCCAGTTGGTGGGCGGATAGAGATGGTAGGTGTGGGTCACCTTGCCGCTGAAGCCGCCGCGCCCGTGCTCCTGCTCGTAGACGTGCCGCAAGAGCGGGCCGGCGTGGGGAGCGCGGGGCACGATTCCGACTTCGGGAAGGCCGCCGAAGTATTCGATGTCCGCCATGCCGGAGGTCCTAGGCGGGGTGCAAGGCCCGCCAGACCTTCTCGGCGGTCACCGGCATGTCGAGGTGCCGGCAGCCGAACGGCGCCAGCGCGTCCACGACGGCGTTGACGATCGCCGGGGGCACGGCGATGCATCCGGCCTCGCCCAGTCCCTTGGCGCCGATGGGGTTGCGCGGCGTGGGGGTCACGCTCTTGCCCAGCTCGGGCTCGGGAAAGTCGCCCAGCCGGGGCACGGCGTAATCCATCAGCGTCGCCGTGAGGAGCTGGCCCTGCCGGTCGTACACGATCCCTTCGAGCAGCGCCTGCCCCGCGCCCTGCGCGTAGCTGCCGTGCAGCTGGCCCTCGGCCAGCAGCGGGTTGACGATCGTGCCGGCGTCGTCCACCCATACGAGACGGGTGAGGCTGACCTGCCCGGTGTCGCGGTCGATGGTGACACTGGCCACGCACGTCCCGAACGACCACGTCTCGGCGTCGGCCTTGAAGAACACCGTGGCGTCCAGTCCGGGCTCGTCACCCGGCGCCAGATGCGCCCCGCGGTAGGCGGCATCGGCCACCCGGGCCCAGGTCACCTTCTTGGCCGGCGCCCCGGTGACCTGAAACCCGCCGGGAACGGCCACGACATCGGCCGCGGCCGCCTCCAGCACGTTCGCGGCGATGCGCTGGCCCTTGTCGCGGACCTGGGTGGCGGCCCGGAACACGGCGCTACCGCCCAGCGCGGTGCTCCGGCTGCCGAACGTGCCGAATCCCACGGGCGCGCCGCGGGTGTCGCCGTGACGGACGACCACGTCGGTGGGCTCCACGCCGAGGACATCGGCGGCGATCTGCGCCCACGTCGTCTCGTGGCCCTGGCCATGGGCGCTGGAGCCGGTGACGATGGTCACCGTGCCGGTGCGCTCCACGCGCACGCTGCCGCTCTCCCATCCCATCGCGGCCGGCTCGACGTAGGCGCTCAGGCCAACCCCCACGATCTCGTTCCGCTCGCGGGCCGCGTGTTGCTGCTCGCGCAGCCGCTCGTACTCGGCCAGCTTCAGCGCCTGCTCGAACGCCGCCCCATAGTCGCCGGAGTCGTAGACGCAGCCAGTGAGCGTGCGGTAGGGAAAGGCGTTGGCCGGGATGAAGTTGCGCCGGCGGATCTCGGCCGGATCGAGCTTCAGGCCCCGGGCGGCCTCGTCGAGCAGGCGCTCCATCAGGAAGATGCCCTCGGGCCGGCCCGCGCCCCGGTAGGGTCCGGTGGACATGGCCGTGGTGTAGGCGGCGCCCGTCTCGATGTCGACCGCAGGCACGACGTACGCCCCCGGCAGCGTGCGCCCGTGGTTGGAGGCGGGCACGGCGCCGCTGAAGACGATCTCCGAGCCCAGCGCGAACACGATGCGGGCCCGCACCCCGAGGATGCGACCCTGGGCGTCCACGCCGAGCTCTCCCTCGGCATCGGCGCCGCGCCCGTGGTGGGTGACCGCGAGGTCTTCGCCCCGCGTGGCCACCCATTTCACGGGACGGCGCAGGCGCCAGGCCAGCCAGGCCACCAGCACGTCCTCAGCGTAGGGCGAGCCCTTGACGCCGAAGCCGCCCCCCACGTCGGGCGCGATCACGCGGATGCGGCTCTCATTGAACCCCAGGCAGGTGGCGATCTCGGAGCGCACGCGGAACGGCGCCTGCGAGGAGGACCACACCGTCAGCTCGTCGAGGTGCGGGTCGTACGCGGCCAGCACCACCCGGGGCTCCATGGCCACGGCGCTCAAGCGCGGCTGCCGGACGGTCAGGCGCGCCACCTGGGCGGCGCGAGAGAGCGCGCCGGCGACATCGCCCGAGCGCCACGCGTGCGTGAAGGCGCGGTTGCTTCCCAGCGCCGGATGGAGCACGGGGGCGTCGGGTCGCGCGGCGTCCGGGGGGTCGACGATCGCCGGCAGCGGCTCCCAGTCGATCTGGATGAGGTCAGCGGCATCGCGGGCCCGGGCGGGCGTGTCGGCCACCACCGCGGCGATCGGCTCGCCCACCGCCCGGGCGACGTCCGTCACCAGCAAGGGCCGCCGCGCGACCTTCATCGCGGGGAGGAGCTCGTTCACCGAGAGCGCCTTGAGCCCGCGCACCTCAGCCCCCGTGGCCACCTCCACCACCCCGGGCGCCCGGCGGGCGGCCTGGGCATCTATGCGGGCGACCCGCGCGTGGGCGTGAGGGCTGCGCAGGAGATGCAGGTGCAATGTCCCGGGCAGGGGAATGTCGTCGGTGTAGCGGCCGGCGCCGGTGAGCAGCGGACGGTCTTCGACGCGACGCAGAGGCGTGCCGATCCAGGTCATGGAACCCGGATTATCGCACGTTGTCGAGTGCTGTAGACTTAGGCCCCATGCGGCGACGCGGCAAAGTCATCCCCTTCCCGGGGACACCGGCCCGGCCCCCCCGGTCCCCCGTGCCCACCCTGCGGGAGGACGAGCCGGGTCTCGTGGAGGTCCACCGCTGTGACCAGGCCGAGGCCCTGGTGGTCAAAGGCCTCTTCGAGAGCGAAGGCATCCCCACGCTGCTCCGCGCGCGCCTGGTTCACTCGGTGTACCCTTTCTCGGTCGGGCAGCAGGGCGAGGTCGTGGTTCTGGTGCCCGAGTCCGCGGTCACCCGGAGCCGGTTGCTGCTGGCCCGGGTCTCGGGTGGACCCTCGTTCCCCTGACACCGCCGGGGAGCAGCGGTAGGAGCTCCTCGAGCGAGCCCAGCCTCAGGTCGGCCTCGACGAACTCCTGATGCCGGGTAGCGGCGCAGGGCACGGCCACGCAGGCCATGCCGGCCCGCTTGGCCGCCAGCACGCCGTTGCGCGAGTCCTCGACCACCAGGCACCGGCCCGGCGGCAGACCCAGTCGCGAGGCAGCCAGGAGGAACACGTCCGGTGCCGGCTTTCCGCGGCCCACCTCCACGCTCGACACGACGGTCGCGAAGAGCTCGTCGATCCGCAGCGCCCGCAGGGTGGCGGCGATGACCTCCGGCGTCGAGGAAGACGCCAGGGCCAGCCGGTAGCCGGCCCGCCGCAGGGCCACGAGCACCGCGGGGACTCCGGGCAATGGCACGGCCTCCCGCGTGAGCAGGTCGATCAGCCCCGCCGCGAACCGTCGGGCCAGCTCGTCGCTGGACGGGGCGAGCCCGTGGCGGGATCTCAGAATGGTGAAGATCTCCTGGTCGGTGAAGCCGATGAACTCGGCGTTCTCCTCCTGCGTATAGCGGACGCCGTGGTTGGCCAGGAGCCGGCGGGCGGCCTCCAGGTGCAGCGGCTCGGAGTCCACCAGGACCCCGTCCATGTCGAAGAGGACGGCCTCGATCCCCGCGAAGCGAGGGGTGGTCATCTCAGCTCGTCCACGAGGGCCTCCAGCGCCAACGCCACCCGCTGGAGCGCCGGGACCTCGAGCGTCTCGAGACCATCGCGGCTCGTGTGGTAGGTATCGAACGGCGGCGGGCGGTGCACGAGGTGGCGAAACGCGCTGCGCGCCGGGCTCAGAATGAACTGCCGGAGCGCCTCGGCCTGGCGCGAAGGCACGATGGTGAAGCCATAGGCGGGCAGGCCAGCCGCGGCGAACGCCCGGTGGTCGCTGCCGAAGACCGGGATGCGACCCACGACGTGGTAGCTCTCCTCGCGGTGGAGCCCCAGTCCCTCGAGGGCCCCGGCGGCGCGACGCAAGAACGCAGAGTCGTCGGAGACGTCCCAGATCGCCAGGGTGTCGCCGATACCGCACAACTCGAGGCTGAGCACCCCGACGATGTCGGCCAGCGGGATATCCCGGACATAGGCTCGCGCGCCGAGGTAGCCGAGCTCCTCGGCGGCGGTGAAGAGCAAGCGCACCCGCAGCCCGCGCGGCGCGAGCCGTCCCAGCAGGTGGAGCAAGATACCGACGGCGGCCGCGTTGTCGTTGGCGCCGGGGCTGCCCGGCACCGCGTCGTGGTGCGCGATCAACACGAGCACCCGGTCGCCGGTCCCCAGGTCGACGCTGAAGTTCTCTCCCCGTCCTTCGAAGCTCGCGAAGCTATGCCGTGCGAAGTCCGCACCGCGGGCGGTGAGGTAGGCGGCCATCGCCGCCTCGCGCTCGAGGTTGGTCCGTCCGGCCACGAGCCGGGCCAGCGCCAGCGGCGTGCGGTCACCGCGCAGCACCTCGTCGAGCGGCGCCGGATCTGCCGAGGCCACGGGCCCGCGGACATTGAGGAGCCGCGTCACCCCCTGGTTGATCCGTCCTCTCAGGAAAAAGCCCAGATCGCGCAGGGTCACGACAGGCCCAGGACGCGGCATGCGTTCACGGTCAGTTGCGCGGCCAGCTCGTCGATCGGCTCGCCCCGCAGCTCGGCCACCCGCGCCGCGGTGAGGGCCAGGTAAGCCGGCTCGTTGCGCTGCCCGCGATACCCCTGCGGCGGCAGGAAGGGGCAATCCGTCTCGATGACCAGCCGATCGCGGGGCACGAAGCGAGCCACCTCGGGCAACGCCCGCGCGTTCGGGTAGGTGACCGGTCCGGCCAGCGAGACGCACAGCCCCAGATCCAGACACTGGCGGGCCACCGCCACATCGCCCGAGAAGCAGTGCATGATCCCCCCTACCTCCTGCACCTTCTCGTCCCTCAGGATGTGCACGATCTCGGCGTGCGCGTCGCGACAGTGGATCACCACCGGCTTGCTGGCGCTGCGGGCCAGGTCGAGCAGCCGCCGGAAGACTCGCGCCTGGTCGTCGCGCGACGCGAGGTTGCGGAAGAAGTCGAGCCCGATCTCGCCGATTGCGGCGACGCGCGGCTCGCTCGCCAGGCGCGCGATGGCCGCCAGCGCCGGCTCGTCGCCGCTGGCGGCATCGTGGGGGTGGATGCCCACCGTCGCCCACACGTCGGGCTCGCGCTGGGCCATGGCCACCGCCGCCGCCGAGCCGTCGACGTCGGTGCCCACCGTCACCAGTCGCCGGACGCCGGCCGCGCGGGCCCGGGCCAGCACCTCGGGCAGGTCGGCGGCGAACTGGGGAAAGTGCAGGTGGGCGTGGGTGTCGACGAGGTCGGGCATCAGGGCACGACCTGGAAGCGGAGCCGGCCCAGGAGCTGGTCGGAGCCCGTGATGATATCCACCACCCAGCGACCGGAGGGATCGGCGGGGAACGCCGTCTTGCGCGAGTAGGTGCGGAAGCCCTCCCGGCGCCCGCCGCGCACCGGGGAGAGTCGTACGTCGTCCACGACCTGCCCCTCCCGGCGCCAGACGTGCCGCACGCTCTGCTTGAGTCCGGCCGGCGCGTAGATCGCGGTGTAGGCCACGAGACCCCGCTGGCGGAGGTCCTCGGCCCGGATGGCTCCCGCCACCGGCTCCAGCGAGTCCACGCCGGCCACGGCCCACGCCATCGTCTTCTGGGCGATGAACAGGGGGACCGGCGGGAGCACCGCGCGACCCCACCAGGCAGCCACGGCCATGAAGACGCCGATCACGGCCATCGTGCGCAGCCCGAACCACCACCGCCAGCCGGTCGCCCGGCACACGGAGGGGGTCAGGGCGAGGGCCGAGGCCCACGCCGCGCCGGCCAGCGCCAGGTGGGGCGGGACGCCGACCAGCGGCAAGGCCAGATTGAGCCCGCAAAAGATCGAGACCAGAAAAAACACATAGCGCGTCCAGGGCCGAGGGTGGACCACGACGTGGTACCAGGGATCGAACGTGGCCAGGACCGCCAGCACCACGATCAGGACCAGGAACGGCGCGTTCATCGAGGTGAGCGTGGTGCTCGCCCAGTACACGGGCAGGAGGAAGAGCAGCACACCGTGGTAGAGGCTCTGGATCAGGTAGTCGGCGGCCGTGATGACGAGGCGGTGACCTCGGGTCTCCAGCGCCTGCCGCGCCTGCGTCAGCACGGCGAAGAGGATCCAGATCAAGAGAATGGAGCCCACGAACCAGCGAACCTGCGTGAGCTCCCGCCGGAACACGAACAGGGTGAGCAGCCCGGCGATGAGGGACACGAGGGAAATGCCCCAGCGACGGAGCCACGGCCACCACGCGCGCGACGGCGGGGCGCCCCCCGGCCCGCCTACCGGGAGAGCGTCGGGCTCCATCACCCTACGTGATCCTGGCGCCGGGCGGCAGATCGCGATCGAGGATCAGGATGGCCAGGCGCCCCTCGGCCGATCCGGCCAGGAGCATGCCCCGGGACTCGATGCCCATGAGCCGGGCCGGCTCGAGATTGGCGACGATCACGACCTTCTTGCCGACGAGCTCCTCCGCCCGGTAGTGCTCGGCGATGCCCGCCACGACGGTCCGCGGCTCGCCCCCCAGCGAGACGGAGAGCTTGAGCAGCTTCTTGGACTTGGCCACCGGCTCGGCGGCCACCACCTCGGCGACCCGGAGATCGATCCTCGAGAACTCGTCCTTCGTCACGGGTCGGGGCGGAGCACCCTCGGCACTGCCGCCGCGCGCCGCGCGAGCGGTTTCCGGCCCCGCCATTCCTTCTGGAGCCGCCGGCCCCGCGGCCTTCTGATCGACGCGCGGGAACAGGCCGGAGAGCTTCTGGACGCGCGGGAGCGTGCTGATCTGCTCGCCGACCGCGTTGCTCAACTCCGGTTCCCTGTTGTCCCCGACGGCTTTCCGTATCTTCAACGCCGCGTCCGGCAGGAAGGGAGCGAGGACGATTCCCAGGAAGCGCAGGGAATCCGCCAACGTGATCAACACCCTGTTGAACTCGGGCTTCTTCGCCGGGTCCTTCGCGAGCGCCCACGGTTGGCTCGCATCGACGTAGCGGTTCACCTCGCCGATGAAACCCCAGATGCTGGCGAGCGCCTTGTGGAAGGCGAACTCGCTCATCGCGTCGCCGACCGCCTTTCGCGTCTCCTCGGATGCGGTCCTGACCTGGTGGTGGAGTCCCGTGGGGTTCGACGACGGCGGGTGGTCATCCGGGGCAACACCGCTGAGCAGCGTGGTGGCCCGGGCCACGAGGTTGCCGAGATCGTTGGCCAGGTCGGCGTTGAGACGGCCCACGAAGGCCTCTTCCGAGAAATCGGCGTCGAGCCCGAACACCATCTCGCGCATGACGAAGTAGCGGAAGGCGTCGTTACCGTACTTCTCGCTGAGGGCCAGCGCCTCCACCACGTTGCCGACGGACTTGGACATCTTGCCGCCCCCGATGTTCCAGTAGCCGTGGACGTTGAGGTGGCGGAAGATCAGCGCGTCGGATCGGTCCTCCGCCATCCCCTCGGCCCGGGCCAGGGCCTTGAGCATGCAGGGCCAGTAGACGGCATGCGGCTTGAGGATGTCCTTGCCGATGAGGTGGTGGACGTGCGGCCAGAACGTGCGGAAGCGCTCGCCGTTCGGGTAATCCAGCGCGGACACGTAGTTGATGAGGGCGTCGAACCACACGTAGGTGACGAAGCGATCGTCGAAGGGCAACGGGATTCCCCACTGCAGCCGGCTCGTGGGGCGGCTGATGGACAGATCTTGCAGCCGCTCGCCCAGGAAGCCCAGGATCTCGTTGCGATAGCGCTCCGGCCGGATCAGGTCCGGGTGCGCGCGAAGATAGCCCACCAGCCAGTCCTGGTACGCCGACATCCGGAAGAAGTAGTTCTCCTCCTCGATGTAGGTGAGCGGCGTGCGGTGATCGGGACACAGGCCGTCCACGATCTCCTTGTCGGTGTAGAAGCGCTCGCAGCCGAAGCAGTACTGGCCCCCGTACTTGCCCAGGTAGAGCTCGCCGGCTTCCTGGAGCCGTCGCAGGATGTGCTGGACCACCGCGGCGTGGCGGGGCTCGGTGGTGCGAATGAAGTCGTCGTAGGTGATGCCCAGCCGCTTCCAGGCCGCGCGGAAGGCGGCGGAGTTTCGATCGGCCAGGGCCTGGGGTGTGAGACCGGCCGCGGTGGCGGCCTGGGCGATCTTGTCGCCATGCTCGTCGGTGCCGGTGAGGAAGAAAACGCGGTCGCCGGCGAGGCGGTGCCAGCGGGCCATCGCGTCCCCCACGATGGTCGTGTACGCGTGCCCCAGGTGGGGGGGCGCGTTGATGTAATAGATCGGCGTGGTCAGGTAGAAGACGCCCGCAGCCACACGCACCTAGTGCAGGCCACCCTCGGGCAGAGCCTGGCTCGCGGACCCCGCTCCAACAGCCTTATCCGGACTCGCGGACCCCGTTACAGGTATATGCGAGCGACCCTCCCAGGTGACCTGCTCGAGCGGCACCTCGGCCTCGGTACCGTCGGGGAACCCCACGACCACCGACTGCTTGAGCACGCGGATCGATCGGATCTTGCCGCTCATGCACCCCCCGCCCCCGCAGGTGGCCTGGCAGGGCGTGTTCACCTTGGGCAGGCGCGAGCGCAGCTCCTGATAGAGGGAGAACTCGTAGAGCAGGCAGCACTTGAGCCGCCCGCAGTTGCCCAGCAGCCGGCTGTCGGTGAGCGGCATGTCCTGGGCCTTGGCCATCTTCACCGAGATCGGCTCGAACTTCCGCAGATACGAAGAGCAGCAGAGCTGCCGCCCGCAGGGCCCGATTCCGTCCATGACCTTGGTCGTGTCGCGAGCCCCGATCTGGCGCATCTCGATCCGGGCCCGGAATTCACGGGCGAGGTCGCGCACGAGCTCTCGGAAGTCCACCCGCTCCTCGGCGTTGAAGTACACCGTGATCCGGCGGGCGGTGGGATGGATCTCGACGTCCACCACCTTCAGCTGCAGGCCCCGCTGGCGGGCCAGCCGCTGGGACGTCGCCACGTGGGCCTTCTCGCGTTCCCCGCGCTCGCGCCACTCCCGGGCCTCGGCCTCGGTGGCCAGCCGCACCACACGCGGATAGGCGCGATCGCGCCGGGACTCGGGCCGCGGCCGGCGCGGCCGGCGCACCTCGCCGACGAGCTCGACGCCGGCGGCCTCGACGACGACCAGGTCGCCGACGCAGACCGACAGCTCGTCGCCCTCCAGGCGATGGTCCTCGGTCTGGGCAACCTCGCGCAGTCGCACCCCGACCAGGTACTCGGCCGCTGTCTCACTCATGGCCTATTCCTCACGCCGCCCGCAGCGCCAGGCGGGCGAGAACGATCTCCGCCGTCAGCCGGGGCGTCACGTTCACGGCCAGCGACTGGCGCGCCTGGCGGCACGTTGTGATGGCCTGGAGCAACCCCTCCACCGTCCACGTCGCGGCCTCCTCGGCCAGCGCCGGAGCCGTGGCGGGATCGCCGAGGAGCCGCCCGGGAGCGCCACAGCGCGCGAGCAGAAGATCCCGGCAGTGGAGCCAGCACGCGTCGACGAAGCGCTCGGCCCGCTCGCGGTCGCGCTCGAAGGCCTGGGCTCGACGGAACAGGGCCTCCACCCCCTTGGCCCGCACCTCGGCCAGCGCCTCGATCGCTTCCGCCCGTTCGGGCGTCGCCCGGGCCAGACGCGGCGGGAACCGGACGAGCTGGCAGCGCGAGAGCACGGTGGCGGGGACAGCCCGGGCCCGCGACAGAACCAGGATGACGACGGTGCGGGCCGGCGGCTCTTCCAGGGTCTTGAGGAAGGCCTGCGGCGCCTCGCCCGTCATCCGTTCCGCCTCGTCGAGCACGAACACCTTGCGAGCAGCCAGGACCGGGGCCAGCGCCGCCTGTCGCTCCAGCGCCCGAATCGCGCCGATACGGACGGCGCGCGGGCCCCTGGGGTTCGCCTCCGGCGGCGTCGGGGAGATCACGTGCAGATCGGGGTGCTGGCGGGCGGCGGCCATCGCGCAGCTCCGGCAGGTACCGCAGCCGCCTGCCGGGCAGAGCAGGGCCTGGGCGAAGGCCAGCGCCGCCCCGATGCCCCCGCTCTCGGGCGGCCCCACGAACGCGTAGGCATGCGCCACCCGTCCCCCGGCCAGAGTCCGCCGTAACAACGCCACCGCGTGCGGTTGGTCGGCGAGCGCTTCAAAGGCCACAGAGGAAGTCTCCCACGAGCGCCTGCACCTCGACGGCGACCACAGCGGGAGGACGAGCCGCCCGGATCAGCCGGATCCGCTTGGGCTCGGCCCGGTACAGCTCCAGGTAACCCCGACGCACCCGCCGATGGAACGCCAGGGCCTCACGCTCGAACCGATCGAGCTGCCGCCGGCCGATCCGCCGCAGGCCCGCGGCCGGCTCGAGGTCGAAGAGCAGCGTGAGGTCGGGAAGGATGCCGCCGGTGGCGTGGACGTTCAGCTCGCGGATCAGGTCGACGTCCAGGCCCCGTCCGTACCCTTGATAGGCCAGCGTGGCGTCGACGTAGCGATCGCAGAGCACGACCCGGCCTTGCTCGAGCCAGGGGCGGATGCGCTCGCTGACGTGCTGCTGGCGCGCGGCCAGGAAGAGGAACAGCTCACTGATCGGTACCGGCCGCAGGCCCGGGCGCTCGAAGAGGCGCCGGATGGCCAGGCCGAGCGCGGTGCCATCGGGCTCCGCCGTCCGCTCGACCCGAGACCCCTGTCGCTCCAGCCATCGCCCGAGGCGCGTGAGCTGGGTGGTCTTGCCCGACCCCTCGACGCCCTCGAACGTGATCAGCACACCGCGCACGCTCGGGACCTCCCGACGGTGTCGGTGACACCGTCGCCTCGCCACTGTAACACGCCGGGGCTCACAGCCCGTGAAGGGGGAAGATGAGGCGCTGGATGGCGTCCACCTGGCGGGCGACGTACTCCTGAGCCAACCTCTGCCGATCCTCGTCCAGCGCCGCCGGTGGATCCCACAGCGCTGGCGTCCGGACCCGAGATCCCCCGGTGCGCTCCAGGAACGGCGGCGGCAGCTCGGCCGGCAGCTCGACCCCGTTCATCACCGCCCAGGCCGCGGTCCACGCCCTGGCCACGTTGCCGATGTCGTAGCCGCCGCCCCCCAGGGCGACCAGCCGCGGAGCCAGCTCGGTGATCCGGGCGACCGCCCGAGCGAAGCCCTGGACGTCGAGGGCCAGATGGGTGAGCGGGTCGGTCCGGTGGGAGTCGATGCCCAGCTGGGCCACCACCACGTCGGGGCGGAAGGCGCGCAGGAGCGGGGGCACCACCATCTCGAACGCGGGCAGGTACACGCTCGAGTCCGTGAGGACGTCGAGCGGCAGGTTCACCGAATACCCCCGGCCCTCGGCCTCGCCGATCTCCTCGACGAACCCGGTGCCCGGGAAGAGGCGGTCGCCTCGCTCGTGAGTGGAGATGGTCAGCACGTTGGGGTCCGCGTAGAAGGCGGCCTGCACGCCGTCGCCGTGGTGGGCGTCGATGTCGACGTAGGCGACCCGCAGCCCCCGGGCCCGCAGGTGCAGGATCGCCAGCACGGCATCGTTGACGTAGCAGAAGCCCGAGGCGCGGTCCGGCATGGCATGGTGCAGTCCGCCGGCAAAGTGGAATGCGCGGCTCGCCTCCCCGCTGCCGACCTGCCGCGCGGCCAGCAGCGAGCCGCCGGCGGCCAGGCGGGCCACCTCCCAGAGCCCGGGGAACACGGGATTGTCGCCGGGGCCCAGTCCATAGCGACAGACCACGGCCGCCGGGGCCCGGCCGGTGTTGGCGGCCTTGAGAACGGTCAGGTATTCCTCGGTGTGGAAGCGCAGCAGCTCCGCCTCCTCGACGGGGTCCGGAGACTTCACGACAGCGCCGGCCAGCGTGGTGAGGCCATAGGCCTCCATCAGGCGCCAGGTGAGGTCCAGCCGCTCCATGCGCAGAGGGTGCTCCGGCCCGTAGTCGAAGCGGGCGTACTGATCGGAGTGCACGAGCACGCTGGTCATGGTGACGGGCGCCGCCAGGCTCCCGACTTGCCGCCGGTCTTCTCGAGCAGCTCGACGCGGGCGATGCTGACCCCCTTTTCCACCGCCTTCACCATGTCGTAGACGGCCAGAGCCGCCACGCTGACAGCCGTCAACGCCTCCATCTCCACGCCGGTCTTGTCCACGGTCCGCACGCGCGCCTGCACCGTGAGCTCGCCCCGGCGCACGTCATCCGCGAACTCGATGTCGATCCCGGTGATGCGGAGCGGATGGCACAGGGGAATCAGCTCGTGCGTGCGCTTGGCCGCCATGATGCCTGCCGTCCGCGCCACTCCCAGCACGTCCCCCTTGGGCGCGTTGCCGGCGCGAACGAGGCGCAGCGTACGGGGCGTCATTCTCAGCACGGCCCGGGCCACGGCCTGGCGCGCTGTCTCCGCTTTGGGGGACACGTCGACCATGCGGGCGGCGCCCGTGGACCCGAGGTGGGTGAGTCCGCGGAGCCCTCTGGCCGCGGCCCGCGGCATGGGGGAAGACCTCGACCGGCGCGGCGTCAGGCGGTGACGCGCGCGTGCCGGATGATTTCCTCCATTCGATCCTTGGCCATCAGCTTGAGCTTCTTGAGCTCCGTCATGCGCCACTGCTGCTCAGGCGAGAGCGGGGACATTCCTTTCAACGCCTCCAGGTCGCGATCATGATCCTGATGCTCGGTCCGGAGGCGGCGGAACTCCTCGTTCTCGGCCATGAGTCGCTCGATGAGGCTCTCCTGGGTCATGCATGGCCTCCTTGAGGGCGGCGCGGCGGGTCGGAAGGAACCGACGCCAGCGACCGGGCGGCCGCTGGCCTGGCGTTTGTCTCAGTCAATCGCTACCCCCGTCCGATACCTCTGGTTGCGGGTGCCTCACATATAGCCCCGGGCTGGTAGGGGTGTCAAGCAACCGCCTGGTATACGTTCGGCGGCCCCCCAAGCCGGCGCTCAACCGCCGCGGATCAGATGGGCGGCGCTGGCCTTGAAAATCGCGATGATCGGAACACCGGGGGCGAGAGCCAGCTCGGCGACCGATCGGGGCGTGACGGCGGCGACGAGCGAGAACCCAACATCGACGAGAACCCGGACGGGGCTGCCCGGGGTTAGCCGCACCACCGTGCCGGCTAGATGATTGCGGGCGCTGGACAACGCTGCATCCTCCGCGGGCTGAGCGAGCGTCACGTCCTCGGGGCGGATGCCCAGGCGTACCCGCTCGCCCGGGTGCGCCATCCCACCGACCTCGAGTCTCCGTCCCCCCACGTCCACCAGGACGACGCCTCCGTCGGCGGCGACGACCGCCCCACTGACGATCGTCTCCACGCCGACGAAGCGGGCCACCGCCTCGGAGTCCGGCGCCTGGAAGGTGCGAGCCGTTTCGTCGACCTGCTGCAGGCGGCCGCCGATCAGGACGGCCACGCGATCGGCCAGGGCCTGAGCCTCGCCACGGTCATGAGTCACCAGCACAGTGGTCACACGTTCGGTCCGCAAGACGGCGCCGAGCTCGGGGACGAGCTCCGCCCGCGTGGGCTCGTCGAGGCTCGAAAAGGGCTCGTCGAGGAAGAGGACCTCGGGCTCGAGCACCAGCGCCCTGGCCAGGGCGACCCGCTGGGCCTCGCCACCGGAGAGCAGGCGAGCCGGCCGGGACCCCAGCGCGGCAACGCCGAAGCGCTCGAGCCAGCGGCGCACGCGCGGCGCCCGCTCGGCGGCCGGGACCCCGCGGAAGCCCAGTCCCAGGGCGACGTTGGCGTCGACCGTGGTGTCGGCCAGCATCGGGGCCTGAAAAACCATGGCCATTCGCCGGCGCACGCTGAGCCCCTCGGCCACCGTCACCGCGCGGCCCTGATAGCACACCTCGCCACGGTCAGGCGCTTGCAGGAGACCCAGGACGCGCAGCAGCGTGGACTTGCCGCTGCCGTTGGGGCCGATCACCGCCAGTACCTCGCCGGGGCGGACGTCCAGCGCCGGCACGTCCAGCGTGAACGTGTCGGAGCGCCGGATCCCGACGTCGCGCAACGCGAGGACCGGCGGGACCGTCAACCGGGCAACACCTGGATCGATCCGCGGTGGATCGAGAGCTGCCAGTGGCGGTCGCGGGCGATCTCGAGGATCTCGTAGACCAGGCGCGGCACCTCGACCTCCAGATCGTACTCGCCCTGCGCCGGCGCACCCGGCTCGTCGAGCCGGAGCCGCAAGGCCCAGGTGGTGCCGAAGTCGGTCTCGTCGACGATCCGTCCGCTCATGAGGTTCATGTGGTGCCCCGGATCGGGCGCCCCCCGGTCCTTGCGGATCAGCCGCACGTACTCCGGGCGGATGAAGAAAGCGATCGGTGTCTCCGGCGGCGGCAGATAGGCGCGCGTGGGCGAGTTCACCGCCTCCAGCGTGAGGCCCCGCCACCGGAGCTGGATCCGGTCGGGCGTGGCCTTGATCACCGTGCCCTGCAGGATGTTGCGGATCCCCATGATCCGGGCCACGGCCTGCGAGGCCGGTTGCCAGAGGAGCTCCGAGCACAGGGCGGACTGGATCACCCGTCCCGCTTCGTACACCACGATGCGGTCGCCCAGCCGATAGGCCTCGGCGAAATCGTGGGTGACGATCACGGCCGGGATTCCCCAGTCCCGCAACACGCGGCGGAGCTCATCGCGCAGCCCGGCGCGCATCGGCGCGTCGAGCGCCGACAGCGGCTCATCGAGCAGGAGCAGGGCGGGATCGATGGCCAGGGCTCGGCCCAGCGCCACGCGCTGCCGCTGCCCGCCGCTGAGCTCGCGCGGGCGCCGGGCGCTCAGGCTGCTCAAGCCCAGACGCTCCAGCACGATGCCAGTCCGCTCCTGGCGCAGCCGGCGGGGCCGATCTCTCAGGCCGAAGCCCACGTTCTCGGCGACCGTGAGGTGCGGGAACAGCGCGTAGCTCTGGAACACGTACCCCACCCGGCGCTGCTGGGGCGGCACCTCGAGGCCGGTCGCGGCGTCGAAGAACACACGCCCGTCCACCACGATGCGACCCTGATCGGGCCGCGTCAGCCCGGCCAGGCAGTGCAGGGTCAGGCTCTTGCCGGCGCCTGAGGGCCCGAAGAGCGCGACCACGCCCTCGTCCCCGCTCCAGGCGACGTCGAGGGCGAAGCCCGGCAATCCCTTGACGATGGCGACCTCGAGCCGAGCCATGTCAGGCTGCTCGCGCGCCCAGGCGGCCCGCGGCGACGAGCACGACACAGGACAGCGCGGTGAGCATCGCCACCAGGAAGAGCGCCTCGGCCGCCTCGCCCGTCTGCACCGCGGTGTAGATGGCCAGCGGCACCGTCTGAGTCCGCCCGGGAATGTTACCCGCCAGCATCAATGTGGCGCCGAACTCTCCCAGTGCGCGGGCGAAGGCCAGCACCAGGCCGGCCAGGATGCCGCGCGCGGCCAGCGGCAGGGTGACCTCGAGCGCGGTCCGCCACTCCGGCCGCCCCAGCGTGTAGGCCGCCTTCTCCAGATCGCGATCGACAGACTCGATGGCCGCCCGCGCCGTGCGCACCAGCAAGGGCAGGGCCATCACGGTCGCCGCGATCACCGCGGCGTACCAGGTGAAGGCGACGGTCCAGCCCGTCACGTCGTAGAGCGGCGCGCCCAGCCAGCCGCGCCGGCCGAGCAGAACGATGAGGTAGTAGCCGGTCACGGTGGGCGGCAGGACCAGCGGCAGGGTCACGAGCAGATCGACCAGCGTCTTGCCGGGAAAGACGCGCCGGGCCAGCAAGTAGGCCAGCGGGATCCCCAGCACCGCGTTCAGCAGCGTGGCCAGCAGCGCCACCTGCACCGACAGCGCCAGGGCGTCCAGATACTCGCGGCTCATCGTGCCTCGGCAGGAAGCTCGAAGCCCAGCCGGCGCAGCACCGCCTGGCCTCCCGGGCCGGCCAGCAACTCGACGAAGGCCCGGGCGAGGTCGGGGTGCCGGCTCCCCTTCACCACGGCGACCGGATAGACGATCGGACGGTGCGTGTCCTCGGGCACGGGAAAGGCCAGACGCACCCGGCCGGCTCGAGTCAGCGCGTCGGTCGCGTACACGAAGCCGACCTGTACCTCGTCGCGGCCGACGTAGTCGAGCACCTGGCGGACGTTCTCGCCGAAGACCAGTTTGGGCTTGAGCCGTTCCCACAGCCCCAGCGCGCGCAGGCTCTCCTCGGCATACTGCCCGGCCGGCACCGTCTTGGGATTGCCCACGGCGATGCGCTGCACGCGGCGGTCGAGGAGATCGGATGGCCCGGGCAGGTCCAGTGGCTCATCGACCGGCTTGATCGCCACCAGCACATTGCGGGCGAACTCGCGGCGGCTCCCGGGGACGAGGAACCCTCCGCGCTCGAGCTCATCCATCTGGCGCGCCGCCGCCGAGATGAAGACGTCGACGGGAGCGCCGGCCTCGATCTGCTTCTGCAACTCGCCGGAGGCGCCGAAGTTGTAGCGTACCGTCACGCCGGGACGCGGCTCGGCAAACCGGCGGCCCACCTCCTCCGCCGCCTCCTTCATGCTGATGGCGACGGAGAGCACCAGCTCCTGCGCGGTCGCGCAGACCACACCACTGGCCAGCAGCGTCACCAGCAGCGCCAGCGCGGCAAGACTCCTCATGGGGCCCTCCTTCTGATCCCCGCCTACTATGCCACCGCCACTCAGGGTTTCATCAACCCTGCATCCCTTTTGAATCCCAGGGCCGCGTGCGTGTACCACAGCAGGAGGCCAGCCAGGAAGCCGGCGCCCATATTCCACATCGCGATGGCAGCGGTGAGCAGGGTCACCGCGCGATCACTCCGCGTGGCGGTGCCTGGTACCATGCCCGTGGCCAGCTCCAATCCGCCCACGAGCAGGATCACCCCGAGCACCGAGACGGGGAACAGCTGCAGGAGCGTGCCCACCGAGTCGGCCAGGAACAGGCCGACGACCAGCAGGAGCAGGCCGAGCATGACCAGCGCGCCTCCGGTCCGGGCGCCGAACCGGACGTGGCCGGCCATGCCGCCGGCACCATGGCAGACGGGAACGCCGCCCAGGGCGGCGCCGACCAGGTTCATGATCCCGTGACCGAGCGCCATCCCCCGAACGGTTACCGGCCGATCGGGGAAGAGCGCGTTGTTTTCCTCGACCGTTGCCACGATGGCGTTGCCGAAGGTGAGCGCCGACTGCGGCAGCGCCAGCACGACGACGCCGGTCAGCACCGCGCTCCAGTCGAGGCCCGCCACCGATGGGGTTGGCAGTCGCCACCGCGCGGTCGTTTGGGCGAGCTCGGCGAGCAACGCCGGTTCACGGGCGATGGCCACGGCGACCCCGGCCGCCAGCAGAATCAGCATGGCTGGCAGGTTGGGTCGCGTCAGAAGGGCGAAGGTGAGCACGGCCGCAGCAACCGCCATCACCGGGTCCCGCGCCATCATCTTCACGCCTTCCAGCATCAGCGTCAGGCCAAGCCCGAGCACGAGGCCGTAGATGACTGGCCGCCCGGCCAGCCGCGCCACCCGCGTGGCCACGCCGGTAAGCCCGAGGACAAGCCAGAGCGTTCCGGTGAACAGGCCGCTGGCCCAGATTGCGCCCGGCGTGACGAGCCCGGGCTGGCTCACCGCCACCGCGGCAATGGCCTTCATGGGCTGGACCGGCATCGGCGTGCG
>DATBIM010000095.1:0-25105 GCA_036556905.1 Candidatus Methylomirabilota bacterium
AGCCCAGCGAGTCCGGCGCCGTCGAGGGAGTGACCGCCGAAGAGGTCCGCACGTCGCCCGACCGGTACGTCGGCCAGACCCTGCAATGGCGGCTTCAGCTCATCGCGGTGCAGAGTGCGGACGAGCTGCGATCGGAGATGGCGTCTGGTCAACCGTACCTGCTCATGCGCGGACCGCTGCCCGAGCCCGGCTTCGTGTACGTCACGATTCCGCCCGAGCGCGTCGCCGACTTCAGGGCGCTGCCGCCGTTGCGCGAGCTGGTGTTGCGAGTCACGATCCGCGCGGCGCGCACGCGCTACCTGACCACCCCCGTCGCGGAGCTGGTGTCGGTGGTGTCCGGCATGGAAGGCAGCTAGGAGGCCCCGTGAACGATCTCCTCAAACAGCGCATCGGCCGGCTGCTCGACTCGCTGAGCGACGAGCGAGGGTACGAGATTCTCGACTACATCGAGTTCCTGGACAGCAAGTACGCCGAGCGCGCCAGGCCCACCGGCATCCTCGCCAAGATCACCGAGACGGTCGAGGACACGATGCGCGCGGGCAAGCTGCCGATCCAGGCCATCAGCGGCACCATGGGGATCGTGGACAGCGCCGCGAAGGTGATGAAGGGCTTGGCCGCCGCGGGCCAGGCCGTGGTGGACGAAGCGGTCAGGGCGGCCGAGGGTGCCAACAGGCCCTCCGAGCCGGCCGCCAAGCCGCCGGAGCTGCCCCGGCAGGAGTCGTCGCAGTAGCGGCAGCATCGGAAGCTCGCCTCCCCTCACATTTCGGACCCATCATGGCCGCTCCTGCGCAGGCACCCGCGAGCACGTCCTCGGCGTCCGGCTCGGAGTTCATCCGGGGCATCGGGCCGCTCGCCGCGATTTCCCTCGTCGTCGGCTCGATGATCGGCTCCGGCATTTTCATCGTCTCCGCCGACATCGGCCGCCAGGTGGGTAACTGGGGACCCGGCGCGCTCCTCCTGGTGTGGGTCATCACCGGCCTCATGACCGTCACGGGCGCGCTCGCGTACGCGGAGCTGGCAGCGATGATTCCGCGGGCGGGCGGGCAGTACGTCTTCCTGCGCGAGGGACTCTCGCCACTTGCCGGGTTCCTCTACGGCTGGACCCTCTTCGCGGTCATCCAGACGGGAACCATCGCCGCCGTGGCGGTTGCCTTCGCCCGCTTCCTGAGCGTGCTGGTGCCCGGTCTCAGCCCCGACGTCTTTCTTCCGTTGGGGAAGCTGCACCTGCCGGGAGCGGCGGAGGCCATCCAGCTCGGGCTTTCGCCGCAGCGGCTGGTCGCCATTCTGTCGATCGTCGTGCTCACCGCCATAAACGTCCGCGGCGTGACGCTCGGCGCCGCCATCCAGACGGTGTTCAGCGTGGCCAAGGTGGGCGCGCTCCTCGTGCTGGTCGTTTGCGGTCTCACGTTCTTCCGCCGGGCCGATGTCGCGGCCGCCAATTTCTCCAACCTGTGGGGCACGGGAGACTGGTCGCTCGCCGTCATCCCCGTCCTGGGCGCGGCGATGGTGGGCTCCCTCTTCTCGAGCGATGCCTGGAACAACGTCACCTTCGCGGCGGCCGAGGTGCAGAACCCGACCAGGAACCTGCCGCGCGCGCTCGCCATAGGCACGGCGACCGTGAGCCTGCTCTACGTGCTCGCGAACGTGGCGTACCTCAACATTCTTCCGTTCTACGGCGACTCGAATGGCGCCAGCGCGCTCGCGCGCGGGCTCCAGTATGCGGCGCAGGATCGGGTGGGCACCGCCGCGATCGAGGTGGTCTTCGGCGCGGGCGCTGCTGCCGTGATGGCGGTAGCGATCCTCTTCTCCACCTTCGGGTGCAACAACGGACTCATCCTCTCGGGCCCCCGAGTCTATTACGCGATGGCGCGCGACGGGCTCTTCTTCCAGCGGGTGGGCCTCCTTCATGACCGGTTCCGCACGCCGGTGCTCGGGCTCGTCGTGCAGGCGGTCTGGGCCAGCGTGCTCTGCGTCAGCGGCACCTACGGCCAGCTGTTGGACTATGTCATCTTCGCGGCCCTGGTCTTCTACTTTCTGACGACGCTGGCCTTGTTCCGGCTCAGGCGCCTCAGGCCCGACCTGCCGAGGCCGGTGAAGGCATTCGGGTACCCGGTTCTGCCGGGGCTCTATCTGGTCGCGGTCGGCGCCCTCATGATCATCCTTCTCTTCGAAAAGCCGCTCTACACCTGGCCCGGGCTCATCATCGTGGCGTCGGGAATTCCGGTCTATCTGATCTGGCGGCGGGGAAGCCGGCGTCCGATGCCGGACGCCGGCTTGTAGCTGACTGGAAGGACAAGCTTCGGGTTGCTACTCGGTAGTCTGCCCGGCGAAATGCTCCTTGGACGCCATCGCGTCGGCCTTGGTGGCCTGGACGGTTCCGTCGGCGTGCTCGGGCGGTGCGTACAGGGTGTACAGCTTCAGCGGCTTGTCACCGGTGTTCTTGACGTTGTGTTTGGCACCCGCCGGCACGACGATGGCCGTGTCGCTCTCGATCTTGCTCCTGCGCCCGTCGATCCACACCTCGCCCTTCCCCTTTTCCACCCGGAAGAACTGGTCCCGATCGGTGTGGATCTCTTCGCCGATGTCCTCGCCGGGGCGGAGTGCCATCAGCACCAGCTGCATGTTGTGCCCGGTGTAAATCACCCGGCGGAAATCCCCGTTCTCCTCCGTCTGGTTTTCGATGTTACCGACGAATCCCTTCACGGAAATCCTCGCTTTCTGAATACGCGGCACCGTGCGCCGATTGGCCGCGAGCCGGTTCGGTTACAGTCTCCCAGCGCGGTTTGACGGGCGGCGGCTCAGGCCACTGCCCCCGCGGAATGGAGCCGGCCCCATCTCCGCAGCTGGAGCCCGAGCGCGATGAGGACGATGCCCGCGACGACCGCGTAGGCACCGATCCACAGCGCGATGGTGAGCGCGCCTGCCGTCGGGTAGGCGATCATGAGCACACCGAACGCCACGGCCAGCAGCCCCGCGAGCCCGAGCGCCCACTCCCCGGTCATCATCTTGCGCAGCCGGATCGCCGCGGCGATCTCGGCGATGCCGAGGAGGATGGCCCACGCCGCGATGACGCCGAGGAGCGCCGCCGCCGTGATGCCGGGCATGAACAGCGTCACCAGGCCGGCGGCGATTCCGATCAGTCCTCCGATCAGCAACGCAACCCACCGACGCTCTCCGCGGCGGTTGGTGATCGCCCCGACGACCATGAAGATCCCGTCGGCCAAGGCGTACGCCCCGAACAGCAGCACCAGCGCCGTGAGTGCGATGGCCGGGTTGAACAATGTCACCAGGCCGAAGACCAGCGCCACGACCCCGCGCAGAGCGATCCAGCCCCAATTCCGAGTCAGCACGTCCACCAACATGGGCCACCTCCTGTCCGGTTGGCCCGGGTCCGGTGACCGCGGGCCTCGACTCTGGCGATCAGTGCTGATAGCGGCTCTTGGCGGCGTCGAACGCCTCATCGAAGTGCCGGGCCGCCATTTCGAGCGACTCCTGGGCCTTCCGGTCGTGCCGGGCATGCTGCCATTCCGCCAGCCGTGCCCTGCCGAGGGCAATCCGCTCCTTCAGCTTGGCGATCTCGTCGTGACGCTTCATGCTGCGCTCGGCCTTGCGCTGATCCTCCTGCGCGTTCCACGCCTTCACGTCCGACGCGGCCTGATCGAGACGCGCCCTGAAGCCGTCCTCACGCGCCGTGTCCCACGCGAAGTACCGCTGCGCCAGCCGCTCGATGCCGACCTTGAGATCGCGCAGCAGGGTCTCGACCTCGAACCGCTCCGCGTCGATCTCCTCGGCGGCGTTCTGCTTCAGCTCGCTGAGTTTGCGGCGGATGCGTTCCCTCGTGACATTCAGGCCGGAAATCTCGGCCATCTGCTCCTTGGCTTTCTTGGCTTTTGCCTGTGCCTCGAAGACTTCCAGTTTGGCCTCGGACTCGCGCAGCTCGGCGTCGAGCTTCTCCGCGGCTAGGTCTCGGGGTGCTATTTGTCGGGTCGTCATCCGATATACCCTCATCTTCCTGCAGCCTGGTGGGCGAACCGTCGATACCTTCGATACTAAGAGTCTCAATCAACGTCATGATACGCCCCACCGGCGGAAGAAGGTCTGAAGATCCCGTGAGGGTGTCTTAAGGACCGGCCCGGCTTCCGGCTGGTGCGGGGCGGACCGCTTGATTTCCGCCGAACCGCGTCCTACACTTGGAAATGGATAAGTTTGCCCCCGGCCTGCCGATGGCCCGTCCCGGGCGCCGGTGGGCCGTCGTGTATCAGGGGCTTACCCGATGAGCCACCTGATCCCGAGCGCATGACCGTCATCCGCCCCAAGCCCGGACTCACGTTCGACGACGTGCTGCTGGTGCCGCGATACTCCGCGGTTCACCCCCGCGAAGTTTCCACGACCAGCAGCTTCACGCGCAGTATTCCGCTCAACATCCCGCTTGTTTCCGCCGCCATGGACACGGTCACCGAGGCCGACATGGCCATCGCGATGGCGCGTGCCGGCGGCATTGGCGTGCTGCACAAGAACATGACGCCGGAGCGCCAGGCCGCCGAGGTCGATCGGGTCAAGCGGAGCGAAAGCGGGATGATCCTCAATCCCATTACGCTCGGGCCCGATCGCCCGCTCCGCGAAGCCTACGCGCTCATGCGGCGGTTCAAGATCTCCGGTGTGCCTATCGTCGACGGCCAGGGCCGGCTCATCGGTATCATCACCAATCGCGACCTCCAGTTCGAGCGGAATCTCGAGCAGCCCATCCGCGAAGCGATGACGCGGGAAAACCTCGTCACCGCGCCGGTCGGCACCAGCCTCGACGACGCCGAGCGGATCCTCGCCAGCCATCGCATCGAGAAGCTGCCCGTGGTCGACAGCCAGGGCGTGCTCAAGGGCCTGATCACCGTCAAGGACATCTTCAAGCGGCGCGAGCATCCCAACGCCAACAAGGACCAGCACGGCCGCCTGCGTGTGGCCGCGGCGGTCGGTGCGGGCGCCGATGCGAGGACGCGCGCGCGCGGTCTCATCGACTCGGGCGTGGACGTGCTCGTCGTGGACTCCGCGCACGGGCACAGCGAGGGCGTTCTCGCCACCGTATCGCAGCTTCGAGAGGCGTTTCCCGACGTGCAGCTGGTGGCGGGGAACGTCGCGACGGAGGCCGGTGCGCGGGAGATGGTGCGCCGTGGCGTAGACGGGGTAAAGGTCGGGATCGGTCCCGGCAGCATCTGTACGACTCGTGTCGTCACCGGCGTCGGCGTTCCGCAGGTCACCGCGATCCTCGACGCGCTGCGCGGCGCGGAGGACGTCCCCATCATCGCCGACGGTGGCATCAAGTATTCCGGGGACGTCGTGAAGGCGCTGGCGGCCGGCGCGTCGTCCGTGATGATGGGGTCGATGCTCGCGGGCACCGAAGAGAGTCCCGGTGAGTCGGTGCTTGCCGAAGGGCGGCGCTTCAAGATGATCCGGGGCATGGGAAGCCTCTCGGCGATGCAAGACGGATCCGCCGACCGCTACTTCCAGGAGGGCGAGATGGCTCCCGCCAAGTTGGTCCCCGAAGGCATCGAGGGGCGGGTGCCCTACAAGGGCCCCGTCGCCGACGTTCTCTATCAGATGGTCGGAGGCCTGCGGAGCGGCATGGGATACTGCGGCGTGAGCAGCGTCGGCCAGCTCCGGTGCGACGTGGAGATGGTCCAGATCACCTCCGCGGGTCTGCGTGAATCGCACCCGCACGACGTGACCATCACCCGGGAGGCGCCGAACTACAGCGCCTAGGCGGTTCGCCATCGGCGCGAATCCGCCGTTGCCACACGTTCGTAGTAGTCTGGATCATCCCTTTTTCGTCAGTCAGTCGTCCGGCCGTTCCCTTGCGGAGCCCCGATACCGGTGGTCCGCCTTCCTCATCAGGCGAGTGTCCCATGAGTCTTTTCCGTCGCAAGGACCTGTCGGCGCTTCAGGCGGAAGTCGCCTCGGATCAGAGCCTCAAGCGCGCCCTCGGCCCCGTCAACCTGGTGGCACTCGGCATCGGTGCGATCATCGGAGCGGGCATCTTCGTCCTGACAGGCCAGGCCGCGGCGAACTATGCGGGTCCCGGCATCGTGTACTCGTTCATCCTCGCGGGCACCGCTTGCGCCTTCGCGGGGCTCTGCTACGCCGAGTTCTCGGCGATGATCCCGATCGCCGGATCGGCGTATACCTACGGCTACGCGACGCTCGGCGAGCTGCTCGCCTGGATCATCGGCTGGGACCTCATCCTGGAGTACCTCTTCGCCGCCTCGACGGTGGCGGTCGGATGGTCGGGCTACGTCGTCTCGTTTCTCAAGGATCTCGGCATCACCATCCCTCCGCAGTACACCTCGGCCCCCTATGTCCACACCGCACCGCCCGACGCCGGCCTCAACGTCTGGCGACTCTTCACCGAGGGATGGAGCAGTACCGGTGCGGTTCTCAACGTCCCCGCCATGGTGATCGTTGCCCTGATCACCATTCTCCTCATCATCGGTATCAGCGAATCGGCCGGGTTCAACGACATCATCGTCATCATCAAGCTCACCGTCGTCTTCCTCTTCATCGGGTTCGGGCTCGCCTACATCAATCGCGGGAACTGGGAGCCGTTCATTCCGCCCGCGACGGGGCCCGGCAGGTTCGGCTGGGACGGCGTCGTGCGCGGCGCGGGAGTGATCTTCTTCGCCTACATCGGATTCGACGCCGTATCCACGGCGGCGCAGGAGACGCGGAACCCACAGCGGGACATGCCGATCGGCATCCTCGGCTCGCTGGCGATCTGCACCGTCCTGTACATCGCGGTCGCGCTGGTGCTCACCGGCATCGTGAAGTACACCGAGCTCAACGTCCCCGATCCGATCGCTGTGGGCATCAATGCCGCCGGGCCGGGCCTCGCGTGGCTCCGCCCCGTCGTCAAGATCGGGGCCATCGCCGGCCTGTCGTCGGTCATCCTCGTCATGCTCCTCGGACAGCCCCGCATCTTCTACACGATGTCGAAGGACGGATTGCTGCCGCCGGTCTTCAGCAAGGTGCATCCGCGGTTCCGCACGCCCTACATCGCCAGCCTCCTTACCGGTATCGCGGCGATGGCCTTCGCGGGCTTGCTGCCGATCGGGCTTCTCGGTGAGCTGGTCTCGATCGGCACGCTCCTGGCGTTCGCGATCGTCTGCGCCGGCGTGCTGGTGCTGCGCTACACCGATCCCAACCGGCCGCGCCCGTTCCGTACGCCGCTGGTTCCCCTCGTGCCGATCGCCGGCATCCTGGCATGCGGGTACCTGATGCTGGGCCTCCCGGTCGACACCTGGGCCCGGCTCATCGTCTGGATGGCGATCGGCCTGCTCATCTACTTCTTCTACGGCCGCCGCCACTCGAAGGTGCAGCAGGAGGCGGCGGCGGGGCGCTAGGCGATTACTTTTGCGCCATGCCGTTCGTGCTCGCACCAGACCGCATTGCCGCCGCCCGGGCCTTCGCTTCCGCGTTCGTCCCCGGGCGGCGGGTCTGTCTCACCACTCACGTGAATCCCGACGGCGACGGACTGGGCAGCGAAGCAGGACTCGCCCACCTCCTCCGAGCCCGTGGCATGGACGTCGCGATCACGAACCCGACGCCGACGCCCCCGCGCTTCAAGTTCCTGTTCGATGACCTGCCGGGCGTCGATCGGACCGGCGAAGCGATCCGCGAGCTGCGGCGTGCGGACCTGATCGTCGTGCTGGACATCTCCGACCTCGGCCGCCTCGGCATGCTCGGCGAGACGGTCCGCGAGCGCGGCGTCCCCGTCGGATGCATCGATCACCACGTGAGCGCCGGCGTACTCCCCGACGGACCGCGCTACCTCGACGCGGGCGCGGCCGCGACTGCCGAGCTGGTGTTCGAGATCGCCCTCGCCAACTCGTGGACGATGCGCGAGGACGTCGCCCGGGGCCTGTACGTCGCCATCGTCACCGACACCGGCGGCTTCCGCTTCAGCAACACGCGGCCGCGCACGCTGCGGGTGGCCGCCGAGTTGCTCGAGGCGGGAGTAGATCCCGAGGAGATCTACCTCGAGGTTTACGCCCGTGCACCCGAAGGGCGCCCTCGTCTGCTCGCCGAAGCCTTGCAGACGCTGGTGGTCGAGCCGGAGTGCGGACTCGCCTGGGTCACCGTGCCACCAGGTGCGATAGAGCGCCATGGGGTCACGTCCGACGACCTCGACGGGGTGGTGGAATACCCCCGCTCGATCGAGGGGGTCCGCATGGCGCTCCTCTTTCGCGAGATGAGCCAGGGCCGCGTCAAGGTCTCGCTCCGGTCGGTCGGGAGCATCGACGTCGCGGCGTTCGCACATCAGTTCGGCGGCGGCGGACACACCAAGGCGGCCGGAATCGCCCTCACCGGCTCGATGCCCGAAGTCCAGGCCAGGGTGCTCGAGGCTGCGCGTGCCTACCTTCGCCCGGAGGACTCCGATGGCAGGTGAGGTACTGTTGACCGGGTCAAGAGCGGTCCTATATTGCCGATAAAGGTAGTAGGAATTGATCCGAAGGGGATTATGGACACCATCGAGCGCATCGAGCGAACTCTCGACACACTACGACCCTACATTGCCTCTCACCGGGGCCATGTGGAGGTCGTGGACTTCGACGAGCAGGAGGGCGTGCTGCTGCTCCGTCTTGGCGGGACCTGCCACGGGTGCTCGGCGTCGTCCGTGACCCTGAAGCAGGGCATCGAGGTGAGGCTTCGCGAGATGGTACCCGAAGTCAAACACGTGGAGGCGCTCTAGTGGCGGAATCGCTGGAGACGCGGGTGACGGCTGCGCTCGCCGCCATCCGCAATCCCCGGGTGGAGAACGACATCCTTTCCGCCGGCATGATCCGCGACCTCACCGTGAGCCCCGCAGGCGATGTGAGCTTCACCTTCCTGCTCGCTTCCGACGATCCCGCCATTCTCGTCCGCCAAGCCCGGAGCGCCGTCCAGGGCGTCGAGGGAGTTCGCCGGGAAGGCATCCGGATTTCCGTGACCAATCCCGCCGGTCCCACCGCGCCGACCCACGGCCCGCCGGCAGGCACCGTGCCCGCCGCTCCGGTCTCCGCGCCGGTTCCCCCCGAGCAGGCAAACCTCGGCCGCATCATTGCGGTGTCGTCGGGCAAGGGTGGGGTGGGGAAATCCACGGTCGCGGCCAATATCGCGGTGGCGCTCGCGCAGGCGGGCCACCGGGTCGGCGTCATGGACGCGGACATCTACGGACCGAACATTCCGCGGATGTTCGGCGTCTCCGCGAAGCCCCAGGTGCTCTCGGGCCGAATCCAGCCCCTTGAGGCCTATGGCGTGCGGCTCATGTCGCTTGGCCTTCTGGTCGAGCGCGACGCGCCGGCCATCTGGCGCGGGCCCATCATCATGAAGATCGTGCAACAGTTCCTGCGCGATGTCGAATGGGGGAAGCTCGACTTCCTGGTCGTGGACCTCCCCCCCGGCACTGGAGACGCCCAGCTCTCGCTGGTGCAGGCCACCCATGTCTCCGGTGCGATCATCGTCACCACGCCCCAGGAAGTCGCTGTCGGCGACGCGCTCCGCGGCGCGAAGATGTTCGAGCGCGTCGGCGTGCCTGTGCTCGGCGTGGTGGAGAACATGAGCGCGTTCGTGGATCCGGAAACAGGACGGCGGTTCGAGCTCTTCTCCTCCGGCGGCGGGAGCCGGCTCGCGACGGAGATCGGTGTTCCGCTGCTCGGGAGCGTCCCCCTCCAGCCGCATCTGGCCGAGCTGGCCGATGCCGGCAAGCCGATTCTCATCGCCGAACCCGACAGCCCGGCGGCCGCGACGCTTCGCGGCATCGCCGGGGAGCTCGAGCAGAAGGCCGCCCGGCCCGGAGTCGCCCTCCCCATTCTCAGAGGGTAGTTCCTCGGGGACCCCATGGGCCTCGTCACCCTGCTGACCGACTTCGGCATTGCCGATTCGTACGTCGCCGAGGTGAAGGGCGTCATCCTCGCCCTTGCGCCGGATACCACACTGGTCGACGTCACGCACTACGTGCCTCCCGGCGACGTCCGGTCCGCCGCCTATCTGCTCGGCCGCACCTGGCATCGCTTCCCTTCCGGTACCGTGCATTTCGTGGTCGTCGATCCTGGCGTCGGCACCGAGCGCGCCGCCATCGCGCTCAAGGTGCAAGGGCACGCGTTCGTCGGACCGGACAACGGCGTGTTCACACCCGTGCTCCGCGATGCGGAAGTCGAGATCGTAGAGCTCACCACACCCGCTGGCGCCTCGCCCACCTTTCACGGGCGCGATGTCTTCGCGCCGGCGGCGGCGGCCCTGGCCACCGGCGCCGGTCTCCAGGCGCTGGGCGAGCCGCTCGTGCGCATGCCGCAGCGCCTCGCCTACACCCAGCCCCGCTACGAGGGGAAGAGCGTCGTGGGCGAGATCCTGTACGTGGATCGCTTCGGTACTCTCGTCACCAACCTGACACCCGAGGTGGTGCCACCGTACGCTTCGATCGAGGTGGAAGGCGTGGACCTCGGGCGTTTGCGGCGCACTTTCGGCGACGTGGCGACCGGGGGACTCGTCGCCTACGTGGGGTCGGGCGGGGAGATCGAGGTGGCGGTGCGCGACGGCTCAGCCGCGAGGCGGCTGGGCCTGGGCGTGGGCGGGAGGGTTCGGGCCCGGCTCGGCTAGAGGGCGCTGGCCCGGAAAGCGGGTCACGAGCTGCCGGAAGAAGCGGAACAACTTCACGATGAGCAGGACGGCGACGGCGACCAGGACGACGACGATGCCCGCGGTGATCAGCGGATGGGTCGATGCCATCCACGAGAGGAATACCGCGAGCGAGTCCTCGGCCAGGCTCAGGGTCCAGTTGCTGACCGGCTCGGGGCTCACGTTGGCGGCGGCGCGCGTCGTGGCCTTGGCGCTGTGCGAGGTCAGCGCCACGCTCCCCGCGAGCAGCGCCGCGCCGACTCGCCACTCTTCCGGTACCCCGCCGGCGAACGCGCTGTACGAGAGGAACGCCGCGGCCGGCGGTCGGATGAACGTGTGCACCGCGTCCCACACGCTGTCGACATACGGAATCTTGTCGGCCACGAACTCGATCACGAAAAGCGCGACGGCGACTCCGATGATGAACGGATTGGCGAGGACCTGCAGTGGGTCGGGAAGGTGGACCACGCCGAGACGCTGGAACAGGCCGGCGGCCGCCACGGTCGCGTAGAGATTGAGCCCCGAAGCGAACGAAGTGCCGAGGGCGAAGCCCAGAGTCTCGAGCGGGGACATGGCCTAAACTACGGTGGGCACGGGGAACGGGGAAAGGGGACGGGAGGGCTGTCCTCAGTCAAAACCAGTTCTACATTGGGCGCCCGCTCCCCGTTTACCGTTCCCCGTTCTCTGTCGTTCCGCTCCACTCCGTCCTTACCGCGCCCGCCGCGGTGGACACGGCGATGTCGAGATGGCGTGCCGCCTGATCGTATCCGGGTGACCGGTAGCTTGTGCCATGGCGCTCCAGCCCCTCGGGCTCGAAGGTGCTGAGGAACTTGTCGAGGGTGATGGCGACGCCGACCTGGCGGGGCAGGCGGAGCGTGACCTCACCGAGCGCCATCTTCACGTCGACCTTCGAGCTCGAGCTCCAGGTGCCGCCAAAGTCGAGCACGACCTTCCCGACGCCCCCCTCGAACTCGATACGATCGCAACGGCTGTTGCCGAGACCGCTGACGGTCAGCGCCGCCGCCCCTGCGCTCAGGGTGGCGGCGCGGCATCGCGCGCCGTTGGGCCGGGTGAAGCGCACGGTGGCGCGGCTCGCGCCGGCGGAAAGGTCGAGATCCGTGATCCTGAGACCGCCGAGGTCGAGATCGCCGTCGACGGCGCCCAGCTCTACATCGAGCGCGAGATCGGTTTTGGGTGAGAACGAAACGCCGGCGGTCTGGCTCAGCTGGTGCTGCGAGACGACCCGGACTCCCGCGCCCCCCTCGGCGGCGACCCCGAGCGTGACGCTGCCGTCGGACGCGTCGAAGTCGCTGACGGGGGCGAACCGATTCTCGTCGTACGACACGTCCATCCGGTAGAGCTCGTCGGCGCGACCAGCTCCGACGCGCAGCGTGCCGGCCGCGTACTCGAGGCGCGCGACGAGCCTGGTCTCGCCATGCCACTGCCGGAACGTGGTGAAGGGACGCATGCTCTGCGCGGCCGCGTCGCAGGCGCAGAGGAGGAGCGCCGCGGCGATCAGTTGCGGCCGCATCAGAGACCCCGAGTGGGTGTCCTGGAGCCGGGGCGGCGCGCGGCCTGCACCCCGAACTGCGGGGTAGCCCACAGGTATTCGTCGGTGAGCGCCTCCGGTGGCAGCAGCCGGCCGGCGAAGTTCTCCCTGATGCCCGCGCGGCTCAACAGCGCCGCGCCGAACCCTGCCGTGGCAAGCAGCCAGGTGACCAGGACTGCCACCGCGCGGATCAGATTGCCTGCCACCGGTACCCAGCCGAACACCGCCCAGGCGAGCCAGAAGGCGGCCAGCGCGCCGAGCCCAATGAACATGTAGCGGTAGCTGTTGGGCGATCCCATAGCCTGGCCCAGGGCCATCCGCCTCCGCACGTAGGTCTCGCCCATCGCGTGGGCCACCGCCAGATAGCCGCCCAGTACACCCACCACAACGAGCAATGCGTATACCGCCACGGCAAACGGGAGGAGCAGGATGCCCGCGACGCTGAGGATGAGGCCCACGACGAGCATGCCGAACGTGGGGAGCAGGAGAATCTGGCCGAGCAGACCGGTGAGGAACGACCGCCCGAAGGAGTGTGACACCGTATCCGACACGACCTCGAGATTCTGGCGGCCGAACATCACCAGTCCGAACCCCAGCACACCCAGGGTCACGAACACACCCACCGCACCGGCGCCCCGGCGGAACAGCGTCTCGAGCGTGGACGGGGGAGCCTCGACTCGCGCCGCCGGGCTGGCCGTCAATGCCGAGGCCGATTGCAGCGTGCGCACCTCCCCGCCGATCTCGCCGGCGCTGTCCCGCCGCACGTGGCCGTTGAACGCGAGGATATCTCCTACCACGACGCCGCCATCGTGCACGACGACATTTCCCTGGACCGTGACCAGGTTGCCGAGCAGTCGGCCGTAAACGTCGGCGTCTCCTTGAACGACGAGGAGATGACCATGGACCTGCTCGCCGGTGCCGATGGTGTAGTCGCCCAGGCGAGCGGCGCCTCCGGGGATGGTGACGCGCACGGCACCATCGGTGGGGCGCAGCGCAGTCCGCAGCTTGGCCTCGAGCTCGGGTGGCTTGCTCAGGTCATCGAGATCGACCTCCGGACCGCCCGGAGGCGCCGCGGGGATCGGCTGGGGTACGGGAGCGGCCTGCCTGACCGGGCGGGTGAGGGTCGAGACGTCCGAGACGAGACGCAGGAGGTCGGACATGAGCGTCGCGGTCGGAAAATCGGGGTCGCGCCGGATTGCCGCGTTGGCCGCCCCCGGGACGGCAAGGCAGACCATGCAGGCGACGACTGTGACCCGGCTAGCCGTGGGCATGTGCCACCTGCCGGGTCGGTACGGTCAGCAGGCGGCGGAGCGCGACGATGCCGCCAATGTACAGCAGGAAAGCAAACGCGGAGGCGGCGCCCAGCAGCGCCGGATGCGCCAGCGAGTCGCGAAGGGGAGAGTACCAGGGCTGCTCGATGAGATTCGACGCGATGCCGCGGATGCCGATCCAGCCGACCTGCGACGCCTGGCCCATGAGCCAGGTGCCCATGGCCGCGAGAGTCTGCTGGTGGCCCAGGCTCCACACGATACTTGCCGCCATCGATCCGACCACCACCAGGGCGAGCGTCGCGGCAAGGACCGCGGTGCGCCGTGTGGCGAGGAGACGCTGGCGGATGCGGGCGATGGAGCGAAGAAAGAACGGGTCGGGCACCGCGACCCGCTGCATGACCCGATCGGCGAACCCCTCGGCCGGGCTCATGAGCGGCAGGGCGGAGATCATCGCCACGATCTCGCGCTCCGCCTCCGCGCGCTCGCGGCATTCGGGGCAGGCGACGAGATGCGCGCGTGCCTCCGCTGACGGCGCGCCGGACATCCACGCGTCGAAATCGTCGGAAGAGAGATGCGGCCCCGATGCGGAGTTCATAATTGGACCCTCCTACGGTCCCGTCCAGGCGAAGGTTTCATTCCTTCAGGTGGGCCAACGCGAGGCGTAGCTCGTTGCGGGCCCTGTGGATGTACGTCTTTACCGTGCCCAATGGAAGGTTGAGGATTTCCGCGATTTCCTCGTAGGCGCGACCTTCCACGTGACGCAACAGAATGCACGAGCGATACTCGGGTCTCAGGCGGCCAATGGCCGACTCGATGGCCCCGCCGAGCTCCTTCGCCTCCACCGCCTCCAGCGGCGACTCCTGGCGTGCACCGATCTGCAGGGCGGTGGCCTGCATGGCCTCCGGCGTCTCGGCATGGGGAGACCCGTCGAGCGAGAGCGTGTCGAGCTCCCGCCGCCGGAGGTGGTCGATGGCGGCGTTGTTCGCGATCTTGAAGATCCAGGACGAGAACTTGAATTCGGGCCGGTAGGAATCGATCGCGTTGAGCGCCTTGACGAACGTCTCCTGCGACAGGTCCTCCGCCAGCTCGCGGTCACGGAGCATCCGGAAGAGCAGCGCGAATACCGGGCGCTCGTAGCGCCGGATCAGCTCCCGGTAGGCAGCCTCACGCCCTCCACGGGCGAGCAGCACGACCTGCTGGTCCGTGAGGGTTGCCCACTCGGGGCTGCTAGCCACTGACCGCCCGTCTTGCCAAGGATCTCGCGGCCGGACTACATTGAGCGCCTATGTTAGCCTCAGATCGTGAGTTACCCGTCGCGGGCGGCCCCGAGAAGCGAGCCTATGTCCGGGACGTCTTCACCGCCATCGCTCCCACCTACGACCGTCTGAATCACATCATCAGCCTGCGATTCGACCGTCGTTGGCGGCGCTACGCGGTGGGACGGCTGGATTGGGAGCGTGTGCCGGAAGGAATCTATCTCGACCTCTGCGCCGGTACCCTCGATTTCGCGGCGACGCTGGCCCGCCGGCCCGGCTTTCGCGGCCGCATCGTCGGCGCTGATTTCGTACGCCCGATGCTGAGTCTCGGTCGCGGCAAGGCCAACAGTCTCGAGCCGGTAGTGGCCGACGCCCTCGACCTACCCTTTCCGAGTGCGGCGTTCGACGGTGCGATGGTGGGGTGGGGAGTCCGCAACCTGGTGGATCTCGATGCCGGCCTCGCCGAGGCGGCGCGTGTCCTCAGGCCTGGAGCGAGGCTCGTGATTCTCGAGATGACGCTGCCGCCCCAGCCACAGTTCCGCCGCATCTACCAGTTCTACTTCCGGCGCGTGATGCCCTGGATCGGGCGCCGCATTTCCAAACATACGACTGCCTACGAGTGGCTACCAGAGTCCACGCAGGCCTTTCCCGACCCCGGAGCGTTCGCGGCGCGGATGGCGGAGAGCGGGTTCCGCGATGTGACGTACCGGCTTCTGATGGGCGGGGTCTGCGCGCTGCACGTGGGGACAAGACAGTGAGCGGGGAACGGGGCACAGGGAAGAGGGAACAGGAAACGGGGAACAGAGGACGGGGAGATCGTGGTACACCCCAGGTCCCTGCACCCGGCTCCCCGTTCCCTGTTCACCGTTCACCGTTCCCCGCATGACCATGCCCCTCGACAACCTGCGGGAGTTCATCGGAGAGATCGAACGGATCGGAGAGCTCACGCGAGTCTCCCAGCCGGTCCGGGCTCGCCTCGAGATCGCCGAGATCGCCGACCGGTGCATGAAGAGCCCCGGCGGCGGCCCCGCCCTCCTCTTCGAGCACGTGCTCCTGGACGACGGTACCCGGAGCTCGCAGCCGGTCGCCATCAATCTCTTCGGCTCCATGCGGCGCATGTGCCTGGCCCTCGGGACGGAGAGTCTCGATGCCATCGGCGACCGGATCTCCGAGATGCTCGAGCTCAAGGTTCCCGAAGGCCTGCTCGGCAAGCTCGCGCTGCTCCCGAAGCTCGCGGAGATGGGGAAGTTCCCGCCCAAGGTGAAGGGCGGACACCCGCCGTGTCAGGAGGTGATTCTGCGAGGCGATGCGGTGAGCCTCGACCAGATCCCTTTCCTCACCACCTGGCCGCAGGATGGCGGGCGCTACATCACCCTGCCGATGGTGATCACCACCGACCCGGTCCGGGGCATCCGGAACGTCGGCATGTACCGCATCCAGGTGCTCGGCCGCGACACGCTGGCGATGCACTGGCAGCGCCACAAGGTGGGCGCCGCCCATTGGCGCGAAATGGCATCGCGGGGCGAGCGCATGCCGGTGGTCATCGCGATCGGCGGCGATCCCGCGAGCATCTACGCGGCGAGCGCGCCGCTTCCGCCGACCATCGACGAGTTCCTGTTCGCCGGCTTCCTGCGCCGCTCACCGGTGGAGCTCGCCAGAGCCGTCACCTGTGACCTCGAGGTTCCGGCGCAGTCCGAGATCGTGCTCGAGGGCTACGTCGATCCCGCCGAGCCGCTCGTGCTCGAGGGCCCGTTCGGGGATCATACGGGGTTCTATTCGCTGGCGGACTACTATCCACGGATCCACGTCACCGCCCTCACCGCGCGCCGGGACCCAATCTATCCGGCCACGCTCGTGGGACGGCCGCCGATGGAGGACTACTACCTGGGCCACGCGACGGAGCGGATCTTCCTGCCGCTCCTCAGGCTTACGGTGCCGGAGATCGTGGACTATCACATGCCGGCCGAGGGGATCTTCCACAACCTGGTGTTCGTCGCGATCGACAAACAGTACCCGGGACAGGCGTACAAGGTGATGAACGCGCTTTGGGGCCAGGGGCTGATGTCACTGGCGAAGGTGCTGGTGGTGGTGGACAAGCACGTGAACGTGCGCAATCCTCAGGAAGCCTGGTGGGTGGCGCTCAACAACATCGATCCCGAGCGCGACGTGCGCTTCTCGATGGGGCCGATGGACGTGCTGGACCACTCGAGCCGGGCCTTCACCTACGGCAGCAAGATGGGCATCGACGCCACCCGGAAGTGGAAGGAAGAGGGGTTCGATCGGGAGTGGCCGGAGCGGATCGTGATGGATGAGGAGACGAAGCGGCGGGTGGATGAGATGTGGAACCAGCTCGGTATCAGACTGGAAGGCCGGCGGAGCGGCGGAACGACGGAACGGCTTGCCCCGAGCTCTGCGAGGGGGCGGACCGATGCAACGCCGAGATCGCCGGAGCGCTAGCACATGAGCGATCCTTCCGCCCCCTCGCAGAGCTCGGGGCAGGCCATTCCGCCGGCCCGCCGGTCCGCCGAGGGCCAGACCTTCGGCGGCGAGTCGCTCCTCGTCCGCTACGTCAACTTTGTCAAGCTGCCGCACACGCTCTTCGCCCTGCCGTTTGCGCTGCTCGGTGTGCTGGCGGCATCGCTGGCGGGGGCTCCGGTGACGATCAGGACGGTGGCGCTGGTGGTGCTCGCCTTTTCCGCGGCGCGCTGGGCGGCGATGGGATTCAACCGCATCGCGGATCGGGTGTTCGACGCCCAAAACCCGAGAACCATGCAGCGGGAGCTGCCCCGCGGAGCCATCACCCTGACCCAGGCGTGGGTGTCGGTGGTGCTGGCGTCGGCCATCTTCATCGCGGCCGCCGGCTCACTCAACCGACTTTGTCTGCTGCTCAGTCCCGTCGCGCTGGCTTGGATTCTCGGGTACAGCCTGACCAAGCGGTTCACCTGGTGGCCGCATCTGTGGCTGGGCCTCAGTCTGGCCATCGCACCGGTCGGCGGGTACCTGGCGGTGACCGGTCGGTGGAGTGAGCCCGCCTGGCCGCTCTTTGCCGTCGCGACCGCCGTCGCGACCTGGGTGGCCGGGTTCGACATTTTCTACGCCCTGCCCGATGAGGGATTCGACCGCAGTCAGGGGCTCCGCAGCGCGGTGGTGCGGCTGGGCGAGTCGCGCGCGATTCTCCTGGCCAAGCTGCTGCATGCCGTGACCCTCCCGGCGCTGGCGCTATTCGGCTATGGCATGGGTTTCGGCCCGTGGTACTACGCCGGACTGGTGGTGGCCGCCGGGATCCTGCTCTACGAGCACGGACTGGTGCGCCCCGGCGACCTCTCGCGCCTCGATGCCGCGTTCTTCACCATGAACGGCATCATGAGCGTGACGGTGTTCGGCTTCGCCCTGCTGGACCGACTGGCGGGGTGAGCCATGCCGGTTCCCCATCCCATCGTGCTGGCCGTGACCGGCGCATCCGGCGCGCCCTACGGCGTGCGCCTGCTCGAGACCCTCGCCCGGCATCAGGTCCCGGTCTGGCTGATCGTGTCCGGTCACGGGATGCGGCTCCTGGCGGCAGAGACGGGCATCAGCTCGCTGGAAGCCCTGCGAGCCGCCACCGGTGGCGATTGGTCCTCGGTCACCGCCTTCCCTGACGACGACCGCGGGGCCCTTCCGGCCTCCGGCTCCCAACGCACCGGCGGCATGGTGATCTGTCCCTGCTCAATGGGCACCGTGGCGGCCGTCGCGGCAGGGACCTCGCGCTCGCTGGTGGAGCGGGCTGCGGACGTGACTCTCAAGGAACGACGGAAGCTGATCCTGGTGCCACGAGAGACGCCGCTCTCGCTGGTCCACCTCAGGAACCTGGTTACGGTCACGGAAGCTGGGGCGGTGGTGATCCCCGCGGCACCCGGGTTCTACCATCGTCCCGCGCGGGTCGAGGAGCTGGTGGACTTCATCGTTCAGCGGGTGCTCGATCAGCTGGGCCTCGAGATCGAGATCGCGCGCCGCTGGTCCGGCGAGGAGAAGGGCCGATGAGCGACTTTCGAAGATGGATCCTCGCGGCGGTGATCGGTCTCGCGGCTTGCGGCGATGGTGAGGGTGGCCAGGGTATCGAGGACGAAGGCGAGCCGCCGGTGGCGGGCTGCACCGACGGCACCACCCCCGGCGGGGCACTCACTCGAGTCTGCTTCCCCGGCGAGTGGAACGGCGACCTGATCCTCTACGCCCACGGCTACGTCCGCCCCGACGAGCCCCTGGCGATTCGGGAGGACCTGATCGGTGGGATCTCGGCACAAGACGTGGTCACCGGCCTCGGGTACGCGTATGGAACGACGAGCTACCGCGCGAACGGGCTCGTCGCCGACCTGGCGGTGGATGATCTGGTGCAGCTCAAGGAACTGGTGCGGAGGACGGTGCGGCCGGATCCCGCCCGGATCTACATCGTCGGGTTTTCGGAAGGCGGGCTGGTAGCCGCGATGTCGGCCGAAATACCGCTGGACCCGTACGCCGGCGTCCTCGCGGCCTGTGGCCCGATCGGCGACTTCGGGCGGCAGATCGACTACCTCGGCGATGTACGCGTGGTCTTCGACTACCTCTTCCCCGGCGTGATCCCCGGCAGTCCGATTGACCCACCGGAGGAAGTGCGCGCCGCTTGGGAGTCGACCTACTCGCCCGCCGTGGTGACCGCGCTGGTCGATCATCCCGACGTCGCGCTCGAGCTGGCCGCCGTCACCGGGATTCCGGCCGACGGCCTCGATCCGCCCACCCTCGGCGCGACCGTCGCGGCGATCCTGCGGTACAACGTCCTGGGGAGCGCGGATGCGCAGGAGCGGCTTGGCGGCCAGCCCTACGACAACATGGACCGGGTATACCAGGGCTCCTCCGACGATCCCGCACTGAACGCGGCGGTCGCACGATTCACGGCGGACGCGGAGGCCCGCGCTCAGCTGCTTCGCTTCCAGACCTTTGGCGATCCTTCGGCACCGATCTCGATCATTCACACCACGGGAGATCCGATCGTCCCATTCTTCCACCAGCCGCTCTATGCGGAGAAGGTGGCGGCCGCCGGTCGAAGCGATCTCCTCGAGCGCAGCGATGTCGAACGATTCGGGCACTGCGCCTTCACCGCCAACGAGCTGCTCGCCGCCTTCAACGCCCTGCCGCAGTAGGCCTCCGCCCGATGCGTCTCGGCGTGATCTCCGATACCCACGGCCTGCTCCGTCCGGAAGTGTTCGACGTGTTCCGGGACGTGGACCACATCCTGCACGGGGGCGACGTCGGGCCTCTCGAGATCCTCACCGAGCTGGGTGCCATCGCTCCAGTGACAGCGGTCTACGGCAATACCGATGGATGGGACATCCGGGCACAGCTTCCCCAGGTGGCGACCATCGAGCTGGACGGCTTCGAGATCGTGATCACGCACGGGGACCAGTTCGGCACCCCCACGCCCGAGTCGGTCCAGGCCGCGTTTCCCTCGGCGGAGATCATCGTGTTCGGCCACACGCACCGGCCGGTCCTCACCCTGGTCGATACGGTGGTGACGGTGATGAACCCGGGCGGTGCCGGGCCCCGGCGGTTCCGCCTCCCCCCCTCGGTCGGCATCCTCGAGCTGGAGGCTGGGATCCCTCCAAGAGGCCGGCTGGTTCCACTCGCGCCGTTCGATCCAGCATGATCCTGCTACCGGTCCTGCTCTCGCTCGTCCCCCAGACAGCCCCTCCCGATACGGTGCCCGTGCGGCGGGTGAACGCAGGGCCCCCTGAAGCCGCCTCGAGCTTCCCGGGCCTGGGGGAGCCCTCGGTGCGGATTCGCACCGGGCAGGGCGTCGCCCGCATCTGGCTGCTCCGTGCCGGCGACTCGGCTTTCGTCGTCGCCCGGATCCCCGACTCCACCTATTACTGGGGCGACGATCTGGTGATCAGCCTCGACATCTCCGGTGATCGAGGAGTGATGCCGGGCCACGACGATTTCCAGTGGTACTTCCGCCGCGCGCTGGACAGCAGCGTGGTCTACCGCGGTCGGGCGGGGCGGTGGGAGGCTCCGAGAGGTGACCCCGACTGGCGGCTCGGCCGGGCGCGGGAAGGGGGAGGCTGGACGGTTGACGCACGAGGCGATCGGTCGGGTTGGTCGCTGGTCCTGCGGCTGGATGGTGCGTGGCTCGAGGGTGAAGCGCGCAGGCGACCGACTATCGCGTTTCGATTGTACGATGACAGTCCGGGAGGGTGGTATGCCTGGCCACCACCAAGACCGGGGCAACAAGGCTCCGTGGTGGAGCGACTACCGGATCTCTGGGCGGTGGTCGGCGAGTAGATGTGGGTCACCCCTGAACGCAGTGAAGGGGACCATAGCCGTCATGGTCTCCTTCACTGCGTTCAGGGTGACGACGCTCTGTCGTTCCGCCCCGATTCACAACCCCAGCCGAACGCCTGCGCTCACGGTCCAGTTGTGCGTCGTCTCCGTGTTCAGGTTCACCGAGGTCGCCTCCCGAGCGTCGAACTTTCCGATGTAGTCCTTCGCCATCAACTGCAGTCCCAACCGGGATCCCAACGGCACATCAACACCGGCGCCCAGGTTGTACGCGAAGTTGGTGGCCCTGGTCGCCACCGGAGCCACCTCGATCTCCTGCCGCATCGCGCCCGCGCCTGCCTGCACAAAGGGCCGGATTCCACTGCCGGCGTTCAAGGGCACGCTGAGCCGCAGCGCCGCGTCGTAGAGCAGGGCCGAGCTCTTTCCGACCGAGAGTCCACCTACCACCGGCAGGCCCACCTCCAGATCGGAGCTGGCATACGCGACATTCCCAACCAGCGCGATACCCCGGGTGATGCCGAAGGTGGCTTCGGCCCCGTAGACCGGTCCTGCCGCTCCGCGCACCTCGGTGCCGAGCGGCCCTTTGACCAGATTGCCGAACTTCATGTAGCCCGCGTAAGGGGTGATGCCGAACTTGCCGGGCGCTCCACTCTGGGCCTGGAGCGGTGCGGCGAGCAGGATGCCGGCAAGAGCGCCGGCGCAAAGCGATCGTAGCATGTGAGCCTCCCTGATCCGTCAGTTGATCGACGCCGGGGCGCCGAGGACCAGGGGGAGGCAGGCACATCAGGTGCCACGATTTGCAGTGGCGCAAGCCTTTGGCTGGGAGGCCTTTACAATCGAGGAACCGGCGGGGGGCCGACTCGTTCTGTCCTCTCCAGAGGACGCGTGGCAGGGTCAGCCCACTCGACGAGAGGTCCGGTTCGGCGAAGCGCCTCCGGATGGGCTCGAAACCACGCCATGAGGAGGAGAATCTCGTCTACCGACTCCAACGGGAGCGGGCCCGGGGCGGAATCCGGCTTCGCCAGCTCCGCAGCCACCACCGAGCGGAACGCCTCCACCTCGATCGGCGTCGTGGGATCGGCAAAACCGGCGCGCACCACGCCCTGCCTGATCAGATAGATCCGATCGTCTCCATAGGTACCGGGATCGCGGTACACGAAGGTGAGCAGGTCTACCGCGGTGCGCGCTCTGCTGGTCGCCGCCAGAAGCCACTCCAGGTGCTCGAATTTCTCCCGCCATCGCGCCGCCAGCTCGAAGCGGTCCGCTTTCGAAGCGTCCTGCATGGCGGTGACGACCTGGTCGATCGGCTGGATGGTGCGGCCATCGAGAAACGCAATCGCGGTTTCCACCCGGGCCCGGTACTCGCGTTCGGCGACGAACCCCGCGCACGGGCCGGTACAGAAGCCGAACTCGTGACGCATGCAGCCTGCCTGCCGGTTGGAGCCGAAAAGATCGCCCTGACCGCTGAAGATGATCGGCGTCGTCGCCGCGCAGTCGCGGAGGCCGAGCAGGTCGTTCAACGTTCGCACCGCCTCGGCGGTCCGCCCGAGCGAGCGGAAAGGACCGTAGCAGCGGACGTCATCACGGGCGACCGTATCGCCGGCATACACTCGGGGCGCCGGTCCCCTCGAGACCTTAATGAACACCGCTCTTCGGGTGAGATTGCCCCGGTGATTGAACGCCGGCCGGTACCGTTTGATCTGGCGCAGCTCACCGAGATAGGCGGAGAACTCGGACGGCACGTAGTCCCAAGCGATGTCGTGGGAGGCGTACAGGATCCGCGCCGCCTTGTCGGCGGGATAGCGAGCTCGGAAGTACGTCAGCAGCCTGGTTCGAAGCCGCTTGGCCTTGCCGACGTAGATGATGCGGCCGTCGGCGTCGAGCATCCGATAGACCGCGGGGCGATTCTCGGCGCTGGTACCGACGCGTTGACGAAGCAGTCGAAGGTCGGTGACCGGCGCTGCAGCCAGACGTCGAGCGAGGCGCCGACTCACGATTGGCAGTGGTGACAGAACACGGTGATCCGCCCATCGATCGCATGAGTGCCGGCGAGCCTGGTCCCGCAGCGCCGGCAGGGCTCGCCCTCACGACCGTACACCTGAAGCTCGAGCTGGAAGCTTCCCTCCTCGCCGGTGCCGGTGCGGTAGTCGCGGACCGTGGTGCCGTCGCCAGCGATCGCGGCCAGCAGGATCCGCCGGATCTCGCGGTGGAGCTTGCGGTGCTGGTCGGGCGTCAGCTTGACGGCCGGCTTGGAGGGGTCGATACCGGCGGCGAACAGCGCCTCGTTGGCGTAGATGTTCCCCACGCCCGCCAGGTACTTCTGGTCCATGATCACCTTCTTCACCGCCTGCCGGGACCGGCCGAGCGCCTCGCCCAGACGTTCAGGCGTGAAGCGGGGGTCGAGCGGCTCCGGCCCGATGGCTGCGTCATAGCGGCTCCATCCGCGCTGGTCGAGCAGCAGCAGGGTGCCGAGGCGACGGACATCGTCATAGACCAGCTCGCGGCCGTCATCGAGCGCCGCCCGCAGGACGGCGTAGCGCCGCTCGCTTCGGGCGAGCGGCCGCGCATGCACGATCAAGGACCCGGTCATGCCCGGCTGGACCACCAGCCGGCGCTCGCCCAGGTCGAGCACCGCGTGCTTGGCCCGGCGGAACACGTCGCCGACGGTGGCGCCGGTGAGGCCACGGACCAGGCGCCGGCGGGTCACACCCCGCAGCACGTCGTCATGGCTGAGAGACACTCGTTCGAGACGGCGGCCAAGCAGGGCAGGTCGAATGTCGCGGACGATGGTTTCGACTTCGGGAAGCTCGGGCATCGAGCCCGAAATCTATACGGCTAGTGCGCGGTACCCCGGAGCCGGGCGACATCCTCGGCGCGGTCCAGGTCCACCAGCAGCTCGGGCGCCCACTGCAACTCCGCCGCTTCATGCTTGTGATCCCGAATCACCTGGCGGCCGCACCCTTCGCCCGCCGCGCCGAGCGCGGAGAAGAGCGCCCGGGAGTAGAGCGTGGGCGGAGCCTGGACCTCCCCGTACCGCGAGATCACCAGCGGCTCGAGCCCCCCGCGAAAGCGGGCGACCAGCGCCGTGAGCATGGCGGACGTCACCAGCGGCATGTCGGCCAGGATGATGATCAAGCCGTCGCAATCGGCCGGGACCTGACCGATCCCGATCCGAACCGACGCGTGCATCCCGAGGGCATGCTCCCGGTTGGTCACCGGCACGACCGCGAGTCCCTCGAGCTCCGCGCCGACTCGTTCCGCCTCGAACCCGGTCACCACGATCACCGGAGAGAGCCCGGCATCAACGGCTCGCCGGGCAACCCGACGCACCACCGTTTCCCCATCCAGCGGCACCAGAAGCTTGTTGCTGCCGAGCCGCGACGAGGAGCCTGCCGCGAGCACGATCCCCGCTACCCGGCCGCTCCGCACGTCCGCTAGTGCTCGCGCACCGCGCCGGCCAGGCGGGCGGCCTCGCGCCACCCGATGTCGCGGCGAAAGATCTTGCCCTCGTACTCGATCGCCTCCGCGGTCTCTCGGCTGAGACGCTGAGCCTCTGGGAAGCCGCCAGCGACGGCGGTCACATTGAGCACTCGGCCGCCACTCACCCGGAGCATCCCGTCGGGGCCGCGAGTGGTTCCCGCGTGGAAGACGATGACCCCTTCCGGCAGACGCTCAGGGATGCTGATCGGAGCGCCCTTCTCGGGCGCATCCGGGTACCCCCGAGAGGCGAGCACCGTGGTGACCGATGCCGCCCCAGGCTGCAGCTGCAAGGGGGTCGGCGGCGTGCCGCGCGCCACTGCCCAGAGCGACCGGGTCAGTCCCCCGGCGATGAGCGGCAGAACCACCTGGGCCTCGGGATCGCCCAGCCGACAATTGAATTCGACCACCCACGGTGCGCCGTCGTCGTCCACCATCAGCCCGGCGTACAGCAGCCCGGTGAACGGTGTGCCGCGACGGCGCATCTCGGCGAGCGCGGGCAAGAGCACGTCGCGACGGGTGCGCTCCAGCAGCTCGGGCGGGGCCACCGAGACCGGGCTGTACGCGCCCATGCCGCCGGTATTGGGGCCCGCATCTCCCTCCAGCAGTCGCTTGTGATCCTG